>NZ_JALNTP010000007.1:0-257285 GCF_023161805.1 Pseudoalteromonas sp. 1CM17D | reverse complement strand
CAGTAGTGAAACGAAACAGCGCCGATGATAGTGTAGCATTTGCTATGTGAAAGTAGGACATTGCCAGGCTCCAAATAAGAGAAACCCGTTACAGCGATGTGACGGGTTTTTTGCTGTCTGGGATTTAATAAATAGCCAGACCCATGGCTAACTCACAAGAGAAGTAAAACAGCTCGAAGGCGAGCCCGGCCAACGATAGTGTAGCATTTGCTATGTGACTCTCTATCGCTGTGGGCACTACGACATTGCCAGAGGACATTGCCAGGCTCCAAATACAAGAAAGCCCGACTCGAAAGAGTCGGGCTTTTTTACGTCCGTAGAAAAGTAAAATGCGGACAATTAATGCACACTCATCTACTTCTAGAATGTAGGTCGGGCGAGCGTAGCGACTCCCGACGCTAAAAAACATCGATTATAATTATAGTGCTCTTATCTCACGAGCTGGATTACCAGCAACAACAGTATCCGCCTCTACACTTTTAGTAACTACAGATCCCGCACCAATAATACTGTTATCCCCAATGCATACGCCCGCTAAAATAATTGCACCTGCGCCAATCCACACGTTGTTGCCTATTGTAATAGGAGCAGCAAAGTTTTCTTTATTCAGTCGCTGTGTAGGGTTAACAGCATGGGATACAGTCAATAGCTGAACATTGGGGCCAATTAAGCAGTCATCACCAATGCTGATAGCTCCTTCACTAATTGGGGCATCTAATACCGTACAGTTAATGTTTATGAAGCTACGATCACCAATAGCTATTTGATTACCATAATCGCAATGAAAACCTGATTCTATAATTACGCCTTCACCGCATTGAGCGAATAGCTCTTTAATGCGTTTTAAATTACCTTTACTCGGGCTTTTATTGAAGAGTCGGCATATTTCGCCTGTTTGTCTACGTAGGGCTAAAAGCTCTTTGTTTAAGCTATTAAATGGCTGCATTAAGGTTTCTTTGTTTAGTTAAGAGATGCTGTGACTATTTTACCTTTATTATTACTCGTTGAAAGCTGCTTTATTTTTGCTCGTTCACTTGCCATTTAACTAGTTTCGTTTAGAATTGCACATCTTTCGAAACGAAACTTAATCTGCGAGCTTTATGACTAAACGAAACACCCAGCAACGCCGTCATTTAATACTTACTCAGGTAAATGAGCTAGGTGAAGTGGCTGTTGAAAAGCTTGCGGAGCAGTTTCAAACATCTGAAGTAACCATTCGTAAAGATTTAACCGCGCTTGAAAAAAGTGGCTTATTACTGCGCCGTTACGGCGGTGCTATCGCACTGCCAAAAGAAATTGTAAGTGACGAAATAGACTCTAAGCGCAAAGTAGCAATAGCAAAGGCAGCTGCTGCACTTATAAAAGATCATAACCGTATTATTATTGATAGCGGGCGTACTACGGCCGCTATGATCCCAGAGCTTGCAAATAAGCGCGGGTTAGTTGTAATGACCAACGCCATTAAAGTAGCGAGCCGTTTACTATCACTTGAAAACGAGCCAACACTTTTAATGACCGGCGGTACGTGGGATCCGCATTCTGAGTCCTTTCAGGGGCAAGTTGCCGAAAACGTATTATGCTCTTATGACTTTGATCAGCTATTTATTGGTGCAGACGGCATAGATGTAAAACGTGGCACAACTACCTTTAATGAGTTAGTCGGTTTAAGCCAAGTTATGGCAAAGGCCGCCCGTGAAGTAATCGTTATGGTTGAATCAGATAAGATTGGCCGAAAAATACCAAATTTAGAATTACCGTGGAATATAGTAACCACATTAATAACCGATACTGGCTTAGCAGATGATAAACGCAAAGCGATTGAGGCGTGTGGTGTAAAACTAATTTGTGCAGAGATTATTGATTAGTAACTACAAAGCGAGTTACTAGAATTAAAAAATTAATGGAGACACTATGTGTGGAATAGTTGGGGCGGTTGCAGAACGTCCAGTAAACAAAATTTTAGTTGAAGGCCTTAAACGTCTTGAATACCGTGGCTACGACTCTGCCGGTGTAGCACTTTTAGAAGGCTCTACGCTAAATACTGTAAAAGCCGTCGGTAAAGTAGTGAACGTAGAAGCTGCACTTGAGAAAGCAGGCGTTAGCGGCCATACAGGTATTGCACACACACGCTGGGCAACACATGGTAGCGTTACTGAAGAAAACGCTCACCCGCATGTATCAAACAACCAGTTAGCACTTGTGCATAACGGTATTATTGAAAACCACGCAAGCCTACGCGCATCGCTTAAAGAAGAAGGTTACGAGTTCCTATCTGAAACTGATACCGAAGTAATGGTGCACTTAATTCATAAGCTTCGTAAGCAACACACTACGTTACTTGCATCTGTTCAAGCAGCGGTTAAGCAATTTGAAGGTGCGTTTGGTACGGTTGTATTTGATAAAGCAAACGACAACGAAATCATCGTAGCTCGCTCAGGTAGCCCGCTTGTTATTGGTTTAGGCCTTGGCGAAAACTTTATTGCTTCTGATCAGTTAGCACTATTGCCAGTTACACGTAGCTTCATATTTTTAGAAGAAGGTGATGTAGCCCGTATTACTCGCGACACAGTAGAAATTTTTGATGAAAATGGCGACGCTGTAGAGCGTGAAGTTGTTGAATCAAACATCACGCAAGATGCTTCAGGCAAAGGCGATTACCGCCACTACATGCTAAAAGAAATCTACGAGCAACCACTTGCGGTACGCAATACCCTGGAAGGACGTTTAAACGACGACCGCGTATCAATTGATGCCTTTGGCGACAGCGCTCAGCAAATATTTAAAGATGTAAAACACGTACAAATTATTGCCTGTGGTACGTCATACCACTCAGGTATGGTTGCCCGTTACTGGCTTGAGCAATTTGCAGGCGTTAGCTGTAATGTTGAGATTGCCTCTGAGTTCCGTTACCGCCAGTCGTTTGTTCATGAAAACAGCCTACTTGTGACTATTTCACAATCGGGTGAAACAGCCGATACGCTAGCTGCATTACGCTTAGCTAAAGAGCAAGGTTACATGGCCTCAATGACCATTTGTAACGTACCGGGTTCATCGCTTGTGCGCGAATCTGATCTTGCCTTTATGACTAAAGCCGGCGCAGAAATTGGTGTAGCTTCTACTAAAGCATTTACTACGCAATTAGTTGGTTTGTTAATGCTTACTGCGTCTATATCGCAAGAAAAACAGCTTGATCAAAGTGCCATTGTAAATGCAATTAAAGTACTTCCTGCTAAGCTTGAAGAAACATTACTACTCGCTGATGGCATTGCAGACCTTGCAGAAGAATTTGCCGACAAGCATCACTCACTGTTTTTAGGCCGTGGCTCGCAATACCCAATTGCAATGGAAGGTGCGCTTAAACTTAAAGAAATTTCGTACATTCACGCAGAAGCCTACGCAGCGGGTGAGCTAAAACATGGCCCACTTGCACTTATTGATGCCGACATGCCAATTATTGTTGTAGCACCAAACAATGAGCTATTAGAAAAGCTTAAATCAAACGTAGAAGAAGTACGTGCACGTGGCGGTATTATTTACGTATTCGCAGATAAAGATTCACACTTTGAGTCAGACGACACAATGCGTGTAATCAACGTAAACCACACTGACGACATTATTGCGCCAATTGTTTACACACTGCCATTACAGTTACTGTCGTACTACGTAGCGGTAATTAAAGGTACTGACGTTGATCAACCACGTAACTTAGCTAAATCGGTTACTGTTGAGTAAAATCAAAAGGTTGGTAATTACCGATTAAAAGGCGCTTAATGCGCCTTTTTCATTTGAGTGCAGCCCTAGCAAGGTCTACCCGAAGAGAAGTTTACATGTTACTGTTTACTTTAGTTTAATTAAGCAGTATGTCAGTGGGTATTTTAATGGATAAAAATGAAACTAAACATTTGCAAAGCTTTATGTCGAAGGCAAATCAGAATAATTTTTACTCAGATAAAATTGTAAGTAATGTTCTACTTTTTTCTAATATATGGACGACTTTAGTTGCTCCGATATTAATAGGAATAGGGATTTCGTATATATATGGGCTATCTACTAATGACTCAATATCTTGGTCGATATGGCTGCTAATAATTATATTTGCACTAATTCACTTGTCTGTTTCTTATTTAGTTCATCAAAATAACAGTAAATTTACACTGTATTCTGAAGCTATATCTCTTAAAACTGAATACGATAAAAATATGAAGGAAGTTAGGGATGAATTGGCAAAGTATAAAAAAGCGTATCGAGAGCTTTCTGACCTCTTTAGTAATCAGCGAACTACATTATATATTTTAGCCCATGTAGTTGATAACGCGATAGGAAATATAAATCGGTTAGAGGCTGAACAATGTACCCTTAGTATTGAAGAGTATGACTTGCTGGTAAATAAGGATCTCGGTTCAATGATCCGTCCATTTATTCTCGAAAGAGAGGCATTATTCGGTTACACCTCACCTAGCTTATATAATGTTGCATTATATTCATACGATGAGAAGAGTGACAACCTGAATGTTCTTATTAGGGATTGTGACAATCGATTGCGGAGAAGAAATCGATCATGGAAGCCTGGCCACGGACATGTTGGGTTAGCGTTCTTGCATAAACAGATAAAAATATGTCCAGATATTATATTAAGCAATGAGTTAGCTAAAGATGCAGGTATATTGGGTGATAACACTCGATATCGCAGTTTTATTTCTATACCAATCCTTAGATGTAATGATGATGGTGATGTTAATAATGGCGAACAACCTTTTGGTGTATTAGTATTAACAAGTGCAATTGCTGAACAGTTTAATGAAAATCGAGACTTACAATTTTTAAGTACTGTCGCAAAGGTCTTTGCTATATACTTGGCTGCGGCAGAAGCTTACCAAGCACATAATAAAGGTAATTCAAATTCGTCGGGAGACTCAGATGAAAAAAGAAAATGATAGTGGATCAAGAGATTTCGTCGCAGATGTAGCTATTAAATCTATAAGTGCATCTACTGGCTATAAACTAGTGAAGGCCGTTTCAGCTGAAGCATATAATCCTAAAGTAATTGATGATTGGTACAAAGAGCAGAGAAAAGCATCTCTGGATTATGCGAAAAATTTAGTTTTGGGTTAATCTTTAGCAAGATTTGCTAGGATCTATGTACATCAAGAGTATCTTTAACTCTATTATCCTTTTTATGCTCTGTGTAAGATAGATACGAACAGAGGGAGTAAAAGCTACTCTATAAGTAAGTCTTTTTGTGCTCAAGTTACTAGCCACAACCTGCTATTGATATATAAATCACTAATCCCTACTTAATAAGCGCTAAATACGCTAAAATTACAGGCTACTTTTTAGCAATGAGCCCGTAATATTCATGACCTCAGCAACAAGCCCTAGCACCTTTAACGATCTTGGCCTTATTCCAGAGCTACAAGCTCGTTTAACCGATTTGGAATACAGCCAACCTACGCCAATTCAAGCTAAGGCGATTCCAAGTGTACTTGCTGGTAGCGATTTAATTGCGGGGGCAAATACTGGCTCAGGTAAAACAGCAACGTTTGCTTTGCCTATGCTACAAAAGTTATTTTTAGAGCAAGGCGCTAAAAAAACAGCGAGCAAAGGTAACTTTGTTACTGGGCTTATTTTGGTACCTACCCGTGAGCTTGCAACGCAGGTGGCCGATAGCGTTAAATCGTATTCTGCTAACTTTAATGGCGCAATTAAAACGGTAGCAGTATTTGGTGGTGTGTCGGTTAATACACAAATGCAGGCTCTACGTAGCGGCGCCGATATTATTGTTGCAACGCCAGGGCGTTTGCTCGATTTAATCTCAAGCAATGCTATTAAGCTCGATAAAGTAACAACCTTAGTGCTTGATGAAGCCGACCGCATGTTAAGTCTTGGCTTTACCGAAGAGCTTGCCGAGCTATTAGCGTTAATGCCTGCTAAAAAACAAACTATGTTGTTTTCAGCAACCTTCCCAGAGCAAGTCACTCAATTAACGCAAGAGCTGTTAACTAACCCTGTTGAAATACAAGTTCAAAGTAAAGACGAAAGCACCTTAGTACAGCGCGTATTTACGGTTAATAAAGGCGAAAAAACCACGGTTTTAGCGCATTTAATTAAAGCGCATAAATGGCGCCAAGCACTTATTTTTGTAAACGCTAAAAAAGACTGTGAGCACTTAGCAGGTAAGCTTGAAAAGCGTGGTATTAACGCACAGGTATTTCATGGTGATAAAGGCCAAAGTGAGCGTACTCGCGTAATAGAAAAATTTAAAGCCGGTGAAATAGAAGTACTTATTGCCACCGATATAGCAGCCCGTGGTTTAGATATTGCCAAACTGCCTGTTGTTATTAACTTTAACTTACCGCGTAGCCCCGCTGATTATATGCACCGTATTGGCCGAAGTGGCCGTGCCGGTGAAGTTGGCTTAGCGTTATCACTAATTGATTATGAAGACTTTCATCACTTTAAAATAATCGAGAAAAAAAACAAACTGCGTTTAGAGCGTGAAGAAGTAACCGGTTTTGCGGTAAACCAAGCAAATCTTGATGCAGCACAAGCACTTAAAAACGATAAGCCAATGGCAAAGCCCGCCGGCACAGGTAAGAAAAAGAAAAAAAATAAAGCCGACGATATAGATGATGTATGGAGTGGCTGGAGAAAAAAATAAGCTTTAACACTATATGAGTCATTAAATCATCCATTAAAAAACCCTGCACATTTGCAGGGTTTTTTTCATTAGCTAATATTGCTATGCAGCAAATTAAAACTTAGACGGAGCTGGTGGCACCACTAAAGGTTGCTTAGGGTTTGCTTTAAGCTCCTTTAATAACTCTTGTACAGCACGTTCTATTGATGGATCTTGGCCTTTATAAATAAGCTCTGGGCGGTCAACCACTCTAATATCAGGAGCAACACCTTCGTTTTCTATAATCCAGTTACCTTGGGTATCTAAAATACGGAATGTAGCAGCAATAACTTGCCCGCCATCTACAAGAGCAGGGTTGCCAGAAATACCAATTAAGCCACCCCACGTACGCGTACCAATTAGCTTACCTAAACCCGCTTGGCGGAAGTAGTAAGGAATTGCATCACCGCCTGAGCTTGAATAGCCGTTTATTAGCATTGCTTTAGGACCATCGTGTGCAAACTGTGGCGTTTTAGTCGGCTCAGTGCCTCGGCGTTTCCAATAGTTAAGTGGTTTACGTGCAAGCCAAGTGATCATGTGCTCAGGAATATAGCCACCGCCATTGTAACGGTCATCAATAATCATGGCGTCTTTGGTTGTTTGCGGCATGTAATTTTTAAACATGGCGCGGTTACCTTCATACGCTGTATTTGGCAGGTGTACGTAGCCAATACGCCCATTTGATAGCTTATTTACGTAGGCTGCACGCGAGTTAACCCAGTCTAAATAACGTAGGCCTTGCTCACTGGCTACAGGTTTTACTGTTACTTGCCACGCGCCTTTGCTACGCGGTTTGCTGTTTAGCACCAGCTCCACTTGCTCGCCTTGGGTGTTTTCAAGGAGTTCGTAAAAGTTAGCAACGTCTTTAACCGAGCGGCCATTTACCGCAATAATATAATCGCCGTTATGTGCTTTTACACCAGTAGTCCCCAGCGGTGAGCGGAAATCGTCATGCCAGTTTTCACCTTTAAAGATTTGCTCTATTTTTACGTAACCCGATGGATCGCTTGCAAGCTTAGCGCCTAATAAACCGTGGTTTTTACGCTCGGCTTTTGGCATATCACCCGATTGCACGTAAATATGGCCGGAGTTAATTTCGCCAGCAATTTCGCTAAGTACGTAATCAAGGTCGCTACGGTGGCTAATAGCATCAGCCATAGGTTGGTATTTAGCTAGAATAGCATCCCAATCTTGACCGTGGTGGTTTTCGTCGTAGAACCAGTCACGCAATGTGCGCCAGCCTTCTACGTACATTTGTTGCCACTCAGCTTGCGGGTTGATTTTAAGCGTCATTTTGCTTAAATCGAGCTTGTTGGCGTCTAAGTCTTGCTTTGGTTTAGGCTCAATCAAGCTGTAACCGCCGCTTGTATGTACAAGCAGGTGCTCGCTATTGCTCGATATAGTGTAATGGCTAACGCCTTTAGCCACGGTTTCTAGCTCGCTATCGTGCTCGGTGCCTATAAGTTGTAAACCACCATTGGCAAGTGTAAGCACGCCGTCTTTTACTGCGGTTAAGCCACGGTAATCGCCCGCTGGTGCATTAAGCGCGGTAACACGTTGCATAAAGTCGCTGCTTTGCAGTGCGTTTTTAACTTTTTTGTCGTCTTCTTTTTCGTCGTCATCGTCTTTTACAATTGTGGTTTCGTCACTTTGTAAGGCAATAAGCGGTTTAACGCTGTCGTTTACTGCAGCCGCATAAATACGGGTGGCGCGGTTAAACATGTAGTCAAACTCGTAACTGCTAAACGCAAGGTTAAAGTCGCGCTCAGAGCTAAAGTAAAGGTATTGGCCATCTGGCGAAAAGGTTGGGTTTTGCTCGTTACTCATTTCGTCTGTTAAGCGCGTTACCTTTTCTTCTTTAAGGTTGTAGTGCCACAGTGAGGCATAACGGTTTTCGTTATTTTTAACATACACAATGTCTTGGCTGTTAGGCGACCACGTATACTGAGTAATGCCGTCTTCGTCGTAAATGCCGGTATCAATTTTGTGTTGCTTGCCCGATTTTGCATCTAACCACCACAGTGTGTGGTTTTTATCTGCAAATAATAATTTTGAGCTATCAGCTGACCAAATAGGCGTAAAGCGCCAAATAGTGCCATTACTAGTGAGTTGTTTAATGGCATTATTTTTACTGCGATCTTTTAAGTAAATTTCGTACTCGCCGCTTTCATCGCTCATGTAAGCAATGTAACGCCCATTTGGCGACCAACTTGCGTCTATTTCACGGCTCTTATCTGTATACGATAAGTTACGCGTAGGCCCTTGTTTAACAGGTACACTAAATAGCTCGCCACGGGCTGTAAATACAGCACGTTTGCCATCGTGAGAAATCGACATAGAATCAATAAAGTCGCTTACATTTTTGCTATACGGCATAGCGTATTGGCGCACACCGGCAATGTTAATGCTCAGCTTAGTGCTTTTTTGTGTTTTTGCGTCAAAGCGATATAAGTAACCGCCGTTTTCGAACACAACCGCATTAGGGCCTGCTGAGGGCCAAAGTACGTCAAAGTTTTTAAAGTTGGTGAGCTTTTTAGGCTCACTGCCTTTGCGATATTGATAAAGGTTTAGTGTGTAATCACGATCAGATACAAAATAAATATTGTCGCCAACCCAGGTAGGTTGCTGGTCGGTTGCACGGTTAGTGGTAAGTTGCTCTGAAGTGTTATTTTCTAAATCGTAAATCCATACGTCTTGGGCACGGCCGCCACGGGTGCGTTTCCAGGTACGAAACTCACGGTCAATGGGCGTGTAAACATACTTGCTACCATCAGGGGAGAGCATACCGCCGCCAGTTTCTGGAATGGCTAAAGGCTGCTCAAGGCCACCGTCTGCAGGGACCATATAAGGGCGACCCATACGTTTGCCCCATGGTGTGCGGTTTGCTCTAAACACCACATTTTTACCATCGGCGGTCCAATCTAAAACGCGGTAATCAAAGCCACCACGCGGCGGCATTGGGCCAACATCGTTGTAGTATGTAAGCTGCTTAAGGCCTGAGCCATCGCTGTTAATTACATAAACTTGGCGGCTGCCGTTATACTCAGCCGAAAACGCAATGCGCTTACCATCAGGAGAAAACTTAGGAAATGTTTCAAAACCAATGTGGTCGGTTAAACGTTTGCTTTCGCCGGTTTGTGTATTAGCAATATAAATATCGCCGCTGTAAACAAAGGTCACGTTTTGGTTATGAATATCAGGAAAGCGTAGTAAGCGAGTGTCTTTAGTTTCATAGGCCGATACGCTCGGTGCAATAACCGCAGCCAAGGCAAGCGCCAATGTTGTTAATTTTTTCATGGGATTACATCCTATATTAATAGCTGTTACATCATAACAATAAGGTTATAAATAGCGATGCACTTGCGATAAAAGGTCTGTTACAAAATGTGAATAAAAAAAGGTTGGCATTAAAACGCCAACCTTCAAGGGAGTACTCTTTTTAAAGAGTGAAATTAGTGGTCGTGGTCGTCTTCTTCTTCCTCTTGCGCAATACCAAGCCAAGTAATTGCACTAGGAGCAAAAGTAAGCTCAACCTCACTTTCAATTTCTAAGTCTTCAAGTTGTACTTGCACAACGTGCTGAGCAATAGGGTCTGCTTTTATTGCTGTAGCGCATTGGTTTAATTACAAGCAATGCCTTAAACAAAATGACGGTAATTGCCCGTGTTCAGGCACCGAATCTGATCAGGTAGCTTAGCGTTGTTAGTGCTACAAACAACTAACGTGTAGCACTTTAAATTAACCCCCTAGAGTTTAAATTTTTTAATAGCCTAAAGCTAAAAGTGAGTTAAAGTAACCATCCAATATTGGTTTATTACGCTTGGCTTAGGCTAGGGCGTGCTGATCTTTGCGGATTGAAATTTGTTCAATCTAGGGGCGATTAAATCGCGGCGCGAGGTTTGCAACCTAGTGGGCTAAGTAAAAACCGAGCAAAGCTTCCGCGTCCTGCTCACGCCCCTTACCTACATCCATGTAGGCAACAAAGAGTTTATCGCCCCTAGGCAGAACCCGAAGGGCAGCGCATGTTTGGCATTTATGCTGCGTTATCGCCTATTTATGGGGAGTAACCACACTTCATAGGCTCTGCCTTGCCTAAAAACCAAACATACTGCTGCAAATTCAACCATCAAGGATCAACACGCCCTAATGAATACTGCTTTAAAATCCCTGCTGTTACTTTGCGCTTTTATGTGTTTTAAATTAAGCGCAAATACTCCGTACCAAATCCCTAGAAGTAGTGTTATTGAACTCACTGAGCTTATGACCAATCGGGTATATCCTGTTTTTATTCAACTCCCTAAGTCATATAAAAAGCATCCTGAAAAAATATATCCAGTTATTTATTTAACCGATGCACCGTATACGTTTCCTATTGTGGCGGGTGCTACACGGTTTCCTATGAATAGCGGTAAAATGCAACAGGCTATTATAGTGGCCATTAGCTACGAAAAAGGCTCTAGAGGGTCTAATAGCCGAATTAGAGACTACACACCAAACAAGGCTAAAAGCTGGAAAAAACAAACAGGTAACGCGCAAAACCACGCGCTGTTTTTAAAAAATACTGTATTGCCGTTTATACAAAGTAACTACCGAGCAAGTAGCACTCAAAAAACTTATATAGGTAATTCTTTAGGCGGGTTATTTGGCGTGACTATTTTATTTACGATGCCCGATTTATTTAACAATTATATTATTGGCAGTCCATCGGTTTGGTTTAATAACAATGCGATTTTAGCGCTACAAGCACATAAGCCTAAAGTGCCTACAAAGGTTTATATATCGGTAGGGGCAAAGGAAACCCCAAGCTTTGGTGAAGGGCAAAATATGGTGGCAGGGGCAAAGCAATTAACGCAAAAAATTAATGCACTTAGCAGTGAAAATATTGAATTAAAAAGCGTTGTTGTTGAAGGGGCGAGCCATGCAACGGCATTTCCTACTACAGCAATACAAGGGCTTGATTGGGTAACAGCAAATAAGCCCTAATATTTATAAAAGCACTAAAAGCTTAAGCGCTTTCAAGTTCCTGTTTCCAGTTTACTAATACTTCAATAAATTCTGGGCCTATACCACAGCAGCCGCCAATAATGCTTGCGCCTTGGCTGTACCACGTTTTTGCAAAATCTAGGTATTCTGCAGGTGAAATATCACGATACGCTTGTGAGCCTTCGTTGGCTTTGTAATCGCTTGCGATAGGTGTAAAGCCATTAGCAAACGCGCCTAAAACAACGCTTTTATTTTGTTTAGCTAATACAGCGTTGGTATCGCTAAAGGCTTGCTCTATAACCTCAGGTATTGAGCAGTTAAAGAAAATACCAGTAACATTTTGTTCAAGCAAAGCCGCTACAGCGTCACTTACCAGCTCACCAGAGCGAAGTGTCGCTTGCTCGCTTACCACATCATTTAAGGTAAATGCGTAATAACATGGCTTGTTTGAGCCTTTAAGTACATTTGCCATAACGTGCGCTTCTTCAATGCTCGATATGGTTTCGCCAATCCATACACCTACGTGCTCGTCTTGCGCTTTATATAACGTATCTAAAATAGTAAAAGCGCGTTCGCTTTCAAATAGCTCTGGGCGGTAAGAGCCAAAGGCGGGTGGTAATGAGCCTGCTACTAATACATTTTGTTTTGCGTTTTGAGCTACATCTTTTGCAATAACGGCCGCTTGTTGCGCAAGGGCTGCGCCTTGAGCTTGGTATAACGCTTCACCTAAATGAAAGGGCACACAGGCATAACTATTAACGGTAATTATTTCAGCGCCTGCATCTATAAAACCTTGGTGAGCCTGCGTTACAAAATGTGGTGCTTCTATTAGGGCTTGTGCACTCCACAGTGGCTGTGTAAATGGTGCGCCAATGCGTTTAAGCTCGCGCCCCATGCCGCCATCTAAAATAGTTACTTTATTCATAAAGGATTTCTATACAACTAAACAATATGGCGCTATTCAACCATAATTTTTTTAGATTCATAATGAAACTTCGTCACCTTTAACATGAAAAAAGCTCAATGCTTTTTTACAGGCATAAAAAAAGCGACATCTCGCAAGAGAGTCGCTTATCTAAGCAGTCTAAACCTTACTTATAAAATACGTCTACCGTGCCTTTTACTTTCATAAGTAAAGGCTGACCGCGACGGTCTAGCGCTTTAGGCGCGGCAATTTTAATCCAACCTTCGCTAATGCAGTACTCTTCTACGTCAAAGCGTTCTTTGCCATTTAAGCTTACGCCAATTTCGTGTTCAAACACTTCTTCTACGTAATGCTTGCTACGTGGGTTAATAGAAAGCTGATCAGGTAATGCTGGTTTTGTTGAATCGGTCATGGTTTTAATCTTTATTAAAAAGTGATGCGCTATTGTAGGCAATCCACTCAATACGCTCAAGGTTTAATGCTTAGCTACTCAACTTAGCTACACAATACAAAGCCAAGTATTAACAGTGCTATCCAAATGGTTTCGGCAACAATCATAATTATTGGTTTTAAGCCTACCTCGGTGAGTTTGCCTAGGTTTGTTTTCATACCAATGGCGGCTATGGCGGCAATTAAAAAGAATCGAGAAAGTTCATTTGTGGTTTCAAGCACAATAGCGGGTAGGTTAAAGGTGCTGTTTATAATCATTAAAATTACAAAGCCAATTAAAAACCCCGGTACTTTTGGCAACTCGCCATGGTTACCTTTATTTGAGCGATTAATAACCACCATCATAATAAGTACTACAGGCAATAGCATAGCCACGCGTACTAGTTTGGTAAGTGTTGCTATATCGCCAGTTTCGGGTGATACCGAATAACCCGCACCTACTACTTGGGCTACATCGTGTATGGTGCCACCTAAAAATACCCCGGCGTTATGTGCATCAAATTCAAGGTAGTTAACCACAATAGGGTATAAAATCATTGCAATGGTC
Organism: Pseudoalteromonas sp. 1CM17D; assembly: GCF_023161805.1. NCBI lineage: Bacteria > Pseudomonadati > Pseudomonadota > Gammaproteobacteria > Alteromonadales > Pseudoalteromonadaceae > Pseudoalteromonas > Pseudoalteromonas sp. 1CM17D. Next base: position 243,705 of record NZ_JALNTP010000007.1, on the reverse strand, counting down.
GACATGGCTGTTACGCCAATTACGGTAAGTAAGGTATCGCGCTCTTTATGCTCGCTGCTTGGCATAATAGATGAAATAGCCAGTGCTGCCGATGCACCACAAATAGCGACTGAGCCACCGGTGAGTGCGCCAAAGCGTTTTTGCAAACCAAATACCCGGGCAAGTACAACCCCTAAAATAATGGTGGTAAATATAGCGCCAGCTAACATTAGCGCTGTTTGCCAGCCCAGTGTAATTAAATCGCCCAGTGCTATACGGGTGCCAAGTAAAACAATGCCTACGCGTAAAACCGTAGTACCGGTAAAGTCTATGCCTTTAGCGCACGGGCTGTCGCTTTGATATAAAAACGACACCGCCATCCCTAATAATAAAGCAAACAACATAGCGGGCGCGCCATAGTGTTCACTTAAAAATAAGGCAGCAAGGCCAGTCATTGCAGCAATGCTGGCCCCTTGCCATAACGGGGAAACTTTTACCTTTAGTGCACCGGTTAAGCTTTGCATTAGGCGTTAGCTGCTGTCAGTGCAACAAGCACTTGGCGTTTACGCTCGCCAGTAAATGGGCGGCGGCCATGCATAGCCATTTCGTTATCCACTAAGGCTACATCGCCATCTTGCCATGCTAAATCAAAGGTAAATTCTTTTGATAGCTCAACAATTTTTTCAAGCCCTTGTTTAGGAATGGCGCTACCATCGCCAAAGGTAATAGCAACCGATGGGTTTTCGCGAACGCCTTTCCAGCCCATGTAAGCGGCAATAAGTTGGTTATAAAAAACCTGTACGCCGTTTTCAAGTGTAACTACCGCAGGTAAAACGGGGGTAATTGCTTTTAAAGAGCCATCTTCTAGCCATTCCCACTCGTAACCTAGCTCGGTAAGTTTACTGTGTGCTTCTTCTTTGGTTTCAACACTTAGGGTGCTTTTCCAGCTGCGACCTTGACCCGATGTAGCATCGTCGGCTGCGGGCATGTAAGTGGTGTACTTTAAGCCTTTTTGTTCAAAGTCATCGGCTAATTGGCTATCAAACTGCTTTAATGCGCTAAATAATTTATCTGAGCGACAAAGCGGTGTCGCGCCGCCTTCCTCAGCTGCCGATTTACAAAAAAAGAACAGCTTACTTGGCGAAATAGGCGTTTGTGCCATTTCGTGATGAAGGTAAATTTCTACATCTTTGGGGGCTTCGTTAGCGGTAAATACACGCTCGGTAAAGTTAATACGTACCGCGTTAGATAGCGACTCTTGGTACGTAAAGTTGTCGTAATCAAACCCCGCTGAAAATGTATCAAAGGTTTCGGCGCTATCAACAGGAAAGCCTCTAAACAATACAGCGCCTGAGCTGCGTAGTTTTTTAGCCAACTCGTTTTTGTTAGCGCGAATAAAAGCTACCGCTTCTTCAACGGTGCTGGCGTTATTGTTATTAACTACAATGCACGGAAAAACCGAGTCATCAAACGTTAATTGAGTAGGCACTTGGGCATAGTTAAGTTCGGTAGCTGACATTTTATTATCCTAATCGTAAATAGGGTGAAAACGGTTAAAGGCAGCTTCACAAAAGTGCCCAGGGTCGTTAAAACGGCGGTTGCTATTAAGCGCAGAAATTTGCGCCATTTCTTGCTCTGTTAATTCAAAGTCGAACAGCGCGAGGTTTTCTTTCATGCGTTCAAATTTGGAGGTTTTAGGAATAATGGCGGTGCCGCGTTGCACACCCCAGCGCAGTACAATTTGTGCTGGTGTTTTGCCATGATTTTGCGCTGCAGCTTTTACCACGCTTTGCTCAAGCACCGACTCAGTTTGATCAGCCATTTCAAGCTCAAGGTACGAAAGCGCACCGAGCGGCGAAAACGCCGTAACCGGAATATCGTACTGTTTGGCAAGCCTTACTAAGCGCTCTTGAGTTAAATAAGGGTGCGACTCAATTTGCAGCATGGCGGGTTTAATTGTGGCGTAGGTCATTAAATCGTGAATAAGCGCGCTTGAGTAGTTACACACACCAATGCGTTTTGCTTTGTTGTTATGTACTTGCTCTTCCATTGCTTGCCACGTTAAATGCAGCGGCACTTTTGCCAGCTCCATTTGTGGGTTTTGTGCATCTGGGTCTACAAACCACTCTGGTGGGTAGCGCGTTTCGATTGGTACAAACGTTTGCGCAATCGGAAAGTGAATTAAGTATAAGTCGAGGTAGTCGAGCTTTAAATCGCTCAAGGTTTTATCAATGGCAAGCTCTACATGCTCTGGCGCATGAAAGGTATTCCATAGCTTTGATGTTACCCATAATTCTTCGCGGGTACATAGGCCGTCTTTTATTGCTTGAGCAATGCCATCGCCTACTTGTTCTTCGTTACCGTAGTCTGATGCGCAATCAAGATGGCGGTAACCTGCTTTAATAGCTTGGTACACCGTTTGCGCGCAATCTTCTTGTGCTACTTTCCATAAACCGAACCCGACTGGCGGGATGTTATTTAATGAACTCATTGGGAATTCCTGTTAAAATTGCATAATGACTTTGGTCTTGTATAAGACATAAGTTATTATACGAATCTAACAGTGTCAACACTGTGTTAACCGTAAGGGAATAAATGAAAGGTGTTAAAAAACCTACAGGCAGCAAAAAGGCAGCGTTTGCTGCCTTTAAAAAATATTTAATAAGTATGCGCTAATATAACTTACTCGCGGCTAAAGCGCGGTTAATTAATCAAGTTCTATTTGGTAGTGGTAATGATCGCTACGGCATTTGCTTAAACGGTACTCAATGCGTTTACCTTCGATTGATTCGGTAATGCGCGATACCAACAATAAAGGGTCACCGGCTTTAATAGCGAGCATTTTAGCGTCGGTTTCATCTGCTAAAACGGCTTTAATGCTGTCTTGGGTTTTATGCACGGTTTGGTTAAATTTGGTTTGGTAGTAATGATATAATGTGTGCGGAATATCACTACTTTGATGTATATCAGGAAAGAAACTTTGTGGTAGATATATAGTTTCGCTCATACAAAATTCGTTATCGAGAATGCGTCTGCGTACCAGCTTAGTGACTTTGTCTTTTTTATTAAGTTGCAGCGCATCAATAACATCTTGTGGTGCAGGGCAAAGCTCAACCGACAATAGCTCGGCTTTAGGTAGGTCGGCGCCTTTACCGTCGGCCTGTAGCGGAAAAAACCTAAACAGGGCATCTTGCGCGGTATGCTCAGATACAAACGTACCAACACCTTGGCGGCGAGTAACTATTTTATCGTCGGTTAATAAATTAAGCGCTTTACGCACAGTGCCTTGGCTTACGTTAAACTCTTCAGCAAGGCGAAACTCGCTCGGTAATACTTCGCCAGGTACCCAGCGTCTTTCAACAATGAGCTGTTTAATATAATCAGCCACTTGTAAGTAAAGTGGTTGAAAAGCCAAGCTTGGGCCACTTAATTTGTGATCAAACATAGAGTTACTCATTGTTATTTACCATTAAATTTAATCCACCTGTATTTATATCATAGGTGAAACTTTTTGCGCAGTTTTGCGCAAGCTCAATTAATTGTGAACTATTGCCATGTAGTTTGTTTTTACATTATGCCTAAAAACAAATCGTTACACTACAATAGCGCACACGTAGGATATTTAAAGTGCTCAGTATTTCGTTAGAACTCATCTTGCTTATGGCGTTGTGCCTAAGCCTTGCCACCATAATGCAAACGCTTAGCGGGTTTGGCTTTGGGTTGCTGGTGGTTGCAAGCTTTACGTTGCTAGATGTTTTACCGCTCACTGCCACCACCTTTTTAGTGAGTTTATTGGGTTTGGTTAACTCAACCACTGTGGTGGTTAAAAATCGCAGTACAGTAAAAGTGCCCGAGCTTAAACTTATGTTGTATACCGGTATTCCGCTAATGCTGTTAGGTTTTATATTGCTTGAATATATGTCGGCGCATTTAACGCAGTTTTTAAACTTTATTTTAGGTATTAGTATTTTGCTATGTTGTGGCTTAATGCTAATTGGCCGTGATAGAGCAAATAAGCAAAGCGGGCGTGGCTCGTTTTTAATTGCTGGCGGCGTAAGTGGTTTGCTGGGCGGGCTGTTTACAACGTCGGGGCCGCCGCTGGTGTTTCAGTGCTATAAACAAGCTTGGTCTATTGAGGCCATTCGTAGCACCTTACTTGCGGTATTTACCATTGGTGGCCTAGTCCGTGTTGGTATTGCCTTATTTGGCACCTTACCCGAACTCGACATTATGTTTTTAATTGCAGCGGCCATACCGCTGGTATTATTAGTAACGCAATTTGCTCGTAAATTAACGCCTTACGTTGATGCAAAATGGATTCGTATAATAGCAATTGCATTGCTTGGCCTAAGCGGCGTTTCGCTGGTGGCAACATCGGCACCGGGCATATTTTAAAAGTAACGATGTAAATAATTCATCTTAGGGTTATTTACATTGACATGGGGATTACAATTATTTAACTTGTGTCTTATACAAGACTAATAATTGGTTAAGGAACTCCCATGAATGCATTTGAATTACGTGAGCCAGACTGGAACGCAATAGAGCCAGCACGCTTAACTGCAGAGCCTAAATTACAAGGCCATGTGCTAGTTTTACCAACTCAATTTGGCGAGGTCAGCGTTACCATAAGCCAGTTTGGTTTACGTTTAAATGCAGGCTCCACGCATGACGAGACGTTTAAAATATTAACCACCACCCCTTCAAACTTACCGCTATCACTTAATAAATTAGACCAAGGCTTTGCAGCCACCGCCGGTGAGTACCGTTTAGAATTTTACAGCGACCCTTTTTACTTTAAGCTTTATAAAAACGATAAATTAGTACAGCAATCAGCAACAGATGGCCACTTTGTGCGCCAGCACCGTTTACCGCCACTGGCCAAAACTGATAACGGCTGGATTTTAAGCCTAGAGCTTAATTACGATGAAGCCGTTTACGGCCTTGGCGAAAAATGGGGCAAGCTTGATAAACGCGGCCAGCTTATTCGCTCATACAACCACGATGCACTGGGCGTAAACGCCGAAAAGTCTTATAAAAATACGCCATACGCATGGAGCCCAGAGGGCTGGAATTTATTTGTACACACGCCGGCGCCCGTTACACATGGCGTAGGTTACGCACTTTGGTCGCAACGTGCTTATGTGTGTTTAGTAGAAGACGACGCATTAGATGTATTTTTATACCAAGAGCAAACGCCTGCACAAAGTATTAATCGCTACTGCGAGCTAACTGGTTTTGCGCCGGTGCCACCGCAGTGGAGCTTTGGTGTTATTTTATCAAAAGCGTACTACAAAGATGCCGACGAGCTATTAAGTGTCGCCCGCGAAGTACGCGCTAAAAACATGCCGTGCGATGTAATTACCCTTGATGGCCGCGCATGGCAAGACACCGACACCCGCTTTGCCTTTGAATGGGACCCAACACGTTACGCCGACCCAAAACCTGTGCTTGATGAACTAAAAGCCATGGATTTTAAAACTTGCGTGTGGGAATACCCAATGATCTCGGTAAACAACCCATTATTTGCTAAAGCGGCCGAGAACGGCTGGCTAATAAAAGACAAACGCACAGGTAAAGCGTATCAATACGAGTGGGATTTAAGCCCCTTTGGCGAAGTACTTACGCCATTACCAGAGTCGGGTATTTTAGATTTTACTCATCCCGACGCTTACGAATACTGGTTGGAGTCGCACAAGCCACTGTTTGAGCTTGGCGTAGATATGATAAAAGCAGACTTTGGCGAACAGCTAGAAGATGAAAACATGGTATCGCACAGTGGCGACAGCGGTATTAGACTGCACAATGTTTATAGCATGCTGTACAACCGCTGCGTTTATGAAGCCGCTGAAAAATACTGTAAAACAGGGCCATTTTTGTTTAGCCGCTCAGCGTGGACTGGCAGCCAACGCTTCCCAGCACAATGGGGCGGCGACCCACAAGCCGATTGGCAAGGTTTAGCGGCGAGTATTCGCGGTAGCTTAGCATGGGGCATGTCGGGCGGGCCATTTTTTGCAACCGACATTGGTGGTTTTTACAAAGACACCCGCGATGCAGAGCTTTATGTTCGCTGGGCGCAAGCGTCGGTATTTAGTGCACATATGCGCTTACATGGTATTGGCCCACGCGAACCGTGGTCATACACCGAGCAAGCAAGTGACGCTGTATTTGCAGCGCTTAAATTACGCTATCAGTTAATTCCGTACTTACAAGAATGTGCAGAGCAAGCGCAGCAAACAGGGCTGCCTATTCAGCGTGCTATGGCATTGGCGTTTCCTGATGACGTACTGGCACATAGTTTTGATCAGCAATTTATGTGCGGCGAAAAACTCCTTGTTGTGCCATGTGTTGTACCAAACGGTAAAGTTAAATTTTATTTACCACAAGGCGAGTGGGTGCGATTCCCTGATGGGCAGGCGTACCAAGGCGGCAAGTATTACGAAGAAACACTTGAGCTTACACAAATGGCCGTATTTGTTCGTAAAGGCGATACGCTCATGCTAGGCCCAGAGGTTCAACACACAGAACAAGACATGAGCCAGCTAACAGCATGGCCAAAATAAAACTCGGTTAATAGCAAACACACACAACACACGTAACACACACAATAATAAAGATATTAGCTTACTTTTTACCGAGTAAAGTAAGCTAAAAGGGGCGCAAGATGGAAGGTATGAACATTACCATGACACTGCTATCGTGCTTGGCGTTTATGGCGCTGGTAGGATATATCTCGTACCAAAAAACCAAAGGGGAAGTTAACACCCAAGACGGCTACTTTTTAGCGGGGCGTGGTTTAACAGGTACATTTATAGCGGGGTCGATGATCCTCACTAACTTATCGGCCGAGCAACTTATTGGCTTAAATGGCTCAGCGTATGGTTACAACCTAAGTTCAATGGCGTGGGAAGTAACAGCTGGGATATCAACCATTATAATGGCGCTGATCTTTTTACCACGGTATTTAGCCGGCGCGTTTTCTACCTTGCCTGAATTTTTACGGGATCGTTTTGACGATACCGTACGCCGCATGACGGTGATCTTATTTATGGTAGGGTATTGTTTTATAACGATCCCTTCTGTTTTGTACTCAGGATCAATTGCCGTTCTTAGGTTGTTTGATGTGCCCACCTTATTAAACTTAAGCTATCAAGCAAGCTTAATTGTCACCATTATTATTGTGGGCTCCGTAGGCGCTATTTACGCGGTATTCGGCGGTTTAAAGGCAGTTGCAGTATCAGATACCATTAACGGTGTTGGGTTATTAATTATTGGTATTTTAGTGCCTACCCTTGGCCTTATTGCCCTTGGCGATGGCAACTTTGCCGATGGCCTAAGCACACTGGTAAACACCGATACCGAAAAGCTTAACGCCATTGGTAGCAGTGACGATCCCGTGCCATTTGGCACCATTTTTACCGGTATGATCCTCGCTAATTTATTTTATTGGGGCACCAATCAGTACGTGATCCAGCGTACACTGGGCGCTAAAAACTTAGTAGAAGGCCAAAAGGGCGTGTTGTTTTCAGGGTACTTTAAAGTGCTAGTACCCTTTATGATGATGATCCCAGGCGTAATTGCGTATCACCTTTATAAGCACGAAAGCTTACAAACCATAGATTTAGCTTACCCACATTTAGTTAAAGATGTACTGCCTCAGTACTTATCTGGGTTCTTTTTAGCGGTGCTACTAGGTGCGGTATTTAGCTCGTTTAATTCGCTGCTAAATAGTGCCGCCACGTTGTTTTGTTTAGATGTATACAAACCCATGAAAAAAGACAAAGTAAGCGACGAAAAGCTGATTAAAGTGGCCAAAATTACCAGTATTGTAATTGCTGTTTTATCGTTTATTACCGCGCCATTACTGATGTTTGCACCAGAAGGTTTGTGGCACATAATTCGTGTATTTACCGGATTTTACAACATTCCGGTCATCACAATTGTGCTCGTGGGGTTATTTACTCGCAAAGTGCCTGCACTGGGCGCTAAAGTGGCTATTGTTTTTCATGTTATTGCCTACACTTTGCTTAAATTTGTGTGGGATGTAGATATTAACTTTATCCATATTTACGCCATATTATTCTTTATTGAGCTGGCCATTATGTTAGGTATTGGCTACTACAAACCTCTTGCCACACCATGGAACTTTACCCGCAAAGCCGAGGTAAACCTAAGCCCGTGGAAATACGCACTGCCTTGCGCGATTGTATTAGTGAGCTTAATTATAAGCTTGTACATACTATTTTCTCCGCTTGGATTGGTGGGTGGCACCAGCGTGTACTTTGTACCAAGCTTAATTGCTGTTTGGACTAGCGCCTTTGTGCTTAGCTGGTGGAGCGTACGCCGATGGCATAAGCGTTACGAAAGCAGCTTAGCGCATATTGGCGTGGCTAAGGTACATAATACCAATTCGCAATAATACTTAATCATTTTGCGGGGCTAAACGTGTCGCTACCTGCGTTAAAAAATTCTCATTTAGAATAACTAAATAGCGAATTTTTTGCCTAGCTATCAACACGTTTTTCCAGCCTCAAAATAGATTACTTAATTAAGCGAGTTGGTATATAACGCGGCGTTATATTCTTTATACAAATTTTAAAACACATTTTATTCACATAATGTTTGCAATAGAACATAAGTTTGTTTAAGTTTATATCTCTTATATAAGACATAAGAGATATAAGGAAAATAACTACAACACTCTGGCACCGCTTTTTAGCAACCCACACACTTGCTAGCGCGGTAATTTAACAGCACACACGCACAATTTGGAGAATGACATGAGAGCTAAAAAGTCCGTCTTAAGCTTGGCAGTCACGTTAGCAATGACAACAGGTTTAGCACTAAGCACGCAAGCACATGCGCAGCAAGAGCAAACTGAACAACAAGCAGAGCAAAACAATAACGACCAGTTTGAAAAAATTGTTGTTACCTCACAAAAACGAACACAAAGCCTAAATGAAGTACCGCTTGCGGTGTCTGTGCTTAATAGCGACCAGATTGATTCGGCGTTTGCTAATAACATGGAAGGCCTGCAGTCACTTGTGCCTTCGGTCAGTTTTAGAAAAGGCACCACAACCCGTAACTCAGCACTAACAGTGCGTGGTATTGGTACTATTTCGTTTAGTATTGCTGCTGAGCCAAGTGTAGCAACCGTAGTTGATGGCGTGGTGCTAGGTCGCTCTGGTCAAGCCTTTGCCGATTTATACGATGTATCTCGCATTGAAGTACTGCGCGGCCCACAGGGTACCTTATTTGGTAAAAATGCCTCGGCGGGTGTGGTAAACATTACAACCAAAGATCCTTCGTACGATACTACCGGCAGCGTAGAAACCTCGTTTTATCAAGACAACGAATACCGCTTTAAAGGCGTGGTAAGCGGCGGCTTAACCGACGACTTAGCAGCAAGCTTAACCGTGTTTAAAGGTAAGTTTGATGGCTACATTGATAACGTTTACAACAACGAAAAAGTAAACGGTTACGACCGTGAAGGCGCACGTGCTGTATTTAAATACGAGCCAAGCGATGATTTAAACGTAAAATTTATTGCCGAATTTTATAACGCCGACGACGACTGTTGTGCCGATTTAGAAGCCCTGCCAAGTGGCCGTAACCCAGATTCAGACGCAGCCCCTAACAGCAACGGTATTGTTGATGGTGTGGCCGATATTGACCTAGACCAGCGCAAAGTTGATCACGACTATGAGTCGCGCACTATTGACGAACACAGCGCGTTTTCGGTACAGGTTGATAAAACCATTGGCGACTATACATACACCTCTATTACTGCGCAGCGCTCGTGGGATAACACCGAATACCGCGAAGGCGATTTTACCTCAATTGCTGGCGACAGTAACGAACCTGTATTTGGCGCGCCGTTTCAATTACACGACTTAGGTGCTCAGCAGTGGGATCAGTTTTCGCAAGAATTTAGAGTCACTTCAAACCTAGCGGGTCCGTTTAACTATGTGGCTGGCTTATTTTACTGGAACATGGATTCACAACGTAACTTTACCCGTGACGCAAGTTGTCAAAATAACGGTGGCCAACTAGACGCTGCAATGGCGTATTACGCACAAAATAACTTAACCGGTGCAGAGCTTGATGCCGCTTTGGCCGACTTAGACGGCTACACACAAAGCTTAGGTGTAAGCTGTAATGCTAACGATATTGTATCGGCAACCGCGTACATGAGCACCGAGTTTAACAACTGGGCAGCCTTTGCCGATGGTACTTACGATTTATCTGAAGACTTACGTGTACTGTTTGGTATTCGTTATACCGACGATGAAGTGTCGTACACACACCGCCGCGTAAGCAATGACGAATTTGGTCGCACCGGTGTAGGTGTACGCTCAGCAGCACTAAATACTGACGAATCAGGCAGTGCAGAAGAAACCAATGTGTCGGGTCGTTTAGGTATGCAATACGACCTAGGCGATGGCCAAATGGTTTACGGTACTTACTCGCAAGGCTATAAAGGCCCTGGTTTTAACGTGTACTACAACTTTAATCCAGATAACGATAGCCGCGAAATATCGCCAGAAGAGTCAGACGCATACGAGTTAGGCTACAAATACGCAAGCCGCGACTTTGTATTTAACTTTGCTGTATTTAGAACCGAAATTGAAGGCTTTCAAGCCAATAACTTTGACTGTTCAGACGGCACCTGTATTACCCGTTTAACCAATGCTGGTGATGTAAGTACACAAGGTGCTGAGGTTGACTTTATGTGGGCGGCTACCGACTCACTTACGTTAACTGGTGGTATTGCGTACATTCAGGCCGAAATTGACGAGTTTAATTGTCCGGCAGAAGTAGAAGCAGGCTCATGTACTGACCGCTCTGGCTTAGATGTCCCGTTTTCGCCAGATTTAAAGTACTCACTAAGTGCTGATTACTTTATTGAAACAGAGCACGACTTTAATATTCATATTAACGGCTCTTACATTTACACCGACGAGCAATACTCAGACCTACCAAACAATGTAGGCGAGTTTAACCCAGCTGCGTTACTGCCAGATTACGGTATTTTAAACGCAAGTGTGGGTTTATCGTTTAAAGATGATGCATTTAGAGTATCGCTTATTGCTAAAAACTTAACCGATGAAAGCTACGTAACCACCTACAGTGGCGACAACTTCCGTTACCAAATTCCGCGTGATGCAGAGCGCTACTTTGGTGTATCGTTTAAGGCACGTTTTTAATTTTATAAATATATCCCTGTGAAAATTGTGCTAAGCGCAGCGTTTAACCGCTGCGCTTTTTTGTGTCTTAATTTTGTCATGGTTTAGTCATTGTTTTTTAATTAAAAGTACTCTTAGAGGTCACATCTATTTTCTATAGTGCAGCGGTTACTTATTTGAGGTTTACGCTTCAAGCAAAAAATAACCACTACACAATGGGAATAATAAAGGATGAAAATTAAAAAAGTTGCTGCGGCAGTTGGCTTAACGTTTATGTTAAGTGCTGCAAGTCATGCCGATGTATTACCACAAAGCCAAACAGACAATGACTGGTATACAAATGCCCAAACTACACTCGCCACAAAAACTGCGCTTGCACAAAGCCAGCAAACAACAAAAGCTAAAAACGTTATTTTATTTGTAGGCGATGGCATGGGTGTATCTACCCTTACCGCAGCACGTATCTTAAAAGGACAAAGAGCGGGCGATTTAGGTGAAGAAGGTTATTTAAGCTTTGAAGAGTTCCCGTACTCAGCACAAGTAAAAACATACAACGTAGATGCACAAACACCGGATTCTGCAGGCACAATGACCGCGATGATCTCAGGGGTTAAAACCGATGTAGGCGTTATTGGTGTAGACGAAGACATAGAGCGCGGTGTGTGTTCAACTGTATCGGGTAATGAGCTTTTAACAGCAACAGAACTTGCTGAAATTAAAGGCCTAGCAACCGGTGTTATTTCAACAGCGCGTATCACCCATGCAACGCCAGCGGCAACCTATGCTAAATCGGCAGACCGTAACTGGGAAGATATCTCAGACATGCCAGAAACCGAAACTGCATGTGAAGACATTGCCTCGCAATTAGTTAATTTTGAAAAAAATCTAGAAGCACGTTTTGTAGGTACCGACGTAGACGGTCTTGATTTTGTAATGGGTGGCGGACGTCGTCACTTTTTACCAAAAGATGAAGCAGCTAATTCAGCAGATGCACTTAGCGCTGTAGAAGGCGATCGTACTGATGAGCGTAACCTAGTTACTGAGTGGCAAACACAATACCCACAAGGTACTTATGTTATGGACCAAGCAGGCTTTGATGCTATTGCTGACGATGCCACTAAAGTGTTTGGCTTATTTAACGAATCGCACATGCAATACGAAGCAGACCGCGCAAACGATATTGCCGGCGAGCCATCGCTTAGCGAAATGACCAGCAAAGCAATTGATGTATTAGGTAAAAACGAAAACGGCTTTTTCTTAACCGTTGAGTCGGGCCGTATTGACCACGCACACCACGCGGGTAATGCCTACAACGCACTTAACGACACCATTGAATTTGCTAAAGCCGTGCAAGCTGCGGTAGATAATACCAACCCAGAAGAAACCCTTATTTTAGTAACCGCCGATCACAGCCACGTATTTACTATTGCTGGCTACCCTAAACGCGGTAACCCAATTTTAGGCCAAGTAGTTGCCGTAGGTGAAACCACACCAAGCCTTGCTGCCGACGATATGCCATACACCACAGTAGGCTATGCAAATGGTTTAGGGTTTAGAAACTTAGTTGATGAAACAGATGCCGATGCAGCATATACAACTGGCCCAGTTGCTGGACGTGTAGAGCTTAGTGGCGTTGATACTACCAATGTTGGCTTTCACCAAGAAACCACTGTCCCTCTTGGCTCAGAAACCCATGCCGGTGAAGATATTTCGCTGCATGCAAAAGGCCCAGGCGCACAGCTAGCTCAAGGCGTAATTGAGCAAAACGTAGTATTTCATTTAATTAATCAAGCTCTTGAACTAACTCAGCAATAATGGCGGCTAACATGAACAAATTAACAGTACTTTCTTTAGCAGTAATGGTCGCGCTAGCAGGTTGTAGTGACGACGACAAAGACGAAAATAATATTCTCGCGGTAGATAACACCATTGCAGTAGGCTCTGAGCAATGTGTTAATGGCGGCGTAGAAACCCAAACTGGCGTAGATACAAACGGCAACGGCGTGCTAGATAGCGACGAAGTTACCTCTTCTAACTTAGTGTGTAATGCACCTGCTACGTCACTTACCAGCGAGCAACTTGCCACCCTAACTACTAACGCATGGTATGGCGATGCACAAACAAAGCTTGCGGCAACACAGCAAGCTAATAGCGAAGTGGTTACTGAGTCTGGCAAAGCGAAAAACGTTATATTATTCGTTGGCGACGGCATGGGTATTTCTACCGTAACAGCTGCACGTATTTTAGCAGGCCAGCTTGAAGGCGGTTTAGGTGAAGACTACCAGTTAAGCTTTGAAAAAATGCCGTACTCAGGTTTTGTTAAAACTTACAACGTAGATGCACAAACGCCCGATTCAGCAGGCACAATGACGGCAATGGTATCAGGTGTTAAAACCGATGTGGGCGTAATTGGTGTAGATGAAGACATTGAACGCGGCGACTGTGCCACGGTAACAGGCAACGAACTGGTTACCTCGTTAGAGCTTGCTGAAATAGCCGGTAAAGCAACAGGTCTTATTTCAACCGCACGTATTACCCATGCAACACCTGCAGCAACGTATGCTAAATCGGCTGACCGTAACTGGGAAGATAACTCAGATATGCCAGAGGGCACAGAAGCCTGTGAAGATATTGCATCGCAACTTGTTAACTTTGAAGCCAACTTAGAGTCGCGTTATGCGGGTATTGATGTTGATGGCATTGATGTTGTAATGGGCGGCGGACGTCGTCACTTTTTACCAAAAGATGAAGCAGCAAACTCAGCCGATGCAGTAAGCGCAGTAGAAGGCGACCGTACTGATGGCCGCAACCTAGTAACCGAGTGGCAAACAACTTACCCAAGCGGCACTTACGTTATGGACCAAACCGGTTTTGATGCAATTAGCGACGATGCCACTAAAGTATTTGGTTTATTTAACGAATCGCACATGCAATACGAAGCCGACCGCGCAAACGATGTAGCGGGCGAGCCGTCGCTTAGCGAAATGACCGAAAAAGCAATTAACGTACTCGATAACAACGACAATGGCTTTTTCTTATCGGTAGAAGCAGGTCGTATTGACCACGCGCACCATGCGGGTAATGCCTACAATGCCCTAAACGACACAGTAGAATTTGCAAAAGCTGTGCAAGTGGCAATGGAAAACACTAACCCAGAAGAAACGCTAATAGTAGTAACTGCCGATCACAGCCACGTATTTACTATTGCAGGCTACCCTAAACGTGGTAACCCAATATTAGGTAAAGTTGTTGCCGTAGGCGAAACCGAGCCAAGCCTAGCTGCCGACGATATGCCATATACCACAGTTGGCTACACCAACGGTGGCGGCTTTAGAGATTTAGGCGATGAAACCGATGCCGATGCAGGTTATGCATTTGCACCTGTTACAGGGCGTGTAGATTTAACCGATGTTGATACAACTTCAGCGGGCTTTCACCAAGAGGCACTTGTACCACTTGGCTCAGAAACTCACGCAGGTGAAGATGTTGGCGTATACGCAATGGGCCCAGGCGCTCACTTAGTTACAGGCACTAACGAGCAAAGCTTTTTATTCCATGTAATGGACTTTGCGGCTGATTTAGTAACTACCGCTGATGAAAAAGTAACGCCATAAGTAATTTAATACGTACGCTCAGCACATAAAGTACGTATTAAAAATGAGGTATATAAAACAACTCGTACGCTGTGCGAGTTGTTTTTTTATGTCATAAAAATGCCACTGTAAATGGGTATGGTAATGCCTATTACAGTGACGTTTAAATAAGAGATAATTTAATGAAACTAGCATTATTTTTAATGGCAACACTTGCCAGTACCAGTACCCTAGCGCAGCAATGTAATATTGATAGCGCGCATTTAAAAGCCGACTATAAAATTACCAATACTCATAAAAACGAGCAAAGCACGCAGTCACTTACGCTTTGGCGAAACAACACACAAGTTGCGCATCAGCGTGAGGTAATTACTGAGCTTTGGCAGCACTTAGCTAACAAGCAAATTCGCCCAATTCGTTATTTTAATGCCCAACAACGCGGTATTGAATATCAGCCATCTGAGGTACTCGGTGTACAAAGTTGGAGCGCTAAAAATCAGCTGGTGGATACGCATTTAATCGAAAAAATGACCCTAGTTAACACCCAAAGCAGCGGCTGCGATGAAGTAAAAAACTACACACTTTCTGAGGGCGGCAACCAATTTAAACTCGCTTTATTTACCAAATCAAACTTGGTTAAAAGCTTTAGCGTAACCAATAAAAAAAGCGATACCCATACTTTACTAAGCCTTAATGAAGTAAACAGTAATAAAGCAGAAATAACCGCACAGTTTGCCAAATGGGATCGCTTTCAAACCACCGATTATGCCGACATTGGCGATAACGAAAACGACCCGTTTTTAGCAAAAATGATTAACCTTGGTTTTATAGAACACGGCGCAACGGGGTTTTATAATCAGCAAGGTAAAGTGATTCAAGGCGGGCACCATCACTAGGTTTTAGCGTTTTTAAATGCAGTAGCTCATAGCTGAAAGGATGATCGGTTATGAGTTACTTCACGAGTTAATACAGTCGCAACCATCAAGTAATACTTTCGGCTACCTTCCTCTTACTTCTAAAGCAACTCTTGATTTCCAACATATTTATAGTTGGCAATAATTTATACAATTTGATACTAATACAGGTTCATAGAAATGCTTTCTAAAACTAAATGATAGAGCACTTAAATTTATTCATTAGTTTTTTATACAAAGGCATTAATGCCTCCTTGAGTAATTTACCATGAAAACATTTAGTCAGAAGACACGAAAAAACATACAGGCTTGTTGCATGGCTCCATTTGTAATTTTTCCTGCACTATTAGTACTATTTCTGATTGGATATGGTTATTCGCTGGCTACCGGTTACGTGGTCTCTACAACAGGCTTTGAAGCTGGGGTTTTGATGGCGTTTATTGGATGGCTTTTAGCTGGCTTATTAACTCTTTGTTATGGTTTGCCGATAGCTTTGTTGCTTCAACATTTTAATAAATTCAAACTTCGTTTTTTACTCCCTTTAAGTTTAGTACCCACTTTCATAGTATTTTTAGCCAGTAAATCAGAGCATGGGGTGCTATTTATCTATGCTTATAGTTCAGCTATTGTGGCTTTGGCTTACTGGTTTATATTCACAAGGCAAAAGGTGTGGGGCGTAAAATAATGCAAAAGTTAAATGTGCCAGTAGATTGGATTGAAAGCTCTACTCCCGTTCAGCCTGGTCTCTATTTCGTTGCATGTAGATATAAGACTGGGTTCGGCTCTTACGATTATCTAAATTGGGATGGAGAGAAGTGGCTTAAAGCTGACTCAATAAAGGTTGTTGGTTGGGTTTCCCTAGGAGATTTTTTGGGCTTAATAAATGCTGGTTGGCCTATGAGTGATGACTTAGATAAAGAGCTTGAAGAGCCTAGTAATAAAAATAAAGAAAAATTTAAAGGACATGAAGGTGAATTTTTTGAAGTTGAGTAACATACAAAGTTAATTATTTAGAAGTTTTGCCTCTTAGCGAGGCAATACCATTATCTCTAAAAACTCAACTACCTAGCACTACTCAATATGAGAATCATCAGGCTTTTTAGGTCTATCAGCTAGCTCTGTTAGGCCGTCTTCACAGTCGCCGCTATCGCAGGTATTTAAATCACTTTGTGCCTGCTTGTCTTGTTGCAGTACTTGTTTTAAATCTTCCATACGTTGGCGCACGGCTACGCCGTAGCTGGCGTCGTCGCCCCACAGTTCGGCTAGTTGCAATACAGCAGCGCGGTCGTGGTCTCTAAATAGTTTTCCGGCGCGCTGGGCATCTTCTTTATTGTTACCTAATAGCTCTAATGCATCTACCGCTAGGTTAATGGCCGAGTCGACCGTTTCACGGTTAAAGGCATCTACTTTTAAATTAAGTAATTGATAGGCGTGGCGGCGGTCGATAGCGCGGGCAACAATTTTAAGCTGCGGGTAGTTTTTATGCGCAAGCTTAATAATTTCGAGGGTTTTGTCTGCATCGTCTATTGCCACAATTAGCATTTGTGCGGTGTGCGCGCCTGCGGCTTCAAGAAGTTCTTGGCGGGCAGCATCACCATAAAATACGGTATTGCCAAAGCGGCGTAGGAGTTCTATTTGGCTTGGGCTGTGATCAAGTACAGTAATGTCGTAGCCTTGGGCGTGTAATAAGCGCCCCATAATTTGCCCAAAGCGCCCGTAGCCTGCAATTATAACGTGTTTAGCACTGCTAATTTGCTCGGGCTTATCAAACTCGGGCGCGCTGTTACTGGTACGTTTTTGTAGCTGCTCGTAAGCCATTAATAACAGTGGCGCAACCAACATTGAAACAGCCACCACTAACGTCACTAGGCTTGTTTGCTCTGGCGTTAATATGCTTAATGTAGTGGTTACACTTAAAAGTACAAAAGCAAATTCGCCGCCTTGAGCCAGCGCTAGTGCAAACAGTAAACGCTGCTTTTTACTAATATTAAAGGTGATGGCAAGGGCAAATAAAATGCAGGCTTTTACTACAATAAGCAGCGCAACGAGTGCAATAACGGTTGTAAATTCATCCGCTAATAATTCAAAGTTGATTGATGCGCCAACAGTGATAAAAAATAGCCCTAACAGTAGGCCTTTAAAGGGTTCTATGTCGGCTTCTAGCTCGTGTCTAAACTCGCTTTCGGCAAGGACTACACCGGCTAAAAATGTACCGAGTGCCGGAGATAAACCAATACTTTGCATTACAAGGGCAATCGCCACCACTAAAAACAGCGCAAAAATAGTAAATATTTCACGCATGTGGGTTTGTGCTATGTATCTAAATAATGGCGCCGACACATATTTTCCGCCGGCAATAATAGCGGCGATAACCGCTACCGATACGCCAACTTGTTGCCATACCGGCCAGCTTGCAATAATGGAGTCGCTAATGTCTTTTGAGCTACTTTGCGGCGCAAAAGCCAGTAGTGGTAGGAGCGCTAAAATAGGAATAATGGCGATGTCTTGAAACAGCAAAACCGAGAATGCATTTTGCCCGGCTTCTTGCTTTAGCCAGCCTTTTTCTTCAAGGCTTTGCAGTACAATAGCGGTTGATGACAGCGCCAGCATTAAGCCAATGGCGAGGGCGGTTTGCCAATGCATGGTAAAAACCCAATAACAAAACGCAAAAATAGCCGCGGCGGTAAGTACGACCTGTAAGCCGCCAAGCCCTAATATTGAATGGCGAAGCTTCCATAAACGGGCTGGTTGTAGCTCAAGGCCAACCAAAAACAGCATCATCACTACGCCAAACTCGGCAAAGTGCATTACATCTGTTTGATCGCCCACAATACCCAGGGCGTAAGGGCCAATTAGTATGCCCGCAATTAAATAACCAAGTACCGAGCCAAGTCCCACTCGCTTGGCAATAGGTACAGCCACTATGGCCGCCGCTAAGTAAATTAAAGCTATTTCTAACACGCGTATATCCTAATAGTATCAAGGCTTTTAGCATGGCTTAGTGGCTTTAAAAATACAATGGGTCATGTGGCTGAAAATGGATCATTTAGTCATAATTAATCGGCGACTTTTACTGGGCCGTTAATGTTATCAATGCTTACATCGCCAGAGCCCGATTCGGTAATGGTAAGCCCCTTAGCGTGGTTTACACGAATGTCGCCCGAACCATCTTCAATGGTTACGCTTGCTTGCACGTGCTCAATGACTAAATCGCCAGAGTTATCGTCTACATCAACCGCACCATTAATATTATTAATGGCAATGCTGCCTGAGCCGTCTTCAACAGTTAAGGTGCCGCGCACATTACTAATACGCATATCGCCCGAGCCATCATCAACAACTGCATTGCCGCTAACATTATTAATATTTACGCTGCCAGAGCCATCGGTAATCGCTAAGTTACCGGTGATGTTTTCAAGGGTTATATCGCCTGAACCATCTTCAATAGTAAGGTTTTTAGCGCTGTTGATAGATAAGCTACCTGAGCCGTCTTCTATATCTATATTATTTTGCATGGCGCTTATTGCAATGTCGCCAGAGCCATCATCAATATCGAGCATTAAATTACTTGGCACGGTAACCACTAAATCAATGTGTGGCGATTGGCCGCTGTAAAAACGCATACCGCTGGCAGTATTATTGTTAGCAACTAAGGTAGCTTGTTTGCCGTTTTGCTCAAGGGTAAGCGTGTATTCGTCTTCAATGTCGGCGGTAAAAATTGTGGCATCTACACTTATGCTGGTGGCATTGGGCGAGCCTTTTATTTCAAGAGAGCCTGCACCGCTTAATACGTTTAAGTATTCTAGGTTATTACTTGGCAGTGATAACTGCTGAGTTTGTTTTACTGAGGCAACGCTTGGCGATATATGAAACACACAGCCGCTTAATAATAAAATGCCGCCAATAAGTGAAAGTGGTTTTGTAATGTTAGATACAGTTGATGAACTCATGTTTAGTCCTTTGTGTTTGTTATTTATGCATGTTTTGTATAAGCATAGTAGAGCAAAAACGAGACCAATTGTAAGTCATTGATTTTATTGGGGCGAGATGTGTTTATGAAAAGTGGATTTACTAATAAGTGGTTAAATACACTAAGAAGTAATTAAAAAAGGATGCACATGGCATCCTTTTTAAGTGTTTGCTTTTAGGTTATTTATTAAAAGCTGTAAGTAATATTACCGTATAGGAAACGTCCGTCTAATCCGTACGGTGCATATGGCGTGTACGGGAATATTTGGCCAAAGTCAGAGTAACCAATGTTATCTACTGTTGCTTGTGGGTACTGATCGAACAAGTTATTTGCACCTACTGCAAACTTCCAGTATTCGTCTGGGCGGTAGGCCACTTCTAGGTCGGTGATCCATTTAGGGTCAATGTACTCATCGCGATCGGCGGTAGTTGAAATATCAGCCACTTCACCGTAGCGCGTTGCACGAAGGGTGGTTTGCCATTCGTTAAAGTTCCACACTGCTGATAGGTTCCATTTGCTATCTGGTGTGCCTTCTTCAAAGCGGCCTACTTCGCGACGTGCAAATACAACGTAGTCGTCACCTAGTGAGTTTAGCTCGCTTGGGTTGTCGTCTACGTGCGTTACTTCGGTATCGTTAAAGTTAGCCGCTACGTTTAAGCGTAAGTCACCTAAATCGCTTAAATCTAAGTTGTAGGTAGCAACAATATCAACACCTTGCGTGCGCGAGTCGATAGCGTTAGTAAAGTAACGTACGCTTTCTGTGTTTAGCTCGCCGGCATTTTGCAGTATTTCTACTACAGCATCGCCCTCTAGGTTTTCAGACAATACAATACGGTCATCAATATCAATGCGGTAGGCATCTACAGTTAGGCTAAAGCTGCCTTGTGTGTACATAAAGCCTGCCGTTACGTTTACTGACTCTTCGGCATCTAGTTGTTCAGCACCTAGCGCTTGCGCTGCCGCTGAATCGGTAGGGAATAAACCCACTTCAAACGGTTGGTTGTTCTCAAGTACGGTAGAGATTTGGCGGTACGAGCTTTGCGCAAGTGATGGCGCACGGAAACCTGTGCTAATTGCACCACGCAATGATAGGTTTTCGTTAATGCTGTAACGTGACGCAAGCTTTGATGTAAACGTATCGCCAAAGTCGGTGTAATCTTCGTAGCGACCCGCTAAAACAAGGTTCCAGTCTTCTGTTAGGTAAGTATCAAACTCAACAAATACCGCTACGTTATGGCGGCTTTCATCGGTTACGCTTTCTGGGCCAAAACCAGCTAATACTTGAGCGCCACCGGCAGCAATTGGATTGCCATCGCTATCTAAAGCGGTAATGTAAGAGGCTTCTTCGCCTTGCTCAATTTTGTAGCTTTCGTGACGGTATTCTGCACCTACAGTAAAAAATACGTCATCTGGCAAGCCAAAATCTAGCACTGTATTTGCCGTAGCGTTTACTAAAAACTGATCGTAAACCAATGCACCGTTGTCAAATTCGGTTGGGCTGTCGGCACCTAGAGATGTATTTATACTATTTACAACCCCAAAGCCAAAGTCGTTGCGGCCGTAGTTGGTACTTACATCCCAAGTCCATTCGCCAGTTTCGCCTTGCAGGCCTAGGGCAAATGAGTAATCTTGTACGTCGGTTTCAATTTGCGGTAAAAAGCCATCCGGATACACTTCTAACACGTTGCGGCTGTCTTTTGCACGGCGGTAAAAACCACCTGAGTTACCTTCGCGTTTTGAGTAGCTACCAAACGAGTACAGGTTATAGCCGTTATCAAAGTCGTAACCCATGTTGTAAAACAGTGCGTAGTCTTCAAGCTCTGCTTTACCAAAGCGGTGGTTGTAACGGTCGATAGTAAATTCGCGTGGGTCTAGGCTGCCATCTTCTAGGCGGTCGTATTGCTCGCGCGGGTCAAAGCCTGAGCGCTGAGTAGAGTCGTTATCGCGATACTCAATTGATACGTTTACAAAGCCGTTATCTAAAAGCTCAAAACCAGAGTTTGCGCTAATTGTACGGCTTGCGCCGTCGTTTACTTCGCGGTCGGCACCGGTATTAAAGGCAAGGTTGCCATCGGCATCTGCGTAGGTGCTTTCTAGCTGAGGTACGCCAGCCATTTGGGTGTCGTACTCGCCGTAGGTTACGCTTACGCTGCCCCCTTCTGAGGCATCTTTAAGTACAATGTTAATTACACCGGCAATGGCGTCTGAGCCGTATTGCGCTGCTGCGCCATCACGTAGTACTTCTACGCGTTTAATGGCTGAAGTTGGGATCATGTTTAAGTCAACAGCGGTAGAACCACGGCCAACAACACCCGCTAAGTTTAATAGCGCACCAGCATGGCGGCGTTTGCCATTAATAAGCACTAGGGTGTGATCGGGTGCTAAACCACGTAATACAGCCGGTTTAGCGTGGTCTGTACCATCACCCATGGTGGCGCTTGGGTAGTTAAAGCTAGGTACTTGGTTTGCCAGTATTTGGCTAATTTCTAGCTGACCCGTGCTTTGCATATCACCACTGGTAATAATATCTACAGGTACGGTACTTTCGGCAATACTGCGCAGGCTTCTGCGGGTACCGGTAACCGAAATTACTTCAATACTTTCTTGTGCTTGAGTGTCTTGTTCTGCAGCGAATGCAGGAGAATAAGACGCGCCAAGCGCAGAGGTAACGGCCAGGCTAAGTGCTACTTTTTTGGCTGATAATTGCTTTAACATGATGTTGATTCCCTTAAGGGCTGCTGACTATTGATTTTTCAAAGGAGCGCATAATATAGAAGGCACTACCTGTGTGCAAAGATAAAAACTGTCTAAGTTATTCTAAGTTGTTAACAACTAAAATGACAGTTTACGCCCGCTATAGACGTTTAGATCGCTCGAGTTGCAATCTTGTGTCGAATGGCTGCAAATTCAAGGTAAGTTGTAGGTTTTTTTTGAAAAAACAAAAAGGCCAAATTAGGGCGTGTTGCACTTTGCGGATTGAAATTTGTTCAATCTAGGGGCGATTAAATCGCGGCGCGAGGTTTGTAACCTAGTGGGCTCGATAACTGCTCCTGCGTTATTCTAATGACTTACATCCCTGTAAGAATAAGTAAAAATCGAGTAAAGCTTCCGCGTCCTGCTCACGCCCCTTACCTACATCCATGTAGGCAACAAAGAGTTTATCGCCCCTAGGCAGAACCCGAAGGGCAGCACATGTTTGGCATTTATGCTGCGTTATCGCCTATTTATGGGGGATAACCACACTTCATAGACTCTGCCTTGCCTAAAAACCAAACACACTGCTGCAAGTTCAACCATCAAAGCTCAACACGCCCTGAAAACTTGGCCTTAATTTATTGTGTAAATTGCGTGAAAAAAATTATTCAGGTGCTACTTCTAACGTCGTGAATAGAGCATAACGACCGGCATCTACGCCTTCTTCGTTTACTTTAACTTTGTTAGAGGTTTCGATTAGGTATAGGCCTGGCTCTTTCCAGGTTGTGCTAAACATGCCGTTTTTGTCGGTTGTTACTTTTATTTCGCCACGTTCGTTACGGTAGCGTGTATCGCCTTTTAAAATGCTTACTTCAATGCCTTCGCCCGCTGGCTTGCCATCTTGTAGTAACTGAAAACGCGCTTGCTCGCCAACAAATAAATCGTTTGGATGCGTTGGGCCGCTAAGCTCAAGGCCTAAGCCAAGTTGTGCAGGCTTAGAAGTACCGTTACGGCTTACAAATGTATCTACTGTAGATATAACTTTAGTTGTGGTTACATCTTTTGCATTGCTTGGTAATTTAGCTTCTGACTTTTTACCAAATACGCGCTTGCGCTTACCTTCTTCGTTTTTGTAGAAGGTCATGTACATTGGCTTTTGCGTCATGGCAATGTGGTAAGTACCTTCTTCTTTTAGGCTTACTGCCGCTGAGCTTTTACGCTTTAGGTAATAAGCACGAATGGTCTCAGACACTTCTTCACCGTTTGGTGCAAGGGCCATAAGTAGTGTGTCGTCGTACTCTGCGCCTTTTTCTTTTGGTTTAAAGGCTTTGTCGGGGGCAAATATTTCGTTAGAAATACTCGCGTCAATCATTACGTAGTGCGCTTTGTCGCCAGATAATGACGTGTGCGAAGGTAATAACCAGCGCCCATGTGCACTTGCCGATGTAGATACCAGCGCCGATAAGCTAAGTGCGCCAATTAAAGCCGTTTTTAATAAATTAATTTTCATTGTATTTCCTTAAATTCAAATGATTAAGTAGCAGCTACTTAGTGCTTACGGTTACAAAACTTGTCGAAAATTCTTTTTTACCTTCAATGGTCACTTTGCCAGCTTGCGATAAATCAAGCTCTACGCGGCTGTAATCACGGCCGCCTTCTTCGCGCACAACCTCAATGTTTAAAAGGTATTTGCCAGGCTTTACGGCATTGCCGTCTAAATCTTTACCTTGCCAGTTAATGGTGTAAGTACCTGCACGCTTAGTTGCACCACTTATGCCGTCAAAGTTAATGTCGGTTTTACCCGCTTTACGCCACCATTGGCGCAAATCTTTAAACCATTCTGCTTTTTGAACCCATAGCGCAAGCGTCGTTACGTGTTTACGCTTTGGCGTTTCTAGCCAAACAGCTACGTATGGGCGGTGGTAAGGTTGTACATCAAGATCGGGTAGGGTTAATTCAATCTCTAGCTGTGGCGTTTGTGCCTGCGCAGTTGTTTGAAATAATGCGGCAACCATTAATAGTGCTGCACTTAGTACCGTACTTACTTTTAACATTAAGACACTCCTTTAATTTGTGGCACCCAACATAAATAAATAACCAAAGGCGTTGCTATGCCTAAAACGGTTATCCATATTCCTGCTAAGCGTTTTTTTCTGTTTTGAAATAAAATAATCATCCCGGTGATTGAAAAAATAATCATCAATACCGCTGAAATATCAATAACCCAGCTCCACACAGCGCCACTGTGGCGGCCTTTGTGTAAATCGCCAATCAGGCTTAAAAAGCCACCGGTTTGGTAATCTAGGTTTAGCTCACCGGTTGTAAAATCAAGCTCTGCGTAAGCAAAACCTGCCGGTAGTGGGTAGTCGAGCATAACCAGCGCGTCTTCTTTTTCCCACTCAATGCTTTTAACTTTAGTGAGCGCGTATTGCTCGGCAAAAAACGCTTCTATGTCTGGGTAGAGGGTGGGTAATGTATCTAGTTGAGTATTCGCTTTAGCCATTAACGCTTGAGGAATAGCGGTGCTTACTTGGCCGTTGTTTTTGTCGTTTTTAAGCCAATCAACATGGTTAAGTACAATGCCGCTAACGCAAAATAAAATAAGCAAAAAAAACAAAGCTGTAGAAATATAAATATGGAGCGCACGGCTTGTGCTGTACAAAGCCCGCTTATTAATAAACGCCATAGAAACAGTAATTAAATTAAATTTAGAATATGATAATCATTTGCATTAACCATTACAAATTTACTTACTTAACTTTACATTAAATTTTTGCCTAAACGGTGTGTGCATGCAAAAAAGGGCGGTTATTTAGCACTTGGTGGGTGCGAGGGCCTTAAAATTAGGTAAATTATAACGGCTATTTCAATTACGCCAACAAGGTAAATAACCCAAACAGGGGCGTTTGAGTAAAGCAAAAATACAAAACCAATAAGCATACCAATCGCGGCGTAGCATTTTGCTTTTACAGGCACTACTTTATGCGCTTGCCATTGTTGTAAGGTAACGCCGTAACGAGGGTGGCTAAGTAGCCAGTGTTCAAGCGCCGGTGATGAGCGAGTAAAGCAGGTAAGCGCAAGAATAAAAAAAATGGTGGTAGGCATAACCGGCAGCACAATACCAACAATGCCAAGAGCCACTAACAATAACCCGAGTGCTTTAAGCCATAAGTTTTTATAACAAATAAATACTGCTTTTATATTCACTTAGGCTCTTTTAAGTAATGGCTGTTAGTTAGGATTGTAGGCCAAATAGTTATAAAATCGAACCCTATAAACGCAAAAAAGGGCAAACTAAGTTTGCCCTTTTAAAATACTAAATATGTGTTACTTATTTAGAAGTAGTAACCTACGTTGATGTTAAAGCGACGTTCTGTGTCGCCATCACCTGCAACAGAGCCACCAATAAATGGCTGGTTACGTGCTTGAATAAAGTCAAAGTAAGTAAATAATGCTCCGGCCGATACGCTCATGCCTGTTACGTTCATCCACGTATCTGGGCTGTCGTCAGACTTGTCGTAAATAATGCCGTAATCGTTGTAAAATTGAACGCCTGTTACTGGGCCCCAATCAAGCGATAGGTCGTAAGCTACGTTAAAGTTGGTCATGGTTGCTTCGCTTGATACGGTATCGTAGTAATCAAACGCGCCAACTACAAAGCGGTTGCTGTTGTCATCTAGGTCGTAGTCGTACTCGCCGTGCTGAAATTGAATATTCCAGTTATTAATTTGGCTATTTACATGAAACGCCCACGCACCGTAGTTACCCGCACGGTCGTTACCGTCGTGTAAACCACCGCTTAGTAGTGATACGCCAATATCGGTTTTAGCGTTTTCACTGTGCTCAATTTGATACACTGTACGACCAGCAAAAGTATTGTACTCACCAAGGCGAGAACCTGGTGCGTCGTAGGTGCCTTCGGTTGTTGCACGGCTACCAACAATATCGTAAGAGTAACGTTCGTTAACTTCTGAGCTGCCATCAACGCCGCCTACTTCATCATTTTTGAAAAAGCCGAGGTCTAGTTTCCAGTTGTCTTTAAGTTTACGGTTTACTGTTACACCTAAATCAAAGTCATCTTCTAGGCCAACGTAGTAGTTGGTGCTAAAAAAGTAGCTGTGTGAGTTGTATGGGCCGTTACCAAACGGTACAGGTGCAATACCGGCTTGCGCTTCCCAGCCATCTGTAAATTCGTAACCTAAGTATGCATACTTAACAATGGTCATGTAATCGTAAAAACGAAAATCACCATTTACAGAAATATCGCTAATTTCACCCGATAAGTTAAGGCGAAATACTTCAAAGTCTAAATCGCCGCCACGGTCTTGCGTGTCTTCATCGTAGGTGTTTGTGCTGTAGTTAAAACGTACGGCACCGCCAATTTTAATGCCTTCATCTTCTTGTTCAGGCGCAGCTGCGGCAACAACAACTTCTTTGTTGTCGGCCTTTTTACTGATCTCGGCAACTTGTTGTTCGTGTTGCTTGTTGATTTGGCTTTGCTTTGATTTTTCATCAGCAAGCTGCTGTTCAAGCAACTGCATTTGTTGCTTAAGCTGCTTTAATTGGCTTTGCAGTGTGTCGAGATCGGCTGCATTAGCTGTGCTTGCTGCACCGCCAAGCATTAGTGCTAGCGTTAATTTTGAGAGTTTAGTCATTGTTGATGCTCAGGTTTTGGTTAAAAAATAAAAAAATTCAAGGCGCCCAAAAGCCCCTTACGAATGATGTAAGAACTAATTTAAATTTATTTTTTATTTTTTTTATTTATTTGGTGTTTGAGTTAACGCGCCTACCTCTAATAGAGGTGATGCGTCTAACTTATCAGCATCCATCATTGCTGCAACGCGTTGCATAGATGAAAGCAATAAACTTTGCTCCCACTCTGCAAGTGCAGAAAACTTTTCAATAAAGTGTTCTTGCAGTGGCTGAGGTGCTTTTTCTAGTAACTCTTTCCCTTGCTCGGTGAGGTATAAGCTCACTCGGCGTTTATCCATTTGACTACGAACGCGTGTTACAAGGTTTCTGCTTTCTATTCTATCAAGAATATTAGTTACAGTAGCCGGGCTTAAGTTAACATTCTGAGCGATACGGCTTGCTGTTATTCCATCGGTGTGCGCTACTTCTTGCATTATAAGCAATTGTGGGCCTGTTAAACCTGATGTTTTATTTAGCTGCTTAGAATGTAAGTCAATCGCGCGGATTACTTTACGTAAAGAAACTAATAATTCGTCATATTTTTGCATTTGCTTATCTCGTCGATGGGCCAAAGGTGTGCCGTAATCGCGAAATGTTACACATCAAATAAATTGAATTCAAATAATAAATTAAGCTTGAGCCCATGTTTATTGGTTTTTATTAGTTTGAGCAGAAACTAAAATAGTATAATTTTGTTTAAAACTTATTAAATGTTATTAGCATATTGTTTGCATTGTGGTGCGCACACTACGTATGTTGTGAATAATTGGCAAGTCTTATGGTTTAGACTTTAGTATTATACCCACCTGCATTAATACCTTAATAAATTTAACATGCGTTTGCCTAAGCTTAGCCGCGGTTTTACTACCCTAAAGCATGGCCATTATTTATACGCATTAGTGTTATTTATAACAGCTGTTATTAATTGGTAATTGTTTGTAAGTTAGCTGTGTATGTATTAATCGCCAATGAACAAATTATGCACGCAATGTTTAGTGAGTATAGCGTATACTTTGCACATGCATTATTGTTTATATGCACATGTTAAAAATCTTTAATATCAGCATTGTAGGGAAAAACATGAAATTATCGCCATCAGTTAGCATTGAACAAAGCGAAACCGGCCTAGAGTTTATAAAAGTTGCGAGCTCAAAGTGTGATGCAAAAATATTTTTGCAAGGCGGGCAAATTACCGAGTTCATCCCAAAAAATAACAAACCACTTATTTGGGTCTCTAAAAATGAGACGTTTCAAGAAGGGGTGAGCATTCGCGGTGGTATTCCTATTTGTTGGCCTTGGTTTGGTAACCATGAAAACCAAGATTGGCCAGCACATGGCTTTGCACGTACCAGTTTATGGCAAGCTGATGCTGTGCATGAAGATGATGAGCACATTACAATTAGCTTAAACTTACCCATGAAGTTAGTTAACCCAACGTATTGGCCGCACCACTCGGCGTTAAAGGTTGAGTTTGTATTGAGCGAGCAATTACAGGTGCGTTTAACAACCACTAATTTAAGTAATAGCCCTTTTAGCTATACGCAGGCTTTGCACAGCTATTTTCCTACCTCAGATATAAAACACACCCATGTAGAAGGTTTACAAGGCGCGCAATATATTGAATTTGGTGAAGGGCCGTTTGCGCAAAATGCGCCAGTGGAGTTTACCCGCGAAACCGATATGGTTTATACCCAGGCCGCTAAGCAGCAACACATTCACACCCCAGATGGGATTATTAATGTAAGCCGCGAGAACTCAAGCTCGTGTGTGCTGTGGAACCCATGGATAGAAAAATCTAAGCGTTTATCTAATTTTGCTGACGATGAATACCTGAGCATGGTGTGTTTAGAAGCCGCCAATGTGTTAGAAGATAACGTGACACTTGAGCCTAAACAAAGCCATACGTTAGTTACTACAATCAGCTGGGCTAACAGTCAGTAAATAGGAAAGGTACTTAAAATCGTGTTTGATAATCAGCAAGTAATGGATTTACCAAAGCATAGCGAAATACAGCTCAACCCCTTGGCCGATAAAGCGTTACTACACGTGCAACTTAATTGGCTGGCGTTTTACATTCCTTTTTGCGCGGTACTGTTTGCTGTTTGTTACTTTAACGAAGCGTTTGCTAACAAAGCGCAAACCTACTTGCTGATAGGCGTGCCTATTTTAATATTGCTTTCAATGCTTTATAACGCCCTGAGTATTAAGCTGCAGGGCTTTGCGCTGCGCAGTCACGATATTGCGTTTAAAAAAGGGGTTATTTGGCAGCAAATAACTATTTTGCCCCTCGCGCGCGTACAGCATATGGAAATTCACCAAGGCCCCATTGAGCGAAAACTAAAATTAGCCAGTTTAAAGTTATTTAGTGCCGGCGGGGTCAGTGCTGATTTACAAATAAGTGGTTTAACCCACGAGCAGTGCAAAAACATACGCCAATATGTACAAAATTATCGCCAAGACGGCACACCCGCGCAGGTTGAATTAGCAAATGAGTAATACCATTAGCGAGGAGCAAAGTAGCTCACTACATTGGCAAAAAGTATCGCCTTGGGCGGTGTTGTATTTTGTGGTGTATTTTAGTGTGCGCTTTGTAAAAGACGGGCTTTTAAACCTGCTGCCTATGCTTGTGGTGTTTGTAACACAAGTAGAAAACAAGCTGTTTTGGACGCAAGTTGCAGGTGCTATTGCGATAGTGACACTGCTAATATATTCAATTTTATATTACATAAATTTTAAGTTTTGCATTAGCGACGATCACGAAATTTTGCTTAACAAAGGGGTGTTTAAAAAAGAGCGCCTAACGCTAAAATTTTCGCGCGTGCAAAACGTTAATATTGCTGAGCCCTTTTATTTTACGCCCGTTAATTTGGTTAATTGTATTTTTGATGCCGCAGGCAGTGTAACCCAAGAGGCGGTATTGCCAGGTGTTACCAAAGCCTATGCACAGCAAATGCGTAAACAAATTTTTGCCTTTAAAGCGCAGCAGCAACCCGACGAGCAAACACCCTCAAGCGAGCATTTTGAAGCAGAAAATAGCTTACGTATCAGTAATAAAGAAATCGCTAAATTTGGCTTAATGTCTAATATGGCTATATTAGCAATGGCCGCTATTGCGCCTTTTATAAATGTGTTGGTTGATTTTTTAGAGCAGCAAATTATTGCTAAGGTAGAAGGGTTTTATCAGCAAGAGCTTGGTTTACTGGCAAGTGCTGCAACCTTTGCCATGATAACGCTTATTGCTTTGCTTGTTTTAACGGCTGTGATGTTGTCGGTAGGTATGTCGCTTATTCGTTTTTATAACTTTGAGCTTTACTTTAAAGGTCAAAAATTTAAACGTATTGCTGGCTTATTAGAGCGTCATCAGTTGTCTATGAGCATGGATAAAGTGCAATCTATAGTTATAAAACAAAACCTAATGGGGCGGTTACTAAAGCGTTTTACCGTTGAGTGCTTACAAGCAAGTAGCGGCGGTATAGCGGCGGGCGTGGCTGCTAAAAAAAATAAACAAACCTTAGTGTTACCCGTTTTAAATAGCGAGCAAGTAGATAGTGTTTGCCAATGGATTTACCCGTGGTTTAATAGCAAAAAATTGCAGTTTAACGGCGCAGAACGTGCCTTACTTTATAAAAACTTGAGCTTTTATGCCTTAATTCCAAGCGCTATTGTACTGTTAGGCTGTTACTTAGGCGACTTTAATGCCTGGCTTAGTTTGGGAGTATTACTTATTTTAGCGGGGTTGGTAACGCTTGCTTATCAGCGTTATGGCTATTATTTGCATGAAGACAACGGCCGTTTTTACATGGTGGTACGTAAAGGTATGATAGGTGTGCATTACCGTGTGTTTGAACTGTATAAAGCACAAAGTGCACGCAGTATTAGTACCTACTTTATGCGCCGCGCAGGGCTTAAAAGCCTGTATATACAACTTGCATCAGGGTTTGCCTTTATGCCCTATATAAAGCAGCAAGATGCTGATTACATAATTGATTTTACTCTTTATCAGGCGGAGTCAACGCAGCGCAATTGGATGTAGTTATACCAATCGACTTACATATTTAGCCTTTTTAGGTTGCCAAATAAAGCGTTAACGGCGTTATTGATTTTTCATGTAAAACAAGGCATTGCTAAATTTAAAAGCTTATAAATTATACACTTTCATAAGCTTTGTTACATTTTTTTACTGCAACATTAGTTGGTTTAATAATACTCTAAGTGGTATCAATCATTTAAAGGATTATTATGAAAAAATCACTCATCGCTGCCTCTTTGTTATTAGCCACACCTACCTTAGCTGCTGATTGGCAAACTATTCATACCGAGCACTTTAATGTGCATTACAGCACCGAAAACGCCGATTATGCTAAATCGACAGCGGTCGAACTTGAAATAGTGCGCACCAAAGTGCTTGAGCAGCAAAACCGAGCGCTCGATAAAGTAGTTGATGTGGTGGTGTTTGATCCCCTAAATGCGCCCAACGGCTTTGCTTTACCTACTTCTAATAATCCTTTAATGGCCCTTTTTACCACGCCCCCGCAATCAGATACGGTGGTTTCTAACATTAGTGGCTGGCAGCAATTGCTGATATTGCACGAATATATTCACTTAGTGCATTTAGCGCAGCCCACACGCAACACGTGGCAGCAAAAAATACGGGGTGTGTGGGATATTTACGACTTAACTTACAGTGATATGCCGCGCTGGGTAGCCGAAGGTTATGCAACCTTACTTGAGTCAAAAATGACGGGCCGAGGGCGACTATTTGATAACTACACTGAGTCAATGCTAATTGAGTTTGCTCAGCAGGGGGCATTGCCTAGCTATAGCCAGCTAAGCGATACAGAGGGCGGTTTTATGGCTGGCTCTATGGCGTACTTAATGGGCAGCCGGTTTTTAAATTGGCTAGAGCAAACTTATTCAGCGCAAATGCTCGATGCCGTTTGGACACGTATGCAGGCAGTTAAAAAGCGTGATTTTAACGAGGCCTTTACTGGGATATTTGGCCAAAGTGCGGCTAAGTTATATGGCCGCTTTATTGCACAATATACCTATAAAGCGATGGCAAAAGAACAGCATGAGCCTGCGCTTAACAGCGAGCTGTGGTTAAAGCTTAACTTATACGCAAGCAACCCTGCGCTTTCAAAAGATGGCAGTAAACTTGCGATTGTTGAGCGCGATAAAGATAAAAAAACTAAGCTTATTATTTATAGTACGCAGGATAATACTAAAGCTGAAGATGAATTTACAAAAGCACAAAAAGCGCTATTAGAAAACGATGCATTGGATATACCCGATAACGCCCCGAGTGTATTTAAACGTGAGAAAAAGCACGTATTAAATCAAATAAACAGAGCGGGAATTGCTAATCCACAATGGGTAAATAACAGTACACTTTACTTTAATGCTTATACACGTGAAGAGACGGGTATTTATAACAAAGTGTCTGATATTTTTAGTTATAACACCGAAACCGGAAAAGTTGAGCAGTTAACTAAACTTGCTGGCTTACGCCGCTTTAGTGTTACAAACAATGGAGAAACCCTTTACGCCGAGCAAGTACGTGGTGGCTACTCAGAATTAGTAAAAGTAGACTTAACAACACAAACCATTACCCCTTTATTTACTAAAAGCTTAAAAACAGCTTACGACTACCCAACTTTTAGCCCTGATGAAACCCAATTAGCTTATGTATCAGCCAATTTAAATGAGAATTGGCAATTGTATATACAAGACGTTGCCAATAATACTCGCCAAGCCGTGCCTATGCCAAATGGGTATCAATACCTTAGCCAACCCAGCTTTAGTAAAAACGGAGAAAAAATTTACTTTGTAGCCGGCTTAAAAGGCTCAACTGATATTTATAGCTACCATATTGCAAGTAGCACATTAACTAAATTTACCCAGGGCCAAGAAGCCGTTGCCCACCCGCTAGAAACAAACGAAGGAGCATTACTTTATTTATCTATTACTGCTGATGGGCCTAATGTAAAGCGACTACCGAGTACGCTAGAGGGTGAAATAATCACTGATTTAGCACTTGATAATAGCGCGCCACTGCTTTTGGTTGATCAGTACACTTTGCCTAAAGCAAAAATATATAGCGAAAATGTAGGTAAACAAAGCAGCTACGATGTGCTTGATCAGCATGCGAGCCTAGCGCTAGGCGCACAGTATTACTCGGCCGCTTCAAGTGCTTTAAATATAAATATTAAAAGTAGTGACTTACTTAAACAGTTAGACCTTCAAGCGGGCTATAGTGTTGATTTAAATGATGATGCTTTGCATGGCGGATACGCCCAGGCAAAATACAATGCACTGCCAGTTAAGCTTAAATTGAGTGTATTTGATTATGATTTAAATACCGCAAAACAATACCAAGCGAGCGAAAATGCAGATGTATCTGCACGAGGTGGTTTTGCAGCCTTAAGTTACCCGATTAAATACGCGGCGTTTAGCATAACGCCAGAGCTGGCTTATAACTATACCGATTATAAGCAAGACTATAATAAATGGGCACGTATAGGCATTACACAAAGCTGGCAGTACGACCGCCAAGCATTTGCTATAGGGCAAAGTGTTAATGCCCAGTATTACGATGGCAGCAGTAAAAACAATAATTGGGATGGCTATGATTTAGCGGCCAAAGTATTTGGTAAAGCGTTTGATGTGCCGCTTTATATTAATTTTACTCAAAAGCAGCGCGATGATAGCAGCTTAGCGCTAGGCGGGTTTAACTCAAACCTAATTAGCGAGCACCAAAATAGTGAGTTTGTGCTTTCATCAGAGCTGCCATTTTATAGCACAACTGCTGAGCGCTACATGGGTTATGGCGGTGGTTTTAGTTTTAAAGAAGGCATGCCATGGCTTTATTACAAACAGCATCAGGTAGATGATGCGGTATACGCACAAAGTTATGGTTTAAAGTATCAAGGCAATTTTAGCTTTGGATTAGGCCCAGTCGGTGTGAACGATTTAACCTTTAATATGGGATTATCCCGCGTAGAAGGCGATAGCTTTGAGGATGAAATGCGCGGCTGGTTTAGCTTTTACTACTCGCTTTAAGTAAATTGCTATAACACGCTAATGCACTTGTGTAATAAGTGCATTAGCAAAAGCCGCGTTTAAACTAATTTAAAATAAAGGTGGTTAATTGTGCTTGTTTAGCGACGCAAGCTTAGCTTGATATACGTTTAGCCTTTCTTTATTGCGCTCATACTGGATGGCTTTTTCAAGCAAGCTTTGTGTTTGCGCTGTGTTACCTTGTTGGTAGCGAATTTTAGCCAGCTCTAAATAGAGCTCCGATATATAAGGGGCTTTTGCAATGGCAAGTTCGAGTTGTTTTTTAGCTTGAGTGACCTTGCCCTGATGTAAGTTATTTTTAGCAATAACGAGTAGCTCGTAGGGATCTTTTTCTTTATCAACAAGCTGGCTTGTAAGGCGTTTTTCTAGTGTTTTATCTCCCAGCTCTTTTGCTAATATTCGATAGTTATTAATTAAATTTATACTTATATCGTTTCTATCAAGCGCGGTTTGGTAAATCATGTGAGCGCTTTTTAAATCGCCTGCACGGCGGTGCAGCACGCCGGCTATATTAAACAGCTCTGCATCGTTTGGGGTAAAGCGGTTGGCTTGCATAATTAAAGAGTAAGCCTTATTGAGATTGTTTTCGGCTAGTGCCGTGGCGGCTAAGTTGCTATAAAAATTAGAGAGTAAATCGTTATACGTAGCGCTGCCTGAATAAAAGCTGCCACGGGTGGGGAAGTAATCAATTAACGTGCCTGCGCGAATTATTACAATAATATCTTCATCTGTTTCTTTTTTTGGGGCGTAAATTTTCGTTCTAAAGTGGTTAGCAACATAAATTACATTGCCTTCTTTGGCATACACAGGTTCGCTCGTCATTTCTTGAAAGCTGGTTTCGAGATTTAAAAGCTGCGCATAGCTTTGCGTAAGTATGGCTAAACTAATGCAGTTACCTTCTGAGCGTTCAATCGCTTGTTGGGCTGTGAGGGTGGCGCCATCATACTTAAAGTTGGTGAGCTGGTTTTGCAGGTAATTAAAAATAATTTCATCAGCGCGAACATTGCTTAAACGTGAGTGTGCGTAGGCTAAAAACGCGCTTTTTTCAGGCTCCGACAGCTCAAAAATACTGTGCTCGCTAGGTGTTTTAACCTGCTCGAACAGCGAGTGATTTATTATATGGGTAAGTTGTACTTTTTTAATTGGCGCTTCGGGCGGGGTGCTACTGCAAGCAGTTAGCAATAAACTAAGTGTAAAAACTAAATATTTCATATATCACCTCACTGTGATTTTTAACATTACAGTGAGGTGATTTTTTAATCAAGCACTTACAGTGCGGTGTTTACTTAAGCGGTTTTTTTGAGACTGTTTTTTACGCTTACGGCGAGTAAACCATAAATAAAAGCCAGTACCGCCAAGCCAAACGGGGCTTAAACCAATAACACACCAAATTATTTTACTAATGAGCCCTGCAAAATAACCAAAGTGTAGTTTTCTAAAGCTATCAATTACTTGCCAACCTACACCCACTTCGCGAATGTCCCAGTTAGCCATATGCTCGCCCGTTAGCTTATTGTAAGTCACGGTATTGGCATATTCACTGGCAAGCGGGTTGCTGGTATCAACCTCACCAAATAACGTTATGTTTTCGTCTGGCTCAAGCGGCATTACTAAAAACGTACCATTAAAGGTGGGTATTTGCTTTTGGCTGTCATCAAGTACGTGCTGAAAAGAAATCTCTTCATTGTATAAATTTTTAGTTAATACAAAGTGCTCTTCTTCTGCGTGTTCAATTACTTCGTGATACCACACCGCGCCATTAAAGTAGCCGCCGGTGATGGCTAAAATTATAATAATTGGCGAGCCAATTACACCGGTCATTTTATGAATGTCGCTAAGTACTATTTGCAGAGTTGCACGCCAGCGTACGCTAAATAACCGCTGCCAAAACTTACGATAAATAATAAGACCTGTAATACCCAGTACTAAAAAAAACACCGCAAAAAAGAACCCTAAAACAGTGCCAGTTTGCCCTGGTAAGCTTTTTAAATCGTTAAGTAAAAAGGTGTAATGCAAGTCTAAAAACCAGTCGGTAAAGTAATGGCTAGTGCCTACTGGCTCCGATAAAATATTGCCCGTGTATTGATCTAAATGAAATTTATACCAGTCCTCTGTACCGCGTTTAATTAAATAAACCCGATCAGCAGTATCATCGTTAAATATTTCCCAGCTACCTACGACATACTCAGGGTAGGTTTTTTGAGTTTTTGTTATAAGTGTATCAATAGGTAAGCGGTTGGCTTGTTGTTGTACAACAAAGTGACTGTCTGGCATTAGTAAGCCGTCAATCTCGCTTTTAAATACCAAAACGCTACCAGTTATACTGATAACAAGCAGCGGAATAAGCGCTATAAGGGCTACCCAGCTGTGAATTTTAAAAAGTGTTTTTCTCATAGTTTATTTTTTGTGTAATTGCCACGGACCTGCGTATGATAACAATTATCAGTTCTATTTCATAGTTGTGCGATGAATGCACAATAATTGTTTTAGAGCGAGCCGATCTCTAGAGTAAAATGTGTTTAAGCTGTGGTGTAAGGTTGGTAACTTTTAAATGCAAAGAGGCTCTGGTGTTCACTTAAAGTAACGCTTTTTGTACAGCTATCTTGCCAGTGCCTAATATAGGTTTACGCTAATTTGTTGAGTAAAATGTATTCATCATTACAATGCGCGCTCACTTTAAAACCCTTTTAAAAACATATGTTTATTTATTGTTTCAGGCGGGTTTTATATTAACATTTAAGTAACGAGCGAGGTTGTTTTGGCGCACTATCTACCTATTTTGTCGGCTTTTATTTTAGTTTTTAGCTTTTTACCGCTATTGAGCAAAATTAGAAAGAATCGCAGTGTGTCGGGGTTATCACTATTAATGATGACCTTTGGTTTAGCGCAAAGCCTCTACTTTATTACCTACAATATTTATTTTGAACGCTACTTTATTGCTTTACCATTTTTTGTAACTGGGGCGCTAAGTGGCTTAATTTTATATTACTTTGCACGCTATAACGCCGCAAAAGCAGAACGTATACAGCTTGTGGCTATGCTTGGCTTTTCGTTATTACCTTTTTTATTGCTGTTAAATAAAAGCTTAGAAACATCATCGGTGCTCAACGCCCTTACATACGTAGGGCTGGTAATGAGCTCAGTGCGGGTTATGCCGCAAACGTACAAAACCTTACGCAGTGGCAATATTAGCAATTTAAGCGCCCGCTACTTTAGCTTGCAGTTTGTAGCAGGTACCTGTGGCTTATTTGTAGAGCTAAGCAGTGCTATGCCCAGCACCTCGCATATTTTAATGTTTGTTATGCTACTACTTACAAATGCCGTGCAATTTGCATGTATGCAATATTATAAAATGCGCCCCGCAATGGCTTAAAAAACAATCGTCTTCTATTTATATTGTGCTAAATATGTGGCAAGTTACTTTATCAAATAAAAGGATAAAGTATGAATTGGAATCAGTTTGGCTACATTTGCCGTGTCTATAGTTCTAAAACATTAAGTGCCGCACAAAAAGAAGAGCTAACCACACAATCGTATTTAGCCGTTTATGCTAATAAATACGCAGACAGTAAATTAGCCAATTGCCTTGCAGCAAAATTTGCCCTGCAAGATGCAGGTATTTTGCAAAAACAAGCCCTGCATTATCAATGTGTACCGCAGCTAGTTAGCGGGTATAAATTTGAGCACAAAGGCATTTTTAGCTATTTAACTGCTGTTTTTTTTATTTATGTTTTTTCTTCGCTTTTATATCAGTCTTTTGTTGTTCCTACATTTGTAGAGATATATAGCAATCATATGGCTTCTTCCGCGCACACCTTAGGTGATTACTTTTCTTATTGGTATGTGCCAATTATTCTATTGGTTTTACTGCAAAGCATTATTTTTATAGTAATTTTTAAAATTAAAAATGCATGCGCTTTAACCGACTCGCAGCCTTTTATTGGTTTATCAAAAGCTTTACTTCCCCGCAGTTTAATTAAGAAATACGATCGCCTAATGACAACGCTTAACTTTGCGGTAAATTTCAAAGAGGATGAAAACGCCGCAATAGTCGAAACTAAACATTTGGCTAAGTGTGATTCGTTAGGCTACGAAACTCATGAAGAGTTTAAAGTGTTACTTGAGCAGCTGCTGGAACAATTTAATTTGCAGGCTAAAGGCTTTATAAATAAGCTAGTTATTCTGTATGGATTAGTCATTGTTGTGTCAATTTACTTATTTGTGAAAGCGGCTTATCAACCAATTTTTATGCTAGGAGAAGTGTTATGAAGTCAAAAGGATTTACGCTAATTGAATTGATGGTCGTAATTTCTATTATTGGTATTTTGGCGGCCGTTGCTTTACCTCAATACAGTAAATATATGCAAAAAGCTGAACTTGTTGATCCGCTTGCTATGGCCGCAGTAATTAGAGAAGACGTAACTACGTATTACATTGAAAACAGAGAGTTTCCTAAAAATAATAAACAAGCAAACGTGCCTGAAAGTAAATATTTAATAGGAAATCGAGTGACAGGTATTTCCATAGAAAACGGTGCAATTAACATTAGCTTGGGGAATAAAGCCTCGCAGCCTTTGCAAAATACAGTTTTAACTTTTAGACCCGCAGTCGTTACTAATAGCCCCACAAGTCCTATTGCATGGTTATGTGGTTTTGATGAACCTGTTGTAGGGATGCAAGCTGTGGGTGAAAATAAAACGACAGTACCTAAAGATGTATTACCTTCGGCTTGTTTATAACTAATTTAGGGGGGAACCTATGCAACTCACCATCCATCAAATTGATGCGTTTACCAGCGAGTTATTTAAAGGCAATTACGCGGCTGTGATCCCGCTTGAGTCGTGGCTTAGTGATGAGTTAATGCTTAATATTGGCGCTGAAAATAATGTTTCTGAAACTGCGTTTACTTGCCCTTTGGCAGATGGCAGTTTTGCAATACGGTGGTTTTCGCCATTAATGGAAATAGATTTTTGCGGCCACGCTACGCTCGCTGCCGCGTATGTTTTATGCGAGCAGCACAACCTTAGCCAAGTGCGCTTTAACGCCGCGGCTGTAGGGGAGCTTATTGTTAATAAAAATAGCGATGGCAGTTTTGCTATGACCTTTCCTAAACAAGCGCCAGATGAAGTACAAGCGGTACCCGATGCGCTATTGAAAGGGTTGTCTATACAACCAGTTAAGGTGCTTAAAAATCGCCAAGCATATTTTGCTATATACGAAAATGCTCAACAAATTAATGATTTGACCACTGAGTCTGATTTGTTAAAAGCCTTATATCCACTTGATGTGGTCGCCACAGCGAGCTCTGCTGAGTACGATATTGTGTCTCGTTATTTTTGGCCAGCAAGTGGCGGCGAAGAAGACTTTGTTACGGGCTCTATTCATACCGGCCTTGCCCCTTACTGGGCGCAGCAATTAGGTAAAAATAAATTAAATGCGTATCAGGCTTCAAGCCGTGGTGGTTTTATACAATGCGAAGTAGGCGAAAATACAGTGACCTTAACCGGTAACGCTGTGCGGTATTTAAAAGGCACAATTTATTTATAAATAAACAGGCCACGTATTACGTGGCCTGTTTGATTTAGTTAATTAAGCTTCTAACGCTTTAGCTATTAAGTGATCAATATACTTTTTATGCGCTTTAGTTGCTGTATCGGCTCCCCATCCTACGCTTGTATCAGCTATTTGTGTTAGCTGATAGAGCGCGGCAGTTTTTGCCAAATTGTCGTGTTTACTGGCTTTGCCTAGGCCTGCAATAGCAATAAGCTGATTTACATACTCTATTTGTAGATTGCGGCTAACAGACGTGCTCTCTTTGCTATCAACAAAAATACTGGCAGTTAGGTCGTCCATAAATTGCGTTAGGCTATATTCGTTACCGTACAGCGCGGTGTCTGAAATACGCAGCATAACAGCAGGGTGCAGCAATTGCGCAAGTACTGTTTTTTGCATGCCTAAAATCATTTTGTGCGCTTTAGGGTCTTCATTTTTACCATAATGGCTAAAACCACGACGCTGTTGCTGTAAATAGTTATACAGTGGTTGCATGCTAGTGAGTACATCTGGCGCAAATACATATTTAGCAAGTATGTTCATTGCTTGTGTTTGGCGCTCAAGCGGTACTGGGGTAAAGGGTTTATCAGCATGCTTGTCGCCCACAACTGCACGTTCAACATATACGCCACCTATTTGGCGAGAAACAATGCCCGCTTGCGAGCGGTATTGGCCAAATAAACTATTAGCTGAGGTAACCAGTTGTTGGTAAGACTCACCCTTTACTGTGGCTTTATCTTTTAGCTCAGTAAATAACTTATTAATTAGCGCCATACGGTCGGCGCCATAGGCTGCAGGGTTTGATGAAAGGTCGCCTATCATTACCCGTGGGTCTATATGGCGACCCGGTGCGCGCATGTCGTCGGCATCGTTACCAAAGGCAAGCGTATGCTCGCTAGAGCGCGCTAATATAGTATTTAGGCGTGCGCGCTCTGCGGCTTCATCTTCAAGGGCTGTGCTGTAGCCATAGTTTATAGCCCAGTCGTCATAAGGGCCTGGCTTGGTTTGAAAAATATCGCCTTGCTGCACACCAATGGGTGCTATGTTGGCCGGCGCATAATCCATCACTGAGCCTGTAACTATGCCTTGGGTTTTGGTTTTATCATGAACCTCTTTTTCATCCCACAAAATAGACGATTTCATATTGTGGTTTAAGCCTAGTGTATGGCCTACTTCATGAAGAATTAACTGAGTTAAACCTTGGCGAATCATTTCATTGTCATCAATCGAGGCACCTGTTGCTAAGCCTTTAGCAAGTAATAGGTTTTGTTGAATTTCATGGCCTAGTGAGCAATTTAAATCGCCACTTGTGTGCAGGTTTTCGCCGTGGCTCATTGTGCCTTGTGTGTAAAGCGTGTCGTAAATCCAGCGGTTTTTCATAAACACAAACTCAAGCATAATGTCTGAGCCAAGTATTTCACCTGTTAGCGGGTTGGCAAGAGCCGGCCCGTAGCCACCAAATGGCGGTTTAGGTGATGATGTCCAACGTAATACGTTGTAGTTAATATCACCAGCATCCCAGGTTGCGTCATCGGGCTGTACTTTAACTTCTAGTGCGTTTTTAAAACCGGCTTTTTCAAAAGCGCTATTCCAGGTAAGTACGGCATCGCGTATTGTGTCGCGCCACTCTACTGGGGTGGTATTTTCTATCCACCAGGTAATTGGCTTTACTGGCTCAGAAAGCTCAGCACTAGGGTTTTTCTTTTGTAGGTCCCAGCGTTTAATAACATCTTCATACGGTGCCCAATCGGTCGAGGTCATTAGATCAAATTGATTGGTGAAATAGCCTATGCGCGCGTCATCTTTACGTGGTTTATAGTCGTTTTTTGGTAATGCAACAAAAGAGTGCTGCACCTTTACAGAGACATTGCGCGGGTCGCTTACTGCGCTTGTACCACGCACGGTGGGGCTGGCATTACTAAATACGTAATCTACAACCACATCTAAGTTATTTGGGTAAGGACGCTGCTTAACAATACGCGACTTTTTGCTGTTTAATTTACCCACTTTAAAGCGTTTTTTAGCTTTTTTATCGGCTGGGTTTGGCGTTGGCGATACCTTGTGTAGCGCCTCACTTAAAAATAGCTTGTTGACCTTAAAGGCTATTTTTCCTTGTTCTTCTTTTTCTATTTTAATGCTGGCTAAAACGGCTTCGCTAATATTGGCATTGCTTGCTTTGGCAATGGCACTGTTTTGATCAAATTTATAGCGAGGGGTTTTGCTAACTATATCTATGCGGTCAAAGTATTTTCTAAACTCAATAAGCTTGGTTTCTCTATAGGCACCGCGATAATGCCCAGCATCAGTGACACCGTCGACTGTATGGGCAAAGTATACAAAAGGGGTATTAAGCTGCGATTCGGTGATCACCATTAAGTGCTCACCGGTTTTTGGGTCTTGGTATAAATTAAAAATACCTGAAAATTCGGTTTGCCCTTCGACCATTTCGCTTAGGGTTGGTGGTTTTTTGTCTTCTTTTTTATCGCTAGCCAATGCGTGGCCGCTAAGCGCTACACTAAGTGTTAGCGCAAGGGTTGTTAATTTCATTGTAATAATCTTTTTCGCTGTTATTTATTTAGTGTGACTGTACGTAAATTAAAATTTGTTCGCACACCTTCTCGATGAAATAATAGCTTAAACCTGTAATTTGTTGATTTTAAATAGTAAAAGTTTGTAACAAAATATAATAAATGCGATGAATAGCAGGTGTTTGTTAACGGGTACACAGCTATATTTAGTTCCCAATTTGATTTGTAACAGTTGCTTACAAATGTCAGGTTAATGTTTTATTGCGCTCTGTTATTATAGTGTTAGTAGAAATATGAGGTAATTAGGATATGCAATCAAATTCACTGAGATGGGTGTTCCCATTTGTAGCATTAGCCATTGGTGTAGTGGGCTTTATGGGAATAAACGCTATTGCACAAGAAGATCAAAGTAAAACAGCAGTAGATACACGCCCCACCGTGCAAGTTGAGCCTGTAGAAGCTAATAATCATCAAGTAATAATAAACAGCTATGGCGAAATAAAACCATTAGAAAATACGCAGTTGGCGGCGCAGGTGTCGGGCGAAGTAATTAGCTGGCACCCTAACTTTGTAGCGGGTGGCGTGGTTTCTCGTGGCGATACACTTATTAGCATTGAAAAAGACAACTACGAAGCAGCCGTATTGGTAGCCGAAGCCGATTTAGCGCGCGCAAAAGCGGCCTTAATTGAAGAGCAAGCGCAGGCAAAAGTAGCCGAAGACGAAGCAAAGCGTTTTCCGAGTAAGGCACGTACTGACTTGTTTTTACGTAAACCGCAGGTGCTAAGCGCCCAAGCCGCGGTTAAATCGGCGCAAGCCGCATTAAAAAGAGCGCAACGCGATTTAGAAAACTGCGATATAAAAGCACCTTACGATGCGCTTGTTATAAGCCGCAATGTGGGGGTAGGCCAGTTTGTGGCTATGGGCGCACAAGTGGCCGATTTAAATAATATAGAAACAGCAGAGGTTATTATTCCTATTGCTGGTTTTGATAGCGTATTTTTACCGGAGCGAATTAAGGGCATTAAGGCCACTATTATTCAAAAAGGTTTAAACAGTTTTACACGTGAAGGCGTGATTGACCGCGACTTAGGTATTGTAGATAACGCGACGCGCATGAGCAGCTTAGTGGTACGTATTGAAGACCCTTACGCCTTAAAAACACAGCAACCGGCTATTAAATTTGGCAGCTACGTGCAGGTTAATTTTGCAGGTGCCATGCTTAATAATATTTACCGTTTGCCGCAATCATTAGTTAATAACCAAACGGTGTGGATAGTTAACGAAAACCAAGAGCTTGAACCGCGCAAAGTAACCGTAGTGAGAGAAGAAGGCGAGTACTTTTATATTAGCAGCGGACTTAACGCCGATGATAAGTTGGTTACCACGTTACCTGAGTACCCACAAAAAGGCATGCAGGTTAAAGTGGCTGGCATGGGCGAGCCAAGTAACGCTAATACAAACACCGAAAGTAGCGCTGATGCGCAACAGTTGTAAGGTGTAAATTAATGAGCGAATCAATTGAAAAAAAACAAACAGGGCTAATAGCTTATTTTGCTAAAAACTCTGTTGCAGCCAACCTAATGATGGTTTTTATCATCATCATGGGGATTATTAGTTACTTAACCATTCAGCGCCAAATGTTTCCTAATGTAGAAATTAACTACATTAATGTTGAGGCAAATTACCCCGGTGCCTCACCACAAGAAATTGAAGAAAGCATTCTTATAAAAATTGAAGAATCACTAAAGGATGTGACCGAAATTAAAAAGGGCGTGTACCGCGCCTTTAGAAATGGCGGTAGAGCAAGCCTTGAAATTAACACCGATGCAGAGCTTACCGATGTACTTGATAAGGTAAAGCTGCGCGTTGATGGTATTGCAACCTTTCCTGCAGGTATGGAACCTGTCACCATAAGTCAGATTGAGTTTAGACAAGATGTTATAGGGATGACCTTAGTTGCTGATTTGCCGCTGACAGAACTCAAACCAATTGCCAATCAAATTGAAGATGAGCTATTACAGCTATCAAACGTGTCGTTGGTAGAAAACGATGTGCCGCTTGATGAAATTGCCATTGAAATCGAACCAGACACTTTGCGCCAATACAACTTAACCCTAAGCGATGTAATGACCGCTGTGCGTAATTACTCTGCTAATTTTTCGGCGGGGCAACTAACAACAGATGCAGGGATTATTTCTGTTCGGGTTGAAAACCAGTATTACTCCGGCGATGAGTTTAGGCAAATTCCGGTAAAAATAGGCGAATACGGCGCTAAAGTATTGCTTCAAGACATTGCTGTTATTAAAGACCAATTTACCGAAGGCGAGCGCTACTTTAAATTTAATGGCGAAAACGCAGTGTATATGTCGGTAAAGGCAACGCAAGATCAAAACATGATCCCCGTTGCCGATTCGGTTAAAGCATTTATTGAGCAAAAAAATACCCAGCTGCCACCGGGCGTT
Organism: Pseudoalteromonas sp. 1CM17D; assembly: GCF_023161805.1. Lineage (NCBI taxonomy): Bacteria > Pseudomonadati > Pseudomonadota > Gammaproteobacteria > Alteromonadales > Pseudoalteromonadaceae > Pseudoalteromonas > Pseudoalteromonas sp. 1CM17D. The sequence goes on along the minus strand of NZ_JALNTP010000007.1, from coordinate 199,057 downwards.
AGGTTAGAGCCATTAATGGACATGACGTACTACCTAAATGCGCGCCTTGATATGATGAAAGCTAACTTGTTTCAAGGAGCAATATTAGTCGCTATTATGCTTTCGTTATTCTTGCGCTTTAAATTAGCGCTTTGGGTAATGATTGGCTTACCAGTGTGCTTTTTAGGCGCCATGATGCTAATGCCTTTATTTGGTATAAGCATTAATATTATTTCGTTGTTTGCTTTTATTATGGTGCTCGGGATTGTGGTAGATGACGCCATAGTAATAGGTGAGGCCGCCTATACTGAGGTTGAAAAAAGCGGAGGCGGAGTTGAAAACGTCGTCCGTGGTGCTAACCGTGTAGCAACCCCTGCTACATTTGGTGTACTAACAACCATTGCAGTGTTTGCCCCGTTTACACTTTCAAGCGGGCCAGAAAGCGCCTTCTTTTACGGTATTGCTGTAGTAGTTATGCTGTGTTTAGTATTTAGCTTAGTTGAATCAAAACTTATTTTACCGGCGCACATTGCCCACACGCACTTTTCACCTATTAAAAAAGGGGGCTGGCGCGATAGGTTTAATACCCGCTTTTTTGGTTTTGTAAATGGCCCTTATAAGCGTTTTATATCGCGTTGTGTAGATTGGCGTTGGACAGTATTGTTTGGCTTTATTGCTATGTTTTTTATAAGCATTGCGCTGATCACATCAAATAAAGTACGCACTGTACCCACTCCTAAAGTGCCGCATGATTTTCCGCAAATTCAAATAGAAATGAATGACAATGTGTCTGATTTACAAACTATTGCAGCTATTCGTGAAGTAGAAGCCATGGTGTTAAGAGTTGATGAAGAAACAGAGCGTGAATTTGGCCAAAAAATAATTCGTGATGTACTGGTATTTAACCAAGGCAGAACGGAGTCTCAGTTACTTGCGCCGTTGGTTGATGAAGATTTACGCCCTTATAACGCGTTTGAACTTTCGCGCCGCTGGCGAGAAGCTATGCCAACCATTGCCGGTATTAAATCACTCACTATTGAAGATGATGTTGGCGGCGGTGGCGGCACCGGCGAAGGCGAATTTGGTTATTTACTGTTTGGCTCTGATATAGAAACGCTTAATGCGGCAGGCCGTCGTTTTATTCAGCTATTGCAGCAACAAAAAGGCTTGTTTGATATAAGCTCGACCATTGACCCTGCTAGCAAAGAAGTGCAAATGAGCTTAAAACCTGTAGCTTACGATTTAGGGCTCGACCTTGCTAACATTGCAAACCAAGTAGGCGCTAGTTTTTATGGTGGCGAAGCGCAGCGTGTAATACGTAACGGCGAAGAAGTAAGAGTAATGGTACGTTACCCTAAACTGACTCGCGAAGCGTTTTCATCGCTAAAACACACTGTAGTTACTACACCGCAAGGGCGTGAAGTACTTTTAGGCGATGTGGTTGAATTAACCGAAACGCCGGGTATTAGCTATATTCGCCGTGAGGGCGGTTATCGTACTGTTTATGTGTACGGCAGTATTGATGAAGAAGTTATAGAGCCAGGCGAAGTGGTTTCGCAAGTAAAAGAAAACTTACTGCCGCAACTTAAAGAAGAATACCCAAGTGTTAAATCAGAGCTAGGTGGCGCAATAGAAGAGCAACAAGCGCAAGCTAATGAGCAGCTGCTGTTTTTTGTAGGCGGCATGATTTTAGTTTATATATTGCTTGCTGTACCACTTAAAAGTTATGCCCAGCCGCTTATTGTTATGTCGGTTATTCCGTTTAGTTTAACGGGGGCTATTTGGGGGCACTTTTGGTTTGATTTAGACATTAGCTTAATGTCGGGCTTTGGTTTAATAGCCGCGGCCGGCGTAGTAATAAACGACTCGCTGGTAATGACCGACTACGTAAACCAAGTACGCCGAGAGGGTGTAAGCGTTAAAAACGCGGTAATAGAAGCCGGTTGTGCACGCTTTAGGGCAATATTATTAACCTCTATTACAACCTTTGCAGGGGTTTTGCCCATAATGTTTGAAACCAGCTTACAAGCTAAGTTTGTAATCCCTATGGCAGTAGCGCTAGGCTTTGCGGTAATGTTTGCAACACTAATCACCCTTATATTGGTGCCGTGCTTGTACATTATTTTAGGCGATATTGGCGGCGTGTTTAAAATGGCTTTTCGAAAAGTATTTAGGCGAAAAGCCCCTATAAACCAAACCTCTTAAACTATTAAAAGCCAACTTTAACAAGTTGGCTTTTTAGTTATTTAGGGTTATATAAAAATCTCGGTTACATTCTTTTGTTTGAATAAGCTTTGCGCACGTTTTATAATCACTTTTTTCTGTTGGCAAATTAGTCGAAAGGCTAAGACGCAAAGTTTCCGGTCTAAGGTGTAAACTACGATAGCGGGGCTGCTGCATGATTTTTATACGGTATTGCTTGCCCTCAGTGTCGTTTTTGTGTATCCATATGATATGGATAAAATTTTGTGACTCTTAAGGTGTTACTGTGTTTATGCATACGTCGTTGGCCTGTGGAAAATGGTCAACTATAGGTTGTTTAAACCATCATACTCAATTATTCATTGGGGATGTGGTTAGTGTAACCTTTTCAGACATGCAAGGAGTGCTTGTTGATTTATCGTTTGATTATAAAATTACCTCTTTAGAACAAGGTGAGCCTCATGCTTGGCCACGCTTAGTTGCTGAGTATATAAACGTGCATGTGCCACTGGTAAGTGCAGGTAGAATGACCAAGCAAGGGTTGGTTGTTGGCTATAGAGATAACGAAATATTTGCCCTAGAAAGTAGTGGTATTAACAAGGCAAAGGTTGATTTTCATTGCATTGCAAAGTGCGATACCCCCGCTAAGTGCGCCAACCAAGCATATGATTTTGTATACCCTAATGGGGGTGAACAATACAACGCGGGGACTCGCGTACTGCAGCCTAAAACCGGTTATATATACCAATGTAAGGCATGGCCATTTAGCCAATTTTGCAGAACTAATAAAGATCCAAGCTTTGAGCCTGGTATCGGAAAAAGCTGGGCAATGGCCTGGACTAAGGTCTCTTAACGCTTTTAAAATAAAAACCATCTTCCCATGGGTGTAATGACAAGAATAAGATTGCAGTAATTTTAAAATTTGGACTTATACCTCAAGCCCACTCTCTATGAGTGGGCTTTTTTATTTTTATGATAAACTGCCTGCATTGTTATTTTTTATACGGTTTTGCTGTGTCTTTAAGTGAATTTTCTTCTCAATCATTAGCTCGTTTTCCTGTTGCTAAAAAGCAACCTCATCAATTAACTATGCACAATAAAACGCGCACCGATAACTACTACTGGATGCGCGATGATGAGCGCGAAAACCCAGAAATACTCGCCCATTTAGCAGCCGAAAATACATACTGCGATGAGCAACTAGCCGCAATAAAACCACTTCAAAACAGTATTTTTGAAGAACTAAAAGGGCGTATCGTAAAAGATGACAACACGGTGCCGGTTAAAGATGGTAAGTACTGGTATCACTCAGAGGTACGTGGTGACGATGAGTATTCGCGTCATTACAGAAGCACAAGTATTAACACCGATAACAAGCAGTTACTACTTGATGTAAATGCTTTAGCTCAAAACCATGAATTTTACGAACTAGGTGAAGTCGCGCTAAGCCCATGCGAGCAATTAATGGCATACAGCGAAGATACCGAAGGGCGCAGAATTTACAGTGTACATTTTAAAAACCTGCAAACAGGTGAAATGCTCAGCGATGTTTTAGAAAACACTGAAGGGCAAGTTGTTTGGGCTAACGACAATAAAACCGTATTTTACGTTAAAAAAGACTTACAAACGTTACTGGGTTTTCAGGTGTTTAGGCATGAACTAGGCACAGCGCAAAGCCAAGATGTCATGGTGTATGAAGAGCACGATAAAAGCTTTTTTATGGGCTTGGGTAAAAGCCGTGACGAGAGCCTTATTATTATAGATTTGGCCACCACCGAAACAAACGATACCTGGGTGCTTGATGCCAATAACCCGCAAGGAGAATTTAACGCATTACTACCGCGCGAAGAAGGGCATGAGTTTGATATAGATAAACACGGCGATACTTATTACATAGTAACTAACTGGCAAGCTAAAAATTTCAGACTGATGACGGCAACAAGCGAAACGATTGCAGATAAAACGCAGTGGCAAGAGCACACCGCGCACCGTGAGCATGTATTGCTTGAAGGCGTAGAGATATTTGACGACTTTTTAGTATTAACTGAGCGCGAGCAAGGTCAAGCTCGCTTTGTTGTTATTAACCAAGCTCAAGAGCGCATGGCGCTTGAATTTAGCGACCCATGTTACTATGCCGCTGTGGCGATGAACCCCGAGCCACAGGCGCGTTCGGTACGTATTTATTATTCAAGTCTAACCACGCCAGGAACGTTGTACGATGTTGATTTAGCCACGGGCAAAAAAACATTGTTAAAACAGCAGCAAGTACTGGGCGGGTTTGATAGTGCACTTTATGCCTCTGAGCGCTTATTCGTGACAGCACGCGATGGCGTGCAAGTACCTGTTTCATTAGTTTATAGAAAAGACACCTTTACCAAAGATGGCACTAACCCACTGTTTCAATATGGCTATGGTGCATATGGTTACACGATAGATCCGAGCTTTTCGAGTACCTCATTGAGTTTGCTAGATCGCGGTTTTGTGTATGCGATTGCACATGTTAGAGGCTCCGAAATGCTAGGACGCCATTGGTACGAGCAAGGTAAAAAAGAGCATAAACAAAATAGCTTTAGCGACTTTATTGATATTACAAAGGCTCTTGTAGAGCAAGGCTACGGTGATAAAAACAAAGTATTTGCCTCTGGCGGCAGTGCAGGTGGTTTGTTAATGGGCACTGTATTAAACCAAGCGCCAGAGCTTTACTTAGGTGTAGGGTGTCATGTGCCATTTTTAGATGTGTTAACCACCATGCTAGATGAAAGTATTCCACTTACCACTAACGAGTATGATGAATGGGGCAACCCAAACGATGAGCACTTTTATGATGTAATAGCCGCGTACTCGCCGTACGATAATATTAGCGCCCAAGATTACCCGCACATTTTAGTCACCACAGGCTTGCACGACTCTCAAGTACAGTATTGGGAGCCTATGAAGTGGGTAGCAAAAATGCGAGAACTCAAAACCGATAACAATATACTGGTATTCAAAACCGACATGGATGCAGGGCATGGCGGCGCATCTGGGCGTTTTAAAAGCCTTGAAGAAAAAGCCCTCGAAATGGCCTTTTTTATTGCGCTTATAAATTAACTGCAAAATACGCAAAATGTATTAAGCTTTAATGAAGCACTGATATATAAAAGGTTATTTATGTTTAGAGCACATGGAGAGTTTTATATTTGCTCTCAGCCACCCACCATGTATTTAAAGCTAATGGGTAGTTTTAATAATGAAGGAATTACTTTACTAACTAATGGCGTGGTGAACGAACTAAGTATGCACCCCAAAGGCGCACTAAAGTGTGTTGTGGTTAATTTAGAAGAATTTGAGTTAATAACTGTAGATAGCATGGACTCGTTAGAGGCGTACTTTGCCAGCGTAAAAGAGCGTGGCTACGAACGCGTAGATTACTTATATGCAAACATTATTGCTAAAAATATGTTCGAGAAGGTCTGGAACAACAGCGATATTGAAGTTAACTTTTATAAAGACTCAGAAAGTTACCTACATCAACACCCAGACGATGAATACATTAAAACCTACTGGTAAATAGAATTACAAGCCCCTATGCTACGGGGCTTATAATGCTCTCTAGGCAGTTTTTGTACCTTCTTGATAAATTTAACGAGATATTGTTTTTAAGCTTCACTTTATAGTCACCGCTGTCTGTTGACATAAGCTCTTTTATGGCATGTTTTCTAACTAGCGTGGAGCGGTGAATACGTATAAAACCTTCAGGCTCTAGCTGTTGCTCAATGTTTTTCATGGTTTCACGGTGTAAAACGGGGGCGCTGTTACCATTAAAGTGCAGCTCTACATAATTACCCGCACCGTTTATCCATACAATATCGTTAATATCTATTAAACGTACCTTACCTACATCTTTAACAACAATATGTGCAGCAATGGGTTGCTCGTTTTCAGATGCGGCTTTAAACAAGCGCTCGGCTTGTGTGGCTAATGGGCATAAATGAATAAGCTTATCGAAGCATTTTTCAAGCCTTGAAGCGGTTGCATCGACGGTTAAAAAATAGACTGCGCCGACTTCAAACGCAAAATTAGCAAATTCAGCCGACCTAGCAATCACCACCACTTTCATTGTTTTAGCCAATTCAGTTAGGTGCACTATTTGAGTAGGATCATTTAAATTAGATAATTCGTAAAAAAGCACATTAAAACGAGAGGTATCTATTTGATCTAAACGCTGCTCGGGCAGTTGCGTTTGCGAATCAAAGTGACGGTGAGCTTGCACCTGCTGAGTTAAGAATGTTGCAAATTTGCTCGTGCTAACTCTAATTAGTGCATGAAAGTAAGTAATCATAAAAAATCCATCTCTAGAGTGTGTAGTTATAAAGACCGTGTATTTAATAAAAAATGTTAAAAAATTTAATCTAATTTATAACAATCTGGGATAAGTACCTTCATCCCATATATCCTGCTGCTTGTACCTGACTAAGTGCCTATTAAATAATGCGCATAGTGTCTTAAAATTATTCCACTTAATGTTGAAATGTTTGTAACCAACCAGTTACAAAAATAACATTTCAGGGGCATTATAGTATGAAAAAAATAAATAACTTAGATAGTCGTACATTTAAAAAATCTTCATTGTCTTTAGCACTTAGTGCGACAGTGCTTGCTGGCTTTTCTTTTCAAGGTATAGCCGCAGAAGAAGACGAACTAGAAAAAATAGAACGCGTGCAAGTAACGGGTTCTCGTATTCGTTCAGCCGAGGCGATGTCATCTGCACCTATACAGGTTGTAAGTGGCGAGGCAATTGATGCATCGGGTTCTTTAAACATTCAAAACCTACTGCTAGAAAACCCAGCATTTGGTTCTCCAGCTATTAGCCGTACTAACTCTAACTTTTCAACTGCAAGCGCGGGTGTAGCTACTGTTGATTTGCGTAACTTAGGTTCAAACCGTACTTTAGTACTTGTGAATGGGCGCCGTTATGTATCGGGTGTACCTGGTAGCTCGGCAGTTGATTTAAATACCATTCCTAGTCAATTTATTGAGCGCGTGGAAATTATGACCGGTGGCGCATCATCAGTATATGGCTCTGATGCGGTTGCAGGTGTAGTTAACTTTGTACTAAAAGATGACTTTGAAGGCGTAGAATTTGAAGGCCAATACGGCGAATCAAGCGAAGGCGATGATGAATCGCGCCAGTTTTCTTTTACCTCGGGTTTAACTACGGGTGATGGCAAAGGTCAAGCCATGTTCCACTTAGGCTACTCAGACCAAGGAGCTGTGTTTTCACGCGATCGTGAGCGCTCTGCAGTAGACCAATTTTCAGGTATTTATTTTGAAGGCGATCCGGCGGCAAACCCGGGCTCTATTTTTGAAGCCGTTAATCCGTTTTTCTCATCATTTCCGCCACAAGGGCGTTTTGATGCGGGCGATACACGCTTTACTTACGATCCAAACAACAACTTACAGGACTCGTTTAGCACCAATGGCGGTGACGGTATAGATGCCAACGGCTTTAACCGAAGCGGCGTACGTACCATTGCTATACCAACAGAGCGCTACTTATTTGCCTCAAATGGTAGTTACGAGCTAACAGATAAACACAGCTTCTTTTTTGAAGGGACGTACGCATCTAGTACCACTATTTCAGAGTTAGAGCCTTTTCCGTTAGCCTCAGATGACATTTATGCCAATGGCCGCGTGCCAATTGAGTTTGACGTAAATGGCGAAATGCTCAGAAATGCCTTTGTGTCAGATGATATTTACAATGCAGCAACAGACACCGACGGTGATGGTGCTAGAGATATCTTTTTTGCAAAACGTTTAAGTGATGTAGGTAACCGTGGTGCCCGTGCAGAGCGTGATACATTCCGCTTAGCTGTGGGCTTTCAGGGTGAGATTAACGACAGCTGGTTTTACGATACCTACTATGTGTACGGTAAAACGAAAGAGTCGCAAGTTTCAGGTGGCTTAGTAAATGTACAAAGCTTTCGCCAAGGTTTAGAGGCGGTAATTGATAGCCAAGATTTAGATGCGGATGGCATTACCGATGAAGCGATTTGTATTGATGCAACAGCGCGTGGCTTTAATTGTGCGCCAGTAAACATTTACGGATTTAATTCACTATCGCAAGGTGCAATTGACTTTGTTAGTGCGCCAAGTACGCTTTCTACGTCGGTAGAGCAAGAAATTATTGGCGGTAATGTCTCAGGTGATTTATTTGAGCTGCCTGCGGGTATGGTAGGTATTGCGGCTGGTTTTGAATACCGCGAAGAGTTTTCTCGCAGTGAATTTGATGCCCTACAGCAAGCAGGCTTAAATGCCGGTAATGCAATTCCTGCAACCGAAGGTTCTTTTGATGTAACTGAATACTATGTTGAGGCTAACATTCCAGTGCTGGATGCGGTAACAATGAACGCCGCAGTCCGTTTATCTGACTACTCAACAGTAGGTAATACAGAAAGCTGGAACGTAGGTGTTGATTGGGAAGTGATGGATAGCTTACGCCTTCGTGCTACCCGTGCTCGTTCTACACGTGCGCCTAATATTGATGAGTTATTTTCACCGCCTTCGCAAACATTCCCAAGTGGTTTAAACGATCCATGTATAGGTGTTACAAACAGTGGCGGTGGCGCTGTAGGTGATGCGTGTCGTGCCGATGCGGGTGTTACAAATAATATTGCAACAAACGGTGAGTTTACCCTTAACCAGTCTGATTTACAGGGTATTAGTGGTTTTAACCGTGGTAACCCAGACTTAAAAGAAGAAGTGGGCGACTCTGTGACTGTGGGTGTGGTATTTACCCCAGAGGAGTTAATCTCGGGCCTTGACGTTACCCTTGATTACTTTGATATAGAAATCACTGATGCGATTGTATCTACACCGCGCCAATTTATTCTAGACCAATGTTATGGCGGTGGTGATGATAGCTTCTGTAGCTTTATAACTCGTCGTAGCGGCCCTTCTGGTAATAATAGCGCAGGGTCACTTGAGTTTATTGACAGTGGTGTATCAAATAGTGGTGGCTTAGGAACTGAAGGTGTTGATTTAACACTAACTTACTCTGCCGATATTGGTCCATGCGCATTTAGAACTCGCCTTGCATACACTTACTTGATTGACGGTTACACTATTCCGTTACCGGGTGCGGATAAAGATGAGTTTGCAGGTGAAATTGGCGCATCTGAGCACAAAGCTAACTGGAACTTAGGCTATAAGCTTGATGACTTTGATTTTAACTGGAGCATGACCTACATAGGGGCTGCTGACTTTGATGATCAATTCTTAAGTGGCTTTGGTATACCTGCTGGCGGCGTGGGTATTGGCTCAGTAACCTACCACGATGTACAAGCAAGCTATCATATAAGTGACGCGGTAGAGCTATACGCCGGCGCTAACAATTTATTTGATAAAGAGCCTCCACGTATACTTTCAGGTGTAAGTGGCTCAAGCACAGGCACTGAAACCGACGCAGGTACGTATGACCCAATCGGACAAACCTTCTATATTGGTTTTAGAAGTAAATTTTAAGCAGTTAATACTGCACAATTGTAGTTTTTCCAGCTTCACTTAATTAAGGAGCTGGTATTAACAAAAGCCCCAGCCGTTGCTGGGACTTTTTAATGCAAGCGCGAAAAGGGTGGGCTAGTTTGCTTTAAAATTATTTATGCTCCGCTTAAACCAAAAACAACGCCACTGGTAACAGTGGCGTTGTTTAGTCAATAGGGGGCGCTAATATAGTATCCGAATCGCAAAGAAATTTACGATTCTCCCTATTTGTAGCCCTCCCCTTTTGAGGGCTTATTTTTTAGCTTAGTCTAAGTACGCTTTTAACATCCATACTAGTTTTTCTTGCTCTGAAATATAATCACCCATTAATGACGCTGTACCTTCATCATCTGCATCGCCTGCTTGAGTAAGTACTTCACGTTGCATTTTAATTAGTGTGCTGTAGCCAGCTAATAGGTTTTCTACGGCTGCGGTACCATCGCTAATGTTTTTAGCTTCTTTAATTTCACTTACTTCTAAGTAATCAGAAAACGCATGTAGTGGCGCGCCATCTAACGTTAAAATACGTTCAGCAATTTCATCTACTTTTTCAAGCAGAAGATTGTAAATCTCTTCAAATTTAATGTGTAATTCAAAAAAGTTACGGCCTTTAATATTCCAATGAAAACCGCGCGCATTCATGTATTGAATTTGGTAGCTGCTCAATAATGTATTGAGTGACTTAACAATGTCTTCGCTTTTTGCGCTGTTTAAACCAATTGCATTTACCTGTGACATACCTTGCTCCTTGATGAACCGTTTATTTATGAACTGATGATCATTATTGCTCAGTGCTATTAATTAGTAAAATTGTTTAAACCAGTCAATGCAATAGGTTTTAACTATTAATAACGTGCAGCGCAATAAATCACTCATACAATATAGATGGGTTGAATTTATTAAAATTCTACCCCTTAACAATAAAATAAAGACAAAACATGGATAAATTATGATCTAAAACAAGTTTTCTACAAGGTTGAATATTGGCTATTTGATGTATTGATCTAAATCAGTAAATGCTTATGGCAGTAGCGCATAATTCACTCAAGCAAAATAAATATCTTAAATTTATTGGAGAGCGATTATGGATGCAAAAACAGTAAAACAAAATAAAGCAGAGTTAATAGTGGTAGGTATAGCCGTTATAGCATTTGTATTGGGGCTGGTGGCGCATTTAGCAGGCGCAAGTTTTGCCAATGCCGACACGTTTGGCTACATTGCCGCACCCATGCCACTTATTTTAGGGGTGATATTCTTAATCAGTTATAAAATAGCAGAGGCGGGCGAAGACTAGGCTGCTTCGTTAAGGCACTTAATAATGTACTCAAGCACTTGGCGAGAGTAAATCATACTGGTATGGCTTAAATGAAATACTTTATGCTCAGCCATGCCTTTAAGCTTGGTTTCGTCTAGTAAAACGGTGCCATCGGACTGACTGCCTTTGACAATTAACGGCATTAAACCAATGGGCAAATCGCCAGCAATACTGTAAAGCTTGGCCTTAAACGGCCAGTTACCATTTTTAGTGAGTAAAAACTCGACGCTGTTTTTTAAAAAGGTTTCAAACCCTTTTTGCTTCATCTTTTGCGCTATGTGGCTGCCTTGATGGGGTGTGCCAAGCGTAATCACTTTAGTGACATGGTGACTCGCTGGCGTGCCTGCCTCTAAGTAGGCGCGGGCAATTAATCCGCCCATAGAGTGACATACTAATGCAGAGGGCTCATCACCAATAAACTCATCAATTTGTTTAAATATGGTGCTTAAGTTAGGGTCGAGCGTATTGTAAGTGAGATTCAGTACTTTAACTCCAGACTGTTCAAGACGAGAGCAGAGCGGGCGCATAACAAAGCCCGACATATAAAGGCCGTGTAATACAATAACGTGGTTTATTTTCATACGCCCTTACCTACAATTTACATTAACTGTTGTGGTTTTATTTCGATATTAGCCGTATCAGAACTGACCCACACATCACCATCTTGAACGGTAATGGTAAGTTTTATATTGCGGTCGGCTAAATCTGCAAGTGCCTGAGTAGCAGCGTAATCAAGGCTAAAAATACTTAAGTTTTTAAAATCGTACAACTTAGGTTGATGTTTTTGCCACCAAATAGCTTGGTTGTTTTCGCCATAGGTATAAAGCACCACTTTTTTAGCTTTATTGCAGGCTTTTTTAAGCCGCTTTTCATCTGGCAGGCCCAGCTCAATCCACAGCTCTATCTCTTCACTGTAGTTTACATGCCAAAGCTCAGGTTCATCGTCGGCACTTAAGCCTTTGGTAAATTCTAAGCCATCACAACTATTTAGCGCATAGGCTAATAAGCGAATCATCAACCGTTGCTCGGTTTCAGAGGGATGCTGTGCCAACGTTAAATTAAAATCTTGGTACACGTGGCGGTCCATATCGCTTAACGATAATTGCGCTTTAATAATGGTAGATTTAAGAGCCATAATATCTAATCTAAAAAAATTTGCGCCAGTATAGCGCAATTAAATGAATTGCCAGTTAAAATAGCGTCAAATTATATGTTAGGAGTTAAAAATGGCTATCCAGTGGTTCCCTGGGCGCTTGTATTAACTTCCGTGCCGCTCCGTAGTGTTACTTAAACTCCTTAAAAAACATGTGTTTAATCTGTTTTTATTCCGTATTTGTCCAGTCTAATCTTGTTGCTTCTACTATTTTTAGTACCCACGTTAGTACCCATGAGATTATGTTTTATATATACTAGCCTTAATCATCATTATGGAGCTTATTATGGCTAGGCCTGTAGTTCGTCTAACGGATAAGAAAATAAAATCAATTACTAGTACAGGCAAAGAACAAACGCTTTCTGACGGTGGCGGTCTTCAACTGCGTGTTTTACCTAGTGGTACTAAATCTTGGCAATTTAAGTTTAAAGATCCAATAAGTGATAAATTTAATAAATTACCCCTTGGGCTTTATCCAGCACTATCGCTTGCTAACGCACGTACTAAAGCTATTGAGTATCAAGAACTACTAGCGCAAGGTATTAACCCAAAGGCATATGAGCTTGCAAAAAAGCGAACAGAGAGCCGAAAAGCTGCGAATACTTTTTTAGCTGCCGCAGAGCTTTGGTTTGAACGAAAAAAGCCAACTGTTACACCTCATCATGCAGCTAGAGAATGGCGAACGCTTGAGATGTATATTTTCCCGAAAATGAAGGGCATGCCTTTAGAAAGCATTACAGCGATTGATACCATTGAAATTCTCAGGCCACTTGAGGCTGACGGTAAACACTCTACAATCAAGCGTATTTGCCAAAGCCTGAATCAAATCATGGATTACTCAGTAAACCATGGTTTCATCAATGCCAATCCACTAGCAAAAATCATAAAAGTATTTACTAAAAATAAAGTAGAACATATGGCTACTATTAAGCCTGAAGAGCTCCCTGATTTTTTAACTGCTTTGAATAACTCACAAACTATTCAGAATAAAACTAAACTTTTAATCTTGTGGCAATTGCACACTATGACTCGCTCAAAGGAAGCCGCAGGCACTAAGTGGGCTGACATTAATATTGAAGAGGCTGTATGGGCGATCCCAGCCGAAGAAATGAAACGCAGAAGAGCGCACCGAGTACCTTTAACGTCTGCTACTTTGGCAATACTTGAGCAAATGAAGCCACTCAGCGGTCACCATGAATATGTATTCCCGAGTGAACGTAATGAGAAGAGTCATGCAAGCACCTATACGGTCAATGCAGCCATTAAACGCAGTTTAGGCTACAAAGGTAAGCTGGTAGCCCATGGACTGCGTTCTGTCGCCTCTACAGCACTTCATGAAAAAGGTTACGATAGTCTGTTAGTTGAAGCCTGCTTAGCCCACGCAGATGAAAATGAAACAAGAGCGGCATATAACCGCTCTGATTATTTAGAGCAACGCAGGCCAATAATGGGCTGGTGGAGTGAGTTAATTGAGCAGGCTAGTCTCAAATAAATGTACTTAATCAAGTTTTGCTTTGACTATTTCATTGAGAGCTTTTCTCTCTGTAGTATTTAGTTTTTTAGCGTAGTTGGTTAGTTTTTTTTGGTTGGCTTTGGTTAAACCAAAGAGGTTATTATTCTTTTGGCGAAGTATATTTTGTTTGTGTGCGTTGTATAATGCTGTAGTTAGTTCACTTGTTGTTGGTAGCTTGTCTTTTTTTAAACCAACAAAAACTATATTTAATTTCAATGCATTAGAGTGAACGGGTATATCCTGATAAGTATTTATACCGTCTATTGTAAATCTTATACCGTTATATTTTCTTTCTACATATCCCATGATTGCGCTATTAGGATATGGATTAACTTTGTAATGTGCATATTGATCGCAGTTCAATGATTTTAATGAGGCTTTTTTAAGAGCAGCTTTGTCTTTGTTTTTTAATTCTAGATAATGCGAATATAATTCTAAAAAAGGTGTTTTATTTGTGACCTCAGAGCTGTTTTCTGTGTTCAGGTCGATGAAGGGCGCATTTCTCGCTGTAATATTTACGGTATTATTGTGATTAGAAACCTTCTTTTTAGAAAAGTACTTACTAACTAGAGTAATACTTGTTAGTGGTGCAGTGAAACGCTCTAAGTAGCGACCGTTTAAAAAATTCCAATTACTTATCAACGCAATAACAGACCAATAGATTGTCTCATTATCAATTGGTTTTATGAATTGGAGCGTATCTTTTTTCCCTGAAGCTACCTCTAGTTTCTCTATTAGATAACGCCAAACCCAGATACATGTTTTTTCATCTTTTATATCTAACCATGGAAATGGTGTTTTACCTGTTACAAACTGTGAATAGCTGCGCTTCATAGTCAGTAAGTAGTCTTGTTTAACTTCTTCGCCGCAAAGTGTAGCATCAAAAATTCTAATGATTAGAGGGTAAATCTCTTTAACGTTACAAGCAAAATCTCGAAAGTACTTATTTGGGGGGGCGTAGTAATAGCGTTTAGGAGGGTTAAATTTCAAGTAAAAAAATACCCAGCATAACTGTTTTGGCTCACTATCTGACAGCCAATTGAAACTCTCAATAGGTAGCATATTTGCAAAGTAACTCTTCATTAACTTTCTCAATTCATACTTGAGACGACACCCTGTTTCATTAATGGATTCATTTTCCCAACACTGAATAATATAGCGAGCTTCTTTAATGTTTTTAGGGAGTTGATTTACCTGAAACAACTCAGTGTGATGAATATATTTAACTAACCACAAGAGTGATCTTTCATCATTTTTGAATGTGTCTAGCCATGACATTTTTGTAATTCCTTATTAAGTGAAGTTCATTTATAGCATAACTAAAGCATAATTTATAAGTGATTTATTCATAAAAAATCAAACTATATATAGTAAAAAATACGTAACTAAGATGCTTTTTATGGGCACGTTTTTACTGGGGTAAGCTGTTCTTTGGTGTTTATTTTCTTAGTTTTGATTTTATGATCTATCGCATGCTAGTTTTGAAAAAGCAAATATTAAGCTTTGTAGGTAGATGAATTGATCCCACATCGGTACTACTTTTCTCTTTTTTCTTTCTGTTAAATTCAACTCAACAGCCTATGATTTTTTGATTCATACTACACAAATCTGATGGGTTGTTTTTCTGTATAGGTAATATATACACGGCACTATCTCTCCAAACATATTAAGGAATAATGGATAAATAATTACTAAGGAGACACCTCTTATGTGACTAATTAAATTAAGAGGAAATTATGAATAAACGTCATCCAGTTAATAGGAACTTAGTGATAAACAAAGTAGGGTTCTACAAAAATATTCCTGTATGGAATAAAGGAGACTTGATACAAAATTATTTAATATCTATTGAGCAGGTTCTAACTCAAAGCCTGAATGAACATCCTAGGACTTTGGCTATTAGATTTGATTTAAGATTTCCAGTTAGCTTTGGGATTATTGATCAAATCGCAAGTTTACAAACATCGCATATATCGAGCTTTTTTAAGAATCTTGATCTAGAAATAAAGCGTGACATTAAAGATAAAATTAAAAGAAACGGTAATGCTCACCATAGTAGTTTGAGATACATATGGGTTAAAGAGCAAGATAGCTCTTGCATGCCTCATTATCATGTTGCGATTTTTCTGAATAAAGACACTTATTATGGTTTAGGTAATTATCAAGGTAATGGTGATAATATGGCTTCTCGTATAATAAGGGCTTGGGCCAAGTCTATAGGTATTGAAACCTATGATGCAGGTAAGTGTGTAGAATTTCCTGATAATCATACATACAGGCTTAATAGGAACAGTGAAAACTTTGCAGAGGATTTTGAACAGCTATTCTTTAGAGTTAGTTATTTTGCAAAAGTTGATACAAAAGCTTTTGGTAGTAAAGATAATTACTTTGGTTGCAGCAGAAGGTAATCAACTTCCCATTAAGCTACTTAACAGTGTTTTGAGACCTTCAACTAGCTAAATAAGCTCAAACCCTTAGTATATAAGGGATGGCAAGTTCCCAAAATACCATTATGAGAACTTGCTTTTAATATCTAGTTATTAAGTATTGTTTCTGTTGCGGCGATGCATCATTTTGTATTTTTATATTTACCAATATCTTCTTTATAGGTACTATTTTAATGAATGGAGTATGAATGCTTTTGCTCTATTGCTTATTACTTAGGAGGAGAATGTTTTGAGCGAAAAAATATCTGAAGGGAAGATTATGCAAGTGCTTGAGTGGAGCTACGAAAAAGCTATCAATGGTGTTGCAGGTTTAGATTCGGCGAGTGAACTCGCTCAAAGCTATACGCAATCTGATAAAGACCGCAGCGGTCAGGCAAATTCATTAATCCGTTGGCAAAATACTAAAGCCGGTACATCAGGTTTTCTAAGTGGCCTGGGCGGCATACTTACGATGCCTGTTACAATACCTGCGAATGTAGCAAGTGTGATATTTGTTCAAATGCGGATGATAGCAGCAATTGCACATATCGGGGGGCATGATATTAGAGATGATCGTGTTAAGGCTCTTGTTTATGCTTGTCTAACTGGCAATGCAGCGAAGGATATACTTAAAGATATCGGTATAGTCGCGGGAACAAAATTTACAACTAGCGCGATAAAGAAAATATCCGGAGAAACAATTAAAATTATAAATCAAAAAGTAGGATTTCGTTTAGTAACCAAATTCGGAGAAAAAGGTGTTATTAATTTAGGGAAAGTAGTACCACTTGTTGGTGGTATTATTGGTGCTACTTTTGACTCGGTAGCGACTAATACGATTGGAAATATAGCCAGAGATACCTTCATCGTAGAGCAGAGATAATTTAAAAGGAATTAAATATGGGGTTTTGGGATAAAGTTAAAAGTGCTGCTACATCAGCTAAGTGTTTAACAGGGTGGCATGCAGGACAATATACACCGATTGCGGGTAAACCATTGTGCAACGTTGAAAAAACGTGCCCTGATTGTAAGAAATACATTACTGCAATTAAGCATAAATTTAATGATTGGCAATATATCAACTCTATTAGTAGCCATAGGTGTGACTCATTTAGAAGTTGTGTGCACTGCGATGTGCAAGAGACTAAAAGAATTCATAAATTTGAAGAGCGGGGTAAAGACTCTAACTGTAGAGTTATTGAAAAATGCTCAAATTGTTTTGAAGAGCGCCGAGGCCGAACAACACATAATTGGGCTCAGCTTATGGGGCGAGATATAAAAGTTCAGGGAAAAAGAAAATGTCGTGATTGCGGAGTTATTGAAGGGTAGCCATTCAAAATTATTAAGCAGGCGCACTTTAAAGTGCGCCCTTTATACTTTAATCAAACAAACTAGCAATGCCAGCAGCTAATCCACCAGCTACCGCCAAAGGGATTGTAACAGGCGCAGATACAACGCCTGCACCAATTACTATTGCGCCAGATGTAAGCGCTCCAGCGGCTGCACCGGAGCCTATAGCCACAGCTGTTCTGCTTACGCTAGAATCATTACTGCCAGTTATCTGTTTAGATAACTCATTACCAACCACGCCGCACGAAACGGCCTTATCTAAAGACATAATGTTTTCCTTTTAGTTAAGTATCACGAGCACCAGAATGGCGCTGTTAGGGTTTATAGCTCTAGTTCTTCAAAGTCTTTGTCTATTTCCTCCTGTGTTATGCCTATATAACGAAGTGTGGTTGCTTCGGAGCTATGGCGGAGCATTTTCATTACTCGGGCGATGTCATGGGTTTTCTGATATAAGTGATAACCGCGTGTTTTACGCATTGAGTGAGTCCCCAAATGAATATTTAGTTCTTCACCTACTAGCGCAAATGCTTTTGTGACAGCTCTGCGTGATAGCGGTCTAGGCTTTGAATTAATCGCTTGTTGATTGTGGTATGATTGAAATAAGTAGATGTGGTGTGGATGAGTTAGTTTAATTTCGTTGATCAAGGTAAGCGCCTTATCATTTAGCTTTATTTCAGCTAATTTCGAGGTCTTTGACTCATAAATAATCAATCTATTGTTACTTATGTCAGTAAACTTCACTGCAAGTAAGTCAGATATTCTAAGCGCGAGGTTTAAGCCAATATTCCATATTTGGCTCATTTGTCTTGAACAACGCTTGTCTAGTAAATAGCTAACGAGCCTTACTGTATCAAGGTCTTTAACTGCTTGTACTTCAGCCATAAAAACCTCCAGTTACTCAGTCGTAATCGTTACCTGATAACAACCTGTGTTGTAGTACTCAACAAAGTTTGAAATGAACAAGGCTAACAACTCTTTACCTTCCCTAGCATTCAACCAACCAGCTAGAAAGTGATAAACCTGCTTAATGTTAAAGCACACATCAATTTCTTTTATTAGCTCAGGGGTATGGCGACCCTGATACGAAAAGTCAGTAATATAAACAAGCTGCCAGCTGGTGGCCTGCTTTTCTAACCTAACCTCTACAGGGTGAAAGCCTCCAGCTTCGGGACTGTAGTCTGGATCTCTAAAGTTTAGAGTAACCGCCTTTGCCTCACCTACAGAATCACCTCCATCAGTAACAGCACTTACAATCACACCAATAAAAGACTCAGGCACTTTTAAGCCTGATACTTGCTCTATTTTTAACGCCATATTTAACTCCTTTTAAATTAAGCCATGTTCAGCAAATGAATACGTGCTCTCGCCAATGATGATGTGATCAAGCACAGATACATCAATTAGGTTTAAAGCTTGCTGTAATTTGGTAGTAATCAGCTTGTCCGCTTGAGATGGGGTAGTAACGCCGGAAGGGTGGTTATGCGCCAGGATAACGGATGCAGCATTAAGCTCCAGCACCTCTTTAACGACTTCTCTAGGGTAAACACTAGCTGCGTTAATAGTGCCTCTAAATAGCTCTTTAAACTCTAGTATGCGGTTTTGGCTATCTAAAAACAGTACGGCAAATACTTCATGTTCATGTATCGCTAATTTATGTTTTAAGTACTCTTCGCAATCATTAGGGCTATTCAATACGCCATCTCTAAACTGCTTCTTAGCGATGATATAAGCAGCTGCTTCAAGTATCTGCTCATCATTTACGGGGTGTTTAAATTCGTATAACGACTGTTGACCTTGCATTGTAAATTCCTCTTAAGTGGTTCATGCAAGTTAGTGATGTATATGTGTAAGTTTTTTGTTTGAAGAGCATAAAAAAATACTGACCCCGGAAAGGTTATGTACTAATAACCAACCGGAGAAATTCCATGCGTTTAATCAAATTAAAAGAAGTAATCGAAAAAACATCACTTGGCCGCTCAACAATTTATGAGTTTATGACTAAAGGCACATTCCCAAAACAAGTACCGCTTGGTGCAAAGTCAGTTGCTTGGTTAGAGTCAGAGGTTGATGATTGGATAATGGAAAGAATTGGTGAAAGGGACGTTTAGTGGCAAATGAAGACTGTATGATAAATTTATTATTTGCTCGTGGTTGGAATTGATATTAAAGCTAATATTTAATCTTTCTTTTTGGTATATTGGAGGGATAAAGCGTAATAACAATTTAGAGTAAAAATAATGGAGTATCAAATGCTCAAAACGGTTAAACAGGCATGTAGTTTCAATCCTGTAATTAAAGATTACAGGATGAGTCAAGGGATTGAAAACCTCGCAGACCTAATCACTGATGCTGGTGATGGAAGTGAGTTCTTTTCTCGTAACTTTGTTACTCACGGTATGGAGCAACTTTTTCGCGAAGGCATGCTAAGGTTGTCAGGAAAGTCTGATCAAGCTGTTTTCGAATTAACTCAAGCAATGGGTGGTGGTAAAACCCACATGATGATCGCCTTAGGTTTACTTGCTAAACATGCTCACCTAAGACCTTCTGTTTTGCCAGAGTCCCTTAATAGTCGTTTAGATTTTGGTAACGCTCGCATTGCTGCTTTCAATGGCCGAAACAACCCTAGTAATTATATCTGGGGTGATATCTGTACTCAGCTAGGTGCTGAAGAAGAAATCAAAGAGCACTGGTTTAATGGGCCTAAACCTGTCGATCAGCAAAAATGGAAAGACATCATCGGAGACACGCCAACTCTGATTATGATCGATGAGCTACCTCCTTATTTGAACGTTGCTAGCACGCAGGTTCTAGGTTCTGGCACGTTAGCAGATATGGTGGTGTATAGCCTAAGTACATTAATGAGTGCGGCTTTAGAACTACCAAATTGCTGTATCGTTATGGCGAACCTTTCAGGCAGCTATAAGGCTCAGACAAAAGCGCTTGCAGACTCTATTTCTAACCTGCAACAAGAAACTCGCCGTCAATCAATGACTATCACCCCGGTACAATTATCGGGCAATGAAATCTATGACATTTTGAAAAAGCGACTTGTTGATGAAATGCCTGATGACCAAGTAATCAATGATATTGCAGAAGAGTATGCACAGCAAATTAAGAAGGCTGAAGACGGCGGCTACATTATTGCATCAAGTATTGAGCAAATTGCTGACCAAATTAGAGAAACATATCCGTTCCACCCTTCTTTTAAGCATTTAGTTGCGTTATTCAAAGAAAATGAAGGTTTCCGTCAAACCCGTGGTTTGATGCAGTTTACTGCTCGACTCCTAAAAAGTGTTGACCAGCGGAAAACTGATGACGTGTTCCTGATTGGTACTCAACACCTAGATTTAAATGATGAGCAAGTGAAGGATGAGATTGAGAGAATTTCTCCGAAGCTAGTCCCTGCAATAACACGAGACATTGCAGACAAGGGTGATTCAATTTCAGAGATTATCGATGCAGAACAAGGTAATGATGCTTCTGCTCAATTAATGACCTTATTGTTAGCTTCGTCTCTCTCTAGAGCGGTTGGTGGTCGCATTGGTTTATCTGAAAGCGAAATCATCGAGTTTTTAGCAGCACCAAACCGAAAAGCAGATGAATTTTTAGAAGCTATTCAGAAATTACGTGAACAAGCATGGTACTTACACCGTGAAGATGAACGCTTCTTCATTAAAGAAACAGAAAATTTATCTCGTCAGATAGAGCGAAGTGCAAAGGAAGTTCCACAACCAAAAATTGACCAAGCGTTGATCAATCGCCTTAAAGGGATATTGCAGCCTAACACTCGCAATACCTATCAAGATGTTCAGATTTTGCCTCGAATGGATGAGCTTAAGCTTAGTGGTCCTCGTACTCTCATTGTTATTAAACCTGATGGCAGAGTGCCACCAAACGAACTAATGAACTTCTTTGAGTTCCAGCAAGAGAAAAACAATCTTTTAGTACTAACGGGACAAGACAGCATCATGGCGGATGCGGTCGAAGAGAGATTACGTGAGCTGTACGCTATAGAGCTAATTAACAAAAAGCTTAAATCTGGAGATACCTTATTTGAAGAAGCTAGGGATCGGCTAGAAGAGGCAGAGAGCCGTTTTTCTAAAGCTCTATCTGCGTCATACAACACCATTTTATTTCCTGGAATAGATCCTATAGATGGTGCTGAGCAATTGTTAAAGGTCACTATCGATAATGGATTAAAAATCGGCGATGGTGATCAGTCTGCCGAAGTCCAAATTGACAAGTTAATGGCTGATCCTCGCGCCAACTATAAGTTAGCCGCTGATCTAAAAGATGATTTTACTCAGTACTTTTCAATGGCAGAAGCGGAGCTATGGCCTTCAGGTGCTGGGAATAGACGTACCCCTTGGAAAGATGTTGTTAGTAAAGCTAAGTGTAACCCTGCTTGGCCTTGGATGCCTGGTAACAGTGGCATGGATACACTTAAAGCAGAAGCACTTAAGCAAGGTCGCTGGCGCCAAGGTGAAGATAGTTACGTTGAAAAAGGGCCATTCCCTAAAGAGAAAACTAGTGTGAACGTATCTTTACTAAGTACACATCCAGATACTGGAGAGTCAGTACTTAGCCTAACACCACGAAATGCAGGTGACAGTCCTGTTATTCACTATTCAACAAAGGCTGAGGTTTTAGAAACTGACGTGCAAATTGAAGATAGTGAAAGCTTTAGCACAACTGAAAGTACGCTGTATTTTCAAGTAAGAGATCCAAGTGGCAAATACGAAGCTGGCCCAGCTACTCGTTGGGTTGCAGACCTTAAAATCAGGCATCAGGTTGAGGCGTTAGCAGATAAACGAAAAATCACTCTGCAATGTACGCCAAATGCTGACATGTTTTACACTTTGGATGGCTCTAACCCTAAAGATGGCTCAGCTTATGACAAGCCATTCGATATCGGTTCGGATGCATCGCTGTTATTAGTTTACGCCAAATCAGGTGAAGCCTCTAAGACAGTGGAATTTTCCATACCCCATGTTGGCGATAAAACTGTAAAGATTGACGACACTAAACCAGCACAAATCAGTAGTACAAGGCGTGTATCGCTTGATACCACCGATAAGGTTTTCTCAGTTATCAATCGTTTTAAAGATCAGGCTTCAACTCAATTCAAAGGCGTTAGGATTGAAATTGGTGAAGGTGAGAACACCGTTGGTATTCGTTTTGGTGAACGTCTAGTTACAGCTAGCATGATAGAAAAAACAGTTAACAGCCTAAGAGAGCTACTTAATGAGGAAGATGCAGCAGTCACAGTCAACGTAAGGGATGGCATCGAGTTTGAGAATGGTTTTGAGGCAAAAGAGTTTGCTAAGTTAGCCGGTATAGAGCTTCGTCCTGGTGATGTGGCGCAGGAAGAATAGCCCTGTATGTATAAAGTAAACAGTGATGAGGAGAAATAGATGTCAAAGGTAACAGCAAAACAAAATGCGCCTAAGTATTCGACGCTTGGTTTTGGGGTTCCAGCATCCAGTGATCCCCATCACTTTAAAGTCATCATTCCAAAAGCGAATAGTGGCAAAGTAGAAATTAGTGAGCATCTGGGTATGCAAGCTCAGAGCGAAGAGCACTCAGTCGTTGAGCGTGTAGTTTTAGAGCGTCCTTGCTGGACTGCAATACGTGCTGAGGTACAGCGAGCATTCAATGCTCGATTAAAAAGCTACGATCTAAAGCCAAGCTCTTGGAAAGTCGGTGAAAATGTTGTCGACCGTTTGCTAGGTAAAGAGCTTTGTGTACTTGCTTGGGCAGTTGAGAGTATGGATGTTGAAAATATCTCTGTGGCTGTTCGTAACTGGTTAGCCCTTCGTCCTGAAGAGCGCTGGTGGTTATTTGGCATGACAGCAATGAGTACCGGCCATAAGGATGACCGCGATGTTGGTTGGCGTATTGCGCTGCGCCATGCTCTTGGTGATATTGTACAAACAGAGTCATCGGAAAAAGACAAGCAAGTTCGTGAGGTACCACCAAGTTACTCATTGGTTCAAGGCGATAGTGAGGACAACCTGCAACTATCTAATGATAGTTCACAGGAGCCTGCTGAAAGTTTAGCTGAGTTGCCAACTGGCAATGTAAACCCAATAGTACAAGATGAAACGCCATTGCCTGCTACTGAACCTAAAGAAGAGAGTTCATTGGCGGAGGATGTCCTATTCCTATTTGAAGCCAAGAAGGCTAAAGCAGGTGGCCACCCTCTTGGTGATATGAGTAAGCCCGAATTTGTTGTTGGAAAAGGCTCGACGGCAAACATAGCTGTGGCAAAATCGTTACGACCGGCTATTCGAGAACTACGGCAAAAGCTTTTAGATGAAGGTGCTCTTGTCGAAGACGGAGAAGTTTATTCTTTTACACGCGAATATACGTTTAAAAGCCCAAGTTTGGCTGCTTGTGTGATTGCAGGTAATCCTCGCAGTGGCATGGATGCTTGGCGGGACTTAAAAGGGCGCAGCCTCAAAGAACTGGGTTACGGTAAAAAAACTAACTAATTTTGCATCGGGGCGGCGAAAAAGCTGCCCCTTTAAATGCATCGCAATAAATATAGAGCGATTTTCTAATATATCGCTCCTTTGGAGATAAAAATAAATGGCTCAACTAACGCCTTTTGCATTAAAAGATGCCCCTGCTCTTATCGAAGCAGCCTTTCCTGCACAAAAAGTTTCCTTTGAAGCTCAAAAAGAAAGAAAAGCAAACCTTGGACAGACATTAACAGGCTTGGGTTCATACTGGAAAGGGCGTAAGCCTCTTATTTTAGTGCGCTCTGTGGTACTTGGCAGTTTGTTGCCACAAACAGGTGATACCGAGAAAGATTTAGAAATCTTCGAGATGCTGATGGCATTCGATAATCAGAGCCTCGCCAAAAGAGCCTTAATTCAAAACGTAATCAAACCTAAAGATATCGCAGAGAAAGTAAGCCTGCATAATCCGTGGGATTATTTTGCTCACAATATTAAAGCAGATCATGAGCGCTTCAGAGAAGTTGACTCTTTAATCTTTCCGTTAATGCCTGATGAATTAGGTTTAAAGCTACGTTGGCGACGAGATATAGAAGAAAAGGATAAGATCAATTTATTTACCTTGTATCTCGAGCGGATAGGTACTTATGATGAGAAGTCATTACTTTGTAAAAGACCAGAAGAAATTGACCAAGAATGGCTTTACGAACACGTATGGCTAAAAGTAAATAAGCATTATCAAGGGTTCGGTGTAAAAGCATTCTCTCACAATGAGCTTATGAAACAATTGGGCGTGTTAAGATATGGACATAGGCCAAAAGTTGGGGATACGTTTAGCGGTGGTGGCTCTATCCCTTTTGAGTCAGCGAGATTAGGGTGTGATGTTTATGCTTCTGATTTGAACCCAATTGCATGCATGCTGAGTTGGGGCGCACTAAATATCATTGGCTCCTCAGAAACTAAAAGGCAAGAAATCGAGGAAAGTCAATTATTAGCAGCATCGAACGTCAATCGACAAGTCACAGATCTTGGTATCGAGCATGATATAGATGGTAATAGAGCAAAGTCTTATCTTTATTGTCTAGAAACTCGTTGCCCAGAGACAGGCTGGTTGGTTCCTCTTTCTCCGAGTTGGTTAATATCAAAATCCAAAAATATAGTCGCTAAACTAGTCCCTAATTACCAGAGTAAATCTTTTGATATTATCGTTGAAACCGCAGCGAATAAAAATGAATTAAAAGTAGCCAAATCCGGAACGATTCAAGATGGTTCATTGGTTTATACGCTAGATGGAAAAACATATCGCACCCCAATAAAAACAATACGTGGCGACTATAAAGAAGATGGAAAAAATAAAAATAGATTAAGAAAGTGGAAAAAAGAGGACTTTAAACCGCTTAAAGACGATATTTTTCAAGAGCGTCTTTATGCTATTCATTGGATCTCAAGAGAAACCCTAGATCAAACACGGCAGGAGACATACTTCACAGGTGTTTCTCATGAAGATATTTTAAGAGAGGAAAAGGTTAATCAGATTGTTGCCGACAATCTTGCTAAATGGCAGCAAGAAGGTCTTGTCGCTGATATGGCTATTGAATCAGGTTATAACACTGATCAGCCAATTAGAGAGCGTGGTTGGACTCATTGGCATCATTTATTTAACCCTCGCCAGATATTATTGCATGCTCTCTACGCTGCCGAGCTTAAAACTCCAGAATTGTATCTAGTCCGTGCTAAAGCGCTGGATTGGAACTCGAGAATTTGTCATTGGATTACCGATTGGGAAAAAACCGCTGCAGTATTTTACAGTCAAGCATTGAATACTTTTTACAATTATGGGTGTAGAGCATATTTAGCAGATCTAAATGCACGCATAGCAACGGGTAAGATTTCAGACGAAATATTAACAAAGAGAGAAGTTAGTTGTCTGGAGGCAAATAAAGTAAATCAAGAATGCGATATTTGGGTAACAGACCCTCCATATGCAGATGCAGTCCATTACCATGAGATCACAGAGTTTTTTATCGCGTGGCTAAGAAGGAATCCACCGAAGGAGTTTTCAAACTGGACTTGGGATTCACGCCGAGCACTTGCCGTTAAGGGGGCTGGTGATGATTTCCGTACAGGGATGGTTAAAGCTTACTCTGCAATGACTAGCCACATGCCTGATAATGGCATGCAATGTGTTATGTTTACCCATCAAGATACAGGTGTATGGTCAGATATGGTTAGCATATTCTGGGCCGCAGGACTTCAAGTCGTTGGGGCTTGGTATATAGCTACAGAAACAACTTCAGAGCTAAAGAAAGGTGGTTATGTTCAAGGCACCGTGATTTTGATGCTACGTAAACGCCCTGCTGGTGAAAAATCTGGTTTCAAACATCGAATACTGCCAGCAGTTCGAGCTGAAGTGAAAAATCAGATCGAAACCATGATGCATCTAAATGATGAAGTGAAACAGAAGATGGGCGAGCCTGTTTTTAACGATTCTGACTTGCAAATGGCAGGTTATGCAGCCGCATTAAAAGTGCTTACATCTTTCACCCATATTGGTGGTGAAGACGTGACAACATTTGCGCTGCGCCCCCGTACTAAAGGCGAAGTAACAGTTGTTGATGAAATCGTCCAACAAGCGGCAGAGGCTGCAAACAGTCTTTTAGTACCTGAAGGATTAAGTGCCGATACATGGCAGAAACTAAGTGGTATTCAACGTTTTTATTTAAGAATGATGGATATTGAGACCACTGGAGCCGGTAAGCTAGACAACTATCAAAACTTTGCTAAGGCATTCCGCGTTGAAGATTACACTCGCGTAATGGGAAGTATGGCTGCCAACAAAGCTCAACTGAAACGAATCCCAGAATTTGTATCTCGTGATTTAACAGAGAGCAACGAGATAGGATCCACTTGGTTAGGGCAGTTAATTATAGGTTTACAGCAACTATTAGCCGAAGCAGAACCTCAAACTGTGATTAGTTATTTTCAAGAAGAACCAGATTTTATAGAGATTCGGCCAGTTTTGATTGATGTACTGAAGTTCTTTGAAAACAAAGCACCGGAGAAAGCTACCCGTGATGTTGCGGAAGTGCTGGGTGCTCGTTTACGCAATATGCGAGCATTAGGGAACTAAGCGATAGATGATGAGAGACTTATGGAGTAAGGGAAAATAATATATGGCAATCAGACGATTTTCTTCACGAACTCATCGGCTTGATAGTAGTTTTTTACTTGAACATCTAAAAGGCGCTCGCAGTTATAAACGCATAGCGGGCTACTTTACCAGTTCTTTATTTGAAGTTGCTCATGAGCTAATTGAGGCGATTCCTGATGTGAAAATCGTCTGTAACGTTGATATTCATCCTGACGACTTAAAAGTAGCTCAGCTTAGAGAATCTAAGATGATTGGCCGTTGGAATGAGCAAGACATAGAAACGGAAGCTCTGCTTAACCGCGATCGTTATCGAAGGCTTGATAGCTTTTTAGCTAAGCACGGGCAAGTCATTCGAGTTGCACCTGATAGTGTGTGTGGTTTTCTGCATGGTAAAGCCGGGGTCATCGAGTGTGCGGATGGCAGAAAGCTGGGCTTTATGGGCTCAATGAATGAAACGAGCAGTGGCTGGCAAAGGCACTATGAGATCCTTTGGGAGGATGATTCTCCTGAGGGGGTGGCATGGATAGAAGAAGAGTTTGAATACTTATGGAACGCCGCTCGTCAGCTACCCGATGCAGTAATACGTGAGGTTAAGCGACGTGGATATCGCCATGAAATCGAATTTGATGAGATTGATGATGAAGATGACGTAGCACCTGCTGCATTGATTGAATCACCGCTCTATCGACAGGGTTTTTCACTAAGGCCCTGGCAGCAAGGTTTTGTTAGCGAGTGTATTCGTCACTATCGTAATCATGGAATTGTACGTTTGCTTATTGCTGATGAGGTTGGTTTAGGGAAAACGCTATCAATGGCAACAGCCGCATTGAGCCTTTGCCTTCTAAGTGATAAAGAAAACAAAAAGCGTAAACCCGTTATTATTTTTGCGCCAGCAACACTGTGCGAACAGTGGCAAACAGAGATGATCGATAAGTTAGGTATTCCTTGTGCAAGATGGCATACACAAAAAAAAGCGTGGATTGATTCGGATGAGCGAGTGCTATCGCCTTCAGGGCAGGAGTTTATCGCCAAGTGCCCTTTGCGTATTGGTATAGTGTCTACTGGGTTGATGATGCAAGAATCGTTAGAGAAAGAGCATCTATTGGGTTTAAGGTTTGGCCTTACCATTCTTGATGAAGCACATAAGGCTCGGAGCAGACAAGGCTTTGGAAAGGAAGCAGGTACCCCTAACAATTTACTTGCTTTTATGCGTGATATCGCTGCACGTTCTGATCATGTTATCTTGGGCACAGCGACGCCTATTCAAACTCGTTCAGAAGACCTTTGGGACCTTATGGGTATACTGCATCAAGGGGAAGGTAACTTTGTACTAGGGAATGATCTGGCCAAATGGCATCGTCCAAAAGATGTACTACCTATTTTGTCTGGTGAGCAGCATGTAAGCTCACCTAGTTTTGCATGGGAGTTGTTACGTTCACCGCTTCCGATGGTTGATTCTAGTAACGAAAAGCATTCAAGGAAGCTGGTTCGCTCCATTCGAGAGGATCTTGATCTCCTAAATAATCGAAAGTCAGATATTAGAAATCCATTAACTGATCTATCCGAGGACTCTAGGGACTACCTAGAAGACGAGCTTGATCGTGATATTGCAGGGGCTGGCTTCTTTCAGCGCGAGAATCCATTTGTTCGTCATATTGTTCTACGTAAGCGCGTGACACTAGAGGATGCAAACTTACTCCCTCGTATTGGCGTACATGTTCACCCAGATAGGAAATTAGCCAAGAAAGAGCATAAATTTGGCAGTTTGTTTACGGGCAAGGCGCTAATTACAAGTGAAGAATTCCGCCAGGCTTATACAGAAGCTCGACATTTTGGTAAAGCACTTTCGCAAAGTGGCAAAGGCAGTGGGTTTATGAAAAACCTTATGGAGCAACGTATTTGTTCAAGTATTGTTGCTGGATTAAATACAGCCAGAATGTTGCTAGAGGGACGAACCGTTCAAGAAGAAAGCGATGAGCAATTGATTGAATTAAAAGTGGAAAGCCCAGAAGAAATAGCGGTTCTTGAACGGATGATTACCAGTTTAGAAAGTGTTGATGAAGATCCGAAACTACGTGCTGTACTGCATTACTTAGAGCAGGAGGATTGGCTCAAGCATGGGGTTATTATTTTCAGTCAGTACTACGACACAGCAAAATGGGTTGCAGACTCTTTAGCTGAGCGATATCCAAATCAAGCAGTAGGTTTATATGCTGGTGCAGGGAGAAGTCGTTTATACCAAAAAGGTGATAGCGTGAATATCGAGCGTGAGACCTTAAAGAAAATGGTAGCAGAGCACCAATTAGAAATTATGGTAGCTACAGATGCAGCTTGTGAGGGCTTGAATCTACAAACGTTAGGCACACTTATAAATGTTGATCTCCCTTGGAATCCAACCAAGCTGGAGCAAAGAATAGGTCGTATTAAGCGTTTTGGACAAGTTCGTGAGCAAGTGGATATGCTTAATTTGGTCAATGAACAAACTGTTGATGAAAAGGTATATGACAAGCTTTCTGAGCGTATGCAGGACCGTTACAACTTGTTTGGCGCATTGCCAGATACGATTAAAGATGAGTGGATAGAAGATATTGAGTCGATGGGCGAAAAAATGGATGAATACATCGACGCGCAAAAGAAAGCTAATGGTTTTGACCTTCGTTATACGAGCACTATGGAACCTTCGGATAAAGATTGGCGAGATTGCTCTAACGTTTTATCCAGAAGAGACTTTAGTGAGTTAATGACTTCTGGATGGAGTGATACTAAGTAAGAAGTTATCGTTTTTAAGTTCAATTTTATTAAATTAGGAAAGGGAATGACAAAAGAATTTATAAGGAATTGCTCTTGGGGCTATTCATGCGATCAAAAATGGGAAAAATTATCATTAACGCATAACACTGGAATAAGGTTTTGTGGAACTTGTGAAAAGGAAGTGTACCGTTGTGAAACTCAAGAAGAGCTTGCTGAAAATATCACTTTAAATCGATGTGTTAACTTTTCGAGTGATATAACAGACATTATAAATACTAAACATCTACAAGAAGATACACCTAAGCGATATACAGGATATCCTGCATCACTTGCTAAAGAACAAAGCCATAAACCCTCAACTCAAAGAACAGCTCCTGCAAATAACCCAATGCTGCCGACTATAGATTTTGATGACGATATTCCGTTCTGAGGAATATGTAAATAGTGGAAGGATTAAGAGTTTTATATGGGTATAACTAGGATATGTTGGGTAATTAAATGAAATGGCTAAATGCTCTTTGGGCTAAGACTAAAAAAATTGCCAGTTTATATACTGGTACATTTATTTTTGTAATGTTTATTAATCAATTACTTTTTTTTGGTTTGTGTTTAAACCCAATCTGCTTGATAGCAGCCATGCCTCATGTTTTATTAATTACAGTTGTTTTAGGCACCCTAATTAATAAGCTCTCAAAAAATCCATCAGTTGATAAAGAAGCGCACAAAAATAACACGAGGTCTTCTAAAAGTATATATTCTCATACTGAAGATGGTACTAACTCTACCAAAATACCTACTTTAGATCGTTTGGTAAATTTTGCTGAATCTTTTGATGAAAAGGCAGCAAAGTTTGAGAAAGATGCTGAGGCTTATAAGAGGAGAACTAAAGGAGAGATTAATAGGTTAGAGTTAGAGGCTTTGAGGGCTAGGGCAAAGGCGTCTATAGTAAACGTACCTGAAAGCAAGAAAGAACCTAAACAGATTAGACCGCAATCTAAAAAAGATGAGTTATTTAATAAAATAGCCAGTGATGAAAATAGTCAGGATGATCATGTTGAAAGAGGTGGGGGACCAAATACTCATAGTGTTTCTACTGTTAGAAAAGAAGTAGGAGAATTAACCTATAATTTTAATGATGAGCTTCACAAGTTAAATATCTCAAAAAATGATGAGCTGTCAAAGCTTGGAAATGTAGGTGGTAAAAACAGGTTAGCTATTAATCCTCAAGGCGATTCTTCGGAACTACTTCAACAAAAAAAACACCAGAGAGTACAACTAGCTAAAAGTAAGCATTATATTAATACCAAATATAAATTAAGGCAGACAATACTAAAGCATAAAAAAAATGTTGAAGCTAAGAATGAAAAAGAGCAAGTAGCTACAGACTTACTATCTACAACAATGCTATGCAAAGCTAATGGAATAAAAAGCACATCTGATTTTTTTAAATACCTAATCGAATACGAGCTACTTTTTTTTAAAGATAAGAAATATCACTTAACTGATAAGGGAAAGCTGTTTGGTGGTAGGTATCGAACAAATGGCCAAGGTGAACGGTGGGTTGTGTGGTCATCTGATGACCTCCATACTGTGCTATGTAATTTCAAACGTCCTTTGTTTGATCGATTAAACATTAACTATTTAATGCACATTACACATACTGCCAATCTCCCGGGCATACTCTCTAAAGGCTTATTGCCTCACAAT
Source organism: Pseudoalteromonas sp. 1CM17D (assembly GCF_023161805.1). NCBI lineage: Bacteria > Pseudomonadati > Pseudomonadota > Gammaproteobacteria > Alteromonadales > Pseudoalteromonadaceae > Pseudoalteromonas > Pseudoalteromonas sp. 1CM17D. The sequence continues at coordinate 167,528 of NZ_JALNTP010000007.1, read as the reverse complement.
AATAAAGCACAAAAAGTTGATATCAGTAATAGTTTAGTAAATGCAAGAAGATCAAAAAAAGAGCCTATACATAAACACTCAATACATGACTACGTACCTTTTTATTTTAACGTTAGAAATGCGATGCTATTTCAGGTTCAAAAAGAGTTTGGAGCAGAAGTTATTATTTTATCTTTTTATAAGGAAGCTATAGCATCTCCCAAAACTATTTTTTCGAACGGTAATGCTTCTACCATAGCTTCTACATTTACACCATATATACATGAATTAGCGTCATTTAATTGGAGTGCAATTTTTAGTTCGAGTTGGAAGATAAATGGGGTTGTAGATTTAGACCTAAAATCAAAAATGATGAGTGAATGTTTGATTTATGAGAAGGTAGCTATTGATAAGCTTCATTGTATTTACTGTCAGGATATAGAAGTACAGCAGCGCATAATAAAAGTATGCGAAGACAAAAAAATACATATCAACGTTGCTGTTGATCCCATGCTTTTTTTCTAATAGTAAAAAACATAAAAAATTAAGGCCATAAAATATGGGTGTTGAAGTAATAAATGGAAATATATTCAATTCTAAATGCAGTTACCTAGTAAATCCCGTTAACTGTGACGGCGTTATGGGGGCGGGGTTAGCCTTAGAGTTTAAATTACGTTATCCAGACATGTTCATAAAGTACGAGGCTCTATGTGATGCAAAAAAACTAGATGTAGGGCTCCTTTGGATATATAAATCAGAGCTAAAATCGATTCTGAATTTTCCGACTAAGTTGAGCTGGAAATACCCGTCAAAAGAGTCATACCTTCACCAAGGCCTTAAAAAATTTGTAGATACCTATCAAAGTAGAAATATAGAATCGATAGCTTTTCCTATTTTAGGCGGGGGGCGAGGTGGGATAGATAGTGAAGTTAGCCTTACTATTATGCAGTCATACCTATCAGAGCTTAATATTGATATCGAAATTTATGACTATTCAGTAACGGCTAATGATGATTTGTATGTTGAATTCGCTCAAAAAATAATGCCTTTATCGAGTGAGCAAATATCTGCTGAGAGTGGAGTAAAAATTATCTATATTGAAAGAATTTTAGAAGCAATTAAGGAAGGCCGTATATATCAGTTGAATCAGCTTTTATCGATACAAGGCGTTGGGATCAAAACAGTTGAAAAAATATTTGCATACAGTCAAAAGCTAGATGTGTGTGTTAAGCAAAATGATTTATTTTCTTAAGAGTTAACTAAAAGAGAAGCTAAAAGCTTCTCTTTTATGCCACAATTTTTAAGCTGCAATGTAACTTATTGGATTTATGCAAATTATGGAAAGTCCAAATAAAGGCATAAATTTAATCAAGAATTAGAATGCTATTTTGTAGTAAACTCTACCAATAAACCAAAAGTACGAAAGCATAGTTTTACTTTTAGTACCCACATTAGTACCCACGGCCTAAGGCCTGAAATTAAAGGTCATATAAATCAAATGAGTAGATCAGGAATACAGTGGTTCCCTGGGCACATGAATAAAGCCCGTAATGAGATTAAAGAAATAATGCCGCAAATGGATGTGATCATTGAAGTGCTTGATGCACGCATTCCTTACAGTAGTGAAAACCCGATGGTAACCACGCTTCGTGAAGGCAAGCCGGTCATCAAAATTTTAAATAAGGCTGATTTAGCCGACCCTAAAATGACCCAAGCGTGGAAAGACTATTTTGAGCAAGAAAGTGGCGTTAAAGCGATTGCGTTTGGTCATGATAAAGCTGCTGAGGTGCACCGCATTAATGAGCTGTGTAAAAAATTGGTGCCACACAAAGTAGGTGCTGATAAGCAAATTAAAGCCATGATCATGGGTATTCCAAATGTGGGTAAATCGACATTAATTAATGTACTAGCCGGTCGTATAGTGGCAAAAACAGGAAATGAACCTGCGGTTACCAAGGCGCAGCAGCGCATTAAGCTTGAAGACGGCATTATGCTTTACGATACGCCAGGCATGCTTTGGCCAAAAGTAGAAAACGAGAACTCGGGTTATCGTTTAGGTGCCACCGGTGCAATACGTGATACAGCGCTTGAATACGAAGATGTGGCAAGCTATACGGCAGAATATTTATTGAAAGCCTATCCTGAACTTTTAAAAGCACGCTACAAAATTGATGAATTGCCAGAAAGTGATTGGGAATTTGTTGAAATGGCGGGTAAAAAGCGCGGCTGCATTCGTGGTGGTAACCAAATAGACACTTACAAAATGTCTGAAATACTCATAAATGAACTTCGTGATGGCATTATTGGCCGCATCACCATGGAAACCCCTGCCATGCGTGAAGAAGAAGAAATAATGGTTGCCGGTCTTCGCGCCGCGGCAGAAGCTAAAAAAGCCGCTAAAGAAGAAGAGAAAAAACAGCGCCGTGCACGTGCACGCAAAAACCGCCGTTAATGGATTAATTTATGTGAGCATGTTGCTCACTAAATTACAGACATAAAAAAAGCCCGTAAGGGCTTTTTTAGTTTCATATCTACCGTCACCGATATGAGCAATGTAGCAAGTAAAATAGTAGGGCGGTTACTCATCATCAACATCAAGGGGCGTTGCGGTTCATAACAAGTAACCATAGCTGTTTACGTGCGCCACACGTTGTTTCAGGGTCGAGAAACAAATTAGTTCATTCCGTCACAAGAGGGTATGCATTCCCGCCTTGTTGATATTGATTATCAGTTAGATCTAATAAACTGTCAACACCCAAATGCAAATAATTCTTATTTTATTTCGTGCGTTTTTTATTCTCTCTTTAATGCGGGTTGGTCTGTGTTACATAAATTGAAAGCTTTTGATGGGGTAAAAATCTAACTATCATAAGCAAATATTGACTAGAAATTGAAATTTGTATTAAAAGAAAGTAACTATTTAAAAATGAAATAACACTCAAAAAAATAGGGCCGAGTTTTGCTAAGAAATGATTAGTCTAATAGTTTAGGAGAAGGTTACATTACTCGCTCCATGCGACTAGGTTTGACATACAAAGGCTCGTTAAACTTTAATTAGTGACGAAATAATTAATAAAAGAGTAGTTAAATTATTCTTGATAGCCTACTTACTAAAATTCAATTGTAAGTTTTGCGCTATAGTTTGCTTATGTACAAGATGATTATTTTTAATAATAAAGCATTAACCGCTATCAGTTGGCGTGATCTCATATTGTTTTAATTTGTTTAATCGGTATACTAAATTTTCTAATTTAAGGGATCTCATGTCTAGAAAACAAACAATCAACATTCTTAAGAGTAATCTTCTTACCTTCCCAAGTTAAGCCGAGCGTACCCATTACGCTCGGCAGAAATTCTATTTCTCAATTTAAATATTTCAGTATTTGGTAAATCTTTTCGTAGATTTGCAGCGACTTTCGCCATTTTGCTTTTATCACCAGCTTAGTGTCATTTTGCATATCTAAATATTCAATATAAAACCAAACCTGACATTTTATCGGCTAATAAACGTTTGTTCTGAATTTTATAAGTAAGCTAAAAAGCTCAAAACTTGTAGAAGTTCTTTGCCGTGGAAAATAGAGAAATCACCACTTTTATCTTTTGCATTTTTTGATGCTATGGATATGAATAAATGAAAATTGGCCTCACTAAACTTTGAGCGCTAACAATAAAAACCTGTTTTACGAAGGAGGTAGTGACTATTTTAGATAAGACTTTTTATAGATTGAATATTTTTAGTGATTCAAAAGAAACACATCCCACGTAACTTTTATAGATAGATGAAAAATGGAAAATAAACCTGAAATTTTTATTTCACTTACAGATCTTGCTGAAATTGAAAATCAGCTTGAAAGTAAAAAATTACCTATTGAAATAGCTAATGCTTTAGAAGATGAGATTGTGCGAGCAACAATTCTTCCTAATAAAGAAATGCCAAACGATGTAGTTGCTTTGGGCAGCAAGGCTGTCTTTAAGGTAATTGAAACAAATCGCTCTTTTACAAAAACTTTATGTTTACCAAAAGATATAAATAAATATGAAGATGGAATCTCCATATTTGCACCTATAGGCTCGGCAATTATAGGTCTAAGCACTGGACAGAAAATACAATGGAAAGTTCAAGGGGTAATGCAAACAGTGGAAGTTATTGAAGTAAAAACAAATTAATTAGCATGACTTAAGCGCAGAGTATAACTGCGCTTTTAATAATAAGGAGTTAACGGAATGACATATATACAGGATACAATTTCACAATTAAAGCTTAGCAGCCCCGCCCAATCTGAATTTTATCAAGCTGTTGAAGAAGTCTTAACTACATTGTCACCACTTTTAGAGAAGAATGACACATATAAAGCTCAATCTATCATTCAACGAATTATAGAACCAGAACGCCAGATTTTTTTTAAAGTTCCTTGGGTCGATGACATGGGCAAAATTCAAGTTAACAAAGGCTACAGAGTAGAGTTTAATTCTGCATTGGGCCCCTATAAAGGGGGATTGAGATTCCACCCTTCGGTTAATGCCAGTGTAATTAAGTTTTTAGGCTTCGAGCAAATTTTTAAAAATGCACTAACAGGCCTACCTCTAGGAGGCGCTAAAGGGGGTGCAAACTTTGATCCAAAAGGAAAATCTGATGGCGAAATTATGCGCTTTTGCCAATCATACATAAATGAGCTTTATCGTCATTTGGGCCCTGTGGTTGACGTTCCTGCAGGGGATATTGGTGTTGGGGCCAGAGAAATAGGTTATATGTTTGGCCAATATAAACGGCTAACAGGTCGTTATGAAGGTGTATTTACAGGTAAAGGTCTAGCCTGGGGTGGCTCATTGGTTAGAAAAGAAGCTACAGGATATGGAACTGTTTACTTTGCTGATTTTATGCTTAACGAACGAGGCGACACACTACTTAACAAAAAGTGTTTGGTTTCTGGCGCAGGAAATGTGGCTATATATGCTATAGAAAAGCTATATCAACTTGGTGCTTTACCTATTACCTGTAGCGATTCAACGGGCACTATCTACCATAGTAAAGGTATTGATTTAAAGTTGCTTAAGAGAATAAAAGAAGTTCAAAGATTAAGCCTTATACAATACCTTGAAACATACCCCGATGCTGAATTCACGCCCACATCGGATTATCCAAAGAATGGCCATGCTGTATGGCGCTACACTGCAGATGCAGCTTTCCCTTGTGCAACTCAGAATGAATTAACTGAAAATGATGCTCAACTACTTTTAGAAAATGGTTGTAAGTTAGTAAGTGAAGGAGCAAATATGCCAACAAGTCGCGCAGCGGTTAGCCTGTTTATAGAAGCAGGTATTGCTTATGCTCCGGCTAAAGCTTCAAATGCGGGAGGGGTTGCAACTAGTCAGCTAGAAATGGCTCAGAATGCAAGTATGCAATCATGGACTTTTAAATCAGTTGATGATCAGCTTAAACAAATTATGAAAGGCATATTTATAAGAAGTAACGAGGCGAGTAAAGAGTTTGGTATGCAAGGTAATTTAGTTTTAGGCGCTAACATTGCAGGATTTAGAAGAGTTGCAGATGCAATGATTGAGCAAGGAGTAGTCTAAAAATTATTAATGCTAGGTTTATTGTACGGGTCCATCACTGGCTCCGTACGTCTAAACCAATTTTTTAGAATACTTATATGTAAATAAATGATCTAATTAGGAGTATTGAGTGATAGAAGCAATCCTTGCGTTGGTATTAAGCACGATCGTTTTAATTGGGTCACCTGGTCCTACCCCATTAGCTTTAGCTGCGGCAGGAGCAACATTTGGAATAAAGAAAGGATTACCATTTTATTTTGGAAATTTAATAGGTTTAATATTAGTTCTCGCTTTCGCATCATTTGGTGTAGTAACCCTTTTTGACAAATTTCCGAGTCTGGAGAGCACTTTACAGCTTCTAGGCGGCATCTACATTTGCTATTTGGCTCTTAAGATAGCTACCTCACCTATTATTGCTAATCAACAATTACATAACCATGTGCCTAAATTTAGAGACGGCCTTATATTAAGCATGTTGAACCCTAAAGCTTATGCAGCATTTTTAGCTATAGTTTCTCAATTTCTATTACCTATAACACCAGCGTTTTTGGGAATTATTGTAACAGCACTAATATGTTTGATATTTACAGCGATGATCGATTTTGGTTGGCTTTGGTTAGGCACATTAATAACTCCTGTTATGAATAACCCTATCCAAGGGCGTATATTACGTATTTTATTTTCTGTATTGATGGTATTTGCTGTATTGTGGGTTTTTACTGTATAGAATAACTATAAAACTCGGGGTTATATACCCCGAGTTTGCGACTTTTAAGAGAGTTTATCGATTAACTTATTTTAATTTTAATTTCTCCTCTTTATCTCTTCTTTTTTCTTTAAGTGTTTTTTTTAGGTTGCTTTTTAGCTTTTTCTTTACTCACAATAAATAACTCCAATAAAATATATAAAAATAAAAAACTGAAATGATTTATTCTATATTTTCTCCTTAATATTAATTGCTATAATTTTCCAAAGGGTACTTACTTCACCTTCAGTGCACTCTATTATATGGTTTATTTTATGTCCTAAAAGTGCAACTCCAAGTTGTGAACTAAAGGACACTGCATTTGGACTTGTTTCTTTTTCAAATGGTGAAACCAAATTAATACGGCGTCTATCACCTGTGGCAATATTCCATATAACTACTTCACTATCAATTTGGACATGTGGATTAAATTTAGATAAAGGACGCTGAGAAAATTCTATTTCTTGTAATAAATACAACAACTTTAATGGCTGCATTAACGTTGACACTTTATTAAATTCACTTTTCAATAAATAAGGTTTCTTATAATCTTTTACAAAAGGAAACATGGGTGAGCCCTTAATCAGATTAAGTAAAGTTAAAATATAAATACAATAAAACTGCCGAGTGCAGGGGTTGCACTCGGCTTAAATGCCGAAGGTGAGATTCGTTTTATGAAAAAAACTATACTTTAATGACATGACTTCCTCTTTTATTTAAAACAATCATATGGTTTATAAATATTAAGTCAACCGTCATTTTTGATATTTAACCTTTCACTTATGGCGGTTTAATTTTATTTAATTTTCAATACAATAACTCACCAGTTAAACCTTGGTGTTTAATTAAATATCAAGTCACTACCTTAAAAATATAACATCTGCTATTTTTAATTTAATGCATGAAGAAAATTAAAATAATAAACAACTTTTTGTATCAAAAATTAAGAAAGTAAAAAATGGAACTCATTAATTATGTGGATTATTTTTGCATTGCTTGCGACATTCTTTTTTGGTTTACGGGGCATTTTGTATCAATGGACATCTCAGAAAAATCTAAATCGGGATCTTCTCTTATTTGGTGTGTTTTTTACTGGCTTTATAATTAGCATCTTGGGGGTTCTACTATTTAACCAGCACTGGTATGGATGGTCAGATATTGCGGTTGGCTTAGGGCTTGGGATTGGTTCTTTTGCGGCTAATGCATGTCTGCACAAAGGTTTTTCTGAAGGAAAGGCTTCACTGATTAGTGTGCTCTCAGGACTGACACCTTTATTTGTATTAATGTTTGCATTTTTATTGTGGAAGGAAACCTTAACGGGCATTCAATTGTTAGGCTTCTTTATTATTTTTTGTGGACTTTGCCTCATTAGATATTCGTCAGATATTTCCATTGATAATTTAAAAGGTGCTCAGTGGGGCTTACTTGCTGCACTGTTTTTTGCTTTCAATGATTTAATGGGTAAGCAATCAACACTTATTGGCGCAGATATACTTGCAACGTTAACTTCTATGTTTGGCTTTGGCAGTATGCTTTTTGCTGTTAGTTGGTTAGCAAAACGAAAAAGAAATCATTTATATAATACATCTGCAGCGGCTACTTGGTCCGAAGTAAAGACTTTCTCTTACGGGTTATTAATAGGACTAGCAAATGTGACGGGAATGATAGCGATAATCTCTGCATTCGCTATTGGCAATACAGGGTTAGTCTCTGCTATTTCAGGGATGAATATTTTAATTATTTTACTCTACTCTCGACTTGTTCTAAAAGAAACATTCAGCCGTCAGGAAGTTTGGGGCTTATCAGCTGCTTTTATAGGCGTAATCTTACTTAGGCTTAGTTGAGATTAATATACAACCCTACACTACAGTATTTACTGAAAATACTGTAGTGTATACTCAATTAATAACCTCACGCGTTTAGGTATCTGGCTCCTATTAAGGTATAGCATAGAAAAAGATTGCGCTTCACTTTGCCATTCGGGGAGAACTTGCTCAAGCTCTCCAGCCTCAATTAATGGATGTGCAACGTAATCAGGTATGTAACCTATACCTATATCCGACTCAATAGCTACCCTCAACATTTCAATTTCATCAACTTCAAACCTAACTTGCTTAATGGGCTGGTAGCTATATTTCTCATTCGTAAGTTTATTTTTTAATTCCCAAGGAGTTAGGCCTAAACAAATAATCTTATCGTGTTCATCTAATTGCTTGGGATGTGTTAGTAAACGATTTGAATTCTTTGGATGTGAGCATAAGATATTGTGTGTGGGCTTAAGCTCTCTACTTATCCAATTATCTAGCGTCGAGTTTCTTGCTCTAAAAGCAATATCAATCCCTTCTTCTTCGAGATCGAGCTGCGTATTAGTGAGGCGTAAGTCTAATTTAATCTCAGGGTATTGCTTTAAAAAACCACAAAAAATTGGGCTTAAAAAGTGTTTACCTAAAAATATTGGTGCTGTGATCCTAATTAGCCCTTCGGGCTTATGCTTTTGATCTGAAAGTTCTTGCTCTATACAAGCTACGTCATCGAACAATTTACCGTAACGTTCGTAATATAGCTCACCAATATTAGTAAGTGTTATTCTTCGTGAGTCTCTATTTAATAAAGTTAATTGAAGGTTTTGCTCTAAAAAACGTATTTTACGACTCAAGGTAGATAACGACACACCTAGGCTTTCAGATGCTTTTTTATAACTACCTAACTTTACTACAGTACAAAAGTACCTTAAATCATCCAAAGAGTAATTGAACATAGTCCTAGTCGCTTATATTAGTAGTGCATTACTTCATAGGTTGACGTTAAGCAGCGAACTAATTGTTAGTAGCTTTAATCATTCTTATGTGAGATTAGTTCATTAATCTGCGTTCAAGTAAGTCTGAATACCTTACCCTCAAGCTGTAACATATCAACTACTTCAAAATAAGCATCCTTACAAAGAAATCAAATAACTTACTAACTACGTAAACATATGGGTACTACAATAAAATTAAATTGTTTAATAGCTATAAGCTAGGAGTTTATATTATACAGGCATTAATACTACCTCTTTCATTCTATTTAAAAGAACTATTGGTTCGTATCTTACTAATTTTCAACCAAGTAGAATGCTTTAAAATAGGTCTCAATGAATTCACTACTTGCTGCTAGTATATCTTTAGGTTTTTCGGGGGCGGGCAAAGTAGCAATCGATAACCTTATTAATGACAAGCTTTCATAACAGCTAATCCAGATTTAGCAATTGTAGCGACAAAGGTAGAACTAGTGATATCCCATAACTATAAAGTATGGGGTATCACTATTTAAGTTGTTGTAAAATAAATTATCCAGCTTTAACTAAGCGTTTTATAAATAAAATGCTCTCATGCTGCCCTAAACCAAGTACGGTTGAATCAAAGCTAACCCTACACCGTTGTGCTTCAACCACTTTTTAAACTTCAAGTAACCAAACTCACTAGTTTATTAAAACTCAGCGATAAATCTTCAGTAGCTATGTTTACAATTACAGTCGGCGTCTAATACCAATCCGCAATAATACTTAATCATTTTTAAGGGTTAAACGTGTCGCTATCTGCGTTAAAAAATTCTCATTGATAGATAAAATAAACAGGAGCGGGTTTGATTTGCTAAAATCAGAAATCGGCGAATGTTGTTTATGAGAAAGGTATTTTTTGATTTAAGGAAAAATAATTAAATAGCCGCTGTTAGATGATATATGGAAAGCTTTTGAATGTGTTTAATTAGAAATAACACGTTGTTGGCAGAATAGAGCGGCGGCAACATTGTGCATCATGAAGGTAGTTACAAAAAATAATTAAGTAACTAAGGAACTGTAGATAAAAAGAATAAAATATAACATTTTTAATAGGTTACATATTGGCCAGTGCTATTTAGCCTGTGCTGAATGTAAATCTTAAAAAATTTTATTGAATTGATTGCATTTTAAGCGACTTGCATGGTGATGTTCGCTTTAAGTAATGCTATACTCCCGCCGAATAATTTATCGACTTTATTAAGAGTAAAATAATGGCAGATTTATCGAAGTACAGAAACATTGGTATTTTCGCGCACGTTGATGCGGGTAAAACCACGACTACTGAGCGTATCCTGAAGCTTACAGGTACTATCCATAAAAGCGGTGAGACACATGATGGTGAATCGACTACTGACTTCATGGAGCAAGAAGCTGAGCGCGGTATTACTATCCAGTCTGCGGCAGTAAGCTGTTTCTGGAAAGATCACCGTTTCAACGTTATCGATACTCCTGGACACGTTGACTTCACCGTTGAAGTTTACCGTTCACTTAAAGTATTAGACGGCGGTGTTGGTGTATTCTGTGGTTCTGGTGGTGTTGAGCCACAATCAGAAACTAACTGGCGTTATGCTAACGAATCAGGTGTTGCACGTATTATCTTCGTAAACAAATTAGACCGTATGGGTGCTGATTTTTACCGTGTAAATGAGCAAGTACGTAAAGTACTTGGTGCTGTTCCACTAGTTATGACTCTACCAATCGGTATCGAAGACGATTTCGTTGGTGTTGTAGACGTACTAGAGAAAAAAGCATACGTTTGGGATGAAACTGGTCTTCCTGAAAACTACGAAATTCAAGACGTTCCTGCCGATATGGTAGACAAAGTTGAAGAATACCACGAGATGCTTATCGAAACTGCTGTTGAGCAAGACGATGACCTAATGGAAGCGTACATGGAAGGTGAAGTACCTTCTATTGAAGATATCAAACGTTGTATCCGTAAAGGTACTCGTGATCTTGCTTTCTTCCCTACATACTGTGGTTCTGCATTCAAAAACAAAGGTGTTCAACTAGTTCTTGACGCTGTTGTTGATTACTTACCATCTCCTACAGAAGTTGATCCTCAACCTCTAATGGATGAAGAAGGTAACGAAACAGGTGAGCATGCAATCGTATCTGCTGATGAAACGTTTAAAGCATTAGCATTTAAGATCATGGATGACCGTTTTGGTGCATTAACTTTCGTACGTATTTACTCTGGTAAACTTAACAAGGGTGACACTATCCTTAACTCGTTTACTGGTAAAACAGAGCGTGTTGGCCGTATGGTTGAGATGCAAGCTGATGATCGTAAAGAGTTAACTTCAGCACAAGCTGGTGACATCATTGCAATCGTAGGTATGAAAAACGTTCAAACAGGTCACACTCTTTGTGATCCGAAAGACAAAGTAACATTAGAGCCAATGGTATTCCCAACGCCAGTAATCTCGATTGCAGTACAGCCTAAAGATAAAGGCGGTAATGAGAAAATGGGTGTTGCTATCGGTAAAATGGTTGCAGAAGATCCGTCTTTCCAAGTTGAGACTGATGAAGATTCAGGCGAAACTATCCTTAAAGGTATGGGTGAGCTTCACTTAGATATCAAAGTAGATATCCTTAAGCGTACTTACGGCGTAGACCTTGTTGTTGGTCAACCACAGGTTGCTTACCGCGAAACTATCACTCGTGAAATCGAAGATAGTTACACGCATAAGAAACAATCTGGTGGTTCTGGTCAGTTCGGTAAAATTGATTACCGTATTAAGCCAGGTGAAGTGGGTTCTGGCTTTACTTTCTCTTCATCAGTTGTTGGTGGTAACGTACCTAAAGAATTCTGGCCTGCAGTTGAGAAAGGCTTTAAGTCAATGATGGGTGAAGGTGTTCTAGCTGGCTTCCCTGTACTTGACGTTGAAGTAGAGCTTTTCGACGGTGGCTTCCACGCGGTGGATTCATCTGCAATCGCATTCGAAATCGCTGCTAAAGGCGCTTTCCGTCAGTCTATCCCTAAAGCGGGTGCACAGCTTCTTGAGCCAATCATGAAAGTTGACGTGTTCACTCCAGAAGATCACGTGGGTGACGTAATCGGTGACCTTAACCGTCGTCGTGGTATGCTAAGCAACCAAGAAGCTGGTTTAACAGGCGTTCGTATTAAAGCAGACGTTCCGTTATCAGAAATGTTCGGTTACATCGGTTCACTACGTACAATGACATCTGGTCGTGGTCAGTTCTCTATGGAGTTCTCACACTACGCACCATGTCCACAAAACGTTGCTGACACTGTAATCGCTGCAGAAAAAGAGAAAAATGCAGCTAAGTAATTAGCTCTGTAACTCTTTAAAAAAACCCGCACATGTTGCGGGTTTTTTATTGCCTAAAGTTATAGTTTTTTAGTATTGGGTCTAGCTTAATTAATAATTCTATAAGATTAGTAAATGAAGTGCCTTATTTATTAACTTATTATGCACAAACGTAAATTGTTGTAATTAAAGTAGTATTTTTTATTGGTTATTACTTGTTGTATTTATTTAGACTTATTGCCGTGTGCAAGTGTCTAATGTAGAATACCGGCACTTTTAGATGAGTAATCTAAAAGTTGATAAGGAAGTCTCAGAAGAAGAGGCGTTTACTATATTTCATTTTATATAAGACGTAAATTCATGAACTCGATTAAACTTACCCCTAACTGGCCGCTGCAATTTACAAAGTGTGCTGTGGTACTCGTACTTTTGTTTGTTATAAAAAGCGTGTTTGCGATTACTCTAAAAGCGGCTTTTCTATTATTATTACCGTTAATAGGAGTAATAATAATCTTTAATTTTATCCACCTTCGATTCTTACACTGTTACCAAGCAGGTATAAACTATACGCGCTTTATGCGCGAACAATATATAAATAGCGAAGAAATAAAGTCTATTTCATTTAAATCATTATTTATTAGTACCATATTTAAGGTTGAGCTAGAAAATGGTAAAAGTTACCACTTTTACAATTGGCGATTATCAGCAGATGAAAAAGCGAATATAGCTAGGTTATATGAAAATAAGGTAGATTGTAAAGTCCACTATAATAGCTCATGCAGAGCGTGATGTTAAACTGTGTATAATTGGCGTTTTATAAATAAAAAGGAGCGTTCATGCTCCTTTTATATTTAATACGAGTACATTGCGCTAATTAAACTTTTTAATCGCTTTAGCTCTTAGCGCTTTCATCTTTGGCTGGCGAGGCTTATTAAAGCTTTGTATTGGCATAACCACTAAATGCTCTTTTGGCAGGGCTGGCACCGTTTTAGGGTATTGCCCAGGCTCTGGTACCGAAATCTCTTTTAAATGTACTTTAAGGTTGTTTAGCATAGGGTCGTTATCAACTTCGCTAGGGCAAATAAATATTCCCATTTTACGCAGTTGCACACCTAACTTAATGCTACTGGTGTAGCGTATTATTGGCGCTCCAAGTAATAGACCGAGTAATATAGGCGATAACCACCAAAAGAACACTGGCGTAAAGTAATAGGCTGTAGCACCCCATACTATGGCAACCAAGGTAGAAAATAGTGTGTAATTAAACGCCTCTTTCCACGGTACCATGCGGCCTTCGCGCGGTTGTGCATCCCACTTAACTTTTTTACCTAAAAATACACACACTACAAAGTAAGCATGAAACACCATCATAAGTGGTGCCACAATAATGGCAAATACAGTCTCTATTATTGAGCCTAGTATTAATTTAAACGAGCCGCCAAAGCGCTTATTTCTGTGCACTAGCGTGACAATTACACCCATTAATTTAGGCACCAATAATATAATAATGGTTAAATAAAGTAGTGAATCAATTAGGTCTGTTTTAGCTATTTGCCACGTTGGGAATAACTGATAAACCCGATTAAAGTACACATCGCTATTTAATGCACGTGTTACCGCATCTATGGTGCTTAGTGCCAGCATAGATAACCAAATAAGCGATGAAATATAAGCGGTTGCGCCTAATAAAAAGTGAAACTTACTCATTAACTTTAATTTAGACGAGCCTAATAAACCAAGATGCTGAATGTTACCTTGAACCCAACGTCTGTCGCGTATGGCATAATCTAAAATGTTACTTGGTACTTCTTCGTAGCTACCTTCAATATCGCTAAGTAATAGAACATCCCAGCCTGCACTGTGCAGTAGTGAAGCTTCTACAAAGTCATGACTTAAAATTTCGCCACCAAAGGGGGCGTTGCCTTCAAGCGTAGGTAAACCACAATAGTTAATAAATGCTTCAACGCGAATAATGGCATTGTGGCCCCAATAATTAGCTTTGTCGGTTTGCCAAAAAGCAGACCCCGTTGCCAGCATTGGGCTGTAAAGCACAGAGGCAAATTGTAAAAAACGACCAAAGTAGGTGTCTTGACGAACTGGAATAGGGATAGTTTGAATTAAACCAGCTTGCGGGTTGTTGATCATGCTTGTGGTCAGCTCTAGCATACATTTACCCGTCATTACGCTGTCGGCATCAAGTACAATCATGTGATCGTATTGGCTGCCCCAGCGCTCGCAAAAGTCGGTTAAGTTACCTACTTTACGGTGTTTATTATCTTCGCGGCGACGATAGAAAACCTGTTTTGCATTATCGCCTAAACGCTCACATAAAGCATGCCATGCGCTTAGCTCGTTTTGTGCTATTTCAGGGTCTTGCGTGTCGCTAAGTAAATAAAAGTCAAAATTGGCAAGTTGCCCTGTCTCTTTTAGCGATTGTAAGCTCACTTCAAAGCCGGCAATAACACGGTGCGTGTCTTCGTTATAAATAGGCATAACTACCGCGGTTTTTTGCTGTGCAAGCGCGGTATTGTCAAACTCAATAGGCTTAATGCGTCTTAGGGTGAGCGGGTCAATACGAAATAATTGCAGTACAAATCCTATCGTGCCGCTACAAAATGCCGTAACAATCCATGCAAAGGTTATTGAAAATAAAACCAATAGCGCATATTCAAGCAAGGTCATTCCGTTTGAGCTTAAAATTTCAAACATAATGGAGATGCCGTACCCTGAAACAGTGAGTGCAGCAATAGCAAACAACCATACGCGCAGTGTTTTGAATGGCATTGGTGTGCCCTTTCCTTTATTACTTGATGTCATTTGGGTACCAAACATAGCTCCATACCTCACTAATTTCTTTATCACGAAGTTTTAACGATAAACGCATATCTACGGGTTGATCGTCCTGTGGTGCAATTTTAAACGCTACTCGCCAACCAAGAGATTTAGGAAGTTTTTGCACTGTTACATCTCTTACTTCACCTGTTGTAAGCTGAATGTCGGCTTCAAGTGTTAGCTTTTCAGACAGGTTGTTTAAATCGGGGCCTGCAAAGTCGACGGTAAACTGGCGATGGCTTTGCGGTGGTGGATTATCTTCACCTGGCAGCGCTGCGCTACCAATACGTGTGCGTGTTACACGCGCCTTTTGGTGTTGAGTTAAATGGGCGTTAAAGGTGCTCATTTTGTAGCTTAGCTTTAATGAATCACCAGCTTTCATTGGCTTTTCAGGCACCCAGTAACTCACTATATTGTCGTTCGTTTCTGTATCTGTTGGTATTTCTACTAGCTCAACTCGGCCATTTCCCCATTCACCTTTTGGCTCTATCCACAGGCTTGGACGGTCGTGGTAGTGCGCTTCAGTATCTAGGTAATTGTTAAAGTCACGGTCACGCTGTGCTAAACCAAACCCCTTAGGGTTGGTGTACGAAAACGAGGTAACGCTTAACTGTGTTGGGTTGTTAAGCGGGCGCCATACCCATTTGTTATCAGCTGACTGTGTTAACAAGCCGTCTGAATCATGCACTTCTGGGCGGTAGTCATCAAAAAACTTAGTGCTGTTTTCACCGTGGTAAAACATACTTGTTAAAGGGGCTACGCCTAGCTTTTTAATATCTTTACGGGCAAAAATTTGCATATCAACATCAACTAACATGCTGGTTGTTGGGTCAATATCAAATTTGTAAGCGCCTGATACCGAAGGGCTATCAAGCAATGCAAAAATAGTGATGTTAGTTTGCTCAGCCTGGGGCTTAACAAGCCAAAACTCTTTAAACATAGGGAACTCTTCACCCGATGTTTCGGCGGTATCGATTGCTAATCCGCGTGCTGATAAACCATATACTTGATTAGGACCAACAACTCTAAAATAAGAGGCCCCTTGAAACACCATTACCTCATCTTTGTATTCGTTTGTGTTAATTGGGTAATGTAAGCGAAAGCCTGCATGGCCTAGTTGCGTGCCGGCTACGCTTTTTGCTATTTCGTCTTTTAAAGGGGCGGCTGTGCCATCGTATTGATAAAAATCAGTACTAAAAGGTAGGCGATTACGTTTTGAGTCGCCTTCTACGGTATTAATTGTTACCGGAGTTTTATATAAAAAACCAGGGTGAAAGAGTTGTAGCTCATACAGGCCTTCATCTTTCCACACTGATTTGTCCTGCTTAAATCGAATTGAGCGGTAATCTTGGTAATCAATATTATTTAATGCTTCTAGCTCTATATTTTTTGGAGGTGCATATTCTTGTTCGGCTAGTTTTTTAGCGCGGGCGCTTATTACTTCAAATAGGCTTTCTTGCGGAATTGCTGCATCAACACTTGCTGCTATTGCCTGCGTGCTATAGCCCCAGCCAGAAAAAATAAAAAGTAGACCCAATAATGGCGTTGCTTTTTTCTGCCAAGTAGGAGGTGTTTGGGTTAATTGTTTCATTTCCATTCCTTTATAAAAACACGACTTATTTTTACGCTTAGGGTTTGTTACTTAACTACTACACAAGGGTGACGAACTTATAGTGCAACTTTTAATCCGTAAATAAAGTGTTTACATTTCAACAGTTAAATTTATTAAAAAGGGTTTTAACTACGGCTTATGTGTAAAAAATACTCATTTAATGTATTTGTTGCGCGGCTAATTCTATTAATAGTTAATAAACGGTATGGAAGATATTAAGGGTTGTTTACTGAAGCTTGTCTGAATTACATTTTTATAAGCATAAAAAAAGCCGCAAAAATGCGGCTTTAAAACAAATCACTCGTTATTTTTTCTTAAACCTGCGCACTAATGAAAGTGGCGCTAATAAAAGAGATAACCAAAGCAATGAGCCTGAGTCGTTATCGTCATCACCACGTAGGTTGTTTACTCTTACTACAACCGTTTGTGCTTCAGATACGTTACCTACACTATCCTCTGCTTGTACTGTAAGGGTAATACGATTTTCAAACTCGTAATCTACTTCGCTTGCAACAATTAACTGACCTTGCTCGTTAATTGATACAGAATCGTTACCTGATACGATAAATTTAACCACAGGTGATACATCAGCGTTAGGGTCACTAAAATCAAGTGTGCCAATCACAGTGCCTACAGCGCTGTTTTCATCTACTGTGAATATTTGATCAGGTGCAATTACCGGTGTTTGCTCTTCAGGGGTAAGTACTACTTCAGATTTTATATCAACAATAACTGGGTCGTGATCAGATGCACGGTATGGGCCTTCTGCGTATAGCGTAGATTGATGACCTTCGCTCTTAAACTCTAGGTTGTAATCAAGCACGATAGGTTCATCAGCATTGATATGCCAATCATTTGCTGCAACAACTTTGCTTAGTAAAGACTCGGTTGCTAAAGCATGGTCAAGGCTACCTGCACGGCCAGAGAAGCTATAAGAGTAGCTTAGTGTATCGCCATCAAGCTCTGCGACTACGTTTTTATAGCCTTTTTCATCAAACTTACGGATTGGATCTTCCATTGCATAAGCGTTCATATCACCAACAAGAATGATATCTTCGTCATCTACGCCAGTAGGTTTGTTGTCTAACCAATCAGTAAACGCATCAGCAGCTTCGGTACGAATTTCATTCCAACAGCCTTGGCCATCACCTAGGTCGTCGTTGTTATCATCACCACAGCTACCTTTAGATTTAAGGTGGGCTACAGAAACAGTAAATACTTCATCTGTTGAAAGTGACTTAAAGCTTTGTGCAATTGGTGCACGGTTGCTGTAATCAAACGGGTAATCAGTAGTAATAGCGGCTGTGCCTACTTCTTCTATTTTATCTGCGCGGTAAATAAGGGCTGTGGTGATTTCGTCGGTACCAATTTGGGCTACGTTAAAATCTACAAACGCGTAGTTGTTAGCGCTGTCAGCATCGTTTAATGCATTTACTAAACTTGCTATAGCACTGAACTCACCAAAGCCATCATTTTCAATTTCCATTAAGCCAACAACATCAGCTTGCATTGCACTAATAGCACTTACAAGTTTTGCTTCTTGACGTACAAACTCTTCTTCTGAGTCTGCACCACGGCTAGTAGGGAAACCACCGCCTTGGCCATCTCCGTTAAAGTAGTTAAGTACGTTAAAGCTGGCGATTCGTAAATCGGCTTCTTCACTTTGCTCAGGCGCATCTTCACGCGCATTAGTCGCTATAAACTGTGGTGTAACTGTTGGGTGAATGCGATACGTGCTAAAGCTGTATGTAACTACCCCTGTTACCGCATTTACAGTATCGCCGGTACGTAGAGTATTTTCTGCCGATAGGCCTGGCGCTGGGTAAGCCGATGGATCTGAGTTTTGAGCTGTAGAGCCATCATCTAATAAGATTTTTTTAGTCAAGTTAGCCGCTTCAACAGCATTGGCTGCATCACCTGGCAATGCAACTTGAGTGCCTTGGTATAAACGCTCAGTGGCTAGTTCTACTTCACCATAGCGACCTAAGCCGTAGTTGTTAGTAACTACAAGTGTTTGATCTAGGCTTACTAGCATACCTTCATAAGCTTCTAGGTCAGCTTGGCTCTCTAAAGGTAAACTTATTGAGGTTGCAGAGGCCACTTCGTCAGTACCACATACTGCAATTTGTGTTACATCTGCAAGTTGTGTTGAATCATAGTATTCATCAACTGTGCCCTGTACGCGCACGTGGTCACCTACATTTACATCGGTATCAGTAAAGTAAACAAACAAACCTTCAGAGGTCATTGGATCGTTATCTACATCTGCAGCAAGCGAGGTCACAAAGAAACCATCTAAGCCATCTTCACCTTGAAAATCGGCAGTGACAACACCTTCAATTTCAACAAGGGTATCTACTAACGGGCTTGCTTCACCAGAACCTTGCACAGCGCTAATTAGCGTTTTATCTGCGCCACATACAAGCGGTTCTAATGGTTCTGGCTCAGGGTCTGGCGCAGGAGCCGTACCACCATCGCCAGCATGCGAGCCTAAGCCGTCAAAGGTGTCAATATCAAACTGTTCCCATTCATCGCTAGGATTAAAAGTTGCAGTTGAGTCAGTTCGACCCGTTGTGATGCTATTTTTTCTTCGTAAGGTTTTATTTTGAGTTTGTACGGTATCATCAGACCAAAAAGAGCCAGGATCAACACCCACTTGGCCAAAGCTATCAACTACCACACCATCTTTAGTTAAAACAAGGGCATCGTCACCATTGTAGTAAGTTACTGTGCTGGTTTCATCTGCAATATCAAGAATGGCAGCGGCTGCACTAGGGTTTGAAATTATATAGGTGGTATTGGCAGCCAATGTGCCTGATAAATCAATTGAGTTACCTACCGAACTACTACCATTTGAATAAAGTCCTAAGGTATAACCTTCAAGAGAAAGCTCTGTATCAGCATTGTTATAAAGCTCAATCGCTTTATTGTTGCTGCTGCCTTCGATGTATTCAGAAATGATTAGATCGGCGGAGGCTGGTGCACTGAGGCTTGCTAATACAAGCGCCAGTGGCGTTATTTTCGTTTTTAACATTTTTTATTATTCCCGTGTATTTAAATCCCAAAATGGGACACCAGTTTAGGCAATCTAAATGACAAAAAGAATACAAATATGTTAATGATTGTAAAAAAATTAAGGCGGCGTACCGCCTTTGATAACATGTTTACTTATTTTGCAGCCATTGCGCGGCCTGCTTGGCAAAATACGTTAAAATACCATCCGCTCCGGCGCGTTTAAATGCCAGTAAAGATTCCATAATTGTGGCCTCTTCACTCAACCAGCCGTTATCGATTGCCGCTTTGTGCATTGCATATTCACCACTGACCTGATATGCGAAAGTAGGTACACCAAACTCATCTTTAACACGACGAACAATATCAAGGTACGGCATACCGGGTTTCACCATCACCATGTCGGCGCCTTCTTGTAAATCAAGTGCCACTTCACGAATTGCCTCATCAGAGTTGGCAGGATCCATTTGATACGTTTTTTTGTCGGCCCCTTTCAAGTTACCTGCAGAGCCAACAGCGTCTCTAAACGGCCCGTAATAGCTAGAGGCATATTTAGCTGAGTAAGCCATTATGCGTGTGTGAATATGTCCATCTGCTTCAAGTGCTTCGCGAATAGCACCAATACGGCCATCCATCATGTCAGAGGGTGCAACCACATCTGCGCCTGCCTCGGCGTGCGAAAGCGCCTGCTTAACAAGAATTTCAGTGGTTATGTCATTAATTACATAACCTTCATCATCAATAATGCCGTCTTGGCCATGAGTAGTAAATGGGTCAAGGGCTACATCGGTAATAACCCCAAGCTCAGGAAAAGCTTCTTTTAAAGCACGAACTGTGCGTTGTGCTAAGCCATCTTCACTGTAGGCTTCTTCGGCCATCAAAGACTTTTTGTCAGCAGGGGTTACCGGAAAAATAGCGACGGCAGGTACACCTAAATCTACAAGCTCTTTAGCTTCTTCAAGCAATAAATCAATTGATAAACGCTCAATTCCTGGCATTGATTCAATTGCTTCGCGGCGGTTTTTACCTTCAAGTACAAATACCGGAAAAATTAAATCGTTTACCGATAGTTGGTTTTCGGCCATAAGACGGCGAGAAAAATCACTGCGGCGCATTCTACGCATGCGGGTATATGGGAAAAGGTCGAGTCCTGATTGGGCCATGTTACTAAGCTCCTACTGTGGAATTGGAAAACTAATTACTTGATTTCGGCCATGTTGTTTAGCGAAATAGAGCGCTTTATCTGCGTCGTCTGTAAATAGCTCAGGGTTACTAATATCGTTTACTACAGCGCTGTTTACGCCAGCACTAATGGTTACTTTTACGGATGTTCCGGCTACGTTTACGGTATTACTCTCTACGGCTTGGCGAATTTTTTCAGCAATATCAACAGCCCCCTCTTTTGGAGTGTTAGGTAGCAAAACAACAAACTCTTCGCCGCCGTAGCGAGCCACTTCATCCAACGGGCGTTTTAAATGCTGTTTTATAATGTCGGCTACAGCGCGTATTACTTGGTCGCCGGTTAAGTGCCCGTAGTTATCATTTACGCGTTTAAACCGGTCTATATCGAGCATAATCATACTCAAAGGCGTTTGTTCACGCCGAGAGCGACGCAGTTCCATCACTAATTTTTTATCAAAAAAGCGACGATTTTTAACGCCACTCAGCGCGTCTTCCATATTAAGTAGCTCAAGCTCGCGGTTTTTATCTTCTAGTTCACGCAAAGTGACTTGTAACTCAAAGGTGCGCTCATCAACTAACGACTCTAATTCTTTTTGTGTTTGGGCTTGCAGCGCGAGTCGCTCATTTAATAGTGTATCTTGGGCTGCATTTTCAGCAATCAAGGTTTGTTGAGCAATAACTTGTTCATCACGCTCTAAAATAAAGCGCTTCATAACGCCATAACATAGGCAAAATGTACTACCAAAAAAGCATATAAAAACAAAAGCTAAGCTACTTCTACCTAAAGGATATAAGCCAAATACAGCAATAATAAGGTACACCATAACAAGTAAAAATAGCATGAGTGCAATTAGCAGTGCTTGAATTGGTTTTGAAGGCGCGCTTTGCTGGCAGATGTAGGCGCTTACCAAGCAATAAACAATAACAATCGGGCTCGCCAGTAAGCTAAATGGGGTAAACACTGTGCTAGGTAAAGCCCACATAAACAGCAGGCTAATTGCGTAAATATTAGCAACAATGGTTTGCCATTTTAGTAGTTTAGAGGCTTTAGGTTGGCACAGTTGTTTTTGTAGCGGCACAAAAGCAAGCGTAGTGAGCATTAGTAAAACAGGTATCATTACTTGCTGTAATGAAGGCGAATTTGGATGAAAATAACGAGCGCCAAAACCGCATAAATAAGCCAGTAGCACACCTAAGGTCAGCGTAATAATGCCTGCATAAGCAAAATACAACTTGCGCGAAAACCCATACAAAACCAAGCAACTTATGGCCAATGAAAATAAAAAACCAATGAGTAAGCCATAAATTAAATTAAGTTTACCTTTATGTGCTAGGTAGGCATCTGGTTGCCATAAAGTCAGCGGGATGCGTAGCCCAGCACTGTTGTTAACCTTCATTATTACGGTGCTAATACTATTTGCCGGCAGCCTCAAGGTTGCTAATAAAGATTCGCTTTTTATTAGCCGTGATGAGAGCTTAAAGTTATCGCCAGTTTGCATGTGTGAGAGCAGTGCTGAATTATAAAAATGAAAAATTTGCGCTTCATTTAACAGCGGGTTATCGAGCGATAAAATAGGGCTTATATTGTTATTTAAGGTGTTTTTAACTGTAAACTTGACCCATACAGGGCGTTGTTCAAACCCTAAATTTAATGGCTTATCACTTACTGTTTGCCAGTCGTTAACCTCATGGTAGGCATTGTTTGCTGTGGTGGGCGTAAACGAATAGCTCAGGGTGTCTATTTTTATTGCTTTAAAATTTTCAGAAATTACGGGGTTTGCAACACTGCAAAATGAACAAAGGAGCATAAATAGGCTAAATAGCGCCTTTGGGCTTGTCATTAGCGACCTGCTATATCAAATAAGCTATAAAAGTTAGCCGTACTATGGGTGGCAATAGTACTTGGTTCAACGTTATAAAGCTTAGCGAGTGTTTCACACACATAGCTAAGATAAGCGGGCTCATTTTTACGTGATTTTGGTTTAGGGCTTATTGTGCGTGGAATTAAAAAAGGCGCATCGGTTTCTATTAATAACCGCTCAAGCGGGATACTTGGCACCAATTGTTGCAATGCTTTACCGCGGCGCTCGTCACACACCCACCCAGTAATGCCAATATAAAGGCCTAATTCTAAATAGTCTTTAAGTGCTTGGGCATTGCCTGTAAAGCAATGCAGCACGCCACGTACGTTATAGTTAGCCAAAATATCTAGCATATCTTCGCTTGCGTCACGTTCGTGTAAATAAACAGGTAGGTTTAGTTTTTCAGCTAACGCTAACTGGCGTTTTAATACGCTGCGCTGAATATCGCGAGGAGAAAAATCGCGATTATAATCAAGCCCACACTCACCAATGGCCACAACGCAATCGTTACTAGCAAGCTGCGTTAAAGTGGTTTCAAGTTCATCGGTGGCGTCTTTAGCGTCATGTGGATGCACGCCAGCAGTAGAAAACTGATTATATTGTTTTGCTAATGTAAGCGATTGTTCGCTACTAGGCACATCGCAGCCGATCAGTAACATAGCTTGCACGCCCGCGGCATTTGCGCGGGCAATAATGGCCTGATGCTCACCTTCAAACTGGTGATTGGTTAAATTAACGCCGGCATCAACTAACGTGTAGGTCATTACTGAGTGCGCTTCACACGGATTGAGCGGTTTTGACCATCTTTACGAAGTAAAAAAGAATTAAATACACCGCGGCTAATAACCACTGTGTCTGACTCTTTTAATTTAAGGCTGTCAGAGCCAATTTGACGCCATTGCTGATCGTTATCAAGGGTAATAATGAGCTCGCCATAAGGAGCTTTTCTAACTGATGATACTGACGCTGTGATATTTTCGTCTTTATCTTTAGTGATCTCTTTATGCTCAAGGCCAAAATCATCTGCTTTAGCAGCAGGCGCCGCTTTAGAAACAGCTGCAACAGGTGCACTTACGTTTGGCGATACATTGGTTACGGCTTTTGGTGGGGTAAGGGTTTTTTTCTCACTAGGTTTAGTAAGCGGTTTACCTGCCACTGTGTTGTCATAACATAGTAAACGGTTAAAGTCGTTTTCAATAAAGCTACATGCTTGCAAAGCTTGCACGTTAATTTCTTGCGCTGCAAACGTCGGTGCGCTTAGTAAAACCAGTAGTGAGAGTAGTTGTTTTTTCATTTTATTCCTCAGATTCCTGTTGTTCTTTAGCGCTATAAAATTTCGCTAAAATTAACCCTAGCTCAAATAAAAGCAGCATAGGAAGTGCTAATAGTGTTTGTGATAACACATCGGGCGGTGTTAAAAACATCGCCACAACAAATACACCAACCACAATATAAGGGCGTTTTTGCTTTAAACTCTGCGTGGTTGTAGCGCCACTCCAACATAGCAACATTATGGCTACGGGTATTTCAAACGCCACACCAAATGCAAAAAATAGCTTAAGTACAAATCCTAAATAGCTACTAATATCCGGTGCTAGGGTCATCATTTGCGGCCCTACACTAGTAAAAAAGCCTAATATAATAGGGAGCACTATAAAGTAGCAAAAAGCGATACCGCCATAAAATAGCAAAATACTCGAGGCCAAAATTGGCATTAGCATGCGTTTTTCGTGTTGGTATAAGCCAGGTGCTATAAATCCCCAAATTTGATGCAATATCCACGGAATAGCGCCAAACAAAGCAACAAATAGCGTTAGTTTAAACGGTGCAAAAAACGGTGCCGTAACATCGGTAGCTATCATAGTGGCAGTGCTTGGCAAATGTGCGACTAAAGGGGCGGCTACAAACTCATATATATCATTGGCAAAATACACTAGGCCAATAAATATCACTAAAATACTAAAAAGTGATTTAATAAGCCGATCGCGCAGCTCAATTAAGTGAGCGACGAACCCTGATTTAGCTTGTTCAGACATTATTTTTTATACCACGTAATAAGTTGACCACAAATAGGGGAATTAATTTCACTTTTTTTCATCGAGTTGTTCGTTAGATGACGTGCTTGAAGTGTTTTTATAGCTATGAGTAACCGACTGCGCTGCTTTTTGCAGTTCATCAACCGATTGTTGTAGCTCAGGGCTTAAATCTTTAAGCTCTTGTTGCTCTGCTTTTTTTAGGTTTTCGTGAAGCTCGTGTATGCGTAGCTCTTCACTCACTTCTGCTTTAACTGAGTTGGCCATCGACTTAACGGTTTTTACCCAGCGCATTACGGTGCGAATGGCAACCGGTAACCGCTCAGGGCCAAGTACCACTAGGCCAACAATAAAAACAACAACGAGCTCCCACATTCCCATATTGCTTAAACCTTAGTATCGTCTTTGGTTTTTTCAGTGCTTTGTGTCTGTGTTGGCGCTGCTTTTTGAGACTCTTGGATTTGCTCAGCTTTTTCGCTTTCAGTCTCTTTAGTTTGGTCATCAGACATGGCTTTTTTAAACCCTTTTACTGCACCGCCTAAATCACCACCCATGCCGCGTAGTTTTTTAGTACCAAAAAGAAGTACGATAATCGCTAAAACAATCAATAATTGCCAAATACTAATGCCACCTAAACCCATGGTTATCTCCAACTGATAAATGCTTAAATGTTTATTTTAAGTACTAATTATACGCCCTGTGGCATAAATAGCACTTAGTTTATGTGTTACGCCACGCCACAATAAAGCTAATTGCAGACGCTGCTAATGTTACGCCTGCCGCTATGAGATCGTGCTGCAGATAACACAGTGCCGATACAATCAGTGTAGCACTGCCAAATAGGCTAAGTACTAGCGCTTTGTGTGACACTTTACTTGGCTGAGAATGCTGCATTTGCGGACTACGTTTTAAATTTTGATAAATTAAATCAGGTAGTTCTGGCATTTTTTCAGCCCAAAATGGCAAGTTAGCATACATTTGTTTCATTACTGATAACGGTCCAACTTGTTGTTTTACCCAATCTTCTAAAAATGGCTTAGCGGTTTTCCACAAATCAAGCTGAGGATAAAGCTGACGCCCTAAGCCCTCAACGTATAATAACGTTTTTTGTAATAATACTAACTGCGGCTGTACTTGCATATTAAAGCGGCGTGCGGTGTTAAATAAATTAACGAGTACATGACCAAACGATATCTCAGCCAGTGGCTTATTAAATATAGGTTCGCATACGGTACGAATTGCAAATTCAAACTCTTCTATGCTGGTATCAGGCGGAACCCAGCCCGAGTCAACATGTAGCTGAGCAACTTGGCGGTAGTCACGATTAAAAAAGGCGATAAAGTTTTCTGCGAGATAGCGTTTATCTTCTTTGTTTAATGTGCCAACAATGCCACAGTCGATACCAATATACATGGGGTTTTCAGGATGCTCGCGAGAGACAAATATATTGCCAGGGTGCATATCAGCATGAAAAAAACTGTCTCTAAATACTTGCGTAAAAAACACTTCTACACCGCGCTCAGCGAGTAATTTCATATTGGTATTTTGCGCAATTAACGACTCAGTATCTGAGACCGGGATTCCGTAAATACGCTCCATAACCAAAACGTTACTGCGGCTATAATCGCTATAAACAGCCGGGATATATAACGAATCAGAGCCTTCAAAGTTACGCTTAAGTTGGATGCCATTTGCGCCTTCGCGCATTAAATCGAGCTCATCTAACAAGGTTTTTTTATACTCTTTCACCACCTCGACAGGGCGTAACCTTTTTGCTTCGCTGTGTACATTGGCAAGTACTTTAGCGAGCTTTTCCATAAGTGCTAAGTCGGCATTAATTTGTGTTTTTATGTTTGGCCTAATCACTTTTATAACAACATCTTGAGTATTGTTATGGGCATCAACTAGCTTAGCAGTATGCACTTGTGCAATAGACGCTGAGGCCAATGGGGTTTGCGAAAACTCACTAAACAACTGGTTTATATCGCTAATTTCGAGGGCTTTTTCAATTATTTTTTGGGCAAGTTCGCCTTCAAAAGGCTCGACTTGGTCTTGCAAAAAAGCAAGCTCTAACGCAATGTCGTGAGGAAGTAAGTCTCGGCGGGTAGAAAGCATTTGGCCAAACTTAATCCACACTGGGCCAAGCTCTTGCAAGGCTATGCGCAGGCGCAAGCCCGCTGGTTTATTTTTGTGCTGGTTACGTAACCAAAACAAGCTACCACGCGCAATTTTAGCGTACCAAGGTATTTTTTGTTTTGGTATTAACTCATCTAATCCGTAGCTAAGTAATGTTTTAGTGATGTAATACAATCGAGCAGTCGACACAAAAAATCCTTAGCGGCTGTTGGTGTTAGAAGAGTTGATTAATGCATTTATGCGTTGTTCAATAGCGGCCACTTGCCCTTTTAACACTCGGTTTTGTTGTTTAAATTGTTCAAGCTCTAAAGGGTGAATAGTTACAGCGAGCTCATCTTGGCATAGGCTGGTTAATGTGGTGCTAATTTGCTGACGTGCTTTACGTTCTTTACTGCGTAAAGCGTTTAGCTGTATGTAAAGTTGTTGTGCGGGCGCATCGCCAATATAGTGCGATAGTTGCTCAGGCCAATCTATATCTAGCCCAGAAAATGCGGCGCTGTATGCCTGAGCGACGTTTAAGTCGCCTTGCAGGTCTAGCTTATCTTGACGAATGAGCTGTGTAAGCATGGCTGGGTCTTTAAGCGCCATGAGTGTATCTATATCTGCGCTGATCATACACTCCGCGCTATCTTCATCGCTGGCACTGTAAAGGTGTAATAGTTTACCATCAAAGGTTAATACTATTTGCTGCTGCCAATTGCGGATTTCGACCTTTAATGGTTTGTGTTTAACGGCACTGAGCTTATCTATTAAGGTGGCGTCGAGTTGCAGTACCTTATTAAGCACTCGCTCTATAAGCGAAAGTACAAAATTAGGTAACATAAAAAACTGCGAATCGGGTTTTGCTGCGATTACATGCTCGCTTTTTTGCTCAAACGCCATAATTGCCTGCCTTAATATTTAAAACCACGGTGCAGTGCAACAATACCACCGGTTAGGTTTTGATACGTTGTTTGTTCAAAGCCTGCTTCTTCCATCATTGCTTTTAAGGTTTCTTGGTCTGGGTGCATACGAATCGACTCAGCTAAGTATTGGTATGACTCGCTATCGTTCGCCACTACTTTACCCATAGTTGGTAATAGATTGAACGAGTAAAAATCGTACGCTTTACTTAAAATTTCATGCTCAGGTTTGGAAAACTCTAATACTAATAAACGTCCACCTGGCTTTAAAATACGGTACATAGAGCGAAGAGCTTTGTCTTTATCGGTTACATTACGTAGGCCAAAGGCAATCGTGATCACATCAAAGCTGTTATCTGGAAATGGCAGCATTTCGGCATTCATTTGCACGTAGTCGATATTGCCGACTAAACCCAAGTTGTGCAGCTTTTCACGGCCCACTTTTAACATTGATGAGTTAATGTCGCCTAAAACTACTTGGCCAGTGTCACCGACTAGCTGACTAAATTTTGCTGTTAGGTCACCAGTGCCGCCTGCTAAATCAAGGACGTGGTGGCCTTTGCGCACACCTGAGCTGGCTATAGTTTGACGTTTCCATAATCGATGTACACCAAAAGACATTAAATCGTTCATTACATCGTACTTTGCTGCAACCGAGTGAAATACGTCTGCAACCATTGAGGCTTTATCGTTTTCGGCTACGGTTTTATAGCCAAAATGCGTGGTCTTTTGCTCTGTTTCGTTCATGGTTAGTCTCTATCGTGGCAATAAAGACTAGTGTACTTGATTGTATACTGCAGGTGCAATTTGAATATGATTTATCAGGTAATTTAGCGTAAAACCTAGTGGCCAGCTGTAAAGCTACTTTGCCCCAGTGAGCGTGCTTTAAATGCCGCTTGCGAGGCTTTTTTAGCTAACTGGTTAAAGTCATCATTTTTGAGTTGCTGCGCTATGCCTAAAGATAAGTTAATGCCAGGCAGCTTAGTGCCGCTTTTTGAGCTAACAAAACGAAGTTTTTCTACGCCATTACGCACTTTTTCAGCAATAACATTGGCGGT
Organism: Pseudoalteromonas sp. 1CM17D; assembly: GCF_023161805.1. Classification (NCBI taxonomy): domain Bacteria; kingdom Pseudomonadati; phylum Pseudomonadota; class Gammaproteobacteria; order Alteromonadales; family Pseudoalteromonadaceae; genus Pseudoalteromonas; species Pseudoalteromonas sp. 1CM17D. The sequence goes on along the minus strand of NZ_JALNTP010000007.1, from coordinate 138,526 downwards.
TTCGGGGTCTATATCTGGCAGTAATACGGTAAATTGGTCCTTTGCTGTACGCCCAGGTAAACCACTTTGAAAGACATATTTTTTTACTTGTTTAGCCACTTTGTTCAAAATAACTTCGCCAATTATATCGCCGTAATTATCTACAAAATGATCTAAATTATCTATTTGAATAGCAATTGCGCAAATTGATTTGTCTTGGTTGCTCCATAGTTGGGTTTGCTGCGTTAAATAATGACGTTTATACAGCCCCGTTTGTGAGTCAATAATGTGCTGCTTACGTAATTGCGCAAGCTGTTTTTGGGTTTTTTCGTGTAACTTTTTAGCTTTATATAGCTCGTGTTTGAAGTGCTTGTGTTGCTCAAGTAACGTGGCTGATTGGGTGTTTAACGTATCGAGTGCTTGGCGGCTTTGCTCTATATTATTCTCATCAAGCGTGTGCATGCACTCACTTACTTGGCCGGCAAAGCTAACAATTTGTTTTTCGGTTGATTGCGCATTGCGCGACAGTGAATCAATAACCCCATTTACGTTATTAATCATTGCCACTTGCGTGGTATGCCCTTCGTTTAAAAACTCAAAGTAGAGCTGCTCAATCAAAATACTATCAATTTGGGCTTTATTAGTGATGGCCTCGTCTATGGCGTTATTTAGCTGAGGATTTACTTTACTAATATAGGTATAGGCAACGTGGTAATTTAACGGAGAGGGAGGCAGCGTATGACGTTCTAAAAACAGGCATACATTCGTCATTTTTTCTTGAGCTACAGCCATGGAATCATGGAACATCATTTTAACTACCAACTAAGTACGCATTAAATTACACATTAAAATAACTCTTCAATGAGGCGGCAATGCATCCAAGCTTTATTATTTTTTTACTACAATAATCGTTAAGCAGGCTATTTAAAAGTAAAAACCAGTATTAGTGAACTTAATTTTTTACTTTTGCTGCCTAATAGCTGATTTTATCATCAAAGAGCACGTATTTAGCTTAATTTAGGCGGGTTCAGCTTATTTTACGCGCTCCAATTAAGCGTGTGTTATTGAGATTAATCGCATTTATCTTGCTATTTACTCAGCCTACGATAGTTTTGTGAAATCTATTGTATGGTTAAGTAAAACTAAAATGAATTATTCCTTACCCCCGCGAATTTGCCGCACACTGCTTGTGCTATCACTTTTTGGCACGCTAAGCGCATGTACATTAACAAGCCGCAACGCAAACACACAATTTGAACAAGTGGCTCAAAGTATTGTTGATTACCGCAAACGTGTTAATCCCTACACTCAGCCTGAAGGGGTTGATGGCTATTTATTACCTAATTTATCGGCTGAATTTTTAAAGCGGCAATATGAGGAAAAAACAGCATTATTAAGTCGTTTAGATGCAATTGATAGCGATGAGCTTTCAAGTGAAAACAGTATTAACCTCAGTATTATTCGTGCGCAAGTACAAAATAGTGTTGATGAATATGTATTTAATGCGCACTACATGCCGCTAACTTCTGAGTATGGGTTCCATTCTAGCTTGTCTTATATGATTAATAGTTCGCAGTACAAGCAACCGCAACAGTTAGAAACGTATTTAGCCCGCCTTGAACAAGTGCCGCGCTTTTTTGAGCAAAACATACACTGGATGAAAAAGGGGCTCGAAACGGGGCTTACTCAACCACAAGCGGTATTAGCCGGGTATGAAGACTCAATAAGCGCATACATAGTAGATGATGTAACGCAGTCAGACTTTTACACCCCGTTTAAAACGAACACGGCAGGGCTAAGTGAAAACGACTTTAAAGCGATACAGCAAAAAGCTAAACGCATCATAAAAAATGATGTTATTGCCTCTTACAAAGCGTATTTAACATTTTTTACTACGCAATATCAGCCAGGTGCACGCACTACGATTGGTATTTCGCAAACCCCTAATGGCAAGGCATTTTATAAAAACCGCGCACAGTATTACACCACCACAAATATGAGCATTGATGAAATACATCAGCTGGGGTTATCTGAAGTGGCGCGTATCCGCAGTGAAATGCAGGCAATAATTAAAGAAGTAGGTTTTGAAGGCACGTTTGCCGATTTTATCCACTTTTTACGTACCGATCCGCAATTTTACGCCACCACTCCAGAGCAGCTATTAAAAGAAGCTGCTTATATAGCTAAAAAAATGGACGCGCAGCTGCCTAAGTTATTTCATACACTGCCACGTATGCCCTATGGCGTTGCACCTGTACCTGCAAATATAGCCCCTAAATATACAACCGGTCGCTATGTTGGCTCGAGCCGAAGCGATCAAGCAGGTTATTACTGGGTTAATACATATGCGCTAGATAAGCGCCCATTGTATGTATTAGAGGCGCTGACCTTACACGAAGCCGTACCAGGGCATCATTTACAAATATCGCTTAATGCAGAGCTTGAAAACTTACCAAGCTACCGACGTGATGCCTACCTTTCGGCTTTTGGCGAAGGGTGGGGGCTTTATTCTGAATACTTAGGTATAGAAGCAGGCTTTTACCAAGACCCATACAGCCGATTTGGCCGTTTAACCTATGAAATGTGGCGTGCAGCTCGTTTAGTGGTTGATACAGGCATGCACATGTACGGCTGGAGCCGCGAGCGCGCTATGAACTTTATGAGCGAAAACACGGCGCTTTCATTACACAATGTTAAAACCGAAACCGACCGCTATATTTCGTGGCCGGGGCAAGCTTTGTCGTACAAAATTGGCGAGCTGACTATCAAGCGTTTACGCACAGAGGCCGAGCAAGCGCTTGGGCCACGTTTTGATATTCGTGAGTTTCATCATCAAGTATTGCGTCATGGTTCTGTGCCGTTATCAGTGCTTGAAGAGCAAGTTCGTTTGTATATAAAAGCTGAGCTTGAAAACGCACAAAGCTAATTATCTAAAGGTATAAACCTTGAACAACGAAAGGTGTTGTGTCATTTTGACGCAACACCTTTTTTATTTTTAAAAACAGCCATCAAGGGGCCTTGGATGAGCGATTTTATTATTTTTAGTATTGATGTATTTGCGAGTATTTTTATTGTTGCATTAGGATTAATTGTACTTACCGTTATTGTTTTTTATTTTCGTGATATTACTCAAACAAAGCATGCAATTAGGCGAAATTACCCGGTTATTGGCCGCTTTAGGTACTTTTTTGAGCGCCAAGGCGAGTTTTTTAGGCAGTACTTTTTTGCCCTCGATAGAGAAGAAATGCCGTTTAACCGAGCAGAGCGTAGTTGGGTGTATCGTGCGGCAAAAGATGTCGATCGTACCGCTGCATTTGGTTCCACGCAAAGCTTAGAGGTAACAGGTACAGTGATGTTTATGAACTGTGCTTTTCCTACCCTAGATGAAGAGGCGCTGGACCCAAGTAATGTAACTTTAGGCCCATATTGTAAAACGCCGTACACCACTAATTCCTTGTTTAATATATCGGGAATGAGCTTTGGTGCGCTCTCAAAACCGGCTGTCAGAGCGTTATCAAAAGGGGCAAAATTAGCCGGCTGCTGGATGAATACCGGTGAAGGCGGGCTAAGCCCTTATCACTTAGAGGGCGGAGCCGATTTGGTGTTTCAAATTGGTACGGCTAAATATGGTGTGCGCGACGAGCTTGGAAATTTAAGTATTGATAAACTTAAAGAAATTGCGGCGCATAAAAACGTAAAAATGTTTGAGCTTAAATTAAGCCAAGGTGCCAAACCAGGTAAAGGCGGTATGTTACCTGGTAAAAAAGTTAATGCTGAAATTGCTAAAATAAGGGGCATCCCTGAGGGTAAAGATTCAATTAGCCCAAATGGGCACCCAGAGATCAAAAAGCCAAGCGACATATTAGATATGATTGCCACAGTACGAAACGCCACAGGCAAACCTACCGGCTTTAAAGCCGTTATTGGTGATTACACTTGGCTAGAAACACTATTTGCAGAAATAAACCATCGCGGGCTTGAATCAGCACCGGATTTTATCACTATTGATAGTGCCGATGGCGGTACGGGCGCAGCGCCACAACCCTTATTAGATTCGGTAGGTTTACCGCTGCGCGAAAGCTTACCGCTGGTTGTTAATATGCTTGAAAAACACGGCTTAACAGGGCGGGTTAAAGTCATTGTATCGGGTAAGTTAATTGTGCCCTCTAAGGTGGCATGGGCGCTTGCTTTGGGTGCTGATTTTGTTGTTTCTGCGCGTGGTCATATGTTTGCGTTAGGCTGTATACAGGCCATGCAATGTAATAAAGACACCTGCCCAACCGGTGTAACTACCCATAACGAGCGGCTACAGCGTGGGTTAAATGTTGCCGATAAAGCCCAGCGAGTTGCCAATTATAATAAATATATTCATTACGGTGCTGGCTTAATTGCCCACTCATGTGGTGTAACGAGTGCGCGGGAATTAAGGCGTAAACACGTGCGTATAGTGCAAGAAAGTGGGCTGTCGGAGCCGCTCGATAAAATTTACGAAAACTACCAATAACGGTATTAGTATAAAAAAGGCGCTTTGGCGCCTTTTTTAATTTAGCTGGCTTATTAATAAACTAAAAAAGGCATCTTTGTTGTCGCAGCTTTTGGCATTTAAAATAAGTTGCTCACCTAAGCTCAGCGCTTGTTTTTGTACTGCAAGGCGCGTATTTTCATCTTCAATGCTGTCAATATCTACCACATGCGCGAGCCCTATGGTGCGCCTAATTAGTTCTGTTCCACAATAACCTATGGCGTCTTGTAATACGGTTTTCATAAAGTACTGTGGGTAGCCCTCGGTATTAAGGGTGTTATCTGTGCTGTGGTTGGCAATTAAAGTTAACCATTGTTGCTCAAATAAATTATAGCTTTCAACAATGCAGCTAAGTAAATGCGTTTGATAGTTTCGCCGTGCTACAAACTCTTCAATATGCCCTGCTTGTGCGCAGTAATTTAATAGTAAATTGCCAATAAAAGAGCCTATATCAAAACCAACAGGGCCAAAAAAGCCAAACTCGGGGTCAATCACTTTAGTGGTATTGGTATCTACAAAAATACTGCCGCTGTGCATATCGCCGTGCAGCAATGTTTGCGGGTTAGATAAAAAATTAGCTTTTAATTTCGCAACTTCTAACTTAAGTACCGTGTTATCACGCAAAGCGTGTACATGTGTAGTAAGTTGCTCGTCAAAGTGATTGCGTTCGTGATCTGTATACGGATCGCTAAAAAATAAATCTTCTGTAATTTGGCAAAGCTCAGGGTTAGTAAATTGCTGTACGAGGGCCTTTTTATGCTGGGCGGTTAGGTAAAAATCTGAATTATAAAACCCGGTATGGCTTAAATACGTAGCTACGTGCTCAGCTAACTTAGGAAATTGCTCCGCGTTATTTTGCGCAGTGCGCAATATTTTTAAGTGACCTAAATCTTCTAAAATAGTAAGTGCGTAAGCTTGGTTATAGTGCAGTACTTTAGCGGTGTTTTGTGGGCAAATAGCGCCATGGTTAAGTAACACTTGCGCCTCAATACGGGCTCTATCAAGCGTGAGCGGCCATGATTCACCTACACAACGAGCATAAGGCAGTGCTTGCTTTAAAATAATGCTGTTATGGTGCTCATCGCTAATTCTAAATACCAAATTAAGGTTACCGTCACCAAATTCGTACGCAGTTAAGTGTGCGCCAGCATTAAAAAAATCATACTGCTTAGAGTCAATTAGCGAGTTTACATATTCAATTGCGCGTTGCGCATTAAACGCGACATAGTTAGCCATAGTGAGTTCTCAAATAACCTTTTTGGGCATTCTATACCTTTAAATGTTTAGATGTCTACAAGTCTAACTTGAGAGTTATTCAAACTGATGTAAAATACCCTTACGCATTTTATTTAAGCAGCCTCACCATGCAAAACCTTATCGCAAGCAGTTTAAAATATGAAAACGGCACATTAAGTGTGCTTGACCAGTATTTACTTCCTCATCAGCAGGTATGGCACGAATGCCATAGTGTTGAGACGATGAAGGAGCTGATCATCAGTTTAAAAATTCGTGGCGCACCATTAATAGGCTTAGGGGCGAGTTTGCTGGTTGCTCATTTAGCGCAGCAGGGGACAACTCAAGCGGCGCTTGCAAAAGCAATTGATGAGCTTGAAGCCACAAGGCCAACCGCTGTTAATTTAATGCATTGCATGGCTACATTAAGAGAGGCCCTTAAAAGCGATGACTTTGTAGCAGCAGTGGTGTGCAGCGCTGAGCGCCTTTTTATTGAAGACATTGCCCTATGTGAGCGCATGGCAACGCGCGGAGCTGAGCTTATAAACAGCGGCGACAATATTTTAACCCATTGTAATACCGGCGCATTAGCGACTGCTGGTATTGGTACAGCATTAGGCGTTATTTACAAAGCGCAGCAACAACACGGCAATATACATGTGTGGGTTGATGAAACGCGGCCCTTGTTGCAAGGCGGGCGTTTAACCGCGTTCGAACTTGAGCGCTGGCAAGTACCGTATACGCTTATTTGCGATAATATGGCAGCAAGCTTAATGGCCGCAGGCAAGGTAGATAAAATAGTGGTAGGCGCCGATCGTATTGCTGCTAATGGCGACTTTGCTAATAAAGTGGGAACTTATAATTTAGCTGTATTGGCCCATTTTCATGATATTCCTTTTTATGTTGTCGCGCCTTTAACTACGCTTGATACACAAACAGCTTGCGGTAGCGATATAGCAATAGAGCAGCGAAATAGCGCAGAGGTACGCGGCGTAAGTGGCAGTTTTGGTGAGGCGCTGTGGGCACCCACTAATGCCAATGTGTATAATCCCGCATTTGATGTAACACCTGCAAAACTAATAACAGCTTGGGTGTTAGATACCGGTGTTTACAATAAAAGTGATGTAGAGAGTGGGGCGTTAACAGCGCTTAAGTAGTTTTTAAACAGCGCTCCACTTATCCCTTTGTGGAGCGTATTACTTTTGCTATGCGAGCAACGGAAACTGCTTCGCAATTTCAGACTCGGTGCTTTTTGCAACCCAGCCCTCGGTATTATTAAATAATCGAATGGCGGTAAACTCTGGGTCGCTCCCCATATCAAACCAATGTGGGGTAAGAGTTGGGACCGAAATTAAGTCACCTTGCTGGCATAATACTTGGTAAATTTTGGCATCAATATGTAGGCAAAATAACCCTTGGCCTTTTACAAAAAAGCGAACTTCGTCTTCACTATGAGTGTGCTCAAATAAAAACTTTTCTCGCATTTGTGCCGCTGCAGGATTACCTTTTGCAAGCGAAATAACATCCACCGTTTGGTAGCCATTTTGCGCTTTTAAGCGCGCTATATCATTTTTATACGCTGCAATAATTTGCTCATTTGTGGTGTGCTCATTAATGGGTGCGGTTGCTTGCCATTGTTCAAAACGTACATTTACCTTTGCTAATTGCTGAGTAATTTCGCTTAAATCACAGGTGTTTACCAGCGCATTACTTGGATTGTTGTTAGCATAAATTGTTAATTGGCTCATGCAAATTGCTCCAATTTAACTGTGCTAAAGTCATGTACGTATGGGTGCGCGCTATGTGCTTGGCCATCACGGATTAAGTGCAAGGTTTTAAGCCCTGCGGCTTTGGCTGCATCAAGCTCATCTGCAACATCACTTAAAAACAAGATTTCGTTAGCACTAAAAGGGAGCTGATTAACTATAGTGTTATAGGCTGCTTGCTCTTGCTTTGCGCCGACTTTGGTATCAAAAAAATCGTTAAACAGGGGGCGAATATCGCCATAGTCACTGTATTTAAAGAGTAACTGCTGCGCCCTTACCGAGCCTGATGAATACACATAGAGTGCGGTACCTTGAGCGTGCTGAGCTTGTAAAAACTCAAACGCATCTGCGTATAGGTGGCCTTTAAAATCACCGTGCTCGTAGCCCGTTTGCCAAATTAGCCCTTGTATTTGCTTTAAAGGGGTAATTTTTTTATCTTCTTCAATCCACTTTAGTAACACGCTAATGACATTTTCTATATCGGCATCTGGCTCATTAATAATGGCTTTAACAGCCGCTATTTGCTCAGCGACATGGGTTTTATTTTCGTTTAAGCGCATAAACGTTGCTAGTTGTTTAGCTGCATACGGAAACAGCACCTCTTTTACAAATGAGATACGTGTTATGGTGCCTTCAATATCAGTTAAAATTGCTTTTATCATTATAGCTGTGCCCCAATACCTTCTATTTTTAACCGTTCCAGCTCGCAACTAAATAAAAACTCTAACCCTTCTAAATGGCGAAGTGCTTGCTTGTAATTACGCCCTACTACATAAACGCCATGCCCACGAATTAACACTGCATGTTCAATGGGTGTATGTAAGTGGTGATCGCTAAGCAGCAAGCTTAAGCGGTCTATGTCTTGGTCGTTTTCAAAAATAGGAATGCTGAGCGTATCTAAATGCGAAGTTACCCCACTGAGTGACTTTTGCATTTCGTAACCGCTTAAATTTAATGCATGGCTTTTAATTACACGCGATAGTACGGTGGCTGCTACTGAGTGAGTATGCAGTACCACGTTTGCGTGCGGAATAAGCTTATACATGCCTAGGTGCAGTTGCGTTTCGGCCGATGGGTTGCCAGCACCTTTAGTGCGATTACCTTGATGATCAAGCTCAATGAATGTGTGTGTACCGAGTTGACCTTTATCAAAGCCGCTAGCGGTAACCACATACCCTGTTGCGGTGCGCGCCGAAAAATTTCCGCCAGTGGCGGGGACCCAGCCTTTTTGACTGATCCATTTTCCGGCTTCAATAAGTTGCGAAATAGCGGTATTGTTGTGCATACATTCCTCACCAATGAGTGTAATACCAATGCGTAATAATACTTACATGCATTTGAGGCGCTAAACCAAACGCGAGCTGCGTTTTTGCTACCTCAAAATAGCTCAGTTAATTAAGCAAATTGATATAAAGCTATTTAATTTTAGACGGCTATACTTCTGTTTTAAGCAATGATAGCATCGCTTTAAGCGCAAAACCATCATTAAGGGCCTGTCGTGTTTGAAAGTAAATTACCAAATTTAAGTATTAGTATATTTAGCCAAATGAGTGGCTTGGCAAGTCAGCATTCGGCAATAAATTTATCGCAGGGTTTTCCTGAGTTTGATGCGCCAGAATTACTAAAAAACCAGCTAAATTTTTATGTTCAGCAAGGGGTTAATCAATATTCGCCATCCAGTGGTGTGCCCCGTTTACAGCAACAAATAGCAAATTTAGTTTCGCGTAAATACGCGGCTAATATTGATGCAGCTGAGCAAGTTACGGTAACGTCGGGCGCCACCGAAGCATTATTTGTGGCTATTCAAACTATAGTACGCCCCGATGATGAAGTCATTGTGTTTGACCCTGCTTATGACTCTTACCAGCCTGCCATTGAGCTTGCTGGCGGTAAAACAGTTCATATTGCATTGCATGCCCCCGATTATGCTATTGATTGGCAAGCTGTTCGCAGTGCAGTGAGCAAAAGCACGCGCGCTATAATTATTAATACGCCACACAATCCAAGCGGAAAAATACTTAAAAGCCATGATATAGACGCGCTTAAATCGTTAGTAAGCGATCACGATTTATATGTAATAAGTGATGAAGTTTACGAACACATTACCTTTGATGGCGATAAGCACTTAAGCATGCTTTGTGATGAGCAGCTGCGTGAAAAAAGCTTTGTTATATCAAGCTTTGGCAAAACGTTTCACAGTACCGGCTGGAAAATGGGGTACTGTGTTGCGCCTGGACCACTTGCTACTGAATTTAGAAAAATACACCAGTATGTTACTTTTTCAAGTTTTACACCTGCACAACACGCTTTGGCCGACATGCTTGAACAACAAGGCGAGCATGTCGATGAGCTGAGTAATTTTTATCAGCAAAAGCGCGATTTACTGGCACAGCACTTAAGTGACAGCCGTTTTAATATTTTACCAAGCCAAGGTACGTACTTTTTATTACTCGATTACAGTGAAGTGTCTGATCTTAATGATGTAGATTTTTGCCACTGGTTAGTAGAGCAAGCTGGGGTTGCTGCTATTCCTTTAAGTGTGTTTTATAAGCAACCTTCAAATGATAAAGTGATTCGACTGTGTTTTGCTAAAAACGATGAAACCTTAATAGAGGCCGCGCAAATATTATGTCAACTTTAACGCTTACACTCGTTCAAAGTGCGCTGCATTGGCTTGATAAAGACGCCAATTTAGCCATGTTTGATAAAAAATTAGCAGCGATGAGCGCTCAACCTGATTTAATTTTACTACCCGAAACCTTCGCCACAGGCTTTGCTATTAACCTTGATTGCGCAGAGCCCGAAAATGGCAAAGTGTTGAGCTGGCTAAAAACCCAAGCACATAAACATAAAGCCATTATTGCAGGTTCGGTTTTGGTTGCTCAAGGCGATAAAAAAGCGAATCGCTTTTATTGGGTGACCCCAAGTGGCGAGGTAAATTATTACGATAAACGTCATTTATTTCGCTTAGGCAGTGAGGGCGATTACGTTGTCGCAGGGCAAGCACGTAAAACGTTTGAAATTAACGGTTTTAAGTTACTGCCGCAAGTATGTTACGACTTGCGCTTTCCGGTTTTTCAGCGCAACAATAATGATTACGATGTAATGATAAACGTTGCTAACTGGCCTGCAGTTCGTCGCCATATTTGGGATACGCTATTAATGGCGCGCGCTATGGAAAACCTATGTTATGTAGTAGCCGTTAACCGTGTTGGCGATGATGGCAATGGTGTTGCGCACAATGGCGGCACGGCTGTATACGACTTTAAAGGCGATACAATCGCCAAAGCAAAAGACAATACACAAGAGTTACTTACCGTAACACTTGAAAAAGCACCGCTCGATGATTTTAAAGCCTCGTTTCCTGCTTACTTAGATGCCGACGCGTTTACCTTGGTATAAATCGTTAAGCATTAGCGCCTAGCCAATAAAGTGCTAAAATAGCCGCTGATATGTTTATTGGCGGCTTTATGAATACAACCCTTATTACACCGGTAATTTTAGCGGGCGGCATTGGCACACGGTTATGGCCGCTTTCTCGCCAAGCTATGCCTAAGCAATTTTTATCTCTGCTTGATAACAAACACTCACTATTACAAAGCACGTTAGCGCGTGTGTCGGGCAAGGGGTTTGCAAAGCCAATACTTGTTTGTAACGAGCAGCACCGCTTTATTGCTGCTGAGCAAAGTGCACAGGCCGCTCCTCATGCACTTTTGTTAGAGCCGCAGGGTAAAAATACCGCGCCGGCCATTGCGCTGGCAGCACACTACGCTTTACAGCAAGGCATAACAGGGCCAATACTGGTGATGCCTGCCGATCATCATATATCCAACTTTACTGAGCTCACACTTAAATTAAACGATGCAATTGAATTAGCCCAGCAAGGTATGTTGGTCACGTTTTCAATTACACCAACACAGCCCCACACTGGGTTTGGCTACATTAAGCAAGGTAGTAAAATAGTAGGCTCAAATTGCTATAAAGTGGCTGAGTTTAAAGAGAAGCCAAGCTTGGCTACCGCTGAGCATTATTTAACTCAAGGCGGTTATAGCTGGAATAGCGGGATGTTTTTATTTACACCACAAGCCTATTTAAATGAGCTAGAACGCTTTGCACCAAAAATTGCACACAGTGTAAGCGCGGCGGCTAATTTCTCTGACGATTTAGGGTTTACAAGGCCGGTAAGTGAGCCACTTCAAACCTGCCCAAGTGACTCTATCGATTACGCCATTTTAGAGCGCAGTAATAATGTAGCAGTGCTGCCTGTTGCTCTTAATTGGAGTGATGTAGGCAGCTTTAGTGCCTTGGCTAGCCTTATTAAAAAAGATGCACATGGCAATAATGAAAACGACAGCCATAGCGCGCAGAATAGTACTAATAATTTTGTTATAAGCGAAAACGATCACAGCGTTGCTACCCTTGGAGTTAGCGACTTAGCTATTATTCATACCCACGATGCCACCCTCGTTGCCAATAAAAACAAGCTCGATGGTCTGCCTTTATTGCTCAAGCAATTAGCGGTTAGCCAAAGTGATAAATTCAATCACCATCAGGTTGTGTATCGGCCATGGGGCAATTACCGCACTTTAGTAACAGGGGCAGGGTTTAAAGTTAAAAAAATAACCGTAAACAGCGGCGCTAAACTTTCAACGCAGCGCCATCAGCATCGTGCAGAGCATTGGGTGGTGGTATCGGGGATTGCCGATGTACGTATTGATAAGCAAGCATTAACACTTAGCCACGACCAATCTTGCTACATTGCAGCAAAACAAATACACAGCTTAGCGAACAATCAAAAAGAGCCGCTAATTGTCATTGAAGTACAAACTGGCGCCGTACTAGATGAAAGTGACATAGAGCGTTTTGATGATAAATATGGAAGAGAGTAAACAGCTTAATCTGCAATAGAAAAGCCCATTAACTCAACTGCCCGCGCACATACTTTAAGTATTGTTCTAGGCTTCGCTGCCATAGCTCTAACGCCTCATCTAACAGGTTGTTATGGGGTTTGTTATCAAGCAAGCGGCGCTCTATTTTTTTAAGCTCAATACCGTAACGGTTAAAGCCTAATTGCAGCGCGGTGCTTGCTTGGCGGTGCAATAATTTAATGCACTGCTCTGGTTGCTGGTCAATAAGTTCTTGGCATCGGGTTAGTTTAGTCCGTGCTGAGAGTACAAATTCATTGTAAATCGACGACACTTCATCCTCACTAAATGAGCTAGTTAGCGTTTCTGCTGCGGTTTCGTCGTATAAGGTATCTACTAGCTCTACAGCTATATTTGCAGTTTGATTGGATTGTGAATCACTCAGTGCTTGGCGAAGCTTTTGCTGCTTAATTGGTTTGCCTACTATGTCTTTTATTCCCAGGGCTAAGTATTCTTTTACCTCGTCAGGGCTTAAGCTTGCTGTAAAAGCCAGTACGGGCGTTCGCTGGTTTTTATGCTCCAAACGCTGCAAACGTTTTAATACTTCTTGGCCGGTAAAGTCTGGCAGGTTCATATCCAGTAAAATAACGTCAAAGTGATGCGTTTGCAGCAGTTCAATAGCGCTTTTGCCATCTTTGGCGAGCTTTATTTTATGCTCATCTTCGGCCATAAATTCAATGGCAATTTTTTGATTTAAATCTAAATCTTCGACTAGCAGTACTTCAAGGCCGGTTAAGTAGTCTTTGTTTTGATGTCGCTGCCCTACCAAACTAAGTTCCCCTAGCGTAAAGGTGGTAGTAAAGCTAAATACGCTACCAGTGCCTAGTTGACTGGTTATTTCTAAGCGGCTGCCTAGCTTTTCTAGTAAGCGGCTGGTGATGGCAAGCCCAAGGCCGGTGCCGCCTTTTTCTTTGCCGGCGCTACTTTGTACATAGGGTTCGGTTAAGTAGGCTATTTCGTCTTTTTCGATACCAGGGCCTGAGTCTTTAACGCTAATTTTAATGGTGTGTTCAAGTTGCCTGTCACTTATTAAATCAACCTGAATTTTTACTATACCGTGGTCGGTAAACTTAATGGCGTTACCAACAAGGTTAATAATAATTTGCCTTAATTTTTGCTGATCGCAGTAGTAACAGGCTTGTTCAGGGATATTACATACCAGTTCAAACTTAAGTTGTTTTTGCTCCGCTAATGGGCTGAGCAATAAACATAAATTGTTTAACCAAGTTTTAAATTCAATGTCTTCTTCGTAAAGTGCTTCATCACTTTGATCTAGGCTTGCGTAGTCGAGCACTTTATCAACCAGTAAATTTAACGACTCGGCTGAATTAATGATGGCCTCACAATAGGCTTTATTGCGGGTGTCGGTGCTTTGGTTCATAACCAATTGGGCGCTGCCTAATATGCCATTAAGGGGAGTGCGAATTTCATGGCTAATTGTTGATAAAAACAGGCCTCTAATTTCTAAATCTTTTTGGGCTTTGTCGGCCAGCTTGTTAAGGTTTTTTTCTCTGCGTTCATTACACAAAAGCGCCATACCGGCGGCATAAAACATAGGTGCAATAACGCCATTTAAAAACAGTAAGCTGCTAAACCATGGGCTTTGCAATAGCAGGGGTTGTTCAATATTAACCATAAATAGTGAGCGGCTAATAAAGCTCAGGCCAACTAAAGTTAATATTAAAATATAAACAATAGTACCGTTAGGATAGGGCTTTCGAGCATATTTAATAAATAAAAACAGCAAAAAAGCGGCTTCTGCAATGTGCTGTACATCCGAGACGTAAATTCGCTCGCGTAAAGAAGGGTCAATAAAAGAATAATACCCCAACATTACGGCGCTAAACGCGGTAAAGGAGCACAGTAGCTTAAAGCCAATACCCCGATAATCTAAAAATTGGCATATAGCCAAGCTGTGCACAATTGATGCGCCAAACATCATACTGCTGGCAATACTAATCACAATAAGGTTGTGCGTTTTGCCAATAAGCGTAAAGCCAATTACTGCGCCTAGTAATAAAACCGGGTAAAAAATATAAAGCAGAGTACCTGGGGTACTTTTGTTGGTACGCCATGTTAAAAAGTTAAGAAGGGTCATTACAATAATAACGGCAATGCTGGCAAAAAAGAGGGTAAATGAGTCGAGCATAGAGGTTCCAGCAATGGGTACTTTAAATAGAGTAATAAAAAGCGATTAATTTAACAAGCATGCAGCATAAACAAAAACAGGCACCATAAGTGCCTGTTTTTAAATTACGAAATTGATTAACGAATTTCGTCTGGAATGTTTTGTTGAGCCCAAGATAGTAGCTCAATACGGTTACGACATTTAGTTTTTCTAAATGCGCTGTATAAATGTGTTTTAACTGTGTGCGGGCTGATGCTTAAATCTTCAGCAATTTCTTTGTTTTTAGAACCCTTACTCATTAACGAGATTATTGCTTTTTCTCGTTTAGTGAGTTTAATTGGCTCTATGTCACCTTCGGTCAGCTTGTGTAGTGCGTCTTTATTAAACTGCAGCATGCGGTTTAATGCATTACACATAATGTCACGTCTGTACCAAAGCTGATCTTCTAAAAGTAAGCGAATACCTTTCATTAATACATCAGCGTTATCTGTCGTATAAAACACGCCACGAATACCGCTCAACAGCGCGCGGTTAGCGAGCTCTGGGTTTTCGTCTAGGTTAAATAATACGATATCGCACTTGGTGCGCAGGTTAACTAGCTGTTCTTTTAGTTTACCCCATGCATCGTTACTTGATGTTTCAATGAACAGTAATCGAGTCCCTTCTGGTACATCTAAAATATTTGTACCCGTGGTTACGTCAAGGCCTTGCGTTTTTAACAAAGGTTCTAAAACGTTAATGCCAATGGTGTTAATTGGCTCTTGATCTAATAACAAAAAGGCTGAACTGCTCATGTTTTTATACTCTTTTTATAAAGCTGACTAGTTAAGTTTATCACGACTTCCACACCTTTTGTATTAGAAAGTCGGGTTTCGCCTTGTGAACAAGTACGATTTTACGATTATTTAAACATAAGATGTTGCAAATAAGTAATTATTTTTCACTTTATATACATGATAAACCATAACATTTGTAACTAGCTAAATACTAATAATTCCAGTGAATTTTTATTATTAAATTTTTAATTTTTTAGCTTCTTGATACGGAGGCCAGCCCATTTCTTTGCCTGCAAGCATATGTAAATGTATGTGATACACGGTTTGCCCGCCGTGTTTATTGCAGTTCATTACTACTCTGTAGCCATCGTCACTAAAGTTAAATTGCTTGGCTAATTTAGCAGCAACCTCGTATAAATTTCCAACTAAATGTGAGTTTTCGCTGTTAATATCATTGATAGTGGCAATTGCTTTTTTTGGAATAATTAACACATGAAAAGGGGCTTGCGGGTTTATATCTTTAAATGCAAGGGTGGTGTCGTCTTCGTAAATAATGTCGGCAGGAATTTCGCGGTTAATAATTTTTGTAAATATTGTTTCTGTGCTCATAATCGTTTCAGTGTAAGGTTTGAATTTAAAGTCACTAATGACAAATTTTGTTTGCAGTGTCAAACTCAAAACAAATAAAGGAGTTTTTATGCGTAAACCAATGTTAATAACTGCAGCTGCGGCACTATTGATGAGTATGTCAGTAAGTGCCGGGAATATTCACTTTCCTGAAGAGTTAGTGCCTTTACAAGTCGGCGAAAGAGTGATTGAAAGCTCTTTATTTAGCCGCGTTGACGACATTGAACTTGCCCCTGGGTCTTATCGATTAAAATTAAAATACACCGATTTATACGAGCTAGGCTTTGACGACCATGAGGTAATAGAGTCTGAACCGTTTTGGGTAGATATTACTATTGACGATAACAAAGACTACGACATGGTGTTTAATCGTGCCGATAACGCGGTATCAGCGAAAATATTTGCTGAGGCACCACAGGTAAGTTTAAAAGCAAAGGGCGCGTCTGTGGCACAGCCGCTTAGTGTTATTTCAAATACACAGCTTGCAAGTCAAAAGCCTGCTTTACAAAATACGGTGCCAGCGGGTCCAACGCGTCCAAGCCAACCTATAAAGCCTATTGCGCCTATTAATGGCAAAGGCATGCCAAGTGCACCGCAAATGCTAGAATTTTGGTGGCAGCAAGCAACGATTGCTGAGCGAAAGGCCTTTTTAGAAAAGGTGACGAACCAAGGCGCTGAATAATAAACTTATCTCAAGCTACTAATGTTAAGCGCTAACTGCGCTGAACTTAGTTACAGTTTTAGTTTGAGAAAATTACAGTATTAAAAAAGGCCGATAAATCGGCCTTTTTAATGGTTTTGCTGTTTTACCCAAAAGGTCTAAACACCTTTTGGGGTGGCACAGGTTGCTTATTTATCAAATAAAGCGTCAATGGTGCCTTGTGCAAGTGGGTGGTAGCCTGGACGAGCTTTGATGTATACATCATGTGCCCACTCACGCTTACCATTTTTAATAAGTGCTTTGTATAACGGCACAATTAATTTACGGCGGCCAATACCTGATAAGTGCTTATCAAGCGCTGGGTAAATAGGTTGGTAACCATTACCTACCGCTAACATAAACCATGCAAACGCGCGCTCTGCATTGGTTGATTTCGTTAAGTTAAATTGCTTATCAAGCTCGCTCATTTTATCTAAGCTTAAATCACGTGGTAGGTTATTTAAAAAGTGTAACCACTCGTGCACTGTCCATTGAGCCGTAGGTAATTGTGCTGCGCTTGTTTCACCTTTTAACCATGCTGCGCTTGCTGTATCTACTTTATCAAACGCATCCGATGTTGGGTTAGGTGCATCGCTTGGTAAACCTGGCTCAAAAATCCACTCATTCACTTTATCCATGCTTACAACGCCTGGATATTTTTCAATTAAGTTAGCTTTTAAGTAAGTAACAAATTGCGCAGTAGTCAGCGATTTAAATGCAAACTCATTAAAGTAGGTCTTAACAAAGTCATCAAACTTATCTCGGCCGTATTTTTCTTCTAGGTAGATTAAAAATAGCTGCCCTTTAGTGTATGGCACTGAGCTAAATGCATCATCTGGATCGCGGCCATTAAGTATTAAATTAAGGCGAGTATCGGGTGCATCAATGGTTTTAAGCTGAGCACGTAAGCCTGCTGCATCTAAAGCTTGCTCCATTACGGCGCGGTCGCGGCCAAACACTTCTTCCATGATGCGGTTTTCAACGTACGAGGTAAAACCTTCGTTTAACCATAAATCTTCCCACGTAGCGTTGGTAACTAAGTTACCAGACCAAGAGTGTGCAAGCTCATGGGCAATAAGGTTTACTAAGCTTTTATCGCCAGCAACTACGGTAGGGGTAATAAACGAAAGACGCGGGTTTTCCATACCACCAAACGGAAAGCTAGGCGGTAACATTAATAAATCGTAACGGCCCCATGCATACTCACCATACATTTCGTTGGTTTTGTCGATCATGGCTTGGGTGTCGTTAAACTCGGCAACCGAAGCGTCTAAAATTTCAGGCTCGGCAAATATACCAGTTTGTTTTGACATGGCTTTAAATTCTAAATTACCTGCACCAATCGCAATTAAGTACGGCGAAATAGCTTGTGGCATCTCAAAGTGGTAGTCGCCATCTTTGTATAGTGCGTCTTTGTTATCGGCGCTCATTACGGCACGTATATCTTTTGGTGTATGAATACGGGCAGAGTAAGTAACGCGCATGGCAGGGGTATCTTGTACTGGCAACCAGCTACGAGCGTGAATAGCCTGCGATTGGCTGTACATAAACGGGTGCGTTTTGCTAGCTGTTTGCTCTGGTGTTAACCATTGCAGGCCAGATGCTTCTGGGCGGCTGTTGTAGTAAATACGTACTTTTGGCGCTTGGCTTTTTAAAGTAATTGTTAGTTTTGAGCCTTTAACATCATCGCGATCTGCCAGTGTAAATTTAGCTTTGTGCCAATCGCCCGAGGTGTCTTGGTACATTACTTTATCAATGTCTAAGTCGCGGGTATCAAGTACCAGCTTTTTACTCGTGTCATTGTTCCACTTTAGCGTGTGCTCAACAAAACCTTCTAATTGCTTGTCGGCAAAATCGACATCTAAATCAAGGTTTAAGTGTGTTGTTACCACATCATCTAGGTTGGCGTATGAGTTTTGATCAATCGCGTTTGCCATTGCTTGCGAGCACATACCGGCCATAGCGAGGCTTAAAAAAAGAGGTTTAATTTTCATAAAATACCCTGAACACTAATAATAAGTGCAGGTTTTATATCATGATTGATACAGCGGGTTGAGTGATTTTTACATTCTTTGCGACAATAAGGTAAACTACTGCGATTAGTTACCAGTACACTCAGAGACCTTTGTGGCGCACTCATTAAAACCTTTACATACCTTTGCACTAAACAATCAATGCCAGCATTTTGTTGATATAACCTCGGTTGAGCAACTTAAAGCACACCGTTTTAGTGCTCCGTTTTGTTTATTAGGGGAAGGTAGCAACACAATATTTTTAGAAAACTACGCAGGCACCGTAATTAAAATGGCCACTAAGGGCATTACTATTACCGAGCGTGAAAATGACGTATTAGTGAGTGCAGCTGCGGGCGAGAACTGGCATAAGCTAGTAAGCTATTTACTTGATAAAGATATTGCAGGGCTTGAAAACCTAGCCCTTATTCCGGGCACCGTTGGGGCGTCGCCGGTACAAAACATTGGTGCTTATGGTGTTGAGCTTGCTCAATTTGTAGAGTCGGTTGAATACATTGATATAGCCACAAAAACCAAGGTGACTTTAACTAACGCACAGTGTGAGTTTGCTTATCGTGACTCTATTTTTAAACATGCTTTAAAAAACAAAGCGGTGATCACTCAAGTTAATTTAGCGCTCCCTAAGAAGTGGCAGCCAATTTTAAGTTATGGCCCACTCAAAGTATTGCAAAATCCCACCCCTAAAATGGTATTTGAGCAGGTTATTGAAATTCGTAACGCTAAGCTGCCAAACCCATACACTTTAGCCAATGCGGGTAGTTTTTTTAAAAATCCGATTATTAGCAATGCGCATTTGGAAGCGCTGCTCGTGCGGTTTAATGATTTACCGCATTACCCCTATGGGGAAAGCCATCACAAAGTGGCGGCAGGTTGGCTAATTGACCAAGCGGGCTTGAAGGGCTTTACAGTAGCAGGGATTGAGGTGCACCAGCAGCAGGCGCTGGTATTAGTTAATCATGGTGATAGTAAAGGAAGCGATTTAATTACTATGATCACGCATATACAAAATACGGTGTTTGCACGTTACGGCATAATGCTAGAGCACGAAGTAAGGCTTATAAACACAAAGAGTGAATGCCATATTATTACGGAGCACGCGTAATGAAAGCACCAGATGGAAATAAACTAGCTATATTAAACGCACTTAACCAAGGTGGCTTTGTATCGGGCCAAGTCCTTGGCGAGCAGCTGGGTATAAGCCGTGCTGCAGTAAGTAAACATATTCAAACACTGCAAGACATGGGGCTCGATATATTTAAAGTGACGGGTAAAGGTTACAGTTTAAACAATGCGGTGGGTTTGCTAAACCAAGCCGATATAACCAAACATTACCATGCATTAGGTGCCAATACAGCCCAAGTAGAAGTACACCCTATTATAGATTCAACCAACAGCGAGCTAATGCGCCGTATTCAAAATAAAGTCGCGCTTGAGTCTGGCACTGTTGTGGTTGCCGAAATGCAGCAAGCCGGGCGCGGAAGGCGAGGGCGGGTATGGCAATCTCCATTTGGGGCTAATTTATATTACAGTTATTTTTGGCGCTTAGATGATGGTCTGCAAGCTGCTATGGGTGTATCAATTGCAGTAGGGCTTGCGGTATACGATGCTATAAAAGCACTTTACGATATAGACATTGAACTTAAATGGCCAAACGATATATACATAAATAAGCAAAAACTAGCCGGAGTATTAGTTGAGCTAGATGGGCAACCGCAAGGCCCTTGTCAGCTAGTCATTGGTATTGGCATAAATCTACACATGCCGCAAAACACCAGCGAACACATTGACCAAGCATGGACAGATTTAAGCCAACACACCACCGCGCTTGATAAAAACCAGTTAGTTGCTTCGCTTACCTTTTATTTAGAGCAGCGTTTGTCAGATTACCAGCAAGACGGGCTAAACAGCATGTACGCACAGTGGAACGCCCTAAACGCCTTTGCAGGAGAATGCGTAGAGCTAAATACGGGGCACAGAAGCTGGCGGGGTATTTGTGAGGGTATAGATCAGCACGGCGGAATACGTATTCGCCAAGACGGCGAAGTTAAAAGTTACTATGGCGGCGAAATCTCGTTAAGAAAGGCCGAATTATGAAACTGCTAATAGATGTAGGTAATACGTCATTAAAAGCGGCCTTATGGCGCGAGCAACAAGCAAAGCCCGTTTCTATGAGCGACGTGCCGTGGCAAGCAATAACTGAGGTTGTGTATGCTTGTGTAGGTAACAGTGAATTATTAAATGACGCGCTCACATTAGCCGCCAAAAAAAGCATTCCGTGTTGTGAGGCGCATGTTAGTAAAAATCTCAGTGGCTTAAGCTGCGCATATGAACAGGTTAGCAATTTAGGTATTGATCGCTGGCTTGCGCTGGTGGCAGGTTTTACCCTTTTCCCTAACACACCATGCATTATTGTTGATGCTGGCACTGCAACCACTATTGATGTATTGAGCGGCGAAGGCGAGCACTTAGGGGGCTGGATATTGCCCGGCCTTGATTTAATGACTCGCTCATTAACACAAAATACTCAACGCGTGTTTGATGATGCCAATACCCCCTTTTTAAACGAGCTAGGTAAAAACACACCCAACGGATTAAAAAATGGCGCACTGGTGGCAACATTAGGCGCTATTGAACAGGCCAAATATCAACTCAAACACGTAACAGGCGAGCAAAAACCACAAATTTTGTGCGCAGGTGGTTACGGTTTACTGTTACAGCAACAAATAAGTGGCAGTATTTTTGATTCTTTATTGGTTATGAAAGGATTAAATTATTGGCATGAGCTAAGTAAAAACGACGAAAAACGGCAAAATTAAGCACTTTTGCATGAATTGTGAGCATTTAAGCTAAAAAATTACATTTTTTTTAATTTTATAGTTGCATCATAATAAACCTTACTCTAATATCTCGCCCCGTACTAAAGCAGTGCCGACTTAGCTCAGCTGGTAGAGCAACTGACTTGTAATCAGTAGGTCAACCGTTCGACTCGGTTAGTCGGCACCACTTTCCTTTTACCGAAAGTGAATTAGTAAAGAATTATCGTGGAGGGGTTCCCGAGCGGCCAAAGGGATCAGACTGTAAATCTGACGGCTCAGCCTTCGCTGGTTCGAATCCAGCTCCCTCCACCACTTTATTCTTGACGGTTAGAGGTAGTTTAAGAACAGGTTCCTAAAGCGGGCATCGTATAATGGCTATTACCTCAGCCTTCCAAGCTGATGATGCGGGTTCGATTCCCGCTGCCCGCTCCAATTATGGTGTTGCTGATATAGCTCAGTTGGTAGAGCGCACCCTTGGTAAGGGTGAGGTCGGCAGTTCAAATCTGCCTATCAGCACCAGTCATATGAATCTCCTTGAATACTTCCTTTATCTGTCAGAAAAAACTATTTGAAATTTGAAAAAATTAAATTAATCTACCTCTGGTGGATTATTTTCATATGTAATCTAGATACACAAAACTGATAGGTTCCGTCATGGCAAAAGAAAAGTTTGAACGCGTAAAACCGCACGTAAACGTTGGTACAATCGGCCACGTTGACCACGGTAAAACTACACTAACTGCAGCAATCACTAACGTACTTGCA
Organism: Pseudoalteromonas sp. 1CM17D; assembly: GCF_023161805.1. Lineage (NCBI taxonomy): Bacteria > Pseudomonadati > Pseudomonadota > Gammaproteobacteria > Alteromonadales > Pseudoalteromonadaceae > Pseudoalteromonas > Pseudoalteromonas sp. 1CM17D. The sequence goes on along the minus strand of NZ_JALNTP010000007.1, from coordinate 116,256 downwards.
AAAGTATACGGCGGTGTTGCTAAAGATTTCGCATCAATCGATAACGCTCCAGAAGAGCGCGAGCGTGGTATCACAATCTCAACTTCTCACGTTGAGTACGATACACCAACTCGTCACTACGCACACGTAGATTGTCCTGGACACGCCGATTATGTTAAAAACATGATCACTGGTGCTGCTCAAATGGACGGCGCTATCTTAGTAGTAGCTGCGACTGACGGCCCTATGCCACAAACGCGTGAGCACATCCTACTTTCTCGTCAGGTTGGCGTACCTTACATCGTTGTATTCATGAACAAATGTGACATGGTTGACGACGAAGAGCTACTTGAGCTAGTAGAAATGGAAGTTCGTGAACTTCTTTCTGAGTACGACTTCCCAGGTGATGACTTACCACTAATTCAAGGTTCTGCTCTTAAAGCACTTGAAGGCGAAAAGCAGTGGGAAGACAAGATCGTTGAGCTTGCAGAAGCACTAGATTCTTACATCCCAGAGCCAGAGCGTGACATCGATAAGCCATTCATCATGCCTATCGAAGACGTTTTCTCAATCCAAGGCCGTGGTACAGTAGTAACTGGTCGTGTTGAAGCTGGTATCATCAACGTGAACGACGAAGTTGAAATCGTTGGTATCAAAGAGACTACTAAGTCTACTTGTACTGGTGTTGAAATGTTCCGTAAGCTTCTTGACGAAGGTCGTGCTGGTGAGAACATTGGTGCACTTTTACGTGGTACTAAGCGTGAAGACGTTGAACGTGGTCAAGTACTAGCTAAGCCTGGTTCAATCAACCCACACACTACATTCACTTCAGAAGTATACGTACTTTCTAAAGATGAAGGTGGCCGTCATACTCCTTTCTTCAAAGGTTACCGTCCACAGTTCTACTTCCGTACAACTGACGTAACAGGTGACGTACAGTTACCAGAAGGCGTAGAAATGGTAATGCCTGGTGATAACGTTAAGATGACAGTAACTCTAATCGCGCCAATCGCGATGGACGAAGGTCTTCGTTTCGCTATCCGTGAAGGTGGCCGTACTGTAGGTGCTGGTGTTGTAGCAACTATCGTTGAGTAATAGTTAACGTTTTAGTTAATTAATACTAAAAAAGCCCGAGCTTAGCCTCGGGTTTTTTAATGCCTGAAGAAAAGTGTTTAGCTTTCAGCTATCAGTAGCTTGGTGTTAAATTATACTTAACACATAAAAAAGCACGACTCTAGGCCGTGCTATTAATTAAACTTTTTGACAACTGACAACTGACAACTGACAACTGACAACTGACAACTGACAACTGACAACTGACAACTGACAACTGACAACTGACAACTGACAGCTTACAGCTTACAGCTTAGTGCTTTTTCGCATATGCTTCGGCTTGCTTCCAAACCCTTAGCGTATTTTCGCTTAAAATCTTTTTAATGTCTGAATCGCTGTAACCTCTGTCCATTAAGCCTTGTACTAGGTTAGGGTAGCTAGATACATCCTTTAAGCCAATCGGTAACGAATCGCCAACACCGTCGTAGTCAGAGCCAATGCCCACGTAATCAATGCCAATAAGCTCTACAACGTGATCAATATGATCAAGTACTTGCTCAAGGCTTGCAAACGGGAATGGGTTTTTAGCGCGGTACGCTGCATCAAAGTCTTTACTTGGCTTAGTCCCTTCTTTTTTAACGGTCTCTTTAGTGCTTTTAAGGTCTTTGTACCACGCACCGGCTTTAGAGGTTACAAAGCTTGAACCAAAGTTAATTTGAATAACCCCGCCATTCTTTTTAAGCGCTAATAACATGTCATCATTCATATTACGCTCAAAGCCTGGCGTGTATTTGCGCAGTGATGAGTGTGAAGCAATAACCGGCGTTTTAGATAGCTCCATTACCTGATAAAACGCATCATCTGATATATGTGATACGTCAATTAGCATACCGACGTTGTTCATTTCAGTAATTAGCTTTTTACCAAATGGGCTTAAACCTTTCCATTTACGGCGAATATCGTATGACGAGTCAGAAATATGGTTGCTTTGCGAGTGCGCAAGTGTGATGTAGCGTACACCGCGGTCAAAAAAGTGCTGAAGGTTTTCCATTTTTCCTTCAATTGGCGAGCCATTTTCCATGCCCATCGCAATTGACAGTTTACCTTGCTCAAATTGCGCTTCTATATCCGCTGTTGAGCTAGCAATAGCAAATTTTTCAGGGGCACGCTGTGCAATGGCTTCCATGCTATCAATCATTTGGTTGGCTAGCTGGTAGCTTTTACCTTTGCCTTCAAATTCTAAGTGAGCAGGAATATAAATCGACATAAAAGGGGCGTTTAACCCCCCTTGTACTGCGCGAGGGTAGTCAAAGTCGCCGCCGTCGGTGGCTTTAGTTACATCAACCCATTTTTCGTGGATACGATAAGGTACATCAATATGGGTGTCGATTAAAATAGTGTCTTTTGCTAGTTTTACTGCTTTGTCTGACGGGCTTTTTACTTGCTCTGCAAAGGCTTGTGGTGTTAAAGCTAGTGATATGGCTACCACTAGAGTGCTGAGTTTTATCATGTTTTGGCTCTTTGGGTAAAAAGCCATTGTGTACGTTCAGCTCAAAAGTTACAAGTGTTAGGCGTTAATCAAACGACTGTGCTTCATGCTCTTCGCTTTGCAGTGCTTTAAATTCATTTTTTGAAATAATAGTGACCGACTCATGTAGCTCAGAAAAAAACACCATCGCTTCACCATTTCTAAGCTGCTGATTAACCTGCGCTACTTTACTTTGAATACTCACTTCTTGCTCACCATAATCGGTGCCTTCACGAAGCACGTAGCTTTCAATTAGGTTATAGAGGGTGTCTTTATCAAGTTGTTCAAAAGGGATAATCATAACTGCTTACTGCTCGCTTTAGTGGGGACGTGCTGGCCAAAATAATGAGGGACGGCTTGTTCAAGCCAAAATACGGGCCTAAACGGATTATTACCGCTAATAAACCCTACGTGGCCGCCTTTCTCAGAGACGCTCAGGGTAACATGCTCACTCACATCTTGCCTACTTGGCACGGCTTTAATCGACAACATTGGGTCGTCTTTGGCATGAATTATTAACGTAGGAATCGCAATATGCTTTAAGTAAGGCATTGCGCTGGCTTGGCGATAGTAATCATGTGCGTTTTCAAAGCCATGCAGTGGAGCGGTTAGTTGATTATCAAACTCTAGCAAATCGTCAATTTTCATTAACTGCTCAGAGGTAATAGGTATTTGCTGCTTAATTTGTGGCAATTTACGCTGCATTGATTTTTTCATTCTATCGAGCAAATACTTTTGGTAAATTTTGCCTAAGCTTTTACGAATAACATCGCTTGATGATGATAAATCATAAGGAGCCGAAACCACGGCTGCAGCACTTAACGGGCAGTTTTCTCGCTCTTCGCCTAGGTATTTAGCCAGTACATTGCCCCCTAATGAAAAACCAACAGCCATAATAGGGCGGCTGGGAAATTGCTCCCTTAAATGATTTATAAAAAAAGCTAAGTCGGCGGTATCACCACTATGATAAGCACGCGGTAAGCGGTTAACTTCGCTTGAGCAGTTTCTAAAGTGCATAAGTACTACGGCATAGCCTTGCTTTTTTAAGGCTTTCATCATGCCTTTGGCATAAAAGCTATTTATGTTGCCTTCAAGGCCATGTAAAACCACAGCAAGGGGAGCGCTTTCGTTATGAGGCAGCGACCATGCAAGTTCAATAAAATCGCCGTCGGGCGTATCAAGTTGCTCAAGTTCGTAGGACGTATTGTGAAATGGACGGAAAAAACGCGGCATTATGGTTTGAACGTGACGATTGGTCATCCACCATGCTGGTTTAAACTTATTGATCATGTTTGTACTACGCACTATGAAAAAAACGAAACGTTAGTGTACCAAATTTTTCGCTTTATAAAATAAAAAGCGCCTAATCAGTAACCTGAGTAGGCGCTTTGTGCGTCGTGCTTAATGATGCTCGGGAACTTCAGCCTCGCTAATTTTTTTAATAAAGTAAAAAGCGTAAAATAGGCAAAGAGAAATCACTACGCCTAAAATCCCAAAAGACATAAATAAAACAGGGTCGCTAAAAAAGTCTCTAAAGAATACGTTCATGATTAATCTCCTCGTTCAGTTGATGGAGACATCATAAAGTGACTTTGCAAAGCATAATGTGATCGAGATCAAACTATTTCCCTGCGTGGAAAAAGTAACCAAGTAAAGTTGATGTAGATCATGTTTTAGGGGCCTAAATATATTGGTGTTAAGCAAATTTATATAGCAATGTATTTTAATTTTTGTTAAAAAGGGGTCCAAACAAACATTAGCTTAACTTTAACTGAACGGTGTTCTTTCTATGCTGTGGGGTTGTTGAGCTAATTTATTAATCTCGTAAATATTCTCAATTACGGGGTAAAGCTAAATGAGTGAAAATTAAAAAGGACAATTTTATGAAAATCTCTATACCTGGACTTATATTTGCTATTGCTTCTATTGGTTTAGCTAAGGCCTCTACAGCATTATTGGCTCCATTTTTATATGATTTATTTGGCCTGACAGCAAAACAGGAAGAGTGGTTGTTTTTACTTATGGTTTGGGCTGTGGGTTATTGGGGATACGCTTTGAAACAATGGGCTGTAAATGAATACACAAAAAGTAAGGAGGACAAAAGCTCCAAGCTAGCCTGAGGTTTATATATCTTAACTCTACAGTTTGAAACAGTATAATTGATTAAGGTAACTTGATTTTTTGTATAGGTTAAAATTTTCAGGCTTTGCCGTTAAGATAAACGTAAATTTATTCGCTGTATCAATCAGTATTTGCTGTTGTTGCTTTTCAAGCTTTAACTCGGCGTTTAATAGTTCTTGGCGTATTTTTTCATAGTCGCTGATACTTTCTTGATTGGCTTTTAAATAACGACGAGCGGCGCGCAGTGGCTTAAGTACTTGCGTATCAAACTCACTAATCGACGCTATTAACGTACTGAGCTGCTCGGCATTAATGCTTAGCTTAAGTGAGTCTAAATAAAGCAGTAACAAGCACAAATTAACGTTTTTACCTTGCTGGTTTTGTAGTGCCAGCAAGGTTTGTTGTTGCCCAGGCTTTGCGTACAAAGCGCAGGCAAATTGCCAAAAGTCGTTTTTATTGAGCAAGTTCATCGGCAAAGGCCTGTTCTTTTTCTTCCATTTCTTCAAGCGCCATCAGTAGCTCTTCTTCAGTGTCGTTTACTTTAGGGGTAAGCGTTGCTTGCTTAGCGATTAGCTCTTTTAACTGGGCTTTGTTATCGTCGTTGTAGAGTGTGTTGTCGCCAAGGGCTACTTCAACTTCGCTAAGCTCTGCAGTAAATTTATCGAGCTGCTTTTCAAGCTTTTCAATTTGTTTTTTAAGCGGTTGAATGGCTTTTCTAAACTCAGCTTCTAGGCGCTTTTGCTCTTTACGATTAACGCTTGGATTTGCTTTTGGCTCGTCAGGCTGCTGGCTTTTAGCGGCTTCTTTATTGGCATTGAGTAACCATTGGTAATAGGCATCTAAATCGTAACCAAATTGAGTGACTTTGCCATCATCGACTAAATAAAATTCATCGGCGGTGTTTTTAAGCATGTGGCGATCGTGCGATACGGTAACCATGGCGCCTTCAAAGCCTTGTAGTGCCATTACTAGCGCGTGGCGCATTTCTAAATCAAGGTGGTTAGTTGGCTCATCAAGTAGTAGTAAATTGGGTTTTTGATACACTAACATGGCTAGCACTAAGCGGGCTTTTTCACCGCCCGAAAACGGCGCCACGGGCTCAAGTGCTTTATCGCCAATAAATGCAAAGCCACCTAAAAAGTCACGCAATGATTGCTCTGTGGCCTGTGGGTTTAAACGTTGAATATGGGTCACTGCGCTGGCTTTTAAATCAAGAGATTCAAGTTGGTGCTGCGCAAAGTAACCAATATTTAAGCCATGGTGCTGAACCACTTTACCTGCTTGCGGCTCAAGCTCGCCCGCTAATAGCTTTATAAGCGTTGATTTACCCGCGCCGTTACGACCGAGTAACGCAATACGACTGCCAGGAACTAGGTTTAGCGCGATATTATTTAAAATAGTAACATCGCCATAACCTGCTTTTGCTTTATCTAGGGTCATTAGCGGGTTAGGCAGGGCTGTTGGCTCGGCAAATTCAAAGTCAAACGGTGAGTCGGCATGCGCAGGTGCCAGTTTTTCCATACGTTCGAGTGCTTTTACACGGCTTTGTGCCTGTTTGGCCTTACTGGCTTTGGCTTTAAAGCGAGTTATAAACTGCTCAAGATGGGCAATTTGCTCTTGTTGTTTTTCAAACATTGCTTGTTGTTGTAACAAGCGCTCTGCTTTTTGGCGTTCAAACTGTGAGTAGTTACCTTTGTACACATTAATAAGCTGTTTATCGACATGCCAAATTTGATCAACCACGGCGTCTAAAAACTCGCGGTCATGAGATATAAGTACCAAGGTGCCTGTGTAGGCGCGTAAAAAGCGCTCAAGCCAGTAAACGGCATCTAAATCAAGGTGGTTGGTAGGCTCATCGAGTAATAGTAAGTCGGCATCGCGAATCAGTGCTTGTGCAAGGTTTAAACGCATACGCCAACCCCCAGAAAACGCGCTTACAGGGTTTTCTATTTGGTGATTAGCAAAGCCTAAGCCGTGCAGTAATTCGCCCGCTTTTGACTCTATGCTGTAGCCTTTAATATTTTCAAGCTGAATATGTACTTTGGCTTGGGTGTCACCATCGTTTGTTTGCTCAGCTTCACGCAGGGCAATGCGCAATGCATAGTATTCAGGGTGGCCTTGAAGTACATAATCAATGGCGCTTATTTCAAGGGCTGGGGTTTCTTGTTTTACAGAGGCAATAGACCAATCTTTCGGTATATTGCAATCACCCGCATCGAGTTGCAGCTCAGATTTTAATAAACTAAATAAGGTAGATTTACCACAGCCATTAGCGCCAACTAAGCCCACTTTGTGCTGTGGAAATAAAGTAGCCGAGGCATTTTTTAATAAGGCTTTTCCGCCACGAAGTAGTTCTATTTCTGAGATTTGGATCATGAATGCGTTACTTTACTGTGCCCTGGTTAAGTTGGCGCTATCATACCATAGAACGTATTGCTCTTATCAAGCGTATCAACATAGGAAGTTATACGATAAAATATGTGCAGTTCAAACCACAGGAAAAATGTTGTGAGACAAAAGAAGCGATTTATTGCTGGTGCATCGTGCCCTGAGTGTAAAGCCATGGATACCATGATGCTGTACAGAGAACATGATGTTGAAAAAGTAGAGTGTGTAGAGTGTGGCCACAAAATGGCGCAACCCGATAACGCTGTTCAGGCATCTACTCGCCAATTTGAACAAGTAATTGGTGTATTTAAACCGGGCGATTAACCCGGTTTTATTTTGCCGTGTGTTTAGGGCGTGTTGATCTTTGATGGTTGAATTTGCAGCAGTATGTTTGGTTTTTTAGGCAAGGCAGAGCCTATGAAGTGTGGTTGTTCCACATGAATAGGCGATAACGCAGCATAAATGCCAAACATGCGCTGCCTTCGGGTTCTGCCTAGGGGCGTGAGCAGGACGCGGAAGCTTTGCTCGGTTTTTACTTATTCTTACATGGATGTAAGTCATTAGAATAACGCAGGAGCAGTTATCGAGCCCACTAGGTTACAAGCCTCGCGCCGCGATTTAATCGCCCCTAGATTGAACAAATTTCAATCCGCAAAGGTTAACATGCCCTAGTAATGTGGCGGAGGCGGCTCTTGCATTTGCGACATTAGCGACGGCTGCTGCGCTTCTTTAAGTTTTTCTGCTAGTAACTCAGTTTGGCGCTTCATTTTTGCAAGCTGCTGTTGGTGTGCCTTTAGCTCGTCATTTAATATTTCTATTGTTTCGTCTTGAAAAGCAACTTTTGCCTCAAGCTCCATTAAACGATTTTCAATTGTGTTCATTTGCTTCTCGTATTGTAAAGTGCTCTGCAATTCCGCTCGAGCTCTCGGTTAACAACGACTTGCCGTTATCTATAAACGTTACATCTAGCACCACAGCCGATTTAGGCTTACTGCCTTCACGTGGTGTGACTTGCCAAGTTTGAATTTTTTCTCCGCTGGGTAACTGCCATAAGTCAACGCGCTTATTGGGCGAGCCTGTGGCCAGCAATGTGCCTTGTTCGTTAAAGCGTACCGCAGTAAAAATTTTCTGACGCGCAATATACGCCAGTTTACTCACAAGATCACCTGTAGTCAGCTTCCATACATGTGCTTGCTTCATACTATCTGCGGTAAATGCGTAGCGACCTTGTGGGTCTAGGGTTACTTGGGTAACACGTGTCGGGTGATTAAAGCGATGAATTACTTGCCCTGTTCGTGTATCCCAAAAATAAGCAACGTAATCGTTTGAGCCGCTTAAGGCATAGCGTCCATTAGGCGATAAATCAACGGTGTTTACTTTGTCTTGGTGGCCTAAAAACTCAATGCGGCGTCCGGTTTCTAGGTTTAAAAATACCACTACGCCGTCGCTTCTGCCGTATAAAACACTGCGGCCTTGGTTACTTATCGCAATATCGCGAATAGTGGCTTGTTGAATTTTATAATAGCCGCGGTTTTCGCCGCTGCTAATATCCCACACGGCAAAGGTGGTTTTTTCGGCGGTAACGGCCACGCTATTATCAAAGGCAATAGCCACAGCATACACTAGGCTTTCTTGTGATTGCTGTTGAAACCATTGATATTTTAGTACCTGCTGTTGATTATCCCACAGGGCGACCCCATGGTGAATGGAGGAGACTAGGCTGTATTTACCATCGTTAGATACTGCCGAGGAAAACGCACCCTGTGCTGCGTGTTCAAAGCGTTGTGCAGCTTGCTGTTTTTGATCGCTACAAGCTAGGGCTAATAAACAGCTAAAAGCGATTAAAAAAGTACGAAATATCGACATATTACAGGTATTTCCTCTTAACTCTTAGTGACTGAGAGGTTAGACTAGGTCACGTTGAAGGCCTAGGGTGTTTGTCTAATCACTATAATAGGTTAGGTTTTAATTTAGTTAGTTATTAAACAAGCAGCCTATCATGTAGGCCGTTAATCTTTAACTAGTAATAATACAATAAATGACAACTGCAAAGTGTGTCGGAGATTTAAAATGAAAAAGACGATTAGATTGTCATTGATTGCAGCGTCGGTTTTAGCGCTTACAGCTTGTAATCAAGAAGCAAAACAAGAACAAGCTGAAGTTAAATTAGACACTGTAGAGCAGCAACAAGCATACGGTATTGGTGCATCAGTAGGTAACTTTTTAAATAAAGACCTAGCTGATAAATCAGAGATTGGTATTGAACTAGACCAAGCACTATTAATTCGTGGTTTTGAAGACGCGCTTGCTGGTAATGCAAAAATCGATGAAGAAAAAATCCGTGAAGTGCTAACTGAGCTAGATACATCAGTGCGTGCAAAGCAAGAAGCTAAAGCTAAAGTTGAGTCTGAAAAAAGCAAAGAAGCAGGTAAAAAATACCTAGAAGAAAATGCTAAAAAAGAAGGCGTAACAGTAACTGAGTCAGGTCTACAGTACGAAGTACTTAGCGAAGGCGAAGGCGAAAAGCCAGCAGCAACAGACGTAGTTAAAGTACATTACAAAGGTACTTTATTAGACGGCACTGAGTTTGATAGCTCTTATGCGCGTAACGAGCCAACTACTTTCCCTCTTAACCGTGTAATTGCGGGTTGGACTGAAGGTTTACAGCTTATGTCAGTAGGGTCTAAGTACAAGTTCACTATTCCTTCTGAACTTGCTTACGGCGATCGTGACCTAGGTAAAATTCCAGCTAACTCAACGCTTGTTTTTGAAGTAGAACTACTTGAAATACAAGATGACGAAGCACCTGCGCAATAAGCGGTAGCTTATAACGCAAAAAGGGACCATAACGGTCCCTTTTTTGTTGGCTATTTTATTAATCTGTGTGGTTAGAAAACAAATTATCTATTAGCTCATCTTCTAGTTCAAAACGCGCTTCTAACGTTTCGCCAAGTACCGACAAATCGTTATCAAACTCTGCTAATAAGTCCTCTTTATCTACTTCTGCGTATTTATCGTTAAAGTCTAAAGCAATATCTGTTGTGCTAGAAATGCGCGGGTAAATTGTATTTGCCAGCTCTTGGCTTTCAAGGCCTTTGCTTTCACAGGCTTTTGCAATGTCATCGTACACTTCAAAATGGCCGGCAGATAAGTAATCCATTAAAATTTGGCAAAATGATTGAATTTGTTCTGGCTCTGGTAAGGCGTGATCTTTTTTGTCGTATGGCGAAAACCCAGCCATTTTACAATAAAGTACAATTAACTCTTGGCGCTCGTTTAACCATTTATCAATGACAGTATGGCTACCACCCCATTTTTGTTGAGCTTTCTCTACGCGCGTCAGCATTACTGTTCTCCTAAGCTGGGTCACTTTTATGGTTAAATTTAAATTTTCTTATACATCAAGATATATTTTATTTAAGTGTATATCAACAAGTAAAAGGTATGAGCTGGTGCATGTGTGTATTTATTGTAGGTAAATTATTATTTTATTGCAGGCAAGAAAAAACCACCGGTTAAGGTGGCTTAATTTCTTGTTTTGGCCTGTTAATACAAGCTTTCTTATTGTTATAGAAGATTTTTGTTATTTTTATTATAAATATTTTTGTTATTGTTGTTTAAGATTTTTATTATTGTTCTTGTTAACGCGGGACAAACAATACCAAGGTTTTTGTTATGTTGCAAACATATTAACAAAAAGTTTTTATTGTTAGTTCTTTTTGGTTATTTAACACTCAAATGTGACTAAATAAGCAACAAACTAGGTTCTGTTAGCTGTAACACATGTTTTAAGAGCTTAGCGATAGAGAGCCGGAGAATATGGTGGTACAATCTTGAACAATTTCTATAAGCCTCAGGATTATTTACGCTATGAGCGAATTAAAAAACGACCGTTATTTACGTGCACTTGCAAAACAACCCGTTGATGTAACACCGGTATGGATGATGCGCCAAGCAGGACGCTATTTACCAGAGTACCGTGCTACACGTGCACAAGCGGGCGATTTTATGAGCCTGTGCCGTAATGCTGAGCTTGCGTGTGAAGTAACACTACAACCACTTCGCCGTTACCCGTTAGATGCTGCTATTTTATTTAGTGACATTTTAACTATTCCCGATGCTATGGGTTTAGGATTGTACTTTGAAACCGGTGAAGGCCCTAAATTTGAAAACCCTATTTCGTCACTTGCTGATGTTAAAAAGATTCCTAAGCTAGACCCAACTGACGAGCTTGGTTATGTAATGAACGCAGTAAGTACTATTCGCCGTGAACTTAAAGGCGAAGTGCCACTAATTGGCTTTTCGGGTTCGCCGTGGACACTAGCAACTTACATGGTTGAAGGTGGAAGCAGTAAAGTATTTGGTAAAATTAAAAAAATGGCGTTTGCAGAGCCGCAAACACTACATTTATTACTAGATAAATTAGCTGATTCAGTCATTGATTACTTAAACGCGCAAGTAAAAGCCGGTGCGCAATCGTTAATGGTATTTGACTCGTGGGGCGGCGTATTAAGCCCGCGCGATTACAACGAATTCTCACTGCAATACATGCATAAAATTGTTGATGGTTTAATTCGCGAATACGACGGCCGTAAAGTGCCGGTAACGCTATTTACCAAAAATGGTGGCCAGTGGATTGAAGCAATTGCAGCAACAGGCTGTGATGCAGTAGGTCTTGATTGGACTATTAATATTGGCGACGCTAAACGCCGTGTAGGCGATAAAGTTGCATTGCAAGGTAATATGGACCCGTCAATGCTTCACGGTACGCCTGATCGTATCCGCCAAGAAGTAGGCACTATTTTAGAAGACTTTGGCACAGGTGATGGCCACGTATTTAACCTAGGCCACGGTATTACACCAGATGTAGACCCAGAAAACGCCGGTGTATTTATCAATGCAGTACATGAGCTAAGCGCGCAATACCACAAATAACAGCAGTGGTATTAATAGCTATTAAAAAGCCCGCTAATTAGCGGGCTTTTTGCTGTGTAGTAATCGGGTTAAGTAAATAACCTATTTAATCCATTTAACGCCGCAACACGGTAGGCTTCTGCCATCGTTGGGTAGTTAAATGTGGTATTTACAAAGTAGTCAACAGTGTTGCCTGCCCCTTTTTGTTCCATAATGGCTTGACCAATATGAACAATTTCTGAGGCACGCTCACCAAAGCAATGCACGCCAAGTACTTCTTTAGTTTCACTGTGAAACAATATTTTTAAACTACCAACTTCTGTACCCGCAATTTGCGCACGAGCTAAGTGCTTAAACTGAGCACGACCAACTTCATACGGTACTTTTGCAGCGGTTAGCTGTTGCTCTGTTTTACCTACCGAACTCATTTCAGGAATGGTATAAATACCGGCCGGTATATCTATAATTAGCTTATCTTCGCAATTACCGCAGGCAATAGCATCGGCAGCTATACGGCCTTGATCAAATGCAGCACTCGCTAAGCTTGGGTAGCCAATTACATCACCTACTGCGTAAACGTTGTCTACCTCAGTTTGGTACATTTCGTTGACTTTAAGCTGGCCTCGACCATCGGCTTTTAAACCAATAGCTTCAAGGTTTAGCGTATCGGTATTACCTGTGCGTCCGTTAGCAAATAAAATACAGTCGGCTTTTACACGCTTGCCCGATTTTAAATGCATTACAACGCAATCTGAGCGCGTTTCTATACGGTCAAACTCTTCGTTATGACGAATAACAATACCGCTATTCCAAAAGTGGTAGCTAAGCGCATCAGAAATTTCTGCATCCATAAAGGCTAATAAGCGGTCGCGCGTGTTTACTAAATCTACCTTAGCACCTAAGCCTTTAAAGATTGAAGCGTATTCACAGCCAATAACACCCGCACCGTATATAAGTACACGTTGTGGGTCGTGCTCTAGGCCTAAAATAGTATCGCTGTCGTAAATACGTGAATGGCTAAAGTCGACCTCAGGTGGGCGGTATGGGCGTGAGCCAGTAGCAATTACAATGGTTTTAGCGGTAATACGCTCTGCTGAGCCATCAAGACGCTTAATTTCAACCGTGTGTTTATCTACAAAGCTCGCATCGCCTTGGTACATATGAATGCGGTTACGGTCGTAAAAGCTGCTACGTAAGTTTGACTGCTTAGAAATAACAGAACTTGCATGACTTAAAATATCAGGAAACGTTAAGCGGCTAGGGCGCTCGCCAACATTAAAAAGTGGGTTTGCTTTGTATTCAATATAGCGGCTAACCGAGTGGCGTAATGCTTTTGAAGGAATTGTTCCCCAATGTACACAGCCACCGCCAACAGCTTGTTGGCGCTCAATAACCGCTACTTTTTTATCGTTTTTAGATAGGTTCATGGCGGTGCCTTCACCGCCAGGGCCCGTACCAATAATTATTGCGTCATATTGGAAACTTACGGGTGCTTTTTTCTGTTCTGGTTGTTTGGCCACAGCCACTCCTAAATTAATTAAAAGAGGCTTTTAATAACCTCGCATTAAGTGCTAGCCATGCCTGTTTTTGATTTTCCCAGGCGGCTTCCAGCTCATGGTATTGTGTCATTAATGCTGATTGTTCACACTGCTTTGCCATGTTATTTTTTTTAGCTTCTAACACTTGTTTTTGTAGTGAACAGTAATTTTGCAGCTTTTTCAGCAGTAAATCGTACTCTTGTTGTAATAATGTAAGCTTATCTTGCGCTAAAGGCAATTTTGAAAGGCGCGTTTGCGTTTTACTCATTAGCGTTTCGGCTTTGGCTTTTTCTATGCGCTCAACCGGGGTGCGCTTTAATTTACTGGCTAAACCGAGCGCTGCTAAAGAGCGGATCATCCATTTTGTTGGGTCGTAATGAAACCACTTAATACCGTTACGGTAATCGCTTGCAAAAATATGGTGGAAGTTATGGTAACCCTCGCCATAAGTAAATAACGCTAAAAAGCCATTATCGCGCGCAGTGTTTTTCTCAGTGTATGGGCGTGAGCCCCAAATATGAGCCAATGAATTAATGAAAAAGGTAAAGTGCTGGCTCAATACTAAGCGTAATAAACCTGCAAGTAGTAGCATGCCCCACACATCGCCCACTAATAAACCAAGCATAAGCGGTAAACCGACATTCATGGCTATAACAAGCTTTAAGTAGTGTTTATGCTGCCACATAACAATTTTATTGCGCTGTAAATCGCGACAATTACTGTAATCGTTATAACTATCGCCTTGGTAATCACGGAGCATCCAGCCAATATGGCTGTACCAAAAGCCGTTAGTTGCGGCGTAAGGGTCTTTTACTGGGTCATCTACTTGGCCGTGGTGTATACGGTGATCGCTACTCCAGTGCAACGCACTGTTTTGCAAAGCAAATGCGCCACCAAGAGCAAAAATAAATTCTATTGCAGGGTGTACGTTATAGGCTTTATGCGCCCATAATCGGTGGTATCCGGCAGTAATAGATAGGCCTGCGTAAAACATACAGCCTACAAATGCAATCCAATGCGCGCTGGTAAATCCGTAATTAATGCCGTACCAAGGTACAAGTGTGACAGCCGCCAAAAAGGTTAGGCTAAAAAATAGGACGTTTGTCCAAATAATCGGTGGTTTATTCATCGTTTTTACTCTCAGCGTACAACTGTAAGCTAAAATAGTGTTTCAATCTCTTGGCGTCAAGTATTAGACTAGACAATTCGGCTAATTATCATTAAAACTTCATATAAATTTACTCAGGGAGCTGTGGATGTCGGGTGTTAGAGCACAACAGAAACAAAAAACACGACAAGCCTTAATAGAGGCGGCATTTAATCAGCTTAGTGCTGATCATAGTTTTTCTAATTTAAGCTTACGCGAAGTTGCCCGCGAAGCAGGTATTGCCCCCACCTCTTTTTATCGCCACTTTAAAGATATGAACGAGCTAGGTTTAACCATGGTCGACGAAGCAGGCTTGACCCTTCGCCAGCTTATGCGCCAAGCCCGCAGACGTATAGCCAGTGGTGGTAGCGTAATAAATACCTCGGTTGTTACCTTTATGGAGTTTATTGATAACTCAAGCAACCAATTTAGATTACTGCTGCGAGAACGTTCAGGCACCTCAAAAGCCTTTAGAGCCGCCGTAGCTCGTGAGGTAAAGCACTTTATTTTAGAGCTTGCGCATTATTTAGAAAGCGAAACCAAGTGCGATTCGATCCACGCTTATATTCAGGCCGAAGCCATGGTAACACTGGTATTTAATGCCGGTGCAGAAGCACTTGATATAGAAGGTCAACAACGCGAAGAACTCATTGAGCGGGTTATTTGGCAGCTGCGTTATATTACCCGCGGTGCAGGTCATTATATTCGTGAAACAAATAATCAGGTTTAGCTTAAAAAATTAGCAATAAGTTAATCTAAGCACGCAAGTTTACTCAACACATTAATTTAAGCTAAAAAGTGTATCTGTGTGATTTATAAAACCTGAATATGCTATTTTTAGGTATATAAATTTCTTCAATGTGGGGTTTTTATTCCTTTGTTTGGAATATTTATGCTTGCACCAACTCCTTTGTAATGTTAAAAATAGGCCTCACTGAACACACACACAAGAAACAAGATGCAAAATATTCGTTTAATTACACTAAAACTTAACCTCTTACTGCTATGGTCAGTGAGCGGGGATTAGTGTGTTTGCATCGAGTTAAACACTAAAAACCCCGCAATTGCGGGGTTTTTTATTATCTCGCGGCTGGGATAAATTGAAATTTGGGTAACAGAGGAATGAGGGGCAGTTATGCAAGACAAAGATAAAGTATGGATTTTTGATACCACCTTACGTGATGGCGAGCAGGCACTTAAAGCAAGCCTTACAGAAGACGATAAAATTCAGCTAGCGCATACTATTAGCCGCTTGAACGTGGATGTGATGGAAGTGGGTTTTCCGGTTTCGAGCCCCGCTGATTTTCGCTCGGTGCAACGTATTGCAACCGAGGTTAAAGGCCCAATTATTTGTGGTTTAGCACGTTCAGTAGCAAAAGACATTGAAGCCTGTGGTGAAGCACTTCGCACAGCACAGCAAAGCCGTATTCATACTTTTATCGCCACAAGCCCTTTGCACCTTGAACACAAATTACGTATGAGCCTAGACGATGCAACGGCCATGGCGGTTAAATCAATTAAATTAGCGCGTAACTACACTGATGATGTTGAGTTTTCGTGTGAAGATGCAGGGCGTACGCCGCACTGGGATTTATGTAAAATTGTTGAGCAGGCAATTAACGCCGGTGCCTCTACTATTAATTTACCTGATACCGTTGGCTTTGTAACGCCAGACGAATACGCCGCAATGATCCGCCATTTAATGAATAACGTGCCGAATATAGATAAAGCGCGTTTAAGTGTACATTGTCATAACGATTTAGGTTTAGCTGTAGCTAACTCGGTAGCCGCGGTACAAGCCGGTGCTCGCCAAATTGAATGTACAATAAATGGTATTGGTGAGCGTGCGGGTAACTGCTCGCTTGAAGAAGTGGCGATGATCATGAAAATGCGCAAAGACCACTTAAACGTACACACCGATATTAAAAGCGAAGAAATTTATCGCGCATCTCGCCAAGTGGCAAAAATATGCAATATGCCGGTACAGCCAAATAAAGCTATTGTGGGCGAAAACGCCTTTGCACATAGCTCGGGCATTCACCAAGATGGCGTATTAAAAGCGCAAAATACTTATGAGATTATGTCGCCAGAAAGCGTCGGTGTGCCAAATAACCAATTAAATATGACCTCGCGTTCGGGTCGTCATGTTATTGAGCACCGCTTAGAAGAGTTAGGTTATCAAAAAGCTGACTACGATATGGACAGCTTATACGAGAGCTTTTTAGCGTTAGCTGATCAAAAAGGCACCGTATACGATTACGACCTTGAAGCCATGATTTACTTTAATCAAATTAACGACAAAGACGAAAAATACCAATTAGAGTTTGTAAACTCAGCGTCTAACTCACAGTCGGTAGCCAGCTCTACCATTGGAATGTTAATTGATGGCGAAGCAAAACAAGAAGCTGCTACAGGTAATGGCCCTGTTGAAGCCTCATTTGCGGCTATTGAGCGCTTAACTGGTATGAGCGTTGAAATGATTGAATACAATTTAGAAGCCACTGGTCAAGGCGCAAGTTCGCTTGGTCAAGTAAACATTATTGCTAAATACGATGGTCGCCCTTATCACGGTGCGGGTATTGCTGCGGATGTGGTAGAGGCGTCGGTACGCGCCATGATCCGTGTTTACAACTTAATTTATCGTGCACAAAAAGTGTCTGATTTAAAACAACAAAGGAAAGCAGGATGAGTAAAACAAACTACAGCGTTGCCGTATTAGCAGGCGACGGTATTGGCCCAGAAGTAATGGCAGCAGCAGAGCAAGTACTTGATGCTGTAAGCAATAAGTTTGGTTTTACCCTGAACCGTCAGCATCATGCTATTGGTGGCGCAGCTATTGACGAATTTGGTGAAGCATTACCACCAAAAACGCTAAGTGCGTGTGAAAACGCCGATGCCATTTTATTTGGCTCAGTAGGTGGCCCAAAATGGGAAAACCTACCACCTAACGAGCAACCTGAGCGTGCATCGCTTTTACCGCTTCGTAAGCACTTTGGTTTGTTTTGTAACTTACGTCCAGCACAACTTTTACCAGCGCTTAGCGCAGCATCGCCATTACGTGCAGATATTAGCGAAAAAGGCTTTGATATTTTATGTGTACGCGAACTTACTGGCGGCATCTACTTTGGTGAAAAAGGCCGAAGTGGAGAGGGCGCTGAAGAAGCTGCATTTGATACACAAACTTACTCGCGTAAAGAAATTGAACGCATTGCCCGTTTTGCCTTTGAGGCAGCAAAATTACGTAGTAACCATGTAACGTCGGTTGATAAAGCAAACGTACTTGCATCAAGCGTATTATGGCGTGAAGTCGTTACCGAAGTAAGCAAAGACTACCCAGAAGTCAGCCTAGATTACATATACGTAGATAACGCAGCTATGCAATTAGTTAAACAGCCTAGCCAGTTTGACGTGCTACTTTGCGATAACTTATTTGGTGATATTTTGTCAGATGAGTGTGCGATGATCACAGGCTCAATGGGCTTATTACCATCGGCCAGCTTGAATCAATCGGGCTTTGGTTTATACGAACCAGCCGGTGGGTCAGCGCCAGATATTGCTGGCAAAGGGGTTGCAAACCCGATTGCGCAAATTTTAAGTGCTGCACTTATGCTACGTTACTCATTAGGGCAAGACGAAGCTGCGCGCACCATTGAAAAAGCCGTAGCCGAAGCTGTAGAAGCAGGCGTTGGCACGCCAGATATCTACCCACAAGGTGGATACAGCACAAGCGATGTGGCAGCTGCCATCGTTTCACGTATTTAATATATAAATCGCAGCACCGTTATGCTGCGACTTAACAAAGTAGGGAATTAGCAAGTGGCCCAAACGTTATACGACAAAATTTGGCAAGCACATACCGTTGCCAGCATAAACGAGCAAACTGATTTACTTTATATTGACCGTCATTTAGTACACGAGGTGACATCACCACAGGCTTTTGCAGGCCTACGTGAAAAAAACCGTACGGTACGTTGCCCAGAAAAAACCTTTGCAACAATGGATCATAACGTATCGACTAAAAGCCGATCACTTGATGCCGCAAGCGAAGTATCTAAAAACCAGTTAATGGCACTTGATGCTAACTGTAAAGAGTTTGGCATTGTACTTTACGATTTAAACTCAATTAACCAAGGCATAGTGCATGTAATGGGGCCTGAACAAGGTATTACCTTGCCTGGCACTACCATTGTATGTGGTGATAGCCATACTTCTACGCATGGCGCGTTTGGCGCATTAGCGCACGGTATTGGTACGTCTGAGGTTGAGCACGTATTAGCAACGCAAACGCTACAGCAAAAGAAGGCAAAATCGTTAAAAATTCAAATTAACGGTGTGCTTCGCCCAACTGTAACCTCTAAAGATTTAATTATGGCGGTTATTGGTAAGTTAGGTACAGCTGGCGGTACAGGTTATGTTGCTGAATTTTGTGGTGAAGGCATTGAAGCACTTTCAATGGAAGCCCGCATGACGTTATGTAACATGAGTATTGAAATGGGTGCAAAAGCAGGTTTAATAGCACCAGATCAAATTACGTATGATTACTTAAAAGGTCGCCCATTTGCACCTAAAGGCGCTGACTTTGACGCTGCAGTTGAATACTGGGAAACCTTAAAATCAGATGAAGGCGCAGAGTTTGACTTGAGTGTTGAGCTTGAAGCTGACGACATTCAGCCGCAAATTACGTGGGGCACAAGCCCTGAGCAAGTAATTGGCGTTGATGAATGCATACCAGATCCTGACCAAGAACCAGATTTAATTAAAGCCGATGCTATACGCAGCGCACTTAGATACATGGACTTAAAAGCCGGCGATAAATTATCAAGCGCGAAAGTAGATACAGTCTTTATTGGTTCGTGTACAAATAGTCGTATTGAAGATTTACGTGCAGCGGCAAAAATTGTTGAAGGCAAGCAAGTAGTAGCAGGCATTGAAGCACTTATCGTACCGGGCTCTGGCCTTGTTAAAAAGCAAGCGGAAGACGAAGGCTTAGCCGATATATTTAAAGCGGCAGGTTTTGAGTGGCGCGAGCCGGGCTGTTCAATGTGTTTAGCAATGAACGACGACCGCTTAGAAGCGGGAAAACGCTGTGCATCTACCTCTAACCGTAACTTTGAAGGCCGCCAAGGCCGTGGCGGGCGTACGCACTTAGTAAGCCCTGCAATGGCAGCCGCTGCTGCAATACATGGTCACTTTGTTGATATAAGAGGAGAAGCCTAATGAGCGTATTTTTTAGTGGCTTAATGGCCCCACTTGATAAAAACAATGTAGATACAGACCAAATTATTCCTAAGCAGTTTTTAACATCAACTAGCCGTGATGGTTTTGATGCAGCACTGTTTTACGATTGGCGTTACCTAGAAAACGGCGAACCAAATCCTGATTTTATTTTAAACCGCCCATGCTACCAAGGCGCGCAAATATTATTAACCCGCGACAACTTTGGTTGTGGCTCATCACGAGAGCATGCACCATGGGCGCTTAAGCAATATGGTTTTGAAGTAATTTTAGCGGAAAGCTTTGCTGATATTTTCTTTAATAACTGTGGCAACAACCAAATGCTAGCCATTGCGCTACCGGCTGATACGCTTGAGCAATTGTTTGTACTTAGTGAGCAACACGACGATATAAACATTCAAATCGATCTTGAAAACCAAACACTAACAAGCGATAAGTTTGCGCCAATTAGTTTTGATATTCGTAAAGACGTAAAAGAGCGTTTATTAAGTGGCTTAGATTTTATTGGTGTGACCGAAACGCTAAATCCACAAATTGATGCGTTTGAAAAACAACTTGCTGCTGAGCGCCCTTGGCAGTAACGAAAAGCAATTAATTACATATGAAAACAAAGCGCGGCTGAGTATATAAGCCGCGCTTTTTTATGTTTAAGTTTTCTAATTATTAATGTCTAAAATCTGCCATTAGCGCAGGTATGCCTGGCAGCATACCAACAATAGCCATAACGGTGGTTAAAATAACAAACATAATTAGCGGAATAACCCAGCGGCTCATTTTAGTTAAATTAGCACTGCGCTCTTTACAGCCAATTAAGCCTAAGTTATCAAGCAGCATAGTCAGTGACCAACCAAAAGCAGGGTTAACCAAGCTTGAGGCAAACACAACAATAGCGGCCGATTGCGTTGTTTTACCTTCGCGTGTCATTTCCATACCCGCCTCAAGCAGCGGAATAAACACACCTACAATAAGCGCAACACACAGCACAGGTTGCCAAATGGCTAAATCCATTGGGTAGCCCCATAAACCCGCAATAATACAAAATACGGCTGTTAAAATGGCGCCCGCCGGGATAGGGCGTTTAGCAATAGCGGCAGGGACAATGTAAGTCCCCCAGGATGAGGTAAAGTTAGCACCACCGGCCAGCGAGCCAAAGGTTTGTCTAACCGATGCGCTTAGCATGGTGTCGTCTATGTTCATTTGAACTTTTTCAGTGCGTTGCGGGTAACTAATTTTTTGAAATACTTGATGCCCTAAAAAATCCGGTGACCACATAGCGACAGCTAATACCGCAAACGGCAGCACAACCACAAAGCTTTCAAGCGTAGGTAAGCCAAGCATCCAGCCTGTGTTTTCGCCCCACCAATAAGCTGGGTTCATATTTGGTAAGCCCGGCGCGGTATTAAATTCAAACGGCGCACCGAGTGCAAATGCAACCACACCGCCAATAAGGCAGCTAAGCGGCACAGCTAACCAGCGCTTTTTAAAATGCTCAAGTAACGCATACAATAAAATGGTCGCCAAAATAACAATAAATGCGATGTGCGCCATATCAATGGCCTCAGCCCATGCAAACAGCTTTTTAACCTGTGAAATTGTGCCAATAAAGCCTAAATATATAAGCAAGCCCCCGCACACGCCTTTACTGGTTAAGCGTGCCAGCAAGCTCCCTCCTTTGGTTATGGCTAAAATAAAGCCAAAGGCACCAATCAGCAAGCCAAATGCCATAGGATGGCCGCCAGCGGCAACCACAATTGGAATAAGAGGAATAAGTGGCCCATGAGTACCCGCTAAGTTAGCGGTGGGTAAAATAAAGCCCGAAAACAAAATAATAAAAATAGAAACAATCAGTAATTCATAGCGTACGTTTTCTAACACAAACGCATCGCTTAAACCTAGTGGCGCTGCAAAAGTAGCGGCAATAGCACCCACCATAACAACTTTACCAATGGTGCCCGCCATGGCAGGAATTGTGTCTTCAAATTCAAAGCGGTAGTCTCTAAATGGTAAATTAGGCCGCCATCGCTTAGGCTGCATAATTTGCAGCTCGTGCTCTAGGTATTCGTCGCGGGTATTAAACTCTGAACTAGCTCTATGCTTATTTTGATAGCTGTTGGCATCATCTACGTGGGATGCGCTTGTTTTTTCTGGCTCGTTACCCTTTGGGGTTACTGACATAGTCCCTCCTGTTACTCGTTGCTTATTTATTAATACGGCTTTTGTTAAAGCAAATGAATAGTGAAGGAGCAGAGTAGATCAGCTTTTACTCAGGAATGTATAGGCAAAAGGTCGTGTATGGCTTTATTTTATGCTAAATCATTGTGTTGGCATTCTTAAATGTAAAGTATATTTTGTTTAGAATCAGTGTGTTGATTTGTTTTTTATGTGTTCTAATTTGGAGAAACATTGTAAAAACAAGGCTGTTATCCTTTAGTCTAAGCAGTGGTTTATGTATTTTAATTGAACTGAAATAGCGCATCTGCTAGGTTCAATGGTTACTCAAATAATAAGAAATTCAATGCAAATTCAATCTCCTAAATCAATTGGTATTTTACTTGGTACGCTTTACGGCATATTTATGCGGCTGTTTGTGGAGCTGCTTGATACTTATAATTTAAGTAGCCTTGTATCTATTTCATTTATGTTTTTAGTGCCCGTTGCAATTGGCTATATTCGTATTCATTTTGAATTTAAAAGCTCAAATACATTAACTAAAAGGCAAATGGTGACAATTGCTTGGCAGCCAATTTTTGTTTTTTTACTTGTAAGCGTTATTACACTGCTTGAAGGCAGTATTTGTGTGGCAATGGCTTTGCCTGCCTTTATGCTCTTTGCAAGTATGGGAGGTTTACTGGCAGGCTTTATTAAAAACCGCCAAACAAAAAACGCTAACAGGCCTTTACTTTCAATAGTTTTGCTTCCTGTATTGCTCTCACCTATTGAGGTAAATTATTTACACTTATCAAAAACGTATGAAGTCACCAACTCTATAGTTATTGAAGCGCCTATAAACCGTGTGTGGCAGCAGCTTGCAAATGTAAGCACCATAGAGCCACAAGAATTGCCATTTTCGCTTACCCAATTAATAGGTGTACCTAAACCTTTAGAGGCAAATATGAATGCTACGGGGGTTGGGGCTGTTAGAACCAGTAAATGGCATAAAGGAGTTAAATTTAAAGAAGTGATTACTGATTGGCAGCCAAATAAACAGATGCTTTATAGATTTGAGATAGACCCTGATGCTATTCCCGATGACGCACTCGATAAACACGTAAAACTAGGCGGCGAATACTTTTCACCTCTGTATGGTGGGTATGCGTTAAGTGAAGATAAAAGCGGCAATACGATTTTAACTTTAAAAACGACTGTGCAAGATAATACAAATTTTGGTGTTTATTCGCGAATATGGGGTGAAGTGATTTTTCAAGACTTCCATTATTCACTTTTAACATTAATGAAAAACAGAGCAGAAAAGCCACTTGTCGCAGCTATTTCCCATTATTAACTTAAACCGCTATGGTATGAAAAAACTATTATAAGAGTACTTTATGAAATTATTAACGGCAGCAACGTTATTACTTGCCTCATCAGCGGCTATTGCGCGCCCTGCGCCTTTGGTATCTATACCAACACACGATGCGTTTTTTAATAATATAGCTGCGCATTGTGGTAAAGCGTTTGAGGGCAAAGTAAGCGTAGATAACGCAAAAGGCCCAAGCTCATTTGAGAATAAAAAACTAATTATGCATGTTCGTAAATGCACAGATAGCGAGCTACAAGTACCATTTCATGTGGGAGATGATGCATCGCGTACATGGATCATTACTAAAACGGGCAGTGGTTTGAGCTTAAAGCACGATCATCGCCATGAAGATGGCAGCGACGATGCCTCAACTATGTATGGCGGTCATACTCTTGATGCGGGTTTTGCACAAATGCAGTCTTTCCCGGCCGATCAATACTCTAAAGAGTTATTTGTAGCACAAGGGATAGCACAGTCGGCAGGTAATACATGGCAAATGTATATTTATCCTGAGGTATTTACGTATCGGTTAATTCGCCAAGGGCGCGAGTTTAAGGTGGACTTTGATTTAACTAAACCAATTACTCCACCAGCAGCGCCGTGGGGCTACGAAAAATAAACTATTTTTCTTTTTTCTCGGGTGCGTCACATTGTAGTAAAACGTTTAATGGTGGTTGATAAGCGCGTGGTTTAGTAGGAAAACGTTCGTACTCTTGCACGCCTTCAAGCACTTTTAACATAAAGGTTCTGCCGCGGCATAATCTGTCTGCGTGGCGCAGTAAAAACATACTTTGATTAGCAAAGTGTTTGTAGTCGTCTGATTGTATTTCTATTTTATAGTTGTCTTCACCAATTTTGGTTTGGTAGTAATGTACTTTGTTATCAAAGTCGTATGACTTTTCTTTTTCGCCCACTTCTGCAAAGGCGCTCCCTATACCAGAAAAGGCTAGCAATGCAGCGCCAACAACTAAATGCGGTGTGTATAAGCCTTTCATAAAAATGTATCCTTTAATTTGCGAACTTAATACCCATTAATAAAGCATTAAGTGCGATGTATTTAAGTTAAGTCTAACACCCAAAAAGAGAATATGTGATGTTCAAACAAATAAAACAACTGTTTGCCGCTTTTGACGAGCAACAGCCAAGCATAGAGCAGCATGATCTAAAAACAGCGGTTGCTGCGCTGCTTATTGAAGTAATGCGTGCTGATTCTAAGCTCGACCATAATGAACAACACACCCTGACTGCAACCTTAAAAAAATACTTTAATTTAACAGAATCGGAAGTTGATGAGCTCACCAACAATGCCGCTGGTAGCTTAGATGGGGCTATTGATTACTTTCAATTTTCTAAGCAGATTAACGATCACTGCAGTGCGGCGCAGCGCATTGAAATAATTGAGCTATTATGGCGATTGGCGTATGCCGATGGAGAGATAGACCCTCAAGAAGAGTATGTAATACGTAAAGTGGCTGGGCTTTTATATGTAGCGCACACCGATTTTATCGCTGCTAAATTAGCAGCGACACAATCGTAAAAATT
Source organism: Pseudoalteromonas sp. 1CM17D (assembly GCF_023161805.1). NCBI lineage: Bacteria > Pseudomonadati > Pseudomonadota > Gammaproteobacteria > Alteromonadales > Pseudoalteromonadaceae > Pseudoalteromonas > Pseudoalteromonas sp. 1CM17D. The sequence goes on along the minus strand of NZ_JALNTP010000007.1, from coordinate 91,291 downwards.
AGCTTAATTTACTAGCAACAGAAACGAGCTGCTGCGTTAATACGCTCACTTTTTCTGCAGTGGTTGGGTCGCTAATTTTTCCATCTTCGTCAAATACAGTAAATGCTGATGGGATAGCGAGCTGATCGGCAAGTACTAACGAGCCAATCCCACTTAAAATATCGCGTACATGGTTTAAGCCGCGCAAACCACCCAAACCACCTGGTGATGTAGCAAATAACGCCACTACTTTGTTGCGAAATGCGGGGACTGCGCCTTGTTCAGTTCGCGATGCCCAATCAATTGCATTTTTAAGTGCAGCAGTAATTGAGCCGTTGTACTCTGGGCTTGCCAGTAAAATACCATCAGCATTACGCAGTTTATCTTTTAATAGTTGTGCATCGGTAGGTGTGCCTTGCGCTTCAATGTCTTCGCTAAATAATGGCAAATTTAACTCGGCGAGTGTAATTACTTCCACTTCAGCACCTGTTTGCAGAGCAAAACGAGCTGCTTCGTTAATGAGTTTTTGGTTAAAGCTATCTTTACGCAGGCTACCCGCGAGCGCGATAATTTTTGGTGCTGACATGATTAAGACCTTTTATTAGTTGGGTATGACACTAATGTAGCAAATTTTTGCTTGTAGAAAACCCGAATAAACGCAACACTTATGTGCGTATATGCACATAAGTAGAAGGCGGGTAGCGTGGCAATAAAATTTGACGACTGGCAAGACGTAAAAGTTGCCTTTGAAGTGGCAAGGCTAGGTACTTTGACCGCCGCAGCAGAGGCATTAAGTGTGCACCATAGCACAGTGTTGAGACGCATAAATAACTTAGAGAAAAACTTAAATGTACGGTTATTTCATCGCCATGCGCGCGGATATAAAGTAAGCGAAAGCGGGGCAAAATTATTTGAAACCGCACAAGCGATAGATAACTCACTTGAAGGTTTACATAATGCCATTGCCGCAGCCGATAGTGAACTCAGAGGGAGCTTGTTATTGACTACCGTAAGTGGTTTTATGGATATGCTAAGCAACGTGTGTGAGCAGTTTCAAACATTGCATCCGCAAGTGCAGCTAGAAGTGATTTTAGAGCAAAAGCGCCTAAGGCTTGACCACGGACAAGCTCATATAGCAATACGAGTAGGCCCCAAACCAGATGAAGGCGACTATATAGCGCAGCACTTAGCTAAGCTATCGGCCGGCCTCTATGCCCACAAACGTTATATTGCTAAACACGGCATGCCAAAAACCTTAGAAGACTTAAAGCAGCATAATTTTATATCGGGTATTGCGGGATTTAATGCGCGTGTACCGTACTTTAGCTGGGTTGATGAGTTTATTCCTCAGTCGCAAATTAAATTAAGAGTATCAGAAACCTCAGAAGCGGCGCGCGCGGTTATTAAAGGCTTAGGCATAGGGGGGTTGCACCAAAGCGCGATAGAAAATAACCCCGACGTAGTGCCTATATTGCACGACAAATTACATTGGGAGTTTGACTCTTGGTTGGTTACTCACCATTTAGTACACCGCACCGCGAAAGTACAAGCTTTTGCAGGCTTATTAAAAACCTACTTTAGTAACATGCCACACGTTAAATAGTTTTTTTAACTTTAATGCCTAAGCGTTTGGCAAGCCTAACTAGGTTGGCTCTGTCGAGTTCAAGGGTTCGTGCAGTAGCTGCCCAATTATAATTATGCTGTTTTAATTGCTCGGTAATAACCGTAAATTGCAAAGATTCAACGGCCTGTTTTAAGGGCTGATGATGGGCAATGTGGGCGGTAATTGGCGTGCTAACGTGCGCGTTGTTGTTTGGTTGTTGGGCTAAATCGCAGTGCTCGCTTGTAATTGTTATTATTGGGTTTTGCCACTGGCTTTGTTTAGCTTTTAATGCGCTGCGGCTAATAACATGCTCAAGCTCGCGTACATTACCAGGCCAACTGTATTGGTTGAGCAATACTTGCGCTTCAGTGCTTAGCTTTAATTGTTTAATACCTAATTTACGGGCAGTTTGTTCAATAAAATAACCAGCCAATAAAGTTATGTCGTGCTCGCGTTTATTAAGTGGCGGCACGCTAATAGGGTAAACACTTAGCCGGTGATATAAATCGGCTCTAAAGCGGCCTTGCGCTACCTCATGTTTTAAATCACGATTAGTGGCTGCTATTACCCTTACATCCACATATTTTGGCGTGTCTTCTCCTACTGTTTGTATTTCACCACTTTGCAACACCCGTAATAGTTTGCTTTGCATAGCCAATGGTAGCTCGCCAATTTCGTCTAAAAATAACGTGCCACCATCAGCTAACTGAAACTTACCTTGGCGGGCATTTTGTGCGCCAGTAAATGAGCCTTTGGCGTGGCCAAAAAACTCACTCTCTGCAAGGTTTTCGGGGAGTGAGGCACAATTTAAGTGAATCAGCGGTTGATCTTTTCGGGCAGAATTTAAGTGAATATTACGCGCTACTAGCTCTTTCCCTACGCCCGTTTCTCCTAACACCAATACACTAAAATTAGAGGCTGCAACGAGTTTTATTTCATTTTTTAGCGTTTGCATTACAGGGCTTTGGCCAATAATTTCGCCGCCATCGCGAGTAAGTGCATCACGCGTTAGCGCTTGTACAAGGGCGTTTGAATGCTGAGCATGGTGTTTGTAATGGGCAAGCTCTAGGGCTGTTTTAAAATGCGCACTGCACAGTATTTGTAAGGTGCTGAGTGTATCTGCACTAATACTGCTAAAGGCATTTGCGTTTAAGCTATCGAATGTAAGCACGCCTAGCAAAGTGCTTTTATCGTAAAGGGGTAAGCCTAAGCAAGCATGCACAGGAATATCGCCCGTTTTGGCCAGCAGCAGGCCGTCGTATGGGTCGGGCAGGGGGCAGTCGTGTGCAAACTGTAATGCGTGGTTTGCACTACAAATGGCCGCTAATCGAGGGTGCTCTGCTATTTTAAAGCGCCTACCAAGGCTGTCGGGCATCAGACCTTTGATGGCTAAGGGCTTAAGTTGCTCGCCCTGCACCACAAGTAATGCACTGGCATCACTAGGTATTACACGTTCAACCGTTGCCAATAATTGATCAAAGCTGTGCTCGTGCAGCGTGCTTTGGGCAAGCTCTAAAGCCACTTGGGTAAGGTTGAATTGCTGATTCATGTCAAAATGACCTATTCGTGTTTTTATGATTTAAATTAGAGTGTGTCATAAAGACTCAATTTGTAAAGTGTTTATGTTTAACTTACTGAATATTAGTGTTTTATTTTATTGGCACACTATGTGTAATAGCTAAGTAACGTTAATGGTTGCTGAGGTAGTTATGAACACACTTACACTAAATAATGTAAACAACCAGGTTGAGTTAGGCGCATTTTTTAAATCGCTATTATTTACTGCTAATGCAGTATTAGGGCTTAGCGCTATTTGTATGGTTGTGAGCATTTTAATTAGTTACCCGTACGCAGAGCACTTTTCGATGCAGGTACAAATATCAGCGCATATTAGTACGATTGTAGTGGCAGCTATTTTAAAAGTTAGTTATGTGCTGCGTTGTGTTGCTCAACATGGTTTAGGGCAGGAAGTACGCTAATGCGCCCACTAAATTTAACAGAGCCAATGCCAGCGCACATAGCTATTCATCACGTAACAAAATGGCCGTTATGGATGCTTGCATTTAGACCCTACTTTTTAGCAGGCGGTTTGCTGGCATTTTTATCGATAGGGTATTGGCTACTTATTTTAACGGGCTATGCTAGTTGGCACTTAACCATGCCAGCCACACTTTGGCACGCGCACGAAATGCTATTTGGCTTTGCAGGAGTGGTAGCAGTCGGTTTTTTACTTACGGCGGCACAAACTTGGACGGGCGTTGAAAGTATAAGTGGCAAAGCACTTATGCTACTTACTTTTGTATGGATAAGTGCTCGTTTAGCATTTTTTATAAAGCTGGCTGATTTTGCTAATGCTAATTTATGGCTTGTTACTTTGCTACAGCTAGCATGGTGGCTTGGGGCAATTACGGCACTGGCTAATATGCTATTAACAGCACGCAGTAAAAATAATTACCCGTTTTTAGTTATTTTAAGCGTGTTGTGCGCCCTTAATACTCTTTATTTACTACTTGTTTTAAATAACAACATGCAGCTTGCATTAGCTGTGGTTGACACTGCGGTACTGGTTGTCAGTTTACTGGTCGGCATTGTAGCAGGGCGGGTTATTCCTTTTTTTACAGCTAAAGGCTTAGCGCTTAGCGAGCAAGTACGCACTCCTAATATTGATAAAGCACTGCTGTATTTATCAATATTGGCAATTACTTTATTTTTTATCAGTAAATTATTTTTAAGCTCAATTAGCCCTGCATTCATTGTTGCAATAGTGGCTGTGCTTCACTTAATTCGAGCAAAACTTTGGTGGCATGCAAACGTGCTAAAAGTGCCTTTATTATGGTCTTTGCATTTTTCTTATTTTGCTTTAGGTGTTGGCTTAATGATGATTACACTGAGCTTTTACACAAGCGTAATCCCCTTCAAAGATGCGCTCCACCTTATCACTATTGGCACAATAGGGATGATGATTTTAGCCATGATGACCCGTGTATCACTAGGGCATACAGGGCGTACGCTTAATACACCTAAATATATATCTGTTGCTTTTGCGCTTGTGCTGGTGGCAGCTATTACTCGCTCCATACTCCCTTTAATTATTGCGCCACACTTTGCTTGGCAGATCAGTGCCTTGCTGTGGTTAGTGGCTTTTTTGTTATTTTTAATTTACTGCACACCTATATTAACGCGCCGTCGTGTTGATGGGCGCCGTGGTTAGTTTACCTACAGGACTACATTATGTTATCTGATAAAACCATTGAGATTGTTAAAAGCACTGCTCCGTTAATAGCGCAAGCCGGCACGGTTGTGACCGATCATTTTTATAAGCGACTATTTAGCCATAACCCAGAGCTTAAAAATATTTTTAATATGGCGAATCAAAACACCGGGCGCCAGCAATTTGCTTTGTTTAACGCCTTAGCGGCATACGCTCAAAACATTGATAACTTAGCGGTGTTAAAAGAGGCATTAGCGCGCATTAACCATAAACACACCAGTTTAAATATTTTACCAGAGCACTACCCCATTGTTGGTGCTCACTTAATTGGCACCTTAAAAGAGCTAATACCAGAGCAGTTTACGCCGGATGTAGAATACGCTTGGCGTGAAGCTTACGCACTGCTTGCTGATATGTGTATTACCGAAGAAGCGGCTTTATATGAGCACAGTAAAAATAAACACGGTGGTTGGGCGGGCACGCGCCAATTTGAAATAACCAACAAACAGGTTGAATCAGCACTCGTAACAAGCTTTACACTTACGCCTGTAGATGGCAAAGCGGTGATTACCCATAAACCAGGCCAGTATTTAGGGGTTAAAGTTAAACCGGCGGGCGCTGAATATGAAGAAATTCGCCAGTATTCTATTTCACAAAAAGCCAATGGTAAAAACTACCGTATTAGCGTTAAAAAAGAGCTGCAGCCAAAGCCTGGCATGGTGTCTAATTATTTACACTCACTAGCTCAAGGCGACGTAGTTGAACTATACCCGCCTGCAGGTGATTTCTTTTTACGAAATAGTAAAAACCCAGCGGTACTTATTTCAGCAGGTGTAGGGCAAACCCCAATGCTTGCGATGCTCGAAACGCTATTAAGCGATAACCCTAAGCAAAATATTATGTATTTACATGCGTGCGAAAATACGCAGCAGCACTCATTTGCACACTATTTAAATGAATTAAGTACGGCTTATAACAGCTTGCAAACTATTACGTGGTTTAATCAAAGTAGTGATGGGGCTGATTTTACAGGGTTAATGGACTTAACTGCCATAAAAACACAGTTACCTCTTAAAAATGGCGATTTTTACTTATGTGGCCCCACTGGGTTTATGGCGTTTGTGAAAAGCCAGTTACTGGCACTAGGTGTTAAAAACGAGCATATTCATTACGAAGTGTTTGGTCCGCATCAAGACTTATAAACCAAGTGAAAAACGATAAAGGCACACAGCATAAATGCTGTGTGCCTTTTTAATAGTATTTTATTGTGCTTTACAGCTTACGTTTTTAAGCTCAATAGACATATCTTTTTTTGGATAATAAAGCACGCACTGTTTGTCGATTATTTGTAAAACAAACTTTTCTGGCTTGATATTATGCGCGCCCATTATGGGCATACCATTTGAGTCTTTACTATTCCCATGGCTTAGTAATAACTCGCTGCGTTTAGTAAAAACGGTGTCGGCCAGCGTAACTAGTGTGCCGCCCTTTGCTTTTATAATCGCTTGCTGGAGCGTGGCTATAACGCCTGGGTTTACCTCGGTAAGTAGTGCAGGCTTAGCAGTGGCATTACTCATACTGTTACAGCCTCCAATAAATAATAAGGTTAATATTGCCAGTAGTTTAGCCATTACTTATCCTTATTTAACGTAGGCCAGGTTAAATCCATATTGCCACGGTTAACGTTATTAGGTGCGTTTAAAGGTAATAGCTGCTTGCTATCGCCAGCAGCGCTTTGTACTTGCGTTTTAATACTTGCAGAGGCGGTGCTAACAGGGCACGTGCCGTTATTATCAATATGATAAAGCGCAGTAGAGAGTATCCCTTCGTTTGGATCGCCTAGTTGATTATCAAAGTCGTCACTGACTACACAGCCTTTTACATCAGCATCAAACTGTGGTGTAGGCGTTGGCGTAAAGCCTGCTGCATATTCACCAAACCCTTTACTGTTAATACCGCTAAATTGAATGGTGTAATAGGTGGTGCCACAGTTATGTGTTGGGGTAAAACCGTATGGTTTACCGCAGGTTGTGTCGCCAATGAGCACTACCTCGGCGTCAATGCCTTTTAAGCCATTAATAAAGGCTTCTGAGGCTGAACACGTACCCGCTGTACTAAGCACATACACCTTAGATAGGTTTAAATCGGGGAGGCTTTCGCCAGTGCTAAAAAAAGTTGAGTAATCAATTTCTTCATCTATAAACGGAAAAGGCGACTCTACCGGTTGTTTATCGTTTTGCTGAGTTTGGTAATAAATACGGTTTTGAATGTTGGCGCTGCCCGCCACCATGTAAGCCAGCTGCGAAGAAAGCGCTAATAAACCGCCTCCGTTATATCTAAAGTCGATAACAAGCTCTTCTACGTTATCGGTTTTAAATTTATTAACTGCAGCAATTAAGCCTTCTTGGGCAATACCTATATGGCTATTAAACTGCATGTACCCTACGCTAGTGCCATTTGCAGTGGTAATGGTTTTTACGTTTTGAACCGGCGTTTGCTCTATGTTGCCGGCAGTTACGTTAAATGTTTTTTCAGCGCCATCGTTACTGCGCACAACGATGGTGTGCGAGTCGCCATTAGTGGGGCTAAATAAGCCTTCGTTTAAGGTATCTACGCCTGCTTGTGTGCTGGTATTAATGTTTACGCCATCAACTTCAAGTACGGTATCGCCACGTTGAAAACCAATTTGGCTTGCTGGTGAGTCGTCTTCTAGGTAGGCAACACGTAAAATTCTATCAGCTGGGTCGCCAATAAATGCCCAATTTATACCATAGCCTGAGGTTACACCTGATTGCGCTTCTTGAAAGTAGTCCTCAGAAGGCTCTGAAAAATGAAAATTATCTTTTTTAGCGCCAGAATCGGTTAGTTCTTCGGTTTTTAGTTGGGCAAAATAATTGGCCACTGTAGCAAAGTTTTCAGGGTCGTTATCGGCTATTTCATCATACCAAAGGTAGGTTTCGTCGCTCCAGGAGCGAAGCCAAAGCTTTTCGTAAAGGGCCGAACCGGCTTGGTCAGGGTAGGGCTCATTATTATTAAACGGATCGTTACCTGTGCGTGGGTTTTCGCAAAAGTTTTTTAACTCATCCGATGGCTCAAACACACCTGCCGTCCATGTCGGGGCTGTGTTTGCAGGAGGTGTGACGACTGGGTCGGGCGTTTCATTCATGCTGCTACCACCGCCACAGCCCACAAGCGTTAGGCTTGAAAGTGCAGCAATAATAGCGAGTGTTGCTTTATTATTTTTAAACATACAAAACTACTTTTTGTAAATAAGTTGTTTAAAATACTACAACACCCGCTCATTTATTCAACGTATTCGCCCCTAAATTATGTAAATGAGTGTATACACTTAGGTGTGCTACAGCTTACTTGCGCTGCTTTTATCTGCAAATGCTTGTTTTTGCCAGGCATTAAATAGCTTTTGTTGTTTAGCTGATATTTTTAAGCCGTATGTTTTTTGCATATAGGCGTAGGTGTCGGCAATGCGCTTACGGGCATAAAAAGGAGGCTCTACAACGCGTTGTTTAAAATTAACCTTTACTTGGCAGCGGCCATATTGGGTAGCGTTTTCGCTAAGCATACCAAAGCGATAGTTAGAGCGATCTGCGTTAATTTCGCCAATAGCAGGGGCTAAATTGTTTATATCGGCTTCCATTTTTCTAAATTTAGCACTGACCTTTCGACAGTTTTTACGACCACCGTTTTGCCAGCATTGTAGCTGGTGACCAAATTCCCACGCCGGCACTATATGCTCCCACTCTATACGCAGTGCACGTACATTAACCTTGCCAGAGGAAGTTAACGTATTACGTGGAATATAACCACAGTTGCTAGGGTCGGGGATTAGCTTTTTACCTTGCTTTTTAATGTCGCAGCCGCAGTAAAGGCTTTTGGCGTTTTCGGGTAGGGTTTTAATTAAGTGCCTTTTAGCCGTTGAAAAACGGGTAAATTCTTCACTCGATGCAGAAAAACAAATACAACAAGCCACAAAGGCCAAAATAAATTTAAGCATATCCATCACATACGTGAACTACAGGAGGCGCTAGTCTAAAGTTTTGCTGCTAAAAGATAAAGCCTGAACAAATTTTAATCCGCAATGCTTAGTACACTCTATACTGATATAAAAAATAGCGAGGAGATGACTATGCTAGGTGCTTTTTCAATAAGTTTAACGGTTAAAGATATTAGAGCCTCAAAAGCGTTTTACGAAAAGTTGGGCTTTAGCGAGTTTGCAGGTGAGATAGAGCAAAACTGGCTAGTGATGAAAAACGGTGAGCATTTAATTGGCTTGTTCTCGGGTATGTTTGATAAAAACATGCTGACCTTCAATCCTGGCTGGGATCAAAACGCACAAACCGTTACAGAGTTTAAGGATGTTGATGCGCTTAGCGAATATTTTCAAAACGCTCATATCCAGGTTGAACCTGTGGGTGATAAAAGTTTTATTATTACCGACCCAGACGGCAACCCTATTTTGATTGACCAACACGTGTAAGTTTTTTTAGCCTAACGTTTTGTATTAATAAAATAATACCGCATAAACAAAATAGTACGCTGGTGGCTGCAAAACTGATGAGAAGCGGGTTGTTAAAATCTTCACGCTCGTCGTAATCCATTATGTGTAGCATCCAAAAAAAGTCGAATATGTGCCATAGTGTGCTGCGAACGGTGATAACTTTGCCGTTAATTGCATTTAAATACAGCGTAGTATTAAAGGTGTCGTTAAATTGTACTTGCCACACATTTGTTTTGTATCCCACCTCTCGAGTGCCTTGTTTTAAAAGCGTTGTGCTAATTGGCTTAGCATCGATGAGTAAATGCGCTTGTGCATTAGCGGTAATTTGTATTTTAGTCGGTGGCTGAAAAGGGCGGCCCGTTAAACCATTAAAGCTTTGCTGCTCGCCACTATTAATAACAGTAATAAGCGGGGTCGTTAAAAAGTGCTCAAACACTATTTGCGTGGGGTTAGGCACTTGCGCAGTAATATTATCGAGTGATGTGGGGTAATCTGCTTGAGTAAATGGGTTTGTAAGTGTGCGCTTAGCAAGGTGCTTACCGTGTACGTATTCAAGTGGTATCGCGCTCATTACTAAGCCGCCTAAAAGCCAAGCTAAAATTTGTAAGGCAAGTAAATAGCCTAGCCACTTATGTAGTTTTCGAGCGCGCTTAAATAGTTGTTTTTTCATTTTGTGCTTCTTATTATTTTTAGCGTTAGTGTATTACAGCAGCCCATGCTTTTACTGCGGCATTTTGTCGCAGTTATTCATAAGCTTACTCTAACTTTATAAAAATAATAAAAAGGAGCGATAAAAAATCAGTGAGGCTGTGTTTAATGCTCACGTAAGGCATTTATTAGCCCTTGTTTGCTCATTTTAGAGCGGCCACTAATGCCGAGCTCTTTAGCTTTATTGTACAGCTGCTTTTTAGTGCGCTGCTCATACTTTGAGGCTTTGCCGCCTTTGACAGCGGTTTTATGAGTATTGCTATTAGCAATGCGCGCGGCTTTTTGTTTGCTCATGCCTTCATCTCGCAGCGCATCGTACTGATCGTCGTTTTTAATTTGCGGGCCATGATCTACCATAATTGTCCTCCTGAAGCGGTTAATTACACAGTGTGTGTATAACTTTCATACATAATCGGTAAAATTAAGCGTAACTAGCCTAACCCGTTTTATAAGGCAAATTAGGTGCCAATGGCGCTTAAACAGGTATTTTCTATTAATAAAGCCATGTTTAGCGCTTTGTTGATTTGGTATAAAAGTAAAACTGCGTTAAAGTTTGCGATGAAACTATAAGAGGGTAAAAAGCAGACAATGTCGGAAATTCAATTTTTAAATGTAGATCTAGAGCTTGAGTCTAAACAAGATATTAGCGCCCTGGTGGCAGACTTAAAGAAAAACGCGATGGTTTTGCATTATGACAAAGACGAATATCGTCAATTGGCGCGTATTGAAGCCTCAGGTGATATAACCACGCCAGACAAAGCAATCAACCACTTATGTGAATTAATAGAGTCGTGTTCACGTAATGCGCTTAAGCAGTGGCTAAGCTGTTCGCGCAGAACGTTTGATATAGGCTTTGAGTCGGGCACGTCACCTAAGTGTTTTAACCAAGCTCTACATGCAGATACACTGCTACGCATATCTGCCATTGGCGCTGGTATGGAAATAACGATTTACCCTATCGAAAAGTAGCCATAGTTAATTATTTGCGCTCGACAACCGCTGCGGTCATTTTTGATACGCAGCAAAGCTCGCCGCGGCTATTGGTTATTTTTATTTCCCATACAGAACTGCGCTTACCAATATGAAATGCACGAGTAACGGCGGTTAAAGTGCCATTTCGAGAGGCCTTTAAGTGGCTGGCGCTAATTTCCTGTCCAACACAATAAAATTTTGTAAAGTCCACTACAAAGTTAGCGGCGTAGCTTGCTACGGTTTCGGCAAGTACCACATTTGCGCCACCATGTACCATACCAATAGGGTTATGATGCTCAGGAATAGCAGGCATGGTAGCCACTAGGTAATCATCTCCTATTTCGGTTATTTCTATGCCCATGGTTTTCATCAGCGTGCCTTGGCCGTTTATTCCCTCATCTAACTGTTTGCAAAGCTCTAATGTGATGGGTTGATGCCAAATACTCATAATTACTCCTTTATATTGAAAGCAAATTTATAGCATTTTAAATACTGAACGTCTGTAATTACCTAAAATTTATCCAGGTGCGGAGTATTTAGCTATTTTAAAGCACAATTTAAATTTGCGATTTTTATTTAACTGTATATACTCACAGTTAAATGTACTGTATGGAAAACCAGTTGTATGCGACCATTAACTAAACGCCAAGCTCAAATACTCGAACTAATAAAAGTTTTTATTAAAGACACTGGTATGCCTCCTACACGTGCCGAAATTGCGCAAACACTCGGTTTTAAAAGTGCCAATGCCGCAGAAGAGCACTTAAAAGCGCTTGCCAAAAAAGGTGTTATTAAAATGAAACCAGGCGCAAGCCGTGGTATTCAATTGGTTGAAGAAGAAGAGCCAGAGCAACTAGGGCTACCATTAATAGGTAGAGTTGCAGCGGGTTCGCCTATTTTGGCGCAAGAACATGTTGAGAGTCACTGTAAAATAGACCCACTTATGTTTAAACCAGCCGCCGACTTTTTACTGCGTGTTAACGGCATGAGTATGAAAGATATAGGTATTATGGATGGTGACTTACTTGCCGTACACCGTACTCAAACTGCAGAAAACGGCCAAGTTGTGGTTGCACGAGTAGATGAAGACGTAACCGTAAAACGCCTAGAAAAAGCAGGCCGAAAAGTATTATTACACGCTGAAAACGAAGAGTTTACGCCTATAGAGGTAGACCTTGAAAACGAATCTTTTAATATTGAAGGGTTAGCCGTTGGCGTAATAAGAAATGCCGACTGGATGTAATTTTTAACTATTTTTAAGTAATATCTATAAATGCGCACTTTTTAGTGTGCATTTTTGTTTTAAAAACAAACCTTCCACCATCTCAAAGCGCCCTAAAATTATTTAGGCTGTAAACTTTTTTTCACTCATACTTTTATCTTCCTAAGCGTGTTACATCCCTTAATTTTGCTCGTGTCTTGGCTGTTAAATAACAATTTAATACGCCGTCATTTAGTCAATCTTAAAATATCACTTGATTGTTTTTTATACTAAAACTTGCTTGTTGTACGTTTTTTAGCTAATCATTAATGTGCTGGACTAACAATAACTCACAGCTTTTTAGTTATGAGAACACACAATATACACAAACCTTTTGTTGTCCTAGCGATACCAATCAAAAATAAGATTGGTTAAAAAATAAAAATAACGAATTGGCGTTTAAGCCGTATGCCTCTTCGCTTTGCATTCGCAATAGCATCAAAGGAGCCGTCACATGGGTAAACTGACCTCTACCTTGTGGCTTGTGTTGATTATGTTCCCGCAGCAAGTGCTGGCTAATAGCCAATACAATATGCGCAAGGGCGTAACCGATATAAGTAATAATGTATATCAGCTACACATGACCATATTTTTAATATGTTGTGTGATTGGGGTGATAGTGTTCGCAATAATGTTTTGGGCACTGATTCATCACCGTAAATCTAAAGGGGCAGTTCCTGCCCAATTTCATGAAAGTACCAAAGTAGAAATTCTTTGGACTGCCATTCCGTTTGTTATTTTAATTGCCATGGCAATCCCTGCCACTAAAACCCTCATTGCGATGGAAGATGCCAGTAAGGCCGATTTAACCATTAAAATTACAGGGTCACAGTGGAAGTGGCATTATGAATACATGGGCGAAGACGTAGAGTTTTACTCTATTTTATCTACCCCTCAAGACGAAATAGCCAACCTTGCTAATAAAAACCCTAATTACTTACTTGAGGTTGATAAACCTTTAGTACTGCCAATTAATCAAAAGGTGCGTTTTTTAATGACCTCTGATGATGTTATTCACTCTTGGTGGGTACCCGATTTTGCCGTTAAAAAAGATGCCAATCCGGGGTTTATCAACGAAACGTGGACCAACATTAACGAAGAAGGTATTTACCGAGGACAGTGTGCAGAGCTGTGCGGTAAAGATCATGGCTTTATGCCCGTGGTTGTTGAAGCTAAATCGCAAGAGGACTTTAACGCATGGCTTGCAGATGCTAAGCAAGCTAAGCAAAAAGCCGCACTTGCTGATGCAGCATTGCTTGATACAACAATTCCTAAAGAAGAGCTAATGACACTAGGTGAGCAAGTGTATATGGCAAGTTGCGCTGCGTGTCATCAACCTACAGGTATGGGCTTACCGGGCGTATTTCCTGCGCTAAAAGGCAGCCCCATTGTTTTGGGTGATATAAAAGATCACATTGATGTAGTGATTCATGGCCGCCCAGGAACTGCAATGCAAGCATTTGCAAAGCAGCTCTCAATTAAACAACTTGCAGCGGTAATTACCTATAAACGTAATGCGTGGGGTAATGAAACGGGTGATGTCATCCAACCTAGTGAAATTCAGGCAGCACTTGATGCGGAGGCGAACTAATGAGTAGCATAGTAGAACAACCTAACGCCAATGACGCTCACCACGGCCATCACCCAGCCAAAGGTTTTAAACGTTGGTTATACACAACAAACCATAAAGATATTGGCAGCATGTACTTAATTTTTTCGCTGACTATGTTTTTAATTGGTGGTGCAATGGCCATGGTTATTCGGGCTGAGTTATTTCAGCCAGGATTACAATTGGTAGACCCACACTTTTTTAACCAAATGACCACAGTACACGGTTTAATTATGGTGTTTGGTGCTGTAATGCCAGCCTTTACGGGACTTGCTAACTGGATGGTACCGCTCATGATTGGCGCGCCAGATATGGCACTGCCCAGAATGAACAACTGGAGCTTTTGGATTTTACCCTTCGCTTTTTTAATTTTATTGGCCTCGTTATTAATGCCTGGAGGCGGCCCCGCATTTGGCTGGACGTTCTATGCGCCGCTTTCAACAACGTACAGTAACGATAACACCGCAATGTTTGTGTTTGCAGTGCACATTATGGGGATTAGCTCAATTATGGGCGCAATAAACGTTATTGTGACCATTGTTAATTTACGTGCCCCAGGCATGACATGGATGAAGCTACCATTATTCGTTTGGACATGGCTAATAACCGCATTTTTATTAATTGCTGTTATGCCCGTATTGGCCGGAGCGGTCACTATGGTGCTCACCGATAAATACTTTGGAACCAGCTTTTTTGATGCGGCAGGCGGCGGCGATCCGGTGATGTTTCAGCACATATTTTGGTTTTTTGGCCATCCCGAAGTGTACATCATGATTTTACCCGCCTTTGGTATTATTTCGACCATAGTGCCTACATTCTCACGTAAAAAACTATTTGGTTATGCCTCAATGGTTTACGCAACCTCCTCTATTGCATTACTGAGCTTTATAGTGTGGGCGCATCATATGTTTACGACCGGTATGCCCGTTGCTGGCGAGCTATTTTTTATGTACGCGACCATGCTGATATCGGTGCCTACAGGGGTAAAAGTATTTAACTGGGTAGCCACTATGTGGCGAGGGTCAATAAGTTTTGAAGTGCCCATGCTATTTAGTATTGCCTTTATTGTGCTGTTTACTTTAGGGGGCTTTTCGGGGCTGATGTTGGCTATAACCCCTGCTGATTTTCAGTATCACGATACTTACTTTGTGGTGGCGCACTTTCATTACGTGTTAGTTACGGGGGCAATATTTTCGATTATGGCGGGGGCTTATTATTGGCTGCCTAAGTGGACGGGCAACATGTACAACATGGCCTTGGCTAAGTGGCACTTTTGGTTGTCGCTGGTAAGCGTAAATGTATTGTTTTTCCCTATGCATTTTGTAGGGCTGGCAGGCATGCCGCGCCGTATTCCCGATTACGCCCTGCAGTTTGCTGATTTTAACGCAATCATAAGCATAGGTGGGTTTGCCTTTGGTTTATCGCAGTTACTCTTTGTGGCGGTGGTAATTAAATGTGCCAGAGGGGGCGATAAAGTCCCTGCAAAAGTATGGGATGGTGCTGAAGGTTTAGAGTGGGAAGTGGACTCTCCTGCGCCGTATCATACTTTTTCTACGCCGCCGGAAATTAAATAATGACACATGCACCGCTATTAAAGCGCCTAATTCTTATTTGTATAGGTATGTTTGCTTTTGCATTTGCCTTAGTGCCCTTATATGACGTGTTTTGCGACATAACTGGGCTTAATGGCAAGCCATCACTTGAGCAAGCTAAACAAAGTACACAGGTTGCACAAAACCGAGAAATAGGTGTGAGCTTTACAACCCATGCGCAAAGTGGTGCGCCGTTTATTGTTAAATCTAAAGAATACAGTGTTGATGTGAAACCAGGTGCCATGCGAGAGGTAATGTTTAGCGCAAAAAACACCAGTGATATTGATAAAGTAATGCAAGCGGTACCTTCTGTATCGCCCGGAAAGGCAGCCAAGTACTTACATAAAATAGCGTGCTTTTGCTTTGATCAACAACCCCTAAAAGCGGGTGAAGAGCTTGAGTTTAAGCTGCTTTTTTATGTTGATACCGCACTGCCGAGCGATGTAGAAGAGCTAACTTTATCGTACACCGTATTTGATATTAGTGAGCAGCTAGTAGCAAGTAATAACTAGCCTGCATGTCTAGTGTAAAACTAGGAGCAAGTAACATGAATCAAGATTATGAAAACTACTACGTACCCGAGCAAAGCCCGTGGCCCATAGTGGGCGCGGTGGCGTTATTTTTTATTGCAGTGGGTGCGGCTTTAACAGTCATGAACTTAGAAAGTGAAGGGGGCAGCGGTGTGTACCTGCTATATGCAGGCATTGCAGTGCTGCTGTATATGATTTTTAGCTGGTTTAAAAATGTAATTAGCGAGTCTGACCAGGGCTTATATTCAGCGCAAATGGACCGCTCATTTCGACAAGGAATGAGCTGGTTTATATTCTCTGAAGTTATGTTTTTTATGGCCTTTTTTGGCGCATTATTTTACGCCCGCATATTGTCGGTGCCTTGGCTTGGCGGCGCTGGGAATAATACGATGACCAACGAGGTGCTTTGGCCTACCTTTGAGGCCGTATGGCCACTACTAACCACACCAGCAGGTGAAACCACGCAAGCTATGGGGTGGCAAGGCTTACCCCTTATTAATACGCTTATTTTATTAGCGTCTTCGGTTACTTTGCATTTTGCTCACGTAGCCATTGAAAACAATAAACGTAAACCGCTAAAAGTGATGCTGGGGGCAACCATTTTATTGGGTGTGTGCTTTTTAGCATTGCAGGTAGAAGAATATATTTATGCCTACAACGACTTAAACTTAACACTAGATGCAGGCATTTACGGGAATACATTCTTTTTGCTGACAGGTTTTCATGGCATGCATGTGACCCTTGGCGCCATTATTTTGTTTGTTGTATTTGTGCGTATTTTAAAAGGCCACTTTACGAAAGATAAACATTTTGCGTTTCAAGCAGCGGCTTGGTACTGGCATTTTGTTGATGTGGTGTGGCTGTGTTTATTTGTTTTTGTGTATGTGTTGTAACGGCTAATGGTGAGTGATTAGCCTTTATAAAACCAAGTTTTACAGCGGCTATCACCATCACCAAAACCACCACAGAAAACAGCACGCGACGGCCTAAAAAATGCGACATAGGCCGACCGCCAGATTTATCGGTCACCATAATAAATAGCGCTCTAAACAAGTTGAAAAGTATAAATAGTAACAGCAGCACAATAATAATTTTAATAATCACTGGGTTGACCCTTTATGCAGTTAATTTTAAGGCGTAAACAAAAGCTTAGCTCATTTATCGCACTTTGCGTTGTGGTAGCTGTGGTGCTGGTATGTGTACGTTTAGGGTATTGGCAATTAGCAAGGGCTGAGCAAAAGCAGCAACAGCTAACAGCTATAGCTAACATGCAAACCCAAGGCGTAATGAGCTGGCAGCAATTACAGGCAATGCCTTCACAGTGGAATAAAACAGGTGTAGTGGTTGAGCTTGTCGGAAAAATAATAAATCAGCAATACTGGCTTTTAGATAACCAAGTTTACCAAGGGCAAGTTGGTTACGATTTATTGGTGTTATTTAAGCCAAGCCAAGCAAGTGACGCTTTACTCGTTAATTTAGGGTGGGTAAAAGCACCTATTTCACGCAGCGAACTACCTAACATTCAACTTCCTAAACGTAATATTACGCTTAAAGCGCAGATAAAAGAGCGAAATTTAACGAGCTTTAACTTACAAACCAATTCGACAAAACAAGACCTTCAAAAACGAATCCAATCAATAGATTTACAAAAGCTCAGTGAGCAGAGTAATCAATCGTTATTTAATTTTATGGCTTATCGTCAAGGTGCTGGAGATGCGCTAGCTATACCGCATTATAAAGCGGTGGTGATGAGTCCGCAAAAGCACCAAGTGTATGCAGTGCAATGGTTTTTAATAGCCTTAGCCTGTGTAGTGGTGGCCATTTTTGCCAGTAAAAAGAGGACTAACAATGAAAAATAACCCCTTAGTTTTGTTTGTTGTATGTTGCGCTGTACCGCTAGTACTTGCATACGGTGCGCTAAAACTAGACTGGTTGCCGAGCGCCATTACCAATAATGGCGAGTTTTTACAGCACGAAGTAAAGCTTGAAAACTGGCAGCAGCATAACCCTAAGCAATGGACAATTGCGCTTAATTACTCCAATAAATGTAATGCTTCGTGCAATGAGCAGCTCAATGCGCTTGATAACTTATATATCGCCTTAGGAAAAAATCAGGGCAAAGTTGATATGGCTGTAATGGGGGCGCCTAAAGTTAAAAATATTCCTTGGAAAACCTTTAACGCGCAACAAAATTTGCAGCCCGCTAGCCTATATTTAATCGATCATATGGGTTTAGTGGTGCTTGAGTATCCGTTTAAAGAGCAACCACAAGAAAACCGTTTAGTGCAAAAAGGTTTATTAAAAGATTTAAAAAAACTACTTAATTATTCTCGTTCAAGCTAATTAATAGCGCATTGTTAATGGGAGATTCCTATGTATAAAAATTATAAAAACTGGGTACTTGCAACGGGGTTACTTGCGCTGTTAGTAGTAGGGCTAGGTGCTTATACACGTTTAAGTGACGCAGGTCTTGGTTGCCCTGATTGGCCCGGTTGCTATGGCTTTTTAACTGTACCAAAGCATGAAGCCGATATCGCACTGGCTACCCAAAGTTACCCAGATATGATGTTTGAAACCGCCAAAGCGTGGAAAGAAATGATCCACCGTTACTTTGCAGGCGCGCTGGGGTTGCTTATTTTAGCGCTATTTGTGTTGGCTTTTGTAAAGCGCCATTACTCAAACACGCCGGTTAAATTACCGCTAGCCTTATTGTTGTTAGTTATATTTCAGGCTGCGCTGGGTATGTGGACCGTTACAATGAACTTACAACCGCTCATTGTAATGGGGCATTTGCTGGGGGGATTTAGTATTTTATCGCTAATCACTCTTTTATACCTGCGTTTAACTACTAAACCCATAGAGGGTGGAGATAGTAGCGCTAAAGGCTATTTTTCATTGAGCTTAGTTGCATTGGCTGTGTTGGTTATTCAAATTGCATTAGGTGGGTGGCTTGCAGCAAATTATGCAGCGCCACACTGTAATGGCTTACCGCTGTGTAGTTATGCGCAGCCATTTTCACTCAGTAGTGTGTTTCAGCTGCCGCTTGAGCACAGTAATTATGAGTACGGAGTGCTATCGCAACAGGCGCGTATGTCTATTCATCTACTACACAGAATTTGGGCGCTAGTTACATGTATTGTGTTGGCGCTAATTATGTGGCGTATATACAGTCAGGCGCAATCTGCAAAAATAAAACACTGTACTGTCAGCGTGCTTGTTGCGCTACTTTGCCAAATTAGTTTGGGGCTTGCAGTGGTGCATTGGCACTTTCCGCTTGGAGTAGCGCTGGCGCACAATTTAATGGCAGCTATCTTGTTATTGACTATGGTTAGGTTGTGTTACTACTTAAAAGCACGCACTTAAAGGGGAATAATTATGGCACTCACACTCGACAAAAAAGAACTACAGGTTATTAGCGCACACCCTTTTATTCAACGTGCTTATAATTTACTGCAAGATTACTTAGCTATTAGCAAGTTTAAAGTAGTGGCTATGTTGGTACTTACTGCCTGGGTTGGCTTGGCACTGGCGCCTGATGTAGGGCGAGGCATTGCAGTACAATTTATTAGTTTATTAGGCATTGGTTTGCTCTCTGGCGCTGCGGCGGTAATAAATCATGTTGTTGATAGCGAAATAGATACAAAAATGGCGCGTACACGCCACCGCCCTGTAGCCAAAGGCCGGCTTAGTAAAACCCATGCGCTAAGCTTTGCAGGCGTGATAGGGGTTGCTGGTTTTATAATGCTAATGCTTTGGGCAAACACCCTAACAGCCGTACTTACTTTGTTTGCATTAGTTGGGTATGCTTTTATTTATACCTCTTTTTTAAAGCGTGCCACACCGCAAAACATTGTGATTGGTGGCTTGGCTGGGGCAATGCCTCCTTTATTGGGCTGGGTTTCTGAAACCAATCAAATGGCAGCCGCGCCATGGTTACTAGTAATGATTATATTTACGTGGACCCCACCGCATTTTTGGGCACTGGCAATAGCACGCAAAAGCGATTACGAACGCGCTAAAATTCCTATGTTGCCAGTGACTCACGGTATCGACTTTTGTAAAACGTGTGTTGTGGCTTACACCATATTACTGGCGCTTGTATGTGTATTACCTTATTTAATTGGTATGTCGGGCGGCATTTATTTAGTCGGCGCATGTGTGCTCAATGCACTCTTTTTGTATAAAGCGGTTAAGCTTAAATTAGCCCCTAGCGATGACACCGCAATGGACTTATTTCGCTTTTCAATTGTGCATTTAATGGTACTCTTCGTGATCTTATTTATAGATAAATGGCTCCCTTTATGAAGCAGTTACGGATTAGCTTAGTTGTAATTTTTTCGTTTTTATTAGTCGCTTGCTCAGAGCAAAATAGTGCACCCGATGTGCAAGCCTTAGTGTATGAGCAAGCAAAGCCTCTTTCTGATTTTACACTTAACGACCAAAACGGTGAGTTAGTCACCAAAGCGCAATTTTTGGGGCAGTGGAACTTAGTGTTTTTAGGCTATACCAGTTGTCCAGATATTTGCCCATTAACGCTTGCTAAACTAAACAGCGTGTATAAAAAGTTACATAACGAATACCCACTGCAAATTTGGTTTATGTCGGTAGACCCTCAACGCGATACGCCGGAAAAACGCAAAGCGTATATTGATTATTTTAACCCTGACTTTTTAGCTGTTTCGGGTGAGCACAAAAACCTATTCCCGGTGGTTAGAGAGCTTGGTCTAATTTATGCCATTAGTGACTCGCAAGAATCAGAATATGCGGTCGATCATAGTGCTTCGGTGGCTTTAGTTGATGCAAATGGAGCGGTAAGAGCCATATTTAAGCCTGAATTCCAACAAGGAAATGTGCCCCTTATTAATACCACTCAACTTATTAGCGAATTTAAACAAATAGCGGATTACTATAAAAACTAGTTTTAAACTTTTCACGCATTTTAAAAGGAGCTTAGGCTCCTTTTTTGCTTTTTAGCGCCACTTTTAAAAGTTTTATTAATTTTTTTGAGCCTTTTATGGCAATTTTAATAACTAAGGCTAAGCTTTTGTTATGAATTGAATTGACAGGGAAAGTCCTGAAAAAATGCTAAAACTTCCAAGCGAACTTGCGATTATGCAAGTAGAGACTCTTCACCAAGATTTATTACAAGAACTCAATAGCAACAACGATATTTGTTTAGATGTCAGTGAGGTTGTTTCAGCCGATACCGCGTCAATTCAACTTTTGTGTGCCTTACAAAAACACCTACTTACCATACACCATAAAATTGTATGGGTAGGCAGCAGTGATGCACTTCAAAACGCCATTAATCAACTTGGCTTAAGTCAATATTTAACACTTGAAAGTAAAGGTTAGAGGTTTATATGAAGAAAATTTTAGCGGTTGATGATTCTGCGTCAATGCGTCAAATGGTGAGCTTTACGCTTAAGACCGCAGGTTTTGATGTTACAGAAGCAAAAGATGGCAGCGAAGCCCTCGCGATTGCCAAGCAGCAAAGTTTTGATGCGGTAATTTCAGATGTAAATATGCCCATTATGGATGGCATTACGCTTATCAGAGAGCTCAGAGGCCTTCCTGATTACAAATTTACGCCGCTACTTATGCTAACCACAGAGTCAGGATTAGATAAAAAAGTAGAAGGTAAAGCAGCTGGCGCAACAGGCTGGATTGTAAAGCCTTTCAACCCGGATCAGTTACTAGCGGTACTTAAAAAAGTAATTCGTTAACTGAGGAGTGCGGCGTGAGTATAGATTTAAGTCAATTTTTTGAAGTGTTCTTTGAAGAAAGTTTTGAAGGCCTAGATACAATGGAGGCCGAGCTATTAAATTTAGAGCCCGGCGAAGAAGACTTAGAAACAATAAATACTATTTTTAGAGCTGCGCACTCAATTAAAGGGGGCAGTGGCACCTTTGGCTTTAACTCTGTTGCTGAGTTTACCCATGTGCTAGAAACCCTACTGGATCAAATACGCCAAGGTGAGCGCGAACTCACCACCGAGCACGTTAATTTATTGCTTAAAGCTGTTGATTGCTTGCGTGGGTTACTCGGTGAGCTGCAAGCAGAGCAAGAGCCTGATTTATCACACGCTACAACCTTAAAAAAACAGTTTGAAATTGTACTGGAAATGCAAGCCGATTCAGCCCCAAGCGAGGCAAGCGAAGTAACGGCTGCTGCTGAGGTAAATACCTTTCAAATTGATTTCAAACCGCATCATCACCTTTTTAAAACAGGCAACGAGCCTTTATTTATGATCAGCGAATTAGCTGAACTCGGCGAGCTTGAAACACAGGCATTTTTAGACGACATCCCAGATATTAAAGACTTAAGCAGTGACGAGTGCTACTTACACTGGCGCTTTTTTTTAAATACCAGCGAAAAAGAAGCCGCCATTAAAGAGGTATTTGAATGGGTAGAAGATGATGCCGATATAAAAATAGAGCTCTGTGGCGGGTTATTTGATGAAGACACTTCTCACGCCGCAAACGCTGATGAAAAGAGCAACGACAGCACAGCTCAAACACCGCCTATTAGCGATGCTCAAAAAGCACCCGACAAACCTAAAAGCAAACCCACAGCCGATAAAAAGCCAACATCAGCACCAGAGTCTACCTCCATAAGAGTAGGAATAGACAAAGTAGACTCGTTAATAAATATGGTCGGTGAGCTGGTGATAACACAAGCCATGTTAAATCAGTTGAGCGAGCAAGAAATTAGCGAATCAACCATTACGTCATTACAAGAAGGTTTGGCACAACTGGCGCACAATACCCGAGACCTGCAAGAAAATGTTATGCGTATTCGTATGTTACCAATTAACTTTGTATTTAGCCGGTTTCCGCGTTTAGTGCGCGATATAGCGCAAAAACTAAATAAGCAGGTGGAGTTAAAATTATTAGGTGAGCAAACCGAGCTAGATAAAACGGTAATGGAAAAAATATCTGACCCTATGGTGCACCTTGTCAGAAATTCGCTCGACCATGGCCTTGAAACAATTGAACAGCGGGTTGCCGCAGGTAAAGACCCAGTGGGCACCGTGACCTTAAATGCCTTTCATCAAGGCGGCAATATCGTGATAGAAATAATGGACGATGGGCAAGGCTTAAATACGCAAAAAATTAAAGAAAAAGCCATTGCTAATGAGCTGATCACCGCTGATTGTAATTTAACAGATGATGAAATTAACGAGCTTATTTTTATGCCCGGCTTTTCTACCGCCGATGCGGTTAGCGACTTATCTGGGCGTGGTGTAGGAATGGATGTTGTTAAGCGCAATATTCAATCTTTAAATGGCTCGGTTGAGGTTTCATCAGCGCCTGGCGTTGGCTCTACCTTTACAATTAGGCTGCCCCTTACACTTGCCATTTTAGATGGTCAATTAGTTAAAGTTGCCCAGCATACTTATATTATTCCGCTTATTTCTATTGTTGAATCACTACAGATTGATATCACTAAAGTAAGCCGAGTGGGTAAAGACTTAGATGTACTAAGGCTGCGTGACGAATACATTCCTATTTTACGCTTATATCAAATTTTTAATCATCAAAACGCCATAGAGTCATTAGACAAAACCTTGTTGGTGGTTGTTGAAACCGACAACCAAAAAGTGGGTTTGCTGGTAGATGACTTACTTTCGCAGCAGCAGGTAGTCATAAAAAGTTTAGAGGCTAATTACCAAAAAGTAGATGGGGTGTCTGGAGCAACTATTTTAGGCGACGGGCGTGTATCGTTAATTGTTGATATTAGCGGCTTAATAAAATTATCAGGGCTTAAAAAACCAGGTAGCCAAGAGTTAATCATAGAATCTAAAACACCTCTGGAGGCTTCATGATTAGTGAACAAAGCGAGCTAAACAACAAAATTGATTTAGGGCAACAGCAAGGCGTTAAGCAGTTTTTAACCTTTATTATGGCTAGCGAAGAATACGGCGTAGATATATTAACCGTGCAAGAGATCAGAAGTTGGGAAGAAATTACCGTACTGCCCAACGCGCCGGATTTTGTTAAAGGAGTGATAAACCTTCGCGGCACCATAGTGCCAATAATAGATTTACGCTTACGTTTTGGCTTGCCAAGCACTGAATATGGGCCATTAACGGTTGTTATTGTTGTAAAAGTTATTTT
The DNA here is from genome assembly GCF_023161805.1 of Pseudoalteromonas sp. 1CM17D. NCBI lineage: Bacteria > Pseudomonadati > Pseudomonadota > Gammaproteobacteria > Alteromonadales > Pseudoalteromonadaceae > Pseudoalteromonas > Pseudoalteromonas sp. 1CM17D. The sequence continues at coordinate 67,190 of NZ_JALNTP010000007.1, read as the reverse complement.
TGAAAACGATTCAAAAATAATGGGCATCGCAGTAGATGCGGTGTCAGATGTTTACAGCATTGCAGAGCAAGACGCCAAGCCCGTCCCTAGCCTGTCTGATTCGAGTAATTGTGAATATGTCGCAGGGTTGGTGAACGTGGGCGAAAAAATGGTCTCGTTAATTGATTTACAAAGAACAATGGATATATAGCCACAGCGCTATGTAGCAACAAAAACAAACATAAAGGTGGTGATGGGCATGGGATGGTTTAGTAATCCGAAGCAGTCAGAATCAAGTAATGACTTAATCGTTAATGCATTAAATAAATCATTAGCGGTTATTGAGTTTGAACCCAGTGGCAGAATAATTACGGCTAATTCAAACTTTTTAAATGCAATGGGATACCGTTTAGAGGAAGTGCAAGGGCAGCACCACTCTATGTTTGTTGAACCAGATGAAGCACAAAGCAGCGAGTATAAAAATTTTTGGCAACGCTTGCGCGGTGGTGAGTTTATTTCTAATGAGTTTAAGCGTCTTGCTAATGGAGGGCGAGAGGTATGGATCCAAGCTACCTATAACCCAATTATTGATAGCCAAGGGCAAGTGCTAAAAGTAATTAAATTTGCTACCGACATTACCGAACAAAAGAAACAGGCCGCTGAAGCGCAAGGCCAACTTGAGGCAATTAGTAAATCTCAGGCGGTGATTGAGTTTAATCTTGATGGCACAATTATTACTGCCAATGATAATTTTTTAAATGGTTTAGGCTATCAACTTAGCGAAATAAAAGGCCAGCATCATAAATTATTTGTTGACCCAGAATACGCTAAAACAAACGAGTATAAACAATTTTGGGATAAGTTAGGACGAGGCGAGTACGACTCGGGCGAGTACATGCGAATAGGCAAACAAGGGCAAGAAATATGGATTCAAGCCTCTTATAACCCTATTTTCGATTTAAACGGCAAGCCTTATAAAGTTATTAAATACGCCAGTGATATCACCGCGCAAAAACAGCTAGAGCGCGAGTCTAAAAAGGCTGCCGATTTAGCAAGTGCGTTAACTGTTTGCCAAGCCAACGTAATGATTGCCGATAAAGACCTAAATATTGTATTTGTAAACGATCAGGTTAAGTTAATGCTCAAAGCGCGAGAAACTGAGTTGCAAGGTGTGCTACCTAGTTTTTCTGTTGATAATTTAATAGGCACGTGTGTTGATGATTTTCATAAGCACCCAGCTCATCAACGCGAACTATTAAAAAACTTAAAACAACCTTATAAAACTGAGTTACGTTTAGCGGGGCTTATTTTTAGTTTAATTGCTACACCGTGGATAAACCATGAAGGTAAGCATTTAGGCACTATTGTTGAGTGGGAAGATATTACCGATAGCGTAGCAAAAGCAGAGCAAGAACGTGCTGAAGCACAAGAAAACTTACGAGTAAAACAAGCGCTTGATACCGTAGCAACAAACACCATGATAGCCGATGCTTCAAATGTAATTGTATACATGAACAACGCGGTTAAATCGATGATGAGTATTGCTGAAGATGATTTGAAAAAGGAGCTGCCAAACTTTGATAGCACCAATTTAATGCAGCAAAACATTGATATATTCCATAAAAATCCGGCTCATCAACAAAACCTACTAGCTAAGCTTACAACAACTTACCGAGCCGAAATAAAAGTAGGCGTGCGCACCTTTGGTTTAGTTGCAAACCCTATTTTTACACCAGAACAAGAACGCATAGGCACCGTAGTTGAGTGGGAAGATAGAACGGGCGAAGTTGCAATAGAAAAAGAAATTGCACAATTAGTCAGCGATGCAGGTAATGGCGATTTAGAAACCCGAGTAGATGAAAAAGGTAAAGAAGGCTTTTTCTTACGCTTAGCGCAGGGCTTAAACAGCTTAGTTGAAATTGTTGATGATGCCGTTAGTGATACCGCACAAATGCTTGATGCAATGGCCAATGGCGACCTATCAAAACGCATAGAAAAAGAGTATCAAGGCTCGTTCGATAAGCTCAAGCAAGATGCTAATACCACAGCAGATAAATTGACCGATGTTATAAATCGCATAAACTCATCAGCTACACTTGTTGCCAGTGGCGCAGAGGAAATTTCGCAAGGCAACGCCGATTTAAGCCAGCGTACCGAAGAACAAGCCTCATCACTTGAAGAAACCGCGTCAAGTATGGAAGAAATGACCAGTACCGTAAGGCAAAATGCAGATAACGCAAAAGTCGCTAACGATTTAGCCGAAGAAACCTGCGAGAAAGCAATTCAAGGTGGTGAAGTAGTTAATAGAGCTGTAACGAGTATGTCGGCCATTAACGAGTCGAGTAAAAAATTGCAGACATTATTGGCGTGATTGATGAAATTGCCTTTCAAACTAATTTACTGGCACTTAACGCCGCCGTTGAAGCAGCTAGAGCGGGTGAGCAAGGCCGTGGCTTTGCCGTTGTTGCTGGTGAGGTGCGCAATTTAGCGCAGCGCTCAGCTGGAGCAGCCAAAGAAATTAAAGAGCTTATTAGAGACAGCGTTGCAAAAGTTACCGATGGCTCTGTGCTTGTAAATGAGTCGGGCGAAACACTCAGAGAAATTGTTTCAAGCGTACAACGTGTTACGCAAATGATTTCGGATATAACCGAGGCCTCTGAAGAGCAAAGCGCAGGCATTGAGCAAGTTAATAAAGCGGTTGCCCAAATGGATGAAATGACCCAGCAAAATGCGGCACTTGTAGAAGAAGCGTCTGCGGCGGGCGAGTCAATGGCTGAGCAAGCAAACGAGATGCGTCAGTTATTGCACTTTTTTTCACTCGGGCAGCAAGGCATAAACACATTGCCAAATACGCACTTTGAACGCTCAGCGCCCCCTGCGCGCCAACCTAGTGGCTATTTAAAAAATACCCAACCCAAAGGCGAAAACTTTATAGACTCAGCAGATGAATGGGAAGAGTTTTAGTCATTACTGGCTTGCTAGTTAATATCCTAGCAAGCCTGCTTTACAAGGGATGGTATGACAATGAAAGAATTTTTATGTACCGATAAAGATTTTAAAGACATTGCCACTTTAGTTTATAACGCGTGCGGAATTGTGCTTGGCGATCATAAACGCGAAATGGTGTATTCCCGCTTAGCAAGAAGGGTAAGAGAGCATAAACTTAAAAACTTTTCTCAATACTTAGAGTACTTACACAATAATAAAGAGGCTGAGTTTGACGCATTTATTAATGCTATTACCACTAACTTAACCTCCTTTTTTAGAGAGCCCCACCACTTTGAGTTTTTAAAAAACACCATAGTGCCGCAGTTACTTAGCAGTAACAAAGTAACAAAACGAGTACGCGTATGGTCAGCGGGTTGCTCTACAGGCGAAGAGCCTTACAGCTTAGCAATAACCCTTGCCGATTTATTCCCAAGTTCTTGGGATGTAAAAATTTTAGCAACCGATTTAGATTCTAATGTATTAGCCAAAGCACAAGCGGGTATTTATACCGCGGCTAATGTAAATGGCTTAGAAAACAATGTACTTAAAAAGTGGTTTTTAAAAAGCAAAGATGGGCAAACATATAAAGTAAAACCACAGTTAAATAAACACATTTTTTTTAAACGCCTTAACCTTTTACAAGAATGGCCCATGAAAGGGCAGTTTGACTTAATTTTATGTCGTAACGTGGTTATTTATTTTGATAAAGAAACAAAAGACACCTTATTTAAACGTTATGCAAATGCACTTAATCGTGACGGTTATTTGTTTTTAGGGCACTCAGAGAGTATGGGAAAAGAGCATTCTGAGTTTAAAAATTTAGGGAAAACCATGTATCAAAAGCAACACAATGCACGCACAGTTTAGGCCGGTGCTCCCAGGGTTTGAACATATAAAACGTTACTGGGATGCAGGGCGCACAAGCGTGGTGGCAAAAATATTACCTGGCGAATTTTATGTCTCAAAAAATGATGAGCTTATTTCTACAGTGCTTGGGTCGTGTATAGCCGCGTGTGTTTACGATGAAAAAGCCGGTATAGGTGGCGTAAATCATTTTATGTTGCCGGTAAAAAAAGGCCTAGAATTAAACAGTGCCCATAGTTTGAGCTGCCGCTACGGAAATTGGGCAATGGAATACCTGATCAACGAAGTACTCAAAGGTGGTGCTGCGCGAAAAAATTTAAAAATAAAACTCTTTGGTGGCGGCAAAATAATTAGCGCAATGACCGACATAGGGATAGGTAATATTAGCTTTGCCAATGCGTATATTCAGGAAGAGTCGCTCAATCTTGTTGCACAAGATATGGGGGGGCCGTGGCCTCGAAAAATTTTTTTTCATCCGCATACGGGCAAAGTCCACGTAAAAAAGCTGAAGAATTTGCACAACAATACAATTGAAAAACGCGAAGTGCGCTACCTGCAAAACCTTAAGCAACAAGATAAAGCCACCGAGACTAACATAGAGCTGTTTTAGGAGCCGTAATGGTTAAAGTTCTGATAATAGATGATTCACCACTGATAAGGCGTTTGCTGAGCGAAATATTATCTCAGGCTAGCGATATCGAGGTTGTTGGCTGTGCTGAAGACCCTTATCAAGCACGAGAAATGATTAAATTGCTCAATCCAGATGTGCTTACCCTCGATGTAGAAATGCCAAAAATGGACGGCATTAGCTTTTTAAAAAACCTAATGCGCTTAAGACCTATGCCCGTTGTGATGATTTCTACACTAACCCAGCAAGGCTCACCTATCACCTTAGAAGCGCTTGAGCTTGGTGCAGTGGATTTTATTGCCAAGCCAACTGTGAATGTTAAGCAGCAAATGAGTCAATATGCATATGTTGTGCAGCAAAAAGTGCGTGTGGCGGCAGGTGCAAGGGTAAGAAGTTTTAAAAAGGTAAGCACCGTAAGTGAGCCTTTACCTAGCAATGCACAATTTTTATTAAACAAGGTAATAGCGATAGGGGCTTCAACAGGGGGCACAGAAGCAATAAAAGAAGTGCTTATAAAAATGCCGACCAATTGCCCTGCGATTGTGATTACCCAGCATATTCCTCCGGTATTTAGTACCTCGTTTGCCCAGCGTATGGACCGCACCTGTGCAATTAACGTAAAAGAAGCGCAGCACGGCGACAAGCTCACTGCGGGATGGGCTTATATAGCCCCAGGTGGTTTGCACTTAAGCATAAAAAAAAGAGGGGCAAGTTTATATTGCGAGCTTGATGATTCTGAGCCTGTTAACCGCCATAAACCGGCGGTAGATGTATTATTTAACTCGTTACTTGAGTGCGGTGCAAAAAACATTGTGGCAGCGCTACTAACCGGTATGGGGAGCGATGGAGCAAAGGGCTTGCTTAGCATTAAACAAGCGGGTGGTTACACCATTGCACAGGATGAGTTTTCTTCTGTGGTGTGGGGAATGCCCAAAGCGGCGGTTGATTTAGGTGCCGCTCACGAAATTGTTGCGCTTGATAAAGTAACCCAACGCTTATTGCATCAGGCTATAAAGGTGTAATTGCTACTGAATAACCCATGGCTGCGAAAACCAATAGTAACTACCAGGGTGCTCAATAGAAGGGGCGGTACAATTAAAGCGTGAACGGCCTTTATTTAGCGCCTTTGGAGAGTCAATTTTTACAGTTGTGTCGTTTATCCAAGTTAACTTAGCCTGCCCCACACTTGAGACATAACACGCAAACTGACTTTTATGAAAATCACCCATTTCAAACTCAATGCTGAGCGTTGGTGGGTTTTGTGAGGTTACACTGTCTTGGTAATCTAGGGTTTTAATACTAAACGCCCGAGAGTTTAATTTTGTAATTAGCGTATCTAATTTACTGTAAAAGCCGGAGGCTGGAAAACGCGGTAAGCGGGTAAAGTTAGCGTTTTTATTTACAGCGCCTGAGTGCTGACCAATGCCAATAAAGCCAAGCTCTTCTACAAGCGCTTGTAGTTTGTTATTAAACTCACCATACGGGTACGCTAGGTATTTATAGTCGTGGCCTATTTCTTCTTTAATACGCTGTTGAGAACGCAAAATATCTTGTTTTATACGTGCTTGCCATTGTGCATCGCTCTCACCTTTTAGCTTAATATGCAGGTAGTCATGCTGGGCAGTGTGATTGGCAATTAACGCCCCTTTGCCTGCGAGCTCTTTTAATTTATCCCACCCCATTACGTAGCCTTTACCTTCATCAATAAGGGTCGGGTTTACAAAAATAGTATAGGGGTAAGCAAATTTTTCTAAAATAGGCGCTGCCTGTTCGTAGTTATTGTTGTAACCATCGTCAAAGGTGATAGCGACTGTTTTCTCAGGTAAGGTTTTGCCTTGTTGTATAGCGCTTATTAGCTCATTTAGTGCAATAACATTAAAATTATGCTCTTTTAAGTAGCTCAAATGCTTGGTAAACGTATTTGCGCTTACACTGGTCACAGCCGGAAGGGTTTCGCTTACATGGTGATACTGTAAAATAACCGCCGCATGAGCACGTACTGATAAACAAATGAGAGTAATTAAAACTAAATGAAACAATTTCTTAAACATAATAAGGCACACCATAAAAGCTTGCTGTTGCTAGCGGGTCCAATGATATTATCAAATATTACTGTCCCACTGTTAGGAATTGTTGATACCGCTGTTATTGGCCACTTAGGTAGCGCACATTACTTAGCGGGCATCGCACTTGGCTCAGCTGTTATTTCTATTTTATTTTGGCTCGCCGGTTTTTTACGTATGAGCACCACAGGGTTAGTGGCCCAAGCATACGGGCAAAATAACTTAACACAGTTAGCAGCGCTTTTAAAACGCAGCTTATTACTTGCCGTGTGTGTGGCGTTAGCGCTTATTGCCTTATCGCCTTTGATAAAACAAGCCATTGCATTTTTATCAGGCGCAAATAGTGAGGTTCTTGCTCAAGCATATCAGTATTTTAGTATTCGTATATTTAGTGCCCCTGCCGCACTTTGTAATTTAGTGCTGCTTGGCTGGATGCTTGGCGTACATTATGGGCGTGGGCCTTTTTACTTGCTGTTAGTGACCAATATTACCAACATAGTTCTCGATATATATTTTGTGGTGTATTTAGACTGGGCAGTAGCGGGAGCAGCGTGGGCGTCGTTAATTGCAGATTACAGCGCGTTGGCTTTTGCGTTGCTACTAGTGATTAAGCTCGCTAAAAAGCAAGGCGTGGAGCTAAGCGTGCCTAACTGGCTCAGTGTTAGCAAAATGGCAGAGCTACTTAGTTTAAATAGAGATATATTTATTCGCTCTTTAATTTTGCAATTATGCTTTAGCTTCATGACCTTTTATGGCGCCCGCATAGGTGAAACAACGCTTGCAGCGAATGCCGTGTTACTTAACTTTTTAATGTTAGTAAGCTTTGCGCTTGATGGAATAGCCTATGCAAGCGAAGCCAAAGTTGGTCAAGCTAAAGGTCAGCGAAGCGTTAATAACATTAGATTATGGGTAAAAATAAGTGTGTTTTGGGGGATGCTTTTTGGCGTGTTATACAGCGTATTTTTTGCTGTATTTGGCAGCGCTATTATTAAGCTTTTAACCAATGTACCCGAGGTAATAGAAGCTGCGACAAATTACTTACCGTGGGTAATAGTATTGCCTATGTTAGCAATGAGCTGCTTTTTGTTTGATGGCGTATTTGTAGGGCTTACACGGGCAAAAAATATGCGTAACAGTATGATTCTTTCTGCTGCTGTTGGCTTTTTTGGGGTGTTTTGGGTGTTTATAGAGTGGCAAAATAATGCGTTATGGCTGGCTATGAGTTGCTTTATGCTTATGCGCGGCGTTACGTTAATTATTAAGTATTTGCAGTTAAAAGCAACTAATCAGCTGCTAGATTAAGCGAACGTGTCATTTCCATAGGTCGGGGTCGTGATCTTTTGGCCCCATATCTTTTAAAACTTGCGAGAAACGATTGGCAAAAATACCGCTATAACCCCATGCAGCAAAAAATAATGCCGGGATTAAAATAACCACACCTATAATTTGTAAACTAAAGTGCGTGTAGTAGCCAAGAGCAATAAATATCACGGCTAGCACAAACAGTGCTAAGCCGCGAAAAAAGCGCGTTAAACTCAACTTAGGGTTACTCCCTAAGCGATAAATAAGCGGCTTTAACATTATTGCTTAGTAATAAGAGTGATCGCCCGCTTGGTGCTCGGTAATGTCGGCAACACCGGTGATTTCATCAAACTTTGCAATCATTTCTTTCTCGATGCCTTCTTTAAGCGTTACATCGATCATAGAACAGCCATTACAACCACCACCAAATTGAAGTACTGCAATACCTTCAGCGGTTACTTCAACTAGGCTTACTTGGCCACCGTGGTTAGCTAGCTGCGGGTTTACTTCGGTTTCTAGCATGTGTTGAACACGCTCATTTAGCGATGCGTTATCGCCTAGTTTACGTGCCTTTGCATTAGGCGCTTTTAAAGTTAACTGAGTGCCCATTTTGTCGGTAACAAAATCAATTTCAGCTTCTTCTAAAAAAGGAGCGCTTTCTGTATCTACTACGGCATCAAAACCATTAAAGTTAAGACGAATATCGCTGTCTTCTACGGCGTCTTCTGGGCAATAAGAAACACCACATTCCGCTTGTGATGTACCAGGGTTTACAACAAACACACGAATATTAGTTTGTTGTGCTTGATCTGCTAAAAGTTTAGCAAAATGCGCTTGTGCTGTTTCGGAAATAGAAATCATAAAACCGTCTATACTTGACTAAATTACTCGGATACTGCATATCATACTCCGCTCATCGTGTTGCGGCTAGTGTTGAGCGTAAAAAGTTGGCATCTATTTTAAGCAATGCTAGCGTGCAAATAACAAACATTTTTAGAGTGATTTATATGCGCTGGATAGTAACTATAATGGTGGCAATACTTAGCTTTTCAAGTATGGCAAAACCACTTTCGTATTATTTTGAACAAGATGTAGAGTTTGATAAAACAATACCCACCCCACAAGACGTACTTGGTTACGAAGTAGGTGAGTGGCATGTAAGGCACGACCAACTGGTGCGTTACATGGAAATTCTAGCGCAAAAAAGTAATCGTATAAATTTTGAAGTAATAGGGCGCACACACGAGCAACGTCCGCTTGTGATGCTAAGTATTAGCAGCGCTGAAAAGCTAGCTAACTTAGAGCAAATTCGCCAAGCGCACTTAGCCCGTTTAACAAACAGTGAGCAAGCTAAAAACACACAAAATGAGCCTGTTGTAGTTTGGATGGGATACAGTGTGCATGGCAATGAGTCATCAGGCAGCAATGCCGCTTTATTGGTTGCGTATTACCTTGCTGCAGCGCAAGGCCCAGAAATAGAAAAACTATTAAATAATACCGTTATTTTGCTCGACCCTTCACTTAACCCCGATGGCTTGGCTCGCTTTGCTAATTGGGCTAATAGTAATCGGGGGATGAACTTATCAAGCGACCCTAAAACGCGTGAACACGTAGAAAGCTGGCCAAGTAGCCGTACAAATCACTATTGGTTTGATTTAAACCGCGATTGGTTATTACTACAACACCCAGAGTCGCGTGCACGCATTGCTAAATTTCATCAATGGAAGCCAAATATTCTTACCGACTTTCATGAAATGGGCCCAAACAGCAGCTACTTTTTTCAACCTGGCATTGCCAGTCGCAAGCACCCAATTACCCCAGATGAAAACGTAACACTTACTAAAGCCATAGCCAATTACCATGCTAAAACTTTAGATAAAAATAATGCCCTTTATTTTACCGAAGAAAGCTTTGACGACTTTTATTACGGCAAGGGTTCAACCTACCCCGATGTAAACGGCGGTATAGGTATTTTATTTGAGCAAGCCAGCTCGCGTGGGCATGTACAAGAAACCATAAATGGTACGCTTACGTTTCCTTTTACTATTAAAAATCAGTTATTAACAAGCCTATCAACCTTTAAAGCAGCGGTAGATAACCGCGAGGCGCTATTAACCTATCAGGCTAAATTTTATAACCAAGCAGTTGATTTAGCTGATGATGAAAGTTTTGAAGGCTATGTGGTTGAGGGCGCTAAAGACAACACCCGGATTAAACTATTTTTAGACCTGTTAAAGCAGCATCAAATTAATGCCTATCCACTTACAAAAGCGCTAAAAGCCAATGGCAAAAACTTTAGCACTCAGAGTTATTTTGTGCCGTTAGCTCAGCCACAGTTTCGTTTAGTAAAAGCTATTTTTAGTGAGCAAAAAAGTTTTGCCGATAACACATTTTATGATGTGTCGGGCTGGACACTCGCCCACGCTTTTAATTTAGAGTTTGCACAAGTAAAAAGTAGTTGGGGCTTAGAAGTAGCCAGCACTGCGTGGCAAAAAGCAGTTAAACCATCATTTGCTGCGTTAAAGCAAAGTTATGCATTTGGCTTTGCTTGGGACGATTACTTAGCGCCTAAAATGCTAAATAGCTTGCTAAAGCAAGGCATTAAAGCGCGTGTCGCGTTAAGCGCCTTAACAGCTAAAAGCAGCACCACCGAAATAGACTTTGCACCTGGCAGCATTATTGTCCCCGCAGGGCTGCAAACAAACCCTGATTGGGTGGCTATTTTAAACGATGCTCAAACCCAGTTTGGTATTGCGATAAAGCCTATTACCACTGGTCTTACAGGGAAAGGCGCCGATTTAGGCTCGCGCACTATGGCGGTATTAAACGAGCCAAAAGTACTGCTTGTGGGCGGTAAAGGCGTAAGCCAATACGAAGCGGGTGAAGTATGGTATTACCTTGACCGCTTTGTTGGTATTTCTCCGACCATAGTAGAAATGGAGCGTTTAGGTAGCTTAGATTTAAATAATTACAGCCACATTGTACTAGCTAATGGCAATTATTCGGGCTTACCCGATAGTGATAAAGTTGCTATTAAAAGCTGGGTAAGAAAAGGCGGCGTAATTTGGGGCCACAAAGGCGGCGCTAAATTTTTAGCTGATCAGCAATTACTCAAGGCTAATTATTTATCTAGGCAAGATGTAGCCAGCGCTTTTAATACTCAAGGGCTAAATTACGCAGATAAAGATCATTTAGCAGGGCGACAACGTATAGCCGGCGCTATTTTTAATACCGATGTAGACACCACGCATCCACTAACGTTTTCGCTTAATCGCGAAACGCTGCCTGTATTTAAAAATAGCACCTGGTTATTAGAAAAATCATCCGCCCCGTTTGTAAACATACTCACTTACCCGCAAAAACCACTATTAGCAGGGTTTACCGATGGCGTAAATGAGCAGCAAATTGCCGGTGCAGCAGCCATGATGGCCCACTCATACGGGCGTGGCAGTGTTATTGCGATGACAGATAACCCTGTATTTAGAGGATATTGGTACGGCACAAGCCGATTACTCAGTAATGCTTTATTTTTTGGTCACACATTTAGAGTAAGAGGTGATTAACTACCCCTTTAAAGTGGCGTTAAACACGTAGCAAAAGCCCAGACTTGTTTAGCGCCCGCTTGTTTTAATACTCGGGTAGCCGCGTTGAGCGTGGCGCCTGTGGTCATTACATCATCTACAATAACCACCGTTTTACCGCTCATATCTTGTGTACATACAAAGGCATTTTTTACATTTTTAATCCGCTTAGCTCTAGATAATTGTGACTGTGCTTGCGTGGCTTTATTGCGTATTAGCGCATTACTTATACAAATATGTTTTGCCAAACACGGTTGCCACACTTGGCTTACCTGATTAAACCCGCGTGTTAAAAAGCGCCCTCGGTGCAAAGGTAAAATAATCGCTATGTCGGGCTGGGTAGTTAAATTTTCAAAAAACACCGTTAGCTGGCGTTTAATTACTTGTTGCAGCGCTTTTTTATAGTGAATTTGATTATTAAATTTGAGCCGTTTTAGCCAATGCTCAAAAGGGGGCTGATAAAAAGCACAGGCAAAGAGCTTATCAAATTCGCAATGCGGAAACATTTCTACAATATCCGGGCGGTGCAATAAATTACTGTGTTTATTTAAATCAAACACGCTTAAATCCGTTAAGCAATAGTCGCATAATCCCTCTTGAGTACTAATAACTCCCTGACACTGCACGCAATAAGAGGGGAATAACCAATTAAAAAATGAGTGTTGCATTGGCTGCTCCTTGCGTTGCTTTCGTCAATGTAAGCGTTATGATGTGGCTAAGTTTGGTTAAGGTTAGGCAAATATGCAAAGCGAGTTAGTTTTATTACATGGTTGGGGCATGAACCAAGGCGTATGGCAATTAGTGCAGCCAGAGTTAACGTTTTTATACAGTGGCTCGGTACGCAGTATTGACCTGCCTGGCTTTGGCAACAGCAATAGCTGCCCAAGCCCTTATAATTTACACGATGCAGCTGAAATCGTAAGCGAGCAACTTAGCCCTGGCTCTATTTTAATGGGCTGGTCGCTAGGAGGATTGTTTGCACTTTATATTGCTAAACATTGGCCAAATAAAGTATCAAAAGTAATTTTAGTTGCCTCAAGCCCTTTTTTTGCCGAGGCAGATGATTGGCCTGGAATAAAAGCCAGCGTGCTTGAGCAATTTAAAGAGCAATTAGTTAATCACCGAGAAAAAACCATAGAGCGCTTTTTAGCTATTCAGGCCATGGGTAGCGAGTCGGCACGCGATGATATAAAGCAGCTAAAGCACTTGCTAAATCAGTACAGCGCGCCTAAAAGTGAGGCATTAAGTGCGGGCTTAAATATTTTACAAAATGATGATTTACGCAATGTATTTGCGCATTGCCCAGTGCCTGTAAAAGCGATATTTGGCCGTTTAGATGCGCTGGTACCTTACAAAGCAATTAATAAAATGGCAGCACTAAATACTGAGTTTGAATACGAAGTACTAGACAAAGCCTCCCATGCACCGTTTATTTCTCATAAAAAAGAGTTTTTATCTGCCGTTAAATCAATGCTTTAAAATAGCCTAAAGAAAGGTACTGTTTAAAGCTTTATTTTGCCCATGAAGTGAGCGATAATTAAACAATATTTATTTTTTGGAGGTACAGCATGGCTATTGGTTCAGTATTTAATAGTGGTGTAGAAGGGTTTAATCGTGCAAGCCAAGGTATAGAACGAGCAAGCGCAGAGATAAACCGTGCCACCATTGAAGAGCAAGACGATACGCAACTAGCCCAACAGCGCCAGTTAACAGCTGCGCGACCTGAAGAGGCTGTAACAGCGCCTGTTGCTCAACCAGCTCGGGTTGACGAAGCGCTTGTTAATTTAAAAGTTGAAGAGTTTAATGCCAAGGCAAACACGCAATCTATTCAAACTGCAGATGAAGTGCTTGGTACGCTAATCGATATTAAAGTTTAAACGTTATGAATATTGTCACGCCATTTCCGTCTATCAATATAAACACCGCCAATGTTTATACGGAAACCGCTCGGCGTGACAACCAACTGCGCGAAGTTATTCCTGCCCCTGCACCCAATAGCGCCAGTAATACCGAAACCAAAGCACAAAGCGATGCTGATAAAGCAAAACTGCCAAGCAGTGCAGAAGCCGCCACCTACGATGCAACCGGTAAACTCAGTGATGAGCAAGCTGTTGAGCAGCGCCAGCAAGGCAGCGCAGATTCAGATAGCGAACAGCAACAAAACCAACAAGCAAGCGAAGACACACCCGAAGAAGAGCAAGATCAGCAACAGCTAGAATTAGAACAACAGCAAATTGAAGAGCTTAAAGCGCGCGATACTGAAGTGCGTGTGCACGAACAAGCTCATGCATCGGTGGGTGGGCAGTATGCAGGCTCACCAAGTTATGAATACCAACGTGGACCAGATGGCACTAATTACGCTGTTGGCGGTGAGGTACAAATTGATGTATCTGAAATCCCTGGCGATCCGCAAGCCACTATAGATAAAATGCAAACGGTACGAGCAGCCGCACTTGCCCCTGCTGAACCTTCTAGTGCAGATAGAGCCATTGCCGCTGATGCAACCCAAAAAATGGCCGCAGCGCAAGCTGAATTATCAGCCCCTGCTGACGATGAAGCGCAAGCACAAGAGCCACAAAGTGCGTTATCAATAAACGAAACCAGCACTGCTGAGTCTCAAAGCGATACTAATACCGAGCAATCACGCGACCCAGAAGTAGACGCACGAGCTGGCCGTATAGCTAATTTTTATCAAATGACTAGCTCACCCCAAAACGAGAGTGGTTTTTCTGCGTTTGGTTAACACCAGCTAAGCATTATTAAAAAAGCCGCTCAATGAGCGGCTTTTTAGTTTAAGGAGTCATCACTTAATGAAGTAAACGGGTATTATTTTTTTACTTTTGCATTAGCAAATGCATCGGCAAAGGCATTACCCATCATGGCGTTACCGTTATCGCGCTTTGGTTTTGCTGCACGCGGTTGCTGGCCCTGATTACTGCGTTGCTTTTGTGGCGCGGCAGCGGGTTTATTGCTTGTGTCTATTTCATCATCTAAGCGCATAGTAAAGCTAATGCGCTTACGTGGGGCATCTACCTCAACCACTTTTACTTTTACAATGTCACCGGCTTTTACTACTTCGCGCGGATCAGAGATAAACTTATTAGTAATTGCCGAAATATGTACTAGGCCATCTTGGTGAACACCTACATCAACAAACGCACCAAAGTTAGCAACGTTAGAAACCACACCTTCTAAAATCATACCGGGTTTTAGGTCTGTGATTTTTTCTACACCGGCTTTAAATTCAGCAGTTTTAAACTCAGGACGAGGATCGCGCCCAGGCTTATCTAGCTCTTTAATGATGTCGGTAACGGTAGGTAAACCAAATTTCTCGTCGGTGTAGTCATTAGCAACCAGCTTATTTAAAAACTCGCTATTGCCTATTAAGCTATTTACATCAAGGTTGTTACGCTCACAAATAAGTTTAACAACAGGATAAGCCTCAGGGTGAACTGATGAGTTATCAAGTGGGTCTTTACCCTGATTAATACGCAAAAAGCCTGCTGCTTGTTCAAACGCCTTTGGTCCTAAACGCTCAACTTTTTTAAGTTCGCTACGCTTAGTAAACGTGCCGTTAGTGTCGCGGTAATTTACTATATTTTGCGCTAAGGTTTTATTTAACCCCGATACGCGTGTAAGAAGCGGCACCGAGGCCATATTTAAATCAACACCCACAGAGTTTACACAGTCTTCTACCACTGCGGTCAGTGTTTGGCCTAATTGACTTTGCGATACATCGTGCTGGTATTGGCCTACACCAATTGATTTTGGCTCAATTTTAACAAGCTCGGCAAGTGGGTCCTGCAGGCGACGCGCAATAGATACCGCGCCACGCAAAGACACATCTAAGTTAGGAAATTCATTCGCTGCAAATTCAGACGCAGAGTAAACAGACGCGCCGGCTTCGCTTACCATAATTTTGTTTAATTTAAGCTCAGCATTGGCCTTAATAAGTTCGCCTACTAGCTTGTCAGACTCGCGTGATGCGGTTCCGTTACCAATCGCAATAAGTTCTACTTTATGCTGGCGACATAGTTGCTCTAATGTACGTAACGATTTTTCCCAGTGATTTTGTGGCGCGTGAGGGAAAATAGTTTGGGTTGTAAGCAATTTACCTGTGCCATCGACTACGGCAATTTTACAGCCAGTTCGCAAACCAGGATCTAGACCAAGCGTGGTACGCGGCCCAGCAGGGGCGGCCATAAGTAAGTCTTTTAAGTTTTTAGCAAATACATCTATAGCGCCGGTTTCGGCTTTTTCTCGCATGGCTGCTAAAAATTCATTTTCTAGGTGTAGGCCAAGCTTTATTTTCCATGCCCACTGCACAACACTTAATAGCCATGCGCTAGCTGCTTTATATTTCACATCTAAGCGGTAGTGATCAGCAATCATTTGCGCGCATAGCTGGGCTGCATTTTCGCTGCTCGGCTCTGGGTTAATACTCAGCTGCAAAATACCTTCGTTACGCGCGCGCAACATAGCAAGTGCGCGGTGAGAAGGGATCTTTTTAAGAGGTTCTTGATGGTCAAAGTAGTCGCGGTATTTACTACCGGCTTGCTCTTGACCGTCAATAAGTGTGCTTTGTATAGCGCCGTGTTGGCTAATGTGGCTTCTAAATTTAGCTAATAACTTGGCATCTTCTGCAAAGCGTTCCATTAAAATAAATTTAGCGCCATCCAGGGCTGCTTTGGTATCAGCAATGCCTTTGTCGGCATTTATAAACTGCTGCGCTTGTTGCTCTGGCTCTAAGTTTGCGTCGTTAAATAGCGCATCGGCAAGTGGCTCAAGGCCTGCTTCAATGGCTATTTGCCCTTTGGTACGACGCTTAGCTTTATAAGGAAGGTATAAATCTTCAAGCTCAGTTTTACTTTGTGCGCTGGTTATATCGGCACTCAGTGCTGGCGTTAATTTATTTTGTGATTCGATGGTTGATAAAATAAAGCTGCGGCGCTCTTCCAGCTCGCGCAAGTACGACAAACGTTGCTCTAAAAGGCGTAATTGCGTGTCGTCTAATCCACCGGTAATTTCTTTACGGTAACGCGCAATAAAAGGAACCGTTGCGCCTTCATCAAGTAATTTTGTAGCAGCAACAACTTGTTGCTGTTGTGCATTTAGCTCAGTGGCTAAACGTGCAGAGATATCGCTCATGCATAAACCTTTTAATACAAAAAATAAAACCAGAAAATCCCTCTGGTACTGTTATACCCAGCTTATTAAAGTTGCTATTTAATGAGTTTGGTAGGTATTTATTAGTTGAATAATATCACAGCAGGTTGTAATAAAAAGCTCTTAAAGCAAGCAATTTTGCTTGCTTTAAGATGGTTGGCTTGGCTGAGCTTACAAAGCGTAAAAGCGCGCTTTAGTGAGGGTGCTCTACGCTTTCTAAAACATCACTAAACGTGTGAGCAATAGGGGTAATATGCACTGGAATGTGTAACGTTTTAGCTATTTGACGCGCCGAAATTAACCCGCATATTTCGTTATTAGTGGTTGTTGCTAATAAAAACATGCTGCCTTGATGCTCCATTGTTTGTAGTGCATCGCCAATACTTGCATAGCTTAGGCTTTGCATACTTACGCCATTAAGTTGGCTAATAGGTGTCATAATGTAGCGTAAGCTCACTTCATTGCGGCTGGTATTTAAACGCTGTGCAATGGCCGTAATTTTAGCGCTTTGTAGGTCGGCACTTGAAACAATACCAATTAATTTTTGCGCATCATCAGTCACCAATACATAGTCAGAATGCTCTGCTAGTACTTGTTTAAGCGCCTCGCTGATAGGAGTGTCGTATTGAGCGCGAATTGGCGTTTTTTGGGTAAAGTTATTGATTACGGTTAAAGCCGGAGATGTTAAATCAATAGTGGCTTGTTGATCTTCAAACGTGCTTGCAATAACGCCATGAGAAATATTTTGGGTACGTAATTCTTTAAAGTTAGACATAGTAGTCACCTTATTAGTTATAAAATTTAATCAAAAAGTAAAATTGTGAATTAAATTAAATAGCTAGGTGGACCACGTTGATATGCCGTACTAAAAGGACGGTTTAGGTTTGTACTTTGGTAAAAAGATGAAACAGCATTAGGTAGCGGTTGAAACAACCTAATAGCAAATGCATTAACATGAGAATCTAAGTCAATGTCGGGGGTTGCTTGGTCAGGAAATTCACAAGCGATAAAATGATTAGATATACTGGCGTTATCTATACTTACTTCGGTGGTATTGGCATGCAGAGTCAAACTCACACTCATTAAAAGTGCAAACAATACGGCATTACTACATATGCGCTGTACTAAGTTTGACATAGCCACTACCTTAAAAATCAGGTTAAAGATAAACCTGCTAAACCAATATATATCCTAATGAGATATATTACACAATAAAAAATTTACCTGATCTGAATCAAAGTAGTTATCTATTAATAATGTTATGGGGGACTATTTTTGATATTCAATACTATTTACATACCATTCTTTTTTACCTTGCGGTGTAGGTACCTCAAAATCATCGTCTACTTGTTTTTTTATCAGGGCGCGCGCCATAGGTGAGTCAATTGATATGTAGTCTTTACGGTCGTATATTTCATCAGGCCCTACAATTCTAAATTTTTTAACCTCGCCTTGCTCGTTTTCTATTTCTACCCATGCGCCAAAAAATACTTTACCGTCTTGCTGCGGCGAGTAATCAATAACTTTTAAATCGGGTAGGCGTTTGCGCAAATACCGAACACGACGATCAATTTGGCGCAGTAAGCGTTTATTATATTGATAGTCTGCGTTTTCTGAGCGATCGCCAAGGCTTGCTGCCCAGCTCACTATTTTAGTGACTTCAGGGCGTTTAACGTTCCATAAATGGTCGTGCTCTTGCTGTAATTGTAAGTAACCTTCGCGGGTTATTAAATTTGTTTTCATGGGCTTTTATTCATTAACTCTAATGCTATGCACGTTATTAAAATTGCTAAAATTTGTCGAGTGTAAACTTTAGGGCGTGTTGTTCTTTGATGGTCGAATTTGCAGCAGTATGTTTGGTTTTTAGGCAAGGCAGAGCCTATGAAGTGTGGTTATTCCCCATAAATAGGTGATAACGCAGCATAAATGCCAAACATGCGCTGCCCTTCTGGTTCTGCCTAGGGGCGATAAACTCTTTGTTACTCGGTTTTTACTTAGCCCACTAGGTTACAAAGCTCGCGCCGCAATTTAATCGCCCCTAGATTGAACAAATTTCAATCCGCAAAGGTCAACACGCCCTAATATTATAACTTTGAAATGTTCAGTAACAATCTAAGCGCGCAATTAGATTTTGATTATTAAGTTTTTCATTTATATTAACTATTAATTGGAAATAAAAATAAGAAACACGCAATGGGACACGAAACCACAAAAGTATTAGTTGTAGATGACGATATGCGCCTGCGCAGCTTACTAGAGCGTTATTTAGTAGAGCAAGGCTTTATTGTTAGAACCGCCGCAAACTCAGAGCAAATGGATAGACTCATTGAGCGAGAAAACTTTCACTTAATGGTGCTTGATCTAATGCTACCAGGCGAAGATGGTTTATCTATTTGCCGTCGGCTACGCCAAAAAGAAAACGAAATCCCTATTGTGATGCTGACAGCAAAAGGTGATGAGGTCGACCGTATTATAGGCCTTGAGCTAGGCGCAGACGACTACATTCCGAAACCGTTTAACCCGCGCGAATTACTGGCTCGCATAAAAGCTATTTTACGCCGCCGCGCCAAAGAAGTGCCGGGCGCACCCGCAGCGGAAGAAAACTTAATAGCCTTTGGGCAATTTACGCTTAATTTAGCCACGCGCGAAATGAGTGAGGGCGATAAAACCATTTCGCTCACCAGTGGTGAATTTGCCGTACTTAAAGCCCTTGTATCGCACCCGCGCGAGCCACTGAGCCGCGATAAACTAATGAACCTTGCCCGTGGGCGAGATTACAGTGCGCTTGAGCGCAGTATTGATGTGCAAGTATCGCGACTGCGCCGCATGATAGAAGTAGATGCCGCCAACCCGCGCTATATTCAAACTGTATGGGGTTTGGGTTATGTGTTTGTTCCTGACGGTGATAAGTAGTTTATATGGGATTTTTTCCGCGTAGTGCGTTTGGCCAAACTGTATTTTTAGTGGCCGCTTTACTGCTAATTAACCAAATAGTGTCGTATGTAACGGTGAGCTTTTACGTTGTAAAACCAACCATAGAGCAAGTAAATTTAATGCTCGCTAAGCAAATTAAAACGGTATTTATAGACTGGGAAGACGGCGTAGAAATAAACGACGAAGTATCTGAAAAGTTTTTTGAAATTACAGGTATAGAAGTGATGACGCAGCGCGAGGCAATGCGCCAAGGGCTTGGTCAAACCCGAGAATACTCGATGCTGTCGCGTAGTATGTCTGAGCAATTAAATGGTTCTGCTCGGGTGCGTATTAGTCAAACCGACCCGCTGATTTATTGGGTAGAAGCGCCGCAAGCACCCGGTTACTGGGTAAAAGTACCGCTTAGCGGGTATCAAGAAAATAACCTAGAATTTTTAACGTTTTACTTATCAAGTATTGGTTTTTTAAGTGTGTTAGGCGGCTGGCTATTTGCTCGGCACTTAAACCGCCCATTAAAGGCGTTGCAGCAAGCAGCCGTGAAAGTGGGTAAGGGCGATTTTAGTAGTAAGCTTGAAGAAGAAGGCTCCAGTGAAGTAATAGAAGTTACCCGTGCATTTAACCAAATGTCGCGCGGTATTGCTGCTCTTGAAAACGATCGCCGTTTACTCATGGCCGGTGTTTCTCACGATTTACGCACCCCGCTTACTCGTATCCGCCTTGCCACCGAAATGATGAACGATGAAGATGACTACCTTCGCGAAGGCATTATTTACGATATTGAAGATATGAACGGTATTATCGATCAATTTATTGAGTATTTACGCCACCACAAAACAGATGAGCTTGCTTGCGAAGATATAAATGCGCTAGTGACTGAAGTGGTTAATTGTGAGCTTAAACAGCAACGCGTTATTACCTTTAAAGGCAACCCCAGCGTAGGGCTTGTTCCGTTAAGTAGTGTGGCTATTAAGCGTGTAATTACTAACATGATTGAAAACGCGCTGCGCTATTCAGACGGCGATATAGAAGTATTAAGCTACTTTAATTCAAACAAAAAATACGTTGTGATAGCGGTAAACGATAACGGCCCCGGTATACCAGAAAGCGAACTAGAATCGGTGTTTGAGCCTTTTAAACAAGGTGATACCGCGCGTGGTAGTGAGGGGAGTGGTTTAGGCCTTGCCATTATTAAGCGTATTATTGATATGCACGATGGTAAAGTTAAGCTAGAAAACCGCCCAGAAGGCGGCCTAAGTGCACAAATTTATTTACCTATAAAAATACAAAACTCTGCACAGTAAGCTGTGCAGAGTTGGCTATTTTCATAACGTTAGTAGTGTTAAAACTTAAAGTGCTTTAAAGCGGATTGCTGTACCACCACTTGTTGCTAGTTTTAAAGTTAGCTTATCGTTTGCGCTAACTACGCGCTTTTCGATATCTAAATCGTACGGATTGTTTTTCCATTCAGCGTTTTTACCGTCTTGGTATATGTGCGCTTCAAACTTTTTACCCTTTTCTAAAAAGTCGAGTTTTACCTCAATAGTTCGGGCTTTCTCGTCGGTTACGGCGCCTAAGTACCAATCGTTTCCTGAGTATTTATCGCGTTTGCGCTCTTTACGGGCAAAAACAATAAAGTCGCCCACTTCGCCATCAAGCGCAATACTTTGCTGCCAATCGGTTGGTACGTCTTGAATAAATTGAAATGCATCAGGCTTGGCTAAATAGTTTTTAGGTAAGTCGGCGGCCATTTGAATCGGGCTATACAGCACAACATAAAGTGCAAGCTGCTTGGCAAGCGTTGTTTGTGGGCGGTTTGTATCATCGCCTAAGCCATTAAAGCCCATATCAAAAATACCAGGGGTAAAGTCCATAGGCCCTGCCAGCATTCGGGTAAACGCCAGCATAGGAATGTGCTCTGGTGGGTTAGGCGGCGTGCCCCATGCATTAAACTCTTGGCCGCGTGCCCCTTCGCGCGCAATCCAGTTTGGGTAGGTACGGCGCAGGCCGGTGTCTTTTATTGGCTCGTGGGTGTTAATACTAATTTTATGTTTAGCAGCCAGCTTTACGTTGTAAAGGTACTCGTTAACCATAAATTGGCCGTCGTGCCACTCATGACGGGCAATGCCGTTTTCGTCTATGCGTTTTATGTTACCGCCATCCGCTACATAGCCCGTTTTAACTTGGCTTACGTTTGATTTTTCGTAAAGGGCAAAGGCATCCTCCATTTGGTCGCGATAGTTACTTACATTACCCGATGTTTCGTGGTGGCCAATTAACTGCACGCCTTTTTGTTTGCCGTATTGAGTAAGGGCCGCTATATCAAAGTCGTCGTAGGGTTGTGTAAAACTAAATACATCGCCATTAAAAAACCAGTCACCATCCCAGCCTATGTTCCAGCCTTCTACTAGTACGCCATCAAAGCCATATTCTGCGGCAAAATCCATGTAGTACTTAGTGGTTTGTGTAGTGGCCCCGTGTTTTTCGCCGCTGCCCCAGGTTTGCGTGTTTATATGCATGCCCCACCAAATACCCACGTATTTGCCAGGTTTTACCCACGACACATCGCCTAGTTTATTAGGCTCGTTTAAATTTAATATTATGTCTGAATTGACTAAGCCTACCGCGCTGTCGGCAATTTGAATGGTGCGCCAAGGGGTATTAAACGCACCTTGTTTTTTAACGGCAATGCCGTCTGACCACGGTGTTAAATCGGCATTAAAAGTGCCTGGGCGGCGCTGATTAAGCACCATGCCTGCGTAATCCACTAAGGCTGCTTCATGAATGCTTATATGGGTACCGTCATTGGTTTTTAAGGTAAACGGCGTGTGTGCAAGGGGGACGTCATTTAATGCAGTGGTGTTGTAAACGTATTCGTATCGGTTCCAGCCGCGGGCGGGTATCCACCAGGCGGTGGCATTGTTGTTATTGTTAATGGCAAATTCGGTGAGCTCTTTGGTAATGTGTGTTTGCTCAAAGCCTGCTTGTTTTGGTACTTCGTATCTAAAGCCAACGCCACTATCAAAAGCTCTAAAGCGCACTGTGTAGGTTGCACCATTAGGCTCGTTTTTTGTAAACGTAACCGCAACTTCGTTGTGTTTATCAGTAACCGTTTGTCGCTCGCCCCAAGGTTGTTGCCACTGGGTACTTACGCTTTGCTGCTTAACATGGGTAATTTTAAAACCATCTCTAAATGCGGCTTGGGTTTTAAATTCAAAACCCAGGCGCGATGCGTTTATAGCTGGTTTGTTTTTAAAGCTAATAGCGTAGCTGGGTGTGCTATTTTCATCTGAAATAGTCACTTTTATTTGTGAGTTTGGTGATTCAACTACAGCGGTTTGTGCAAAGCTATTGCCAGCAAACGCCAGTAGTAAAAGTCCGGATGTTCTCATTGTGTGTCCTTTGATGAGTCGGTGGTGACCTTTAAGGATAATGGCAGTGAGTTGTTAATACGACTGTATACATACGTATTCAATGTTTTAAAAAATAGAAAGAATTTAACGGTTTAATCGGTCTATAATGTAAACAAATTGATAATAGCGATTAGCCCCCATGATAAAACCTTTACTAAGTGTGTTACTGCTATGTATGAGTACTTGCGCAGCAGCAACAACTATAACTATAAAAAATGCCAATAATCAGCCTTTAGCAAATGCGGTAGTGTGGCTAAGCGGGGCATCAATTCAGGCCGGCAATCAAGAAAGTAAAACCTACGCAATGAGCCAACAAAACCGCGAGTTTACGCCGCGTACGTTAGTTGTTCCGCAAAATGCAAAGGTAGAGTTTCCTAATGCCGACTCTATCATGCACCACGTTTATTCGTTTTCTAAAGCTAAAACCTTTGAGTTGAAACTTTACAAAGAGCAACCTAAAGCCCCCATAACGTTTGATCAAACTGGGGTGGTTGAGCTTGGCTGTAATATTCATGACTGGATGTTGGGCTATATTGTGGTGGTTGATAGCACCGTTTTTGCAATTACCGACGACAACGGTATGGTTAATTTAACTGCCCCTAATGGGCAATACAGCATGAGTGTATGGCATTCTGGCTTTAGCGATATAAGCAACGTAGAAACCCACAGCGTTAATGTAAGCGATTTACCTATACACTACACCGTAAAGCAGGCCATAGCCGAGCAAATAGACTTTGCTACGGATGAATTTGATGACTATTAAGCGCAAAAATACAGTATTACTTGGCTTACTTTTTATGAGCCTACCGGCTTTTTCGCAGGTTAAAGGGCTTATTCAGGTACGTGCGGTTGCAAGCGACGATACACAAAGCTTTCAAGATGGCGGTATTGGTTTATATCGCCATGGAGATAGCAGTGATAGCATTTTGTTATCGCAAGGAATTATAGACTTTAAGGCCGATTTAAGTAGTGCCTGGAGCGCACATGCCGTTGTTAATGCTAATCAAGAGCCGAACACCACATTAGGTTTAAGCCAAGCGTATTTACAGTATCAGCCGTTAGTAAACAGCCGTTATAAATGGCATGTAAAACTTGGTGGGTTTTATCCTAGTATGTCGCTAGAAAACCCCGATATAGGCTGGACCTCGCCTTACAATTATACTAATTCGGCCATAAACAGTTGGCTTGGCGAAGAGCTTCGCACCATAGGTGGTGAGCTTAGCATTAAGCGCCCAGGTAAACGTTTTAATTCTAAGCATAGCTTTAGTGTGAGCGCTGCTATTTATAAAGGGAACGACCCAACAGGGACGTTGCTTTCGTGGCGCGGCTTTGCGCTGCACGACAGACAAACAACATTTAACGAAAGTGTACAATTTGCACCTATTGCGGCATTAAATAGTGACGAATTACGTTGGCAAGCTAACCAAGTGCTGCCTTTTGAAGAAGTAGATGGCCGCTTTGGCTACTATGCCGGTGTGCATTGGGATTATTTAAAACGCTCGCAGTTTAGGTTTTATTATTACGATAATAACGCCGATCCCAGCATTTTTAATCGCACAACAGGGCAGTATGCTTGGCATACTCGCTTTAGCAGCTTAGCGTGGTTATATAAATTTACAGGTAAAACCCGTTTGATTGCCCAGCTACTCGATGGTAAAACCGAAATGGGGGCTAATAAGCTTATTTATAACCGTTTTTATAGCCATTATTTAATGCTCAGCCATAAAGCGGGTAAGCATAGGTTATCGCTTAGGTATGATTATTTTAAAGTAGATGACGATGACACCACCGCGTTTGATCCTAACGCCAGCCATGGCGAAGGCTTAACAGCTACGTGGCGTTACCAATTAACCGATACGCTACAAATAGGTGTTGAAGGCTCGGCGTTGCATAGCTTTGTACAAAATAGGCCGGGTAGTGGGTTTGCTCAGCGAATATCGCAGCAGCAACTTATGGCTAACGCTCAATGGCGTTTTTAAAGTACAAAAAAGGGAGCTTTTAAAGCTCCCTTTTAGTTTCAAAAAAAGTGTGAATTATTTTTTATCAAATGCGCGTTTCATAAAGTTTGGTGTAGCAAGTGCGCCGTGATGAATACCGCTGTTGTAGTATTCGCTTTGCTGTGCAACTTGCTCGGCATCGGCTTCTCTAAAGCCATTAAATGCTTGTGATTTACGAGCAAGCGTTACTGACCATAAACCGCTTGGGTAAATTGGCTGTGGAAATGGCAGTGTTTGTAAGTCGTTAAAGCCCACACTTAGCATGGCCTCGCGCATTTCTACTAGCAGTGGCATATGCATTAATGGCGATTCGCTTTGCTGCACTAAAATACCACCAGGGCGTAATGCATTTAAGCAGCTAGTGTAGAACGCGTGGTTAAATAATCCCTCGCCTGGGCCTACTGGGTCTGTACCATCAACAATAACAACATCAATAGACTCGCCCGCAGCGTCACGCATGTATTTTATACCATCATCAAACATAACCGTTGCGCGTGCATCGTTGTTAGACTCACAAAGCTCTGGGAAGTATTTTAACGACATTTGCGTGACTACTTCGTCTATATCTATTTGCGTTACGGTTTCTACACCTGGGTGTTTTAAAACTTCACGTAATGTACCGCAATCGCCGCCGCCAATAATTACCACGTTTTTAGGGTTTGGGTGCGCTAAAAGTGCAGGGTGGCTAATCATCTCATGGTAAAAAAAGTTTTCGCGGGTAGTTACCATAGTACAGCCATCGATGATCATTAAATTACCAAAGTCTGTGGTTTCGAACATTTCTACCTTTTGAAAAGGAGACTGTTTTTCATCCAACTTTTTGTTAATACGTAATGAAAATGCGCTGCCATCGCGGTCGCTAATTTCTGTAAACCACTTACTTTGATCTAAATTTGCCATAGTTGCTTTTACACTTTTTAAGTTGAGTATGAAAAAGGGGCAATTCTGCCAGTGCTTCGCGTTTTGCTCAATGAAATTTTAACTGCTTTGCCAATAAAGTTAGCCAGTATCGAGTTAAAGTTCAATTTTTGTTAGCGTAGGGGGTAGTGACGTATTAAAATGCGCCTTTATAGCTAATTGATTAAAGAAGAGTTGCCATGACTTGGGGTTTAGAAACAGCACGCGCTACATATAATGTTGCTCATTGGAGCGATGGCTATTTTGATATTAACGCACAAGGCGAGCTGGTTGCCTACCCAGATGGTGACCAATCTAAAAATGCGATTTCTTTAACGCAGCTCACAGAGCAATTTAAGCAGCAAGGTTTAACATTGCCGGTGTTGGTGCGCTTTACCGATATTTTAAAAAATAGAGTAGATACACTCACCAACGCATTTACCTTAGCGCGCAGCAGCCGCGAGTACCAAGGCAAGTACACGTGTGTATACCCTATAAAAGTTAATCAGCAGCGCTCGGTGGTCAGTAAACTATTGGCGCACCCAAGTGGTTTAGTTGGCCTAGAGGCCGGTTCAAAGCCTGAGCTTATGGCAATTTTAGGGGTAGCCGATAAACCCATTACTATTGTGTGCAATGGCTATAAAGACAGTGAATTTTTACGTTTAGCCTGTATTGGTCAAGCCATGGGACACAGCGTTAAAATAGTCGTCGAAAAACTCTCAGAGCTGACGACCTTACTTGAAGAAATAGATAACCTAGGCATAGAGCCTGCCATTGGTATACGTATTCGCTTAAACTCAGTAGGCAAAGGTAAGTGGCAAAATACCGGCGGCGAAAAAGGCAAATTTGGCTTAACTGCAGGCCAAGTGCTTAGTGCTGTTGAGGTGCTTAAAAAGCATAATAAATTGCATCTAATGCAAATGGTGCATTTTCATATTGGCTCTCAAATTGCCAACATACGCGATATACACCGCGCCCTGCGTGAATGCGCGCGCCACTTTGCTGAACTTACCCAGCTAGGAGTGCCGCTTAATACCGTTGATGTAGGCGGTGGCTTAGGGGTTGACTACGAAGGCTCAGGCTCACGCAGTGCTTGCTCGATGAACTACACCGTTGAAGAATACGCACGTAATGTGGTTAATGCTTTTGCTGAGGTGTGCGACCAACATCAACTTACGCACCCTGCCATTATCACCGAATCAGGGCGTGCTTTAACAGCGCACCACGCGGTGTTAATTACCGATGTAATAGACGTAGAAAAAGCGCCAAATCATCCAAATCCAGAACCGCCATTTAAAAACAGTGCGCTAGTGCTTGATGAAATGTGGCAGTGTTTACAGCGTTTAAACCCGCGTATGGCGCTAGAGATTTACCATGATGCGATGCACTTATTTAGCGAAGCGCACGACCAATACGTGCATGGGTTAGTAAGCATGCTAGAGTGGGCGAAAATAGAGCAATTATATTTTACTATTTTGCACCGAGTACGCGCATCACTTAGCAATAACGCGCGTGCGCACCGTGAGGTACTTGACGATTTACACGAAAAGCTAGCCGATAAGCTATTTGTTAACTTTTCACTGTTTCAGTCGCTACCTGATGTATGGGGCATTGAGCAGTTGTTTCCGGTTATGCCTATCGAAAATTTAGATAAACCGCTTACCCAGCGCGCTATTATTCAAGATATTACCTGTGACTCAGATGGACAAATTCGTGAGTACGTAGAAGGCGCGGGCATAGAAACCAGTTTACCTATACCTGAGTACCAGCATGGCGAGCAATACCATATAGCCATGTTTATGGTGGGGGCTTACCAAGAAATTTTAGGTGATTTACATAACTTATTTGGCGACACCGACTCAGTGCATGTAGAGCTTAACGACGACGGTTATGTATTAACCAATGCCATTAAAGGTGATAGCGTTAAGGATGTATTAAAGTT
Source organism: Pseudoalteromonas sp. 1CM17D (assembly GCF_023161805.1). Taxonomy (NCBI): domain Bacteria; kingdom Pseudomonadati; phylum Pseudomonadota; class Gammaproteobacteria; order Alteromonadales; family Pseudoalteromonadaceae; genus Pseudoalteromonas; species Pseudoalteromonas sp. 1CM17D. Next base: position 39,439 of record NZ_JALNTP010000007.1, on the reverse strand, counting down.
TGTTGACTATGATAGCGCCATTTTGGCACAAAACTTTGAATTATTGGTCAACAAGCTAGCAGTGTCTGAGCAGTGTAAAGCTGGGTATTTAGCCGAGCTTAATGCCGGGCTTGAAGGTTATACTTACTTTGAAGATTAACCGTACACTCTCAGAATTAAAAGCGTCGCTGTTTGGCGCGCATTGTTTAAAGGAAAGTAAATAAATGTCAGTAATCCGCAGTGTATTAAGTATTATGCTTTATACAATAAACACACTTATTTGGTTTGTGCCTATTTTTGTTTGTGGGCTATTAAAATTAATCCCTATCAAGCCTATGCAAAAGCTTTTAAGCTGGGTTGCTAAACAGTGTGCCACTATTTGGGTGACGGTTAATAGCATTAACCAACGCTTATTCACGCCAACAAAAATTAACGTTACCGGCCTTGAAGAAACCAAATTAAAAGACTGGTACTTAGTGATTGCTAACCACCAAAGCTGGGTAGATATATTAGTACTGCAACGTGTATTTAATCGAAAAATACCTTTTTTAAACTTTTTTTTAAAAAAAGAGCTTATTTACGTGCCAATTTTAGGTGTGTGCTGGTGGGCGCTCGACTTTCCGTTTATGACCCGCACCAGCAAAGCGCAGCTAAAAAAGAACCCAAAGCTACGTGGCAAAGACATAGAAACAACCCGCAAAGCCTGCGAAAAATTTAAAGAAATGCCAGTAAGCATTGTTAACTTTGTAGAAGGTACACGTTTTACTACGCAAAAACATGCTCGCCAAAATAGCCCTTTTCCGCATTTATTAAAGCCAAAAGCAGGCGGGATCGCATTTGTAATGCAAGCCATGGGTGAGCAAATCTCTAAAGTGGTTAATGTGACCATTCATTACCCCGATGGCATCCCTACGTTCATGGACTTTGCCGGCGGCAAAGTGAAGCAAATTAATGTGCATGTAGACATTCGCCCAGTAAGCGAGGAGTTGATCGGTGATTACACTGGCGACTCTGAGTTTAGAGTCGGCTTTCAAAGTGAATTAAACCGTTTATGGGAAGAAAAAGAGCACACGCTTTTGCAGCTCGAACAAAACCATAAATAATAAGGTAATAAAAAATGGGCTTACAATTATGCTAAAAAAGTGGTTACCAAATTGGCTCAACGGCTTAATTGTAGGCTGCGTGATTTTTTCAAATGTAATCATTTTTGGCACCTTAGTATTACTGCTAGGGTTAATAAAGCTTGTCCTGCCTTTTTCTATAATTAACACCATACTGCATAGCGTGTACCGAGGCTGGTGTAACGGCAATCGGTTTGGCTTGTGGCTGGGCTGCGCCAACATAAAAGTAAACATAAACGGCGATGTAAATTCAAAAAGTTGGTACTTACTAATTTGTAACCACATGAGCTGGTTAGATATTGTGGTACTTAGCTCAATTAATGTATTACCAGCACCAAAGTTTTTTTTAAAAGACGAATTAAAGTATGTGCCATTTATTGGCTCTGGCGCATGGGCTATGGGCATGCCTTTTATGAAGCGCGTAACTAAAGCGCAGCTTGCTAAAAACCCCAAGCTTAAAGGGCTAGATGTTGAGCGTACCAAGCAAAGCTGTCGTAATTTTAGGAATAATCCCACCACCATAATTAATTTTGTTGAAGGCACCCGCTACACGCACGCAAAGCATGCAAGCCAGCAAAGCCCGTTTAAACATTTACTCAAGCCCAAAGCGGGCGGGATTGCCTTTGCACTTGAGGTACTTGGCGAGCAATTTGACGCCATGCTAAATACCAGTGTGGTGTACAGCGGCAGCACAAGCCATGTTTGTCGTAATATTTTAAAGGGCGAGCTTGATTCAATTTATGTTTCTATTGACGTAGTTGCTATAAACCAGCAAATGTTAGGTAGTTACCAACACGACAAAGCATTTAGAAGCCACTTTCAAAAGTACGTTAATGAGCTATGGGTTGCTAAAGACGCGCAACTTGCCAGCATTTATGCCCAACACGATTTACCTGAGCCACCCATTTGTAAGGAAATAGAAACACTATGACCAATACCCACCTGCAGGAGCTAATCGCTCCTTGGTTTGAAAAAGTACCCGACGCAGATTTTTTAAGTGCAATTACTGCAGCATCTATTGGTGTATTTTCGTTGTTAGTGGTGTATTTATTTACACGCCGATTAATGCTGCCAGGCATTCAAAAAGTGGTGACTAAATTATCTCCAGAGCGCATAGGGTTACTTTCTCCATTGCTCACAAAACTTAATAAGCGCATAGCCGGTATGCTATGTAGCGTGCTTTTTTTAGCAACCTTCGACAGCGTTTACCCTGTTAATGAACTTAGTGCAGAAATACTAAAAACCATTGGCCAAGGTATATTAATTATTCATGTAGGCTTTATTTTTAGCAGTATTGTAAGCATTGCCGGCGCTATTTATAACCAGCTAGATTTTGCCCGCGAAGTGCCAATTCAGGGCTTATTACAAGTTGTTAAGCTGATCACCTTTATTGTGTGTGCAATTTTAATAGTCAGCATTGTGCTTGAAAAATCGCCTACCTATATTTTGTCGGGTTTTGGTGCGATAGCCGCTGTTACTTTATTGGTTTTTAAAGACACTATTTTAGGCTTTGTAGCCAGTATTCAAATTGCGGCAAACCGATTAGTTACTTACGGCGATTGGATTCAAGTAGAAAACTACGGCGCCGACGGTGAAGTAATAGACTTAGGGCTAAACACCGTAAAAGTGCGTAACTGGGATAACACCATTACGACTATTCCTACTTATATGCTGGTAGCAGGGTCGTTCAAAAACTGGCGAGGAATGCAAGAGTCTGGCGGCCGACGTATTAAGCGCTCACTTAATATTGATATGCACAGCATATGTTTAGTAAGTGACGAATTTAGAAAACAAATAGATGCAGCTATACCACTGCATGAATATATACGTGTTGCCTCGCTGCCTGATCCGGTCTCTAACTTAGGCTTGTTTCGCCGCTACGCCGAGGGCTATTTAAAGCAGCATAACAGAATAAATACCTCACTTACGCTTATGGTGCGTGAGCTACAACCAATGAACCACGGCTTACCAATTGAGTTTTATTGCTTTAGTGAAGACAAACGCTGGATATCTTACGAGCATTTACAAGCCGAAATTATGGATCACTTATTGGCAGTGTTGCCAGTATTTGGCCTTAGAGCGTATCAAAGTGTTAGCGGGCAATTAAGCCCGCCTAATGCACAGCAAACCGATAAGCCGACCTTTAAAGTAATGGCAAATAGTGCTGAACAAGGCCCACACTAATAAATAAAGCTAATAGCCACCAAATAGGTGGCTTTTTCATTCTTAGCCATGCAAAAGCGGCAATAACCAGTGCAACCTGCCATAGGTTGTGAACGGCTGATGTCCAAATAGGTGAGTACAAAGCCGCCGCTAAAAAGCCAACTACGGCAGCGTTAAGCGCCGCAATAGAGCTTGCAAAGCGAGGTTTACTTGCCAGGTTTAACCAGCTTTTTTGAAACGCCAGCATTAATAAAAAACCCGGTGTAAAAATAAGTAGGGTTGCAGCTATGGCCCCTATTAAGGGTTGCTCTGAAGTGAGTTGCGCGCCTAAGTAAGTGGCTATTGTAAACATGGGGCCAGGGATAGCTTGAGCACTGGCATACGCACTTAAAAATTGATCGTTACTTAGCGCCGGTACGCCAGCTTGCAATACAGGCAATACCACATGCCCGCCTCCAAATACCATAGCGCCCGCTTGGTAAAAAGGAGCAAACAAAGTAAGGTCATCACCTAAAGGTATAAAGCTAATAGCGAGTAGCAATACAAATAAGCCTAAAGGGAGCCACCTAAACGCGCTTTTAGTATCTGCTTTAGGCTCAGTCTGGGTGTTGAGTTGTAACAGAGGCCAAATTGCGCCTATAGCAGCGGCACTCACCAAAATAGCTATTTGCGTGCCAAGTAAAGGAAATAGTAATAAAGCTAAGGTACTCATTACTGCGATAAGCTTGAGCGCTGCGCTGGTACAAAAGCTTTTTGCCATAGTGAGTGTTGCATCGGCCACAATAACAACCGCAAACAGTTTTAAGCCCGCAATAATAGCAAAGTAAACAGCATCAAACTGATGCGCGCTTACCGCTAATAACAACATGATCAAAAAAGACGGTAAGGTAAAAGCGATAAATGCGGTAATGCCACCAATAACCCCCGCGCGCTCAACACCAATTGCAAAGCCCACTTGGCTTGAACCTGGCCCGGGCAGCGCTTGGCTTAAACTAATGAGCTGCGCGTAGCGGGTATCGCTTAACCAGTTTAATGTGTCTACAAAGTGGCGTTTAAAATAGCCTAAATGGGCAGCAGGGCCACCAAAACTCATGCAGCCAAGTAAAAAAAACTGTCTAAAAATAGCGACTAACATTGAGCTTATATCCTTTTTAAAAGTTCATTAAATTGTCACAAAGGAGTATGACACTTTTATTAAATGCATACATTAATTCGTAATCTACAAATAATACCAATCCACTTAATTAAGAGGATTGGTATAAAGCGAACTGCTTTTAACATGCTCTTCATAGTTTGTTCATACATATATTTGCATACTCGCTTTATAATTCTTAATGAATAGGACATCACATGACTTTAACTAAATCACTTTTAAGCGTAACCGTAGTAGCTGTATTGCTAAGTGGTTGCGAAATGAACAACACCGGCAAGGGCGCCGCAATTGGTGCAGCCGCTGGTGGCGTATTAGGTAAAGCAACGGGTAATCATAAAGACAAGCGTATCTTTATTGGTGCAGCTATTGGCGCACTAGCGGGTGCTGCTGTAGGTGATTACATGGATAAGCAAGAAGAAGCGTTTCGTGATGAGCTAGCAGGCTCAGGGGTTGAAGTTGTACGTGAGGGCGATAACTTACGTTTAGTTATGCCATCTAATATTACCTTTGCGACAGACCAATCTTATATTTCATCAGGTTTTAACGATACTCTAAACGCTATTGCTAAAGTAATGAACAAATACGAAAAAACCTACCTAAGCGTGGAAGGCCACACAGATAGCACAGGTAAAGACAGCTACAATATGAACCTGTCGCGCGAGCGTGCGCAAAGCGTTAAAAATTACTTAGTGAACCAGCAAATTATGGCTGCACGTATTAGCACTACAGGCTACGGCGAAACCCGCCCAATAGCTACTAACGATAGCGCTAAGGGCCGAGCTCAAAACCGCCGTGTAGAAATTCAAATAGTGCCAAACACAGAAGGTTAGTTTTTGTTGAACTGCAATTCACAAAGACGCTGATACAAAGGGGAGCTTGCTAGCAATTGCTGGTGGCTCCCTGTTGCTTTTATTTCCCCATTTTCCATTACTACAATCACATCGGCATGTTTAACCGTCGCCAGCCTATGGGCAATAATTAACGTTGTTCTATTTTGCATTAAATGCTCAAGCGCGGCTTGTACGTGGTGCTCACTTTGCGCATCGAGTGCACTGGTGGCTTCATCTAAAAGCAGTATTTCTGGGTCTTTTAAAATAGCGCGTGCCAATACAATACGCTGCTTTTGCCCACCCGATAGCCTTACGCCTTGCTCACCTAAAAAGCTGTGATAACCTTGCGGTAATTGCTGAATAAATTCATCGGCATGAGCATGTTTGGCGGCCGTATATACTTGCTCGTCAGTGGCGTTTGGGTTGCCGTAACGAATGTTATGCATTACATCTGAGCTAAATAAAATAGGGTTTTGTGCCACCATGCCCATTTTGTCCCTAAGGGTGGTAAGCGATATGTCTTTAATATTTACATCATGAAACTTAATCGCGCCGAGAGCAGGGTCGTAAAAGCGCTGTAGTAATTCAAATAACGTCGTTTTACCTGCGCCAGAGGGGCCTACAATAGCCACTGTTTTACCTTGCTCTATTGTTAAACTTATTTTGTTAAGTGCGCTTACATCGGGGCGAGATGGGTAGTTAAAGCTAATATTTTCAAGTGCAATGGCGGGGCTGTCAGTCTTTATTAATAGCTTTTCGTCTTGTGGAGTGACAGGGTTTTCTATTTCACTTTTAACGGCCAGTAATTCAAGTAGGCGCGCTGCCGCCCCAGCAGCTCGTTGTAGCTCGCCGTATACCTCGGCTACGGTAGCCACCGACATGGCCACCATAATGGCGTAAAACACAAATGCACCTAGCTCACCGCCAGTCATAGTACCTGCCAGTACGTCACTACCGCCTACCCAGAGCATTACGCTAATCGCACTAAAGGTTAAAAATATTACCGCAGCAATTAAAAAAGAGCGCTGTTTAATACGGCTTTTGGCAACGTTAAAGGCTTTTTCGGTTTCAAGTGCAAAGGCGTGTTGCTCACGCTGTTCGTGGCTATAGCTTTGTACTACTTTAATATTTTGAATGATCTCGCCGGCATAGGTGCTTATATCGGCTATTGCATCTTGGCTAGAACTTGCAAGTTTGCGAACCTTTTTGCCAAATACCATCATCGGCACTAATACCAGCGGCACACACGCAACCACTACGAGCGTAAGCTTTAAGTTAGTCACTAATAGCATTACCAAGCCACCCACTAACATTAATGCACTGCGCAGCGCCATAGAAAAGGAAGAGCCAATAATCGATTGCAGCAAGGTGGTGTCGGTTGTTAAACGCGACATAAGCTCGCCACTGCGGTTTTCTTCAAAGTAACTTGGGTGCAAGGTAACAATGCGATTAAACACCGCTTTGCGAATATCGTTACTAACTCGTTCGCCAATCCACGACATTAAATAAAAGCGGCTAAAGGTGCCCACGGCCAATAAACTAATTAAACCAATAAGCACTAATACAGCTTGTTGTAGCTGCGCTTGGGAGCCAGCAATAAAGCCATGATCTATGACAAACTTAACCCCTTGGCCCAATGATAAGTTAACACCAGCGGTGACTAAAAGGGCGCCAAGTGCGGCCACTACCATCCATTTATACGGTTTAATAAACGCAAAAATAGGTAATAAACTACTAAAGGCGGCTTTTTCGGGCTTAGGGCTTGTTTTTGACATAGTGGATTCTTTTTAAAGGTTAAGGTATAGATATGGCACTAAGATAATAAAAATCAATACTTTTAAACATTAGCATCAATAAGGAAACGTTATGACTACTGCAACCGTAAGTGGAGAATTTAATGTAAATCTGGCCCCAATAGAAGGCTACGCAAGCGGCCAAAACGGCGTTAATTTAGGGCGTATGTCGATAGATAAAACATTTAAAGGCAGCTTAAATGCCACCAGCCAAGGCGAAATGTTAAGCGCCATGACTCCTACACAAGGCAGTGCCGGTTATGTTGCCATAGAGCAAGTAATAGGCGAGCTTGAAGGTAAGCAAGGCAGCTTTGTATTACAGCATTTTGGTACTATGGATAAAGGCCAAGACAGCCTAATTTTAAATGTAATTCCCGATTCAGGCACTCATGAGCTAGAAGGGTTAACGGGCAGTATGAAAATACGTATTGAGCAAGGGATTCACTACTACGATTTTGAATACACCTTATAATACCAATCCGCAATATTACTTAATCATTTTGCGGGCCTAAACGTGTCGCTACCTGCGTTAAAAAATTCTAATTTAGAACAACTAAATAGCGAATTTTTTGCCTAGCTATCAACACGTTTTTCCGTCCTCAAAAAAGATCACTTAAATAAGCGAATAGGTATAAGCTACACAAGGATTAAAATGCAAAAAGTAATCGAATTTAGAAAGACCCGTTTTTTGGGTGGCGTAGATATAGCCGCATTGAATGACCGCATACAGGAATTAAATCAAGATGGCTGGAAAGTAATAAACGCAGTGCCATTGACAGGTTTTTATGGCCAAGTGCACGGTTATACATTACTTATTGAAATTGACGAGCTTTAAATGACATTTACAGTATGGTTAAGCCTAGCGGCTATTTGTATGATGGGCGCAATGTCGCCAGGGCCAAGTTTAGCGGTGGTTTTAAAGCACTCACTTAACGGCAGTATGAAAAACGGAATGCTTGCCGCGCTCAGCCATGGTACCGGTGTTGGGTTATACGCAGGTGCATCGTTATTAGGGCTAGGCGCTTTAATGATGCAGTTTCCGACTGTTTATCAAATACTGGTGTATTTAGGCGCAGCCTATTTGGCGTATTTAGGTATAAAAATATTGCTAGCAAAACCCAGCAATAACGAACTTGAAGTACAAAAAAGTGAAGTAAGTGCTGGCCAAGCTTTACAAGATGGTTTTGCTATTGCCTTTTTGAACCCCAAGCTCGCTATTTTCTTTTTAGCTTTGTTCTCGCAGTTTATTGATCCTCAGCTACTTACTTTAAACGTGGGTATAATTATGTGTTTAACCGTGTTTGTAATTGATACCGGCTGGTATTTGCTGGTGGCGTTGCTGACAGAGGTTTCAAAAAATCGCTTTGGCTTTACCAAGCAAAGTCCGTGGCTTGATAAAATACTGGGAGTCGTATTTATTGCCCTTGCGATAAAAGTGGTGCTAAGCCTTTAAATCGCGTTCCCGATGCAGGGGCGCGTGCCTATATGCCCCTGCAGCCTAACCCTCATGCCCTGCATACGTATTCATCACATTAATTTTACCTTTTAGTTACAATTTGTTGGTTGTGTTTTAAACAACACAGCAACACCTGACAACAATAACTCAAAGGTTCACACACATGGACAAGTTTAAACTAAGTGCACTTATGCTGGCTTTATTTGCCGCTAATAGTGCATTGGCTGCAAACGAAGACTCAACAAATCAATCACCCAGCACACAAGCTGAAGATTTAGAAATTATTGAAGTGCGAGGCTTTAGCCGCAGTTTAATTCAATCTTTAAATCAAAAGCGTTTTAGCGATACGGTGTCAGAACAAATTTCTGCCGATGATTTAGGGGCACTGCCTGATATTTCAATGGCCGATGCACTTACACGATTACCTGGTATTTCAGCGGTGCGAACGGGTGGGCAAGCGGCGCAAATTAATATACGCGGGCTGTCGGGCGGGTTTGTATTTTCAACACTTAATGGCCGCGAGCAAGTATCTACAAGTGGCAGCCGCAGTATTGAGTTTGACCAATATCCGTCAGAATTAATTAGCTCTGCGGCGGTATACAAATCGCCAAAGGCATCGCTTATTGAAGGTGGCGTGGCCGGTACCGTAGAGCTTGAAACCGCCAGTCCACTTAATAATGATCAAACGCATAAATTTGTAGCTAATGTGCGTGGTATGTATAACGACCGCGCCTCAGAGGTATCGGATGCCACAGAATTTGGCGACCGAATTAGTTTTTCGTATCAAGGCAAATACCTAGACGACACATTAGGCGTAGCGCTGGGCTATGCGCGTTTGTTTCAGCCAAGTGTAGCAACGCAGTTTATTGGCCTTGCGTACAACGACACAAAAGACGTTGATGGCGCAGCTAACGACACCAATGGCCCTTTAGCTAACCCTGAGAACGAATACATTAGCGAAGGTTTTGAGCTACAGCATTTAGGCGGCGAAGAAACCCGTAATGGTTACTTAGCAGCTATAGAGTGGGCGCCGGTAGATAACTTTAAATTAAAAGGTGATGCGTTTTTATCGCGCTTTGATAAAGAGTCATTTGCCCGCGGCCTGAGGGTTAAATTAGGCGGGCCAACAGCTGCATATGCTAACGCTCAGCTTGATGGTAATGCCGTAATAGGCGCAGCGGTTAACCGCACTTCGCAAAGTTATACCCGTGTTGAAATAGTGAACGACGACAACCAAGACTTTGACGAAGTAGACAGCTTTGGCGTTAATGCCGATTGGCAGGTAACCGATAGACTAAACGTAAATGCCGATGTGTCGCTTTCTCGGGCAAAAAGTAATTTTAGAAATGGCTTACTGTGGAGCTTAGTAGCAGAAGATGCCAATGCAGAAACGCCAGTATTTGATAACAACGTAGCAATTAACTATCAATTAAACGGCTTAAATTTACCTGACGTTGGGTTTAATCAGGCGGCCGCCTTTAGTGATATAGACCGTGTAATGGTCAGCAAATATGGTATTTACCCAGATCAAACAGAAGATGAAGTAACTGCATTTAGGCTCGACTTTAAATACGAGCTAGAAAGCGACATATTTAGCTCAGTAGAGTTTGGGGCGCGCTACTCAGATAGAGAGTACAGTCGTAAACGCTCGGTATTTGAGTACGGTAACGACGGGGCGTTTTCAGCAACGCAACCCCCTTTGCGTTTAACCGACGATATGGCGTCAGTGGTTGACTGGCAGGGCGAGTTTAGTTACTTCCCGTCGTATTTAGCCATTGATTTAGACAAAGCACTTAACGCATGGTTTCCTGATGGTACGCCTGAGCCTGTTCAAACATGGGGCAACGCCGATGGCGTAGACGACGCGCAAGGTTACACAACTAACTATTCGTGGTCAGTGCTGCAAAGCGGCTCGGTGTTTGAAGATGTGCTAGCTGCGTACGTTATGGTAAACATTAACACGCAAATTGCTGGGCTCGACTTATCGGGTAATGTGGGTGTGCGCCGCGTTGAAACCGACCAATCGGCAACCGTACTAGAAAACGTAGCAGGCGATGCGCGCTTAGGTGCACAAAATATTGTTGATGAGAACGGCATTGTAAATAATTTATACGCACCTAATGTATTAGGCACTAAATACACCGACTACTTACCATCATTAAATTTAAACCTGCAACTTAACGACAATTCACTTGTACGCTTTGCTGCGGCTAAAGTAATGTCGCGTGCGCCAATTAACCGCTTAGCGGGCGATGCCAGCGCAAACGTAAGTGATGATGGTGTTATTAACGGTTCAAGTAATAACAACCCATTTTTAAAACCCTTCTATGCTGACCAGTACGACTTATCTTACGAATATTATTTTGAAGAAGGTAACGGCACTGTCGCTGCGGCGTTATTTTATAAAAATATAGACTCGTTTGTTGAAATCTTATCAATCGAAAACTTCGACTTTAAAGGCAATGGCTTTAATGTCCCTGACTTTATAGAAGACCCTGTCAGTAGCGAGCAAGTTGCCACAACTAACGGTATTTACACCACGGCAGTTAATAACGGTGAAGGTGGCTACATTAGAGGGCTAGAGCTTGCGTATACGCAAGTGTTTACCTTTTTACCTTCGCCATTTAATGGCTTAGGCGCTAACGCAAGTTACTCATACACCGAAAGTGAAATTGAATCGATTACCAGTTTAGGGGGCGATACATTAGCGCAATCTTTACCAGGGCTCTCTAATAACGTGCTTAATGCCACGGTGTTTTACTCAATGGATGATTTTGAAACCCGCCTTAATGTGCGTTACCGCGATGAATTTGTATCGGAGCAGGTTGCCATTAACGAGCAAGTAGTTAATTTTGATGCCGAAACCGTAGTCGACTTTCAAACCTCTTATCGCTTTAGCGACTCGCTAACAATGCTTTTGCAAGTTAATAACTTAACCGATGAACCAACCCAAAGTTACTTTGGCTCAGAGCAACGAACAGGGACGACTCAGTACTTTGGTCGTCAGTTCTACCTTGGTTTTACATACAGTCATTAATTAGCAAACGGAGCGTTTAAAAATGAAAATTATAACAATGTCTAAATATTTGCTAATAGCCTTAGGGTTAATGATATTAGCAGGATGTGGTGGGACAGATGAAGTTGAGTCGGGGCAGCAGCTTTTAACCTGTAATGTGCCACAAGTACCAAACGAAGCAGGCTCGCAATGTGTGGACCCTGAGCCTATAACGTGTGCAGCGCCTACTGTACCGGATGATAAAAACGAAAGCTGTGTAGTGGGCGCCGACCCAACATTGCCTGATCCTATTGTATTTGCTGGTGAAGGTGAGGCAGTTTTATTTTATAACCGTTTAGCCGACGATAACTACGAAGGTTACCGATTACATTCGTGGAATAACGATGTGTGTGATGCTTACGCACCTCCGTTTGACACGAGCGATTGGGCTAACGGCCACGAGTACGATGGTATTGACCCTAACTATGGTGCGTACTGGATAATTAACCTTAAAGAGGGTTATAACGAATGTGCCAATTTTATTATTCATATTGGTACAGAAGGGTCAGGTAAAGCGTTTGGTGATGTGGATTTAACCATGCCGCTGATGCAAGACGATGAAACCTTTCAACGTATGAACTTTACCATTCATGGTGAGCCTTCGGTGTTTGAATACCCTATTTTAAGTTTGGGCGAACGCGCAGTTGCTATAACAGGTGCTTCAGCGCATTGGATTGATTTAAATACTATTTTGTATAAACCAAGTAACGAGCTTACAAGCCTAATTAAGTTGCATTCATCAGCTACGGCTGAGCTTGAAGTGGATATTGATACTGGTTTAAACGGCGATACTGTTACGCTGCAATCAAGCAGCTTAACTGATGAGCAAGCGGCAAAAGTACCGCATTTAACCACTTGGAACGCATACGAAGGAAGTTGGGATACAAACACGGCTAAAGCGCTTATAAAATCGCAGCTTGTTATTGCCGGTTACGATAGTGAAGGTAAGCTGCTAGAAGCAAGCTATGTGCAAACCGCTAAAGCACTCGATGCCCTTTACACACAAGGCGAAGATGACGCTAACGAAGCTGTACTTGGCGTAACTTATGGCAATAACGCGATTGATGTAACTGTGTGGGCACCCACCGCTAATAACATGGTGCTAAACGTGTTCGATGATGCCAAAACACAAGTGCACTCTATACCAATGGCATTAAATACACAGACGGGTATTTGGCAAGCAAGTTTAGATATGCAATACGACCGCCACTACTACCGCTTTAATTTTGATGTTTACCACCCACTGACTCAGCAAATAGAGTCGCTTTGGAGTACAGACCCTTACTCACTCAATGTATCTACCAATGGTTTATACAGCCAGCTGATTAATTTAGCCGATGATGACACTAAGCCAGAAGGCTGGGATGAGCGTATCGTGCCTACTATTACTAACCCAGAAGATGCGGTTATTTATGAAGGCCACGTACGTGATTTTAGTGTGCGTGATCAGTCAGTAAGCGAAGCAAACCGTGGTAAATACCTTGCATTCACTGAGCTTGAAAGCGTGCCAATGCAGCACCTTAAGCAATTAGCAGATAAAGGCTTAACACACTTTCATTTACTGCCATTGACTGATATTGGCACCATTGAAGAGGATGCCTCACAGCGTGTGGAAATTACAGACACCTTAGGTAAATTATGTGAGCGTATTAACGATGAAGCTGATGCATGTAAAATCGAAGATAAAAGCAGCACCATTGTCGATATTATGCAAAGTTACCTACCTGGCTCAGATGATGCACAAGCATTAGCCAGTGCGATGCGTGATTTAGACGGCTTTAACTGGGGTTACGATCCGCATTACTTTATAGCGCCTGAAGGCTCGTATGCCTCAAGCCCAGAGGGCATTGCCCGCGTTAAAGAAACCCGCGCTATGGTGCAATCACTGCAAGAAGTAGGACTTCGTGTTGTACTGGATGTGGTTTATAACCACACAACATCATCGGGTATTTGGGATAAGTCGGTATTTGATAAGCTAGTACCGGGTTACTACCATCGCTATAACGAAGTAAGTGGTGAAATAGAGCGCTCAACGTGTTGTGAAAATACAGCTACAGAGCATGTAATGATGGATAAGTTTGTTACTGATTCATTGGTTATTTTAGCGCGTGAATTTGGCTACGACAGTTTTAGATTTGATGTTATGGGGCATATGCCTAAATCATCAATATTAGCTGCGCGTGAAGCCGTGCAAGCAGTTGACCCAGATAACTATTTTTACGGTGAAGGCTGGGATTTTGGTGAAGTAGCTAACAATCGTTTATTTACACAAGCTAAACAGGCTGATATGGCAGGCTCAGAGGTGGGTACATTTAACGACCGTATTCGTGAAGCCGTGCGTGGTGGTGCAATGTTTAGCAATAACCCGACAGATGGCAATTTAGCAGAGCAAGATACTTTACGTTTGTCGCTCGCGGGCAACTTACAAAATTACATTTTAAAAGACTTTAAAGGTAATTCATCTAAAGGTAATAGCTTTACTTGGAACACTCAGCCAACGGCGTATGCACTAGACCCAGCAGATAGCATTCATTACGTATCAAAACACGATAACGAAACACTGTGGGATCAGTTGCAATACAAACATGCATCAAGCATGAGTATTGAGCAACGTGTGCGCGCGCACAACATGGCATTGTCTATTCCACTTGTGAGCCAAGGCATTCCTTTTATGCAATTGGGCGCTGATTTACTGCGTTCAAAGTCAATGGATCGTGATAGCTATAATGCCGGTGATTGGTTTAATGCTGTTGATTTAACCAAAGAGAATAATAACTGGAACATTGGTTTACCAAACGCAGAGAAGAACCAAGAAAAATGGTCTGAAATTATGCCTATTTCTGCTAATCCAGATGCACAGGCAATGCCGCAAGACATAGCCTATGCAGGTGATGTATTTAACGAGTTTTTACAAATACGTAGCAGCAGCCCACTATTTAGATTAACCACAGAGCAAGATGTCATTGAGCGAGTGGGTTTTCATAACGTAGGTAAAGCGCAGCAACATGGCTTAATTGTAATGAGCATTGATGATGGCGAAGGATTAACAGACTTAGACCCAGCATTTGACGCGCTTGTAGTGATGATTAACGCAACCGAGCAAACCCTTAGCCATACTATTGCCACCGCAGCGGGTTTTGAATTACACGACGTATTAAAAAACAGTGTTGATGCAAGCATGGCCAGCGCCAATTTTGCCCAAGGCGATAACGAAGGCACATTCACAGTACCTCCTTATACGTTAGCTGTTTTTACTAAAAACCAAGGTGAGAGCCAAGGTACTGGTTTAAGTGCAAATGCAACCGTAGGCGCACCTGATGTAGTACCTTATGGCAGCACCGCTGTGTTTGTACGCGGAACTTTAAACGACTGGGGCACACGTGATGCATTTGAATATATTGGCGAGGGTGAATACCGTATAGCAATTGCGCTAAGCGCTGGCGACTACGAATTTAAAATTGCCTCAGAAGATTGGTCTACAGTTGATTTTGGTGCGCTTACTGACGCTGATAAAGAGGTAGTTGAAAATCAAAGTGAGCCATTAACGCGCTCAGGTGCAAACATGACCTTTAGCGCTGCTATTGATGCAACCTATGTATTTTCGCTTGACGCTTCAAACCCTGAAAATCCAACGCTTACTTTATACAACGAAGAGCCATTTGTAGGCACTGCCATTTATGTGCGCGGTACGCTTAATGATTGGGGAGTAACCGATGAGCTAAGTTATAAAGGTAAAGGCATTTACACCTTTACTAAAACACTGAGCGCTGCAAGCTATGAATTTAAAATAGCGTCAGAAGATTGGAGCACGGTTGATTATGGCTCGGCTGAGGGAGATGCCAGTGTAATGGTTGGCACCGCTGAGCAGTTGTCGGTTGCGGGCGCGAATATGACCATAGACATTGCCGAGCAAGGTGAATACCAGTTTATATTTGACGCCAGTGATTTAAATAACGTAACGCTAAAAGTGCTCAATGGAGAAATGTTTGCACAAACACCGGTATTTATTCGCGGCAGCTTAAATGACTGGAGTACTGATAACCCACTTATGTACGAGGGTGATGCAATTTACTCTGCTTCTATTGAGTTAGAGGTGGGCGACTACGAATTTAAAGTAGCGTCTGAAGATTGGAGTACAGTGGATTACGGTGGAGCAGGCGATACGCCGGTAGTGGTAATTGATGAACTAACACCACTTGAACCGGTAGGCGCCAACATAACACTGAATATTACCGAACAAGGTACCTACACGTTTAATGTAATAGGCCCAGATAGAGAAAATGTAAGCATACTTATTAATAAGCAGTAGCAGTTATATTTTCCCAAACCTAAGCCGAGCATAGCCCTGTATGCTCGGCTTTTTTAATGCCTAATTAATACCTAACAAAAGGGAGGATTAAAAACGATAGTTAACCGACATCATAACAGTCGTGGTGTTATCGGTATCAATAATGGGTGAGTCTTCAATATCAGAGTCGAGCTGCTTATAGTTAACCATGGCATTTACGTTCCAGTTTTTATTAATGTAATACATTAAAAATAAACCCGCATTGTAGTTAACCGTAGAACCAAGTTCGTAAGGCGCATAGGTGGTAGATTCGCCCTGAGCTACACCATAATAATAGTTAGATACATCACTGCTATTTAGCTCAACACCCACAGAAGGAACGAGCATTAGTTGTTTAGATAACTTAATAGGGTAACTGTAATTGGTTTTAAATTTAGCGCCATCGCCGTGGCCTATTACATCATGAGTAGCACTGGCGCTTATTTTACCAAAGCTTGCAGTGTAGCTAACCTGCGTGCCTGCGTAGAGTGATAGCTTTCTATCGTCTAAGGCTTTTATGGCTGCAAGGTCTGAATCTGAGGTATCAAAGTTATCGCCTGGCTCTAAAACTAATGACCAGTTAAAACCTTGCTGCTCCACTAACTTATAATCAAGCGACAAACCTTTAAAACTAAGTCTTTCGCCTTCGTAAGTAATGATAGGTAAAAATAGCGTTTCACTGTCGGTACCCGCATAAGGTGAGCTGGTAGAAATGACACCGCCCCCTAATGAAAACTGCGACTCAGCTTGAGCAGTAATACTGCCAAGTGCAAGTGTGCCAACTAATAACCGGAGTGAGTTTTGTATATAAGTGTTCATAGGAGCCTTGGTGTTAAGTAAAAAGTGAAAATTGTTTGCGATAAGTAAAGTGTGCCGCAACGCTATTAGGCTTTAGTGTAGCTATATTTTTGATTGGCGTTTGTAAGAGAGTGTATGAAAGTTTATCTGAATGTAAGTGGCTAAATTGCATTGAAGACGTTGATCACATAAGTTGAATAAAGGCATACGTTTGATTAGATTAATAAAATGGGAATGAGGATAAACCAATGAGCAACTCTATTTTAAAAAGTGCCAGCTTTGATCCCAAAGTGAAGCAATACTGGATGACCATGGCATGCTTTTTTAGTGCCGTTGCATTAGTGACCATTCCACTTATACCTGTGGTGTTATTTGTTGTATGGCTGGTGGCAGGTAAAATATTGGCTGCTATGTCGGCGCAATTACTCACGCAAAAGCTGGTGGTTAAACGCGGCATTTTATTTAAAGAAGAAAAATCTATACCACTTGAAAAAATAACCGATGTGGGGCTGAACCAAGGGCCACTTATGCGCTTTTTTGGGTTATACCGCTTAAGCTTTGAAACTGCAGGGCAGTCGGGTCATGGCGCATTGGTGTCATTACTTGGTGTTGAAAATGCCAGTGAGTTTAGAGAAGCCATACTTGAGCAAAAAGATAACTTAGCTGCGCAAGCCCCTAAAACACAGGAGCTTGCTGAAGATCACCTCAACCAAGCATTACTTGCTCGCTTAGTTGAGGTAGTAGAGCGCATAGATACGCGTTTGGCAGCTTTAGAGGCGAAGCGTTAAGCGTTTTGTAATTGAGCCTGACCTGCCAGCATACTTAGCTCTTTGGTACGGCTTTCAACAACCTGATATTCGCGCGCTTTAATTGTGCTTATATAATTCCACTTAGCACTGGCTTTTGCAGGTGTAAATGTAACGGTTAAATAGCCGCGCTCTACTAAATTATTATAAGCAAGGTCATCAACTAATAAGGCAATTACTTGCTCTATTTGCGCTACGGTTTGCGCATCTTGTGTGTTTAGCGCTAAATATTCTTCAAGCCCTGGTGATGAAACCGATGCCGTTGCAAATTCCACCCCAGCATTTTGTGAGGCTGCAATAGGGTTACTGGCATCAGTTTTAAGCTGTCCCGCCCAGCCGTTATGAGTATCTCCGGCTAAAACTACTAAGTTTTTTTGTGCTGCAATAGCGGTACCTAATAATACTTCTCGCTCGTAGGCATAGCCATCCCACGCATCAAGGTTATACGGTATGGTGGTTTGAACACGGGCAAGCTCTGCCTCGGTTACACTTGGGTCGCCCGCTAATACACGGCCTTTAATTTGCGCCAGCTCTGCAAATAATACATTGGCCTGTGCGAGCAATTCACTTGGATCGCCTCCGTTTGACTGTGCACTTTGTAAGCTAGCAAGTAGTAACATGACCTCTACTGGTAAGTGCATTTTTGTCATTAGCACTTGTTGCCCTAACACTTGCCACTGTGTGCTTGAGGTAGTGATGGCATCACTAAGCCATGTAAGTTGTTCACTGCCTAATAATGCACGATCTGTTGCGCCTATTGCTGCAGCAAATGCGCTTTGCCCTGCAGGGGAGGTAAGATCAAAATCACTATAGTTAAGCTGCTCATCACGCGCTAATACACGAGTATCTAGCATGTATAAAGAGACTAAATTACCAAACTCAAAGCGTCGGTAAATACGTTCTTTGTCGGCTACATTACGAATTGGCATCCACTCAAAGTAGGCTTGTAGTGCATTGAGTTTACGTTGGCTAAATTCGCCTTCACCTTCGTTATGGTTTTCTGCGCCTTCGCGCCATGTGTCGTTGGTGATTTCGTGGTCGTCCCACACTGTTATAAATGCACAGTGGCTATGGGCTGCTTGTAAGTCGGCATCGAGGCGATAATTTGCATAGCGTTTTCTATAATCGGTCAGTGCGATAATTTCGCTGCTGTTATCTAATGGTAGCAGTCGCTCTAACTGTGCGGCGTCTTCGGTTGCATAACCCGTATTGCTGTATTCGTATATGTAATCACCTAAGTGCAGTACCGCATCTAAATCGCTTTGCTTAGCAATTTCGCTATATACATGAAAATACCCCGCAGGGTAATTTGCGCACGATACAACGGCTAATTTCACCTGATCAACCGCACCGACAGGAAGCGTTTTTCCTTGTCCGATAGGGGAGGTTTTTCCATGTGCATTAAAGCGATAGTAATAAACGGTGTTGGCATCAAGCCCTTGTAAATCAACTTTAAGAGTAAAGTCGGTGGTATCACTGATATGTGTTTCACCATCGTGAACAATATTTGTAAAGCTTTGGTCGGTGGCGGCTTGCCATTGTACTTTTAACGATTTAGTTGTTACATCGAGTGGGGTTACACGGGTCCAAATAATTAAGCTATCGCTTAGCGGGTCGCCGCTGGCAACGCCGTGGTCAAAGCTAACGGGAGTGTCGTCATCATCGTCAAAACGACAGCCTGTTAAACCAAGTGATAATACGGCAGCGCCAAATCCTGCTGCCGATGCTTTTAAAAAACTTCTCCGTGTAAATGCCATTGCTTTGTACCTGTAAAGTGTAAAAAGCAAAGTGTAGGCAATTTAGGTTACTTTTTTGTGAAGCAATTAAAAAACTTCACTTACTTGCGTTGCATTACACGTAATAACGGTAACGTTTTCGTAGCCGACGCGGGTTAGCGCTTCTGCACCTAAAGTGGCGCGGGCACCGCTGGCACAATGTAAGTAAATAGGGCGTGCAGCGTCTTTTTCTATTTCCATTAGCTTCATTTCGAGTAATCCGCGTGGAATATTTATTGCCCCTACCGCAGCTACATTGGCATGCTCAGCGGGTTCGCGTACATCAATAAGTAAACCTTTATTTTGTTCTAACTCTTGCTTAGCTTGCGCTGCATCAATACGGCGTTGGTTAGGTGTGATAATTTTTAGTAAATCAGGAATTGAAGTAAGCATTAGTCTGTAAATCCTCTTTTGCGCAAAAAAGTCATTAATGGGCACCATTTAGTGTAGGCGGATTGCACTAAGTTAATACCAATAAATAACGTTAAAAATTGAAAGTTACTATCAACAAAGTAGCTTAAAAGCACAGAAATTGTAACGGCACTTCCGCCAATTAAGAGTATGGCGTCACTTATTTTCATGAATTGACCTTAATATTAGTTTTTCCTAATGTTAATTATATTAGAACTTACTAATGTAAAAGTCTATAATTAAAACACGCAAAATAATTAAGTATCACAATGAATATTGAACAACTTGCAGAAAACGCTCAGCAGGCAGAGCAATTTTTAAAATTAATGGCAAATAAAAACCGTTTAATGATTTTATGTAGTTTATTGCAAGGTGAACAAAGTGTAGGTGAGTTAAATCAAAATGTTCCGTTGGCACAGTCTGCTTTGTCTCAGCATTTGGCGAGTTTACGTAACGCCCAGCTAGTGGCAACTCGCCGTGAGGGACATACAATTTATTATTCGTTAATCGACCCAAAAGTTGAGTCGATTATTACGTTACTATACGAGTGGTTTTGTAAGCAAAGTACCGCTGAGTAATTTGCTTTAAATAAAAGTGGCAATCTCATCAAGCGACTTTTTATCAAGTGCATGGGCAGGTACAGTTGCATCGTCACTTGGGTAGCCCGCAATAAGTAACATGTAAGGACGTTCGTTGTCTTTGTCGCGCTTACAAATGTCGGTTAAAAAACTCATTGGTTTAGGTGTATGGGTAAGCGTAGCTAAGCCACAGCGGTGCAGGGCTTGTATTAAAAACCCAGTAGCCAGCCCTACTGATTCGTGCACATAATAATTGGTGTTTTTATCATCCGTATTCACACCGCCTTTTTTTTGACTAAACACTGCAATAAGCCAAGGCGCATGTTCTAAATAGGGTTTATTGGCGTCGGTACCTAATGGTTTTAGCGCATCAAGCCACTCTTCTCCTGCTCTGCCTTCATAAAAAGAGCGCTCTAGTTTTTCGGCGGCCTCTCTTATTTGTTTTTTTACATCGCTACTGTTTATAGCCACAAAATGCCACGGTTGATGATTCGCTCCACTTGGCGCGGTACCTGCTGCTTTTATACAGGCTTCAATTATATTTTTAGGCACAGGTCGGTCGCTAAAGCTGCGAATACTATGGCGGCGCTGGCTGGTTTGTAAAAATTCGGTTGCGCGTTTTAGCATTTCATCGTGAGGGTATTCTATAAAGTCGTTTAGTGGTTGGCTTTGATGTTTTTGCATGGCTTTACGCTTCTTATAAAGTGTGTGTGTGGTTTTTATACCGACTGAATAAATGCGAGGCAAGTATTATTACCTATCGTGTTTATTTATTGTTACAAAATTAACCACTGCGTAACTTATGTTCCTTTTTTTAATGTGATATAAAAAGCGCAATAAAAAAACTATTAAAATTCAAGGAAGTAAAAATGCTATCAATAACAGGGTTATCTAAAACCTACGATAATGGCGTACATGCACTACAAGGTGTTGATTTATCTATAGGAAAAGGAATGTTTGGGCTGCTAGGGCCAAATGGCGCGGGTAAATCATCACTAATGCGTACTATTTCTACGTTGCAATCTGCCGATTCGGGTTCAATTACTTTTGATGGTATTGATGTTTTTAAAGACCCACAGGCTCTGCGCCAACGTTTAGGTTATCTACCGCAAGATTTTGGTGTATACCCTCGCGTAAGTGCTTACGACTTGCTAGACCATATGGCTGTTTTAAAGGGCATTCATAACAAAGGCGAGCGTAAAGAGTCGGTAGAAGGCTTGCTTGCACATACTAATTTATATCAACATCGCTCAAAAGCGGTAAGTGGCTTTTCGGGCGGTATGCGCCAGCGTTTTGGTATTGCACAAGCCTTACTAGGTGACCCTGATTTACTAATTGTTGATGAACCAACAGCAGGCCTAGACCCTGAAGAGCGAAATCGTTTTCATAACTTGTTAGTAAGCTTAGGCGAGCAAAAAGTCGTTATATTATCGACCCACATTGTTGAAGATGTGGCAGAGCTTTGCCCAAACATGGCCGTACTGGCAGGCGGAAAAATACTATTAGAGGGTAACCCCATTGCCCTTACCGATAAACTCCAAGGCCAAATTTGGCGCAAAGCCATGAGCCAAGAAGAAGCACTAGAGCTTGAGCCGCAACTGCCTGTTATTTCAAAACGCTTATTTGCAGGGCAAACCATATTACATGTATTAGCCAATGAAGCCCCTGAAGGTTTTGAGCTCAGCAGTGCAAACCTAGAAGATGTATATTTTTCTACGTTGCTTAATCATCGTAACAGCCAAGTAGCATAAGGGGGCGCTATGTTTTTTAATATGCTCGCGTTTGAGCTGCGCTATTTTGTGCGCCAGCCTTCGTTTTATGTGACCTCATTAATCTTCTTTTTTATGGCGTTTTTTATAAGCTCCAGTAGTAAGTTTCCGCTAGGTGGGGCTAATGTTCATATGAACTCGCCTTATACCATTATGGTTTTAACGGTTACCTTTTGTACGCTTGCTATGTTTTTAGTGGTTAACTTTGTTGCAAGCTCAGCGATTCGCAACAGCGAGACCAAAATGGATGAGCTGGTGTTTAGTAAGCCCGTTAACCCGCTTGCTTATCAATCAGGGCGTTTTTTTGGTTCTTACTTGGTTGTGCTCGTTGTTTTTTTAACTGTGCCACTAGGCGTATTTTTGGGATCTCAGTTTGGCTTGTTGGTTGGCTGGCTCGATAGTGAACTAGTAGGCCCTAATAAGTTTATATATTACGCTGCGCCTTTTTTATATTTGGCGGTGCCAAGCTTATTGGTGCTCAGTGCTATTTTTAATAGTGTGGCGGTTTATTTTAAAACCATGATGGCGGTATATGTAACGGCCGTGGTGATCTATATAAGCTACCAATTGGCGAGTATCTATTTTGACGATTTAGCGTTTAGAAATATTGTTGTTTACGCAGACCCATTTGGCACTGGGTCGTTAATTGACTTAACCCGTTACTGGACTGTAAGTGATAAAAATACTGAAGTGTTAACGCTTTCGGGCGATTTTTTAATTAACCGTATTTTATGGGTAGCACTAAGTTTAGCGATGTTTTTTGGCCTCGGAAAGTTAGGTAACCGCGTAGTCACTAAAAAACAGAAAAAGCAATTTGCTGTTTCTACGTTTGTAAAAAACAAACAAGCAGCACTTATTAGCAGCGCTAAAAATTACAAGTCAAAAGGGGTCAATACGCAATCGCAATTAGTAATGCGCAGCTTATTTGAGCTTAAGCAGGTTATATTAAGTGCTCCTTTTATGATTTTAGCGGGTGTCAGTATTATTACGTTACTCGCACCACTTTTTGCGCCTATAGGCGCATATGGCACAACAGATTGGCCGCTCACACAAAACATGGTGGGCATTATTCAAAACGCCTCCGCTATATTTATGTTTATTATTATTGCTTATTACAGCGCAGAGCTGGTTTGGCGAGAACGCCACAGTGGTATGGGCGATATTGTTGACAGCTACCCGGTGCATAACAGTGTGTTTTGGGTATCTAAAATTATTGCGCTAATCACTGCGGTTTGTGGCCTTTATTTAGTAGGTATGATGTTTACCATTGCGGTGCAACTATTTAAGGGGCAATTTAACTTAGAGCTTGGCCAGTACTTATTTAGGTTGGGTTACATTACATTATTGCCTTTAATTATGATGGCTATTTTGGCGTTCTTTTTACAAATAATTAGCCCTAACAAATACATAGGTATGGGTTTATTTATTCTGTATTACATTGCTCAAATGGTAATGGGTGCTTACGGGTTTGAGCATCATATGTATCATTTTTCACAAAGCAGCAGCGTACCGTATTCAGACATAAACGGTTACGGGCATTTTTTACAAGGCGCGCATTGGTATACCCTATATTGGGGCGCATTGAGTGTGTTTTTAGCTATTGTAGGGTTTGCTTTATGGCATCGTGGTCCATCGCAAACATTGCGTACGCGTTTATCTTTAGTGCGTTACAACATGTCTTTAAAAGGCCAGATTGCAGCCGTTATAAGTTTATTGGTATTTGTGGGCGCGGGTTATAACATTTATTACAACACCCGTGTAATCAATGAGTTTGTAACAAGTGATGATAACGAAGCGCTACGAGTAAGGTATGAGCAAGAGTTCTCACAATACAAAGACTTGCCACTGCCTATAATAACTGATGTTGATTTACACATTGATATTTATCCTAAAAAACGTGCTTTAAATGCCGTGGCTAAAATTAAGTTTACCAATACCGCAAACGAGCCAATAACCCGTGTGTTAATTAACGAGCCTAGCCAATCTAAAAGCTGGGATGTAAAAATGGCGGGTGGAAAAATAGTTGAGCGTTTAACCGATTTTGGCATGGTATGGTTTGAGTTTGAACAACCGCTAATGCCTAATGAAGTACGCGAAGGTGAGCTTTCAGTTTCTCGTGAACACGACGGTTTTGTTGATAGAGGATCTGATACTCAACTCGTGCATAACGGTACATTTGTAAATAATAGAGAATTATTACCAAATTTTGGTTATCAAAAGTATTTTCAAATTGCGGATAAGTATGAGCGCCGTAAGCACGATTTACCCGAGCTTGAACGTGCACATAAACTAGAAGACAGCCGCTATTATACGCAAAATGAGTTTGGACCTGCTAATGGCTTTATAAACTACGAGGCAACAGTAACCACCGATGAGTCACAATTTACTATTACACCCGGTTATTTAAAAAGTGAAAGTGTAAAAGACGGACGACGTACTTTTGTTTATAAAATGGATGCCCCTATTTTAAACTTTTATTCTGTTCTTTCGGCGGAGCTTGAAAGCAAAAAGGTTGAACATAACGGTGTAAATATTGAGGTGTACTACCACAAAGATCATGCATGGAATGTTGACCGTATGATTGAGTCGGTACAAGACTCAATAGATTACTACACGCAAGCCTTTGGGCCATATCAGCATAAGCAGTTACGTATTATCGAATTTCCTAAGTATCGCTCGTTTGCGCAAAGTTTTGCCAATACGGTACCTTACTCAGAAAGTATTGGCTTTATTACAGACTTAAGAGATGAGAGTAAAGTTGACCTACCTTACTATGTAACCGCACATGAAGTTGCACACCAATGGTGGGGGCATCAAGTATCGGGGGCTAATGTAGAGGGCAGTGCCGTTATTTCTGAATCGCTCTCCCAATACAGTGCGCTTATGGTGCTAAAAAAACGCTTTGGCGCCGAGAAGCTTCGTAAGTTCTTAAAGTACGAGTTAGATAGATACTTAATGGGCCGCACAGGCGAAGCCTTTGAAGAAATGCCGCTGTATAAAACGCAGTCTCAACAATATCTTCATTACAATAAAGGCTCGGTTGCGATGATGGCTTTGTATGACCGATTAGGTGAAGAACGCTTAAATGCCGCACTTAAAGCATTTTTGAATGAGTTTAAATACCAAGCAACGCCATACCCAACCACACTTGATTTACTTAGTTATTTAAAGCGAGATGCAACACAAGCTGAACAACGTTTTATTGATGATCAGTTTAAATATATAACGCTTTATGAGCTTGAAATGAAAGAAGTGTCGGTTACAGATGATGCTGATAGCGAAGGTTTTTATACAGTAACACTGAGCGTTGAAGCAACTAAGCAGCATGCCGATGGACAAGGTGAAGAAACCGAGCAGCCGCTCGATGAGCTAATTGATATTGCATTATTTAGCGATGATCCTGAAAACCTACTCGCTGAAGACTTTGTGATTTACTCGCAAAAGCATCAAATAGTGTCTGGTACTAATACTATTGAGCTAAAAGTAAAAGAAAAGCCAGTGTACGCGGGGGTAGACCCGTACATTAAGCTTGTAGATAAAGACAGTAAAAATAACCTAGCTAAGTTTTAACGATTAACGATTAGCAATTAACGGAAAGGCCGCATTTAATGCGGCCTTTTTTGTTTTAGCGAATTGCTAATAGCAATGCGGATTAAAGCTTAATAAAGCGAATTAGCATATTGGTAAAAAGAGGTAATAGCAGCGAGGAGCTCGGCGATTAACCGAAGTGGGTTTTATAGTAAGGTGCTTTAGTCGCTAAAATTAAAAGGCGCTGTGAGTATTTAGGTGCCCTAAACGAGAAAAGGGCCAAAAGGCCCTTAGTGTTGCAGCAAGTAACACATTTTGTTTTAAAGCGTAAAGTCTACAGCGTAGCCTACGTAAACTTTAACATCTGACTCATCCATGTCGGTGTCAGATACGCCAAAAGTAAAACCATCTTTTGATACAGAGATACCGTAATCAATAATATTATCATCACCTATAAAGTCGCCAGAGTAGTGACCTAAGTGCAGCGCAACCTCAGTACCATTGCTGCCAACAGCAAAGCTGTAATCGGCATTTAGGTATAATGAATCGCCAAAGTCGGTGCCATCGCCATCTGCCGCTGAAGTGGCAAGGATTGCAGCGCCAAAGGTGAAACCTTCTGCGCTGATGCTACCGTAAATTTCAGAGAAATCAGCATCTGCCTCAGAAGCTGCATCTGGGTAAGCGTAATAAATGTAACCTACATCGTAGCTAAATGTGTCGTTAATATCGCCACCAAAACCCGCGTAAACATCAAGCTCATAAGTCATTTCATCGGCCCATGAAGCATTTGATGCCCAGGTACCTACATAAAAGCCTGACTCGTCAGCGTAATCAATACCGCCAGAAATAGCAGCATCGCCCCCAGTTTGCTCTTGACCACGCCATAAGTAGTTAGACGTAGCCGCTGCGTTTGCTGTTACTTCTGCATGTACGGCTGTTGATGTTAAAGATGTAGCACCTAATAAAGCTATTGCGCTAATTGCGATGGTTTTTTTTAGTTTTAGCATGTCCATTTCCCGTTATATGATTTTTATCGCCTAGGTTTTTATTCTCTTATTGGCAACCCTTTGACTGGCGGTGTTTTATTGTTTAACTGGGAATGCAATTGCACTGTATGTGCCAGCTTAAAATAATTTCTATAAAACTGTTTTTTTACTTTTATAAAACAATATGTTGAGGAGTTCTAGAAGAGGGGATGATTGAGGGAGTTAATTAAAAAACGCACACTGCTGGTGCATAAATTAACCTAACTGCACCAGAAAAATACAGTTAGGTTAGGTAAATTTAGCCAAATATAGTGCGCATAAGACTAATTGTTTCGTTTACTCCGCGGCCTTTTTGTACTTCGCTAATAATAGAGTCGCGTTTGCTACGAATATGCTCGGGAATGTCATCGGCTCCAAGTGCACGGTCTACAAGTATTTCGGCTGACTCTTTACCTCTGCGCTGTGGTTTTCCCGCACTTGTTGTGCTGCGTTTAGGTTTATTTAATAGCTTAATATAATTTGAGTTGTCGGCCGTGCTGGCATCTGCATAGTAAAAAAAGCACGGTAATAATGCTTTTATACTAACTAGTTGCTCTTCTAGTTCATTGCTGCCATTAGCCATTTTAAACCACGACATAGCATGAATGCTTTGTACTATATCTTGCCAGTAGCGCTCAAAGTCGCGATTGTTTAATTTTGTAATACCTAAAGCTGCGCATAATGCATCAAGACGGCTATTACTAATTGGCGTAAATACATCTGGGCGGCGCATTGCTAATAAACGTGTAGCAGGAGCAAGGGTTGGTTTTTCATCGCTACCGTTAAAGGCAAGTAAATAAGCAACAACAAACTGTTGGTAATCAGCTTCGCTCACATCACCTTCAAGCGGGATGTTAGCAAGTGCATCGTCAAACGCGCCAGGCAAGTCGGCTAGCATTTGATGAAAACCCTTTGCACTTTTTGTTGATGCGAACCATTCAACATCAAAGTTATAGGTGCTTGGGTCGAGCGTGGCAGTGTGTTTACCACTAAATGCCAGTAAATCCTCTGGGATCATATCTTTTAGTGCTTGCTCACGAATGCTGTGCAAATACGTGGTAAGGCGAAGCTGTTCGTCCAGTGCAATAAGTTTTTTATGTTGCTCTACAAACATACTAATAACAGGCCAAGGTGCTACACGTAGTGTTTTAAGCTGTAAAAAGCTAATTGCTGAGGTTAGCTGGTCGTGCAGCTTTTTTAAAACTGGCAGTTGTTGTGGCTCTAGTAAATCGTAATTTATACGGTCTTTACTTGCACTTAGTAGCTCGTAACACCAGCCTAAAAAATCCTCTGGGTGGTTTTCTACTTTCACGGCCATTAGGTTTAGGCTTAGTTCTGAAGCTTGCTTCAAGATGTTTTGGTAAATTTGACTTTCTTGTTCGCCTAGCGCCATTTTTGACGGTGAAATTAGCAGTTTTTTCATGCCTTGTAGAGTCTCCGAGTAGATACATTTTTTAGCTGCTTTATTTTAGCGCAAATACGCCAATAGCAACAGGGCCGTGCATCATACCTAACAATTCAAGGGATGCAATGTTGTAGGGTTTAATACTTGGTTAGATTTAAACTTGATGAACTTTACTTTTAGTCACCAATTTCGCAACGTTTACTTTTAAGCATAAATTCATTTCAAATTAAATAAATTACAATAAAGTGCTTTTTTGTCACAACGACAATGATTTTAAAGCTAACACTCGCTATGATAAGAACATTATTTGCACGTTTGAAAGGATGATCATGAAGACCTTACTCAAAATTGTTGGTGTAATACTCTTACTTTGTATTGCGTTAATTATTGCCGCTCCGTTTTTAATCCCAACCGATACTATTTTTAATAAAGTATCTGAGCAGGTTGAAAAAACAACAGGGCGCACACTTACTATTAAAGGTGATAAAACGCTTAGTGTATTTCCTGCATTAAAGTTAGAGCTTAACGATGTGCACTTTGCAAACATGCAGACAGGCTCACGCGACTACATGGCAAGTATGGAGCAATTAGCTGTGCATATACCATGGTTATCGTTATTTGGCGGCGAATTCAAACTTGATAAGTTTGTTATTAACGAGCCCAATATTTTATTAGAAACTGATAAAAACGGTAAAGCTAACTGGCAGTTGTTTGATGCTGTAGCAGAGCAGCCGCAAGAGCAAACTCAATCAGGCGAGTCAGTTAAACTACCAGAGAACTTTGATATAGAGTTAGGTGAAGTGGCTATTTACGGTGGTACGTTTACTTACCTAGATGGGCAAACAGGCGCTAAACAACAAATTAGTGACTTGGAATTGGCTATTTTACTTCCTTCACTACGTAAGACACTAGAGATCAAAGGCGGCATTACATATATGCAAGAGCGCTTTGAGCTTGATGTAAAACTTGATACGCCGGCAAAGGCAATTGAAGGGGCGACATTTGAGGTTGCTCAAAGCGTAGACTCTCGCTTGGTCGATCTTACTTTTAACGGCAGTATTGCTCGCCAAGGTAAAGATATAAAAGGCGAGTTAGCGCTAAGTGGCGACTCTGTTAAAGAGCTAGCAACTTGGCAAGGGGTAGACTTAAACGCTAAAGAAAATGCATTTAATGCGTTTAGTGTAAACGGTAAAATGCATCTTATAGATGATACGTTTAACTTAGAAGAGCTGATTGCTACCCTAGATGAATTAGAGATTAAAGGAAAAAGTGAAGTAAACTTAGGAAATAAACTAGCGGTTAATGCTGATATAGACCTAGGTATGCTTGATTTGAATCCCTACTTACCGGAGGTAGTCGCTAAGCAGCAAGCGCCGCAAAGCGAAGAACCTAAAGCCGCGCAGCCGATTGTTTGGGACGATACTAAAATTGATTTAAGCGCATTAAATGCACTTAATGCTAATGTAGTTATTCGCTCAAGCGGTT
Source organism: Pseudoalteromonas sp. 1CM17D (assembly GCF_023161805.1). NCBI lineage: Bacteria > Pseudomonadati > Pseudomonadota > Gammaproteobacteria > Alteromonadales > Pseudoalteromonadaceae > Pseudoalteromonas > Pseudoalteromonas sp. 1CM17D. The sequence goes on along the minus strand of NZ_JALNTP010000007.1, from coordinate 9,982 downwards.
TAAAAGCTAACGATATTGAGCTAGGTGCTAATCAATTTACAGTCGATTTAAACAACAGCGTTGCTAAATTAAGCTTAGATAGCTTTAAAGCATATGAGGGCACTGGTAAAGGAGTTATCAACATAAATGCGCAGCAAACGCCGTATAAAATAAGCACAAATTTTGATTTAGCCGACATAGACGCACAACCGTTACTCACTGATGCAGCTGGCTTTGATAAGCTCATGGGTAAAGGGTCATTAAATTGGAATTTAACCACAACTGGGCAAAGTCAAAAAACCTTTATTAATGCATTAAATGGCAAGGTTGGCTTTGAATTTGCCGATGGTGCTGTTAAAGGCGCAAACGTGGCTGAAATGGTTCGCAAAGGCAAAGAGCTTATTACTGGTAACCTTGGAGCTGTGAGTGAAGGGCTAGATACAGGCTTTGAAGAATCAGAGCAAACAGATTTTTCTGCGCTCACCGGTAGCTTTAACTTTACTAATGGCGTGGGCCATAATAACGACCTATCGCTGATGAGCCCACTTATTCGTATTACAGGTGAGGGCGATGTAGATTTGCCTAAAACCAATGTTGATTATCGCTTAGTGACCGGCATTGTTGATTCGATTGAAGGGCAAGGCACTACAGATGATAGTACAGGCTTTAAAATCCCACTGCGTATAGAAGGCCCATTTCATGACGTTGGCTTTAAGCTAGATGTAAGCAACGCGCTTAAAGATGAAGCAAAGCAAAAGCTCGATGATGCCAAAGAGAAAGCAAAAGAAAAAGCCAAGGACAAAGTCAAAGATAAACTAAAAGGCTTATTTGGCTAATACTATTAAACCCCACAAATAAATAATTAAGGCGCTATTTGCGCCTTGATTGTTTTATAACCACTTGTAAAATAGCTACATAGCGGTTTTTACTCAGTTTTAATCTGTCCTTCCCTTAAATTAATTAAAAAATAACCTACCACTCACTAGCCAATGCTGGTACAATTGCCCGCCCTTAAGAGACAACTCTGTTGTTTTTTGAGTGGGATTTAATCGAAGTGCCTTGATTTTAAACAAATTTAAGGCAAGTTGTAATTACTACACCGGAGGTCATTAACATGATCCAAATGCAAACTCAGCTGGAAGTTGCTGATAACAGCGGCGCTCGCAAAGTGCAGTGTATAAAAGTCCTTGGTGGTTCACACCGTCGCTATGCGGCAGTTGGCGATATCATTAAAGTTTCTGTGAAAGAAGCTATTCCTCGCGGTAAAGTGAAGAAAGGTGATGTTAAAAACGCGGTAGTTGTGCGTACCAAAAAAGGCGTTCGTCGTCCGGACGGTTCTCTGATCCGTTTCGATAGCAATGCGGCTGTTATCTTAAATGATAACTTGCAGCCAATTGGTACTCGTATCTTCGGCCCTGTGACTCGTGAACTTCGTAATGATAAGTTCATGAAAATTGTTTCACTAGCCCCAGAAGTACTGTAAGGAGTCTATCATGGCAGCAAAAATCCGTCGTGATGACGAAGTAATCGTACTAGCAGGTAAAGACAAAGGTAAGCGCGGCAAAGTGCTTTCAGTTGTTACCGAGTCTGGTCGAGTATTTGTCGAAGGCATTAACTTAATCAAGAAACACCAAAAGCCGGTTCCACAATTGAACCAAGCTGGCGGCATTGTTGAGAAAGAAGCGTCTATCGACGTATCAAACGTTGCGATCTACAACTCGGAAACGAGTAAAGCAGATCGTGTAGGTTTCAAGATTGAAGATGGTAAGAAATTACGTATCTTTAAATCTACTGGTAAAACTATCTAATAGTTGGAGTAGAATGATGGCGAAACTGCATGAAGTATATAAAGACAAAGTAGTTGCTGAGCTTCAAGAGAAGTTTGGTTTCAGCTCTGTCATGCAAGTCCCTCAGATCGAAAAGATCACATTAAATATGGGCGTGGGCGAAGCCCTAGCTGACAAGAAGATTTTAGATAACGCTGTTGCGGATCTAGAAGCTATCGCTGGTCAGAAACCTTTAATCACTAAAGCACGCAAATCTGTTGCTGGCTTCAAAGTGCGTGAAGGCTACCCAATAGGCTGTAAAGTAACCTTACGCGGCGAGCGTATGTGGGACTTTTTTGAGCGTTTGGTATCAATCGCTATCCCACGTATCCGTGACTTCCGTGGTGTGAGTGCTAAGTCTTTTGATGGACGTGGTAACTACAGCATGGGCGTACGTGAACAAATCATCTTCCCAGAAATTGATTACGATAAAGTAGACCGTGTACGCGGTATGGATATCACAATCACAACTTCTGCGAAATCTGATGAGGAAGGCCGTGCGTTGTTAGAAGCGTTTAACTTCCCATTCAAGAAATAAGGGTAGGGTTATGGCAAAGAATTCTATGAAAGCGCGCGAAGCAAAGCGCACTAAACTAGTTGCTCAGTACGCTGAAAAGCGTGCAGCACTAAAAGCTATCATCAGCGATGTTAACGCATCTGAAGATGATCGTTGGGACGCGGTACTTAAGCTTCAAGCTTTACCACGTGATTCTAGCCCTGCACGTCAACGTAATCGTTGTAACATTACGGGCCGCCCACATGGTTTCCTTCGCAAATTCGGCATGAGCCGTATTAAAGTTCGCGAAGCAGCTATGCGCGGTGAAATTCCTGGCCTTAAAAAGGCTAGCTGGTAATAGTATCACGGGAGTAAGACTATGAGCTTGCAAGATCCTATCGCGGATTTGTTTACACGTATCCGTAACGGTCAATCAGCGAAGAAAGTATCTGTAACGATGCCAACTTCAAAGCTGAAAGTAGCAGTAGCTAAAGTATTAAAAGACGAAGGTTACATCGCAGATTTCGCTGTAAACAGCGAAGCGAAACCTGAGCTTTCTATCGAGTTGAAATACTTCGAAGGCAAAGCTGTAATTGAAAATATCCAGCGTGTTAGCCGCCCTGGTCTACGTATCTATAAGAAACGTGACGAATTACCGAAGGTAATGGGTGGTCTTGGTATCGCTATCGTATCAACTTCTAAAGGCCTAATGACAGACCGCGCAGCACGTAGTGCTGGTGTTGGTGGTGAAATCATTGGCTTTGTAGCTTAATCGGAGGGGAACTATGTCTCGCATAGCAAAGGCACCAATCAATGTTCCTGCCGGTGTAGAAGTTACATTAAAAGGCCAGGACATCACAGTTAAAGGCAAAAACGGTGAACTTACTCGTACTATCAACAACGCTGTTGAAGTACAAGTTAACGACAACGTTATTACAACTTTACCTCGTGAAGGCGTAGCTAATGCATGGGCACAAGCAGGTACTGCTCGCGCTCTAATCAACAACATGGTTGTTGGTACGCATGAAGGTTACGAGAAGAAACTTCAGTTAGTAGGTGTTGGTTACCGTGCTGCAGCTAAGGGTAAAGTTTTAGACTTAACACTTGGTTTCTCGCACCCAGTTAATTTCGAAGTTCCTGAGGGAATTACGATTGAAACTCCAAGCCAAACAGAAGTTCTAGTTAAGGGCGTAGATAAGCAGTTAGTTGGTCAAACAGCTGCTAACATTCGTGCATACCGTAAACCTGAGCCTTATAAAGGTAAAGGTGTTCGTTATTCAGATGAGAATGTACGCCGTAAAGAGGCTAAGAAGAAGTAAGGTAAGACGATGGATAAAAAAACAGCTCGTCTACGTCGTGCTAAACGCACTCGTAGAAATTATATTGAACAAGGCACAACGCGTCTTGTTATCCACCGCACGCCACGTCACATTTACGCTCAAGTAGTTAATGCTGAGGGTACTGTACTGGCTGCTGCTTCTACTGTTGAGAAAGCTATTAGCGAAACAGTTAAAGGCACAGGCAACGTTTCAGCTGCACAAGCAGTTGGTAAAGCGGTTGCAGAACGTGCGGCTGACAAAGGCATCGAAAAGATTGCTTTTGATCGCAGTGGCTTTAAATATCACGGCCGTGTGAAGGCGCTAGCTGATGCTGCGCGTGAAGCCGGTTTGCAATTCTAGGAGTAGACAATGGCTAACGTAGAAGCAAAGCAACAACAGCCTGATTTAGCTGAAAAGCTAATCGCGGTAAACCGTGTGTCTAAAGTAGTTAAAGGTGGTCGTATCTTTAGCTTCACTGCACTAACTGTAGTTGGTGATGGCGCAGGTAAAGTAGGTTTTGGTTATGGTAAAGCTCGTGAAGTTCCAGCTGCTATTCAAAAAGCAATGGAAAAAGCACGTCGCAACATGATCAATGTAGACCTAAATGGCAACACATTACAGCATCCTGTTAAAGGACGTCATGCTGGCTCACAAGTGTTCATGAAACCAGCATCTGAAGGTACTGGTATCATCGCAGGTGGTGCTATGCGTGCAGTACTAGAAGTTACTGGTGTGCAGAACGTACTTTCTAAATGTTACGGTTCTACCAACCCGATCAACGTAGTACGTGCAACGATTCAAGCTCTAGAGAACATGAATTCTCCGGAGTCAATCGCTGCTAAACGTGGTCTGCGCGTAGACGAAATTCTGGGGTAACCATGGCAAATAAAACTGTAAAAGTAACACAAGTAAAGAGCTCTATCGGTCGTTTACCGAAGCATAAAGCTACATTACGCGGTCTTGGTTTACGTCGTATCAACCACACTGTTGAGTTAGAAGACACAGCATGTGTGCGTGGTATGATCAACCGAGTTTCTTACATGGTTAAGGTAGAGGGTTAATTTCATGCATTTGAATACACTTTCACCTGCTGCAGGTTCTAAAACTGCTCCAAAACGTGTTGGTCGTGGTATCGGTTCTGGTCTTGGTAAGACTGGTGGCCGTGGTCACAAAGGTCAAAAATCACGTTCTGGCGGTAAAGTACGCGTTGGTTTTGAAGGCGGTCAAATGCCTATGCAACGTCGTCTGCCTAAATTTGGTTTCACTTCACGCAAATCGTTAGTATCTGCAGAAGTAAACCTTTTTGAAATCGCTAAAGTTGAAGGCGATGTGGTAGACCTAAACGCGTTACAAGCAGCTGGTCTAGTTAAAAAGAACGTTCTGTTCGTTAAAGTTGTTAAATCTGGCGAAGTTTCACGCGCTGTTACCGTTAAAGGCCTTAAGGCTTCTAAAGGTGCTCGCGAAGCTATTGAAGCTGCCGGAGGCAAGGTAGAAGACTAAGGAAGTACTAATGGCTAAACCAGGTCAAGATACACAAAGTGCACAAAGTGGACTTTCGGAATTGAAGCGTCGATTACTATTTGTTTTAGGTGCTATCATTATTTACCGTCTAGGTTCATTTGTGCCAATCCCTGGGATTGACGCCGCTGTACTTGCCGATTTCTTCGAGCAACAAAAGGGCACCATTGTTGAGATGTTCAACATGTTTAGCGGTGGTGCGCTTGAGCGAGCTTCAGTGTTAGCACTGGGTATTATGCCGTATATCTCGGCTTCGATTATTACGCAACTATTAACGCATATGTATCCTCCGTTTATAGAGCTTAAGAAAGAAGGTGAGCAAGGGCGTAAAAAAATTAGCCAGTACACACGCTATGGCACGCTTGTGCTTGCTACTATCCAATCAATCGGTATTGCAACTAGCTTACCGGGCATGATGGAAGGGTTAGTTGTTAACCCGGGTCTCGGTTTCTATTTCACCGCAGTGGTGAGTTTAGTAACTGGTACTATGTTCCTAATGTGGTTGGGCGAACAAATAACAGAACGCGGTATCGGTAACGGTATCTCAGTTCTTATATTTGTTGGTATTGTAGCTAACCTGCCGTCTGCTATTGGTTCGACAGCCGAAATGGCGCGCCAAGGTGATTTGAATGTTTTTGTACTGTTGATGGTTGCGGTTATAGTATTCGCTGTTACTTATCTTGTAGTGTTTTTCGAACGTGGACAACGTCGTATCGTTGTTAACTACGCTAAACGCCAACAAGGTCGTCAAGTATTTGCTGCTCAAAGCACGCATTTACCACTAAAAGTAAACATGGCGGGTGTTATTCCACCAATCTTCGCTAGCAGTATAATTCTGTTCCCTGGTACAATTGCAAGCTGGTTCGGCCAGGGTGAAGGTCCGGTCGCTGATGTGCTACAAGCTATTGCAACAACGTTGACTCCAGGTCAGCCTTTGTATGCGATGGTGCTAGCAGCAGCTATCATCTTCTTCTGCTTTTTCTACACAGCGTTGGTTTTTAACCCGCGTGAGACAGCAGACAACCTGAAGAAATCTGGCGCATTTATCCCAGGTATTCGTCCAGGTGAGCAGACATCTAAATACATTGATAAAGTGATGACACGCCTGACATTGGCAGGTGCTTTGTATATAACCTTTATCTGTCTGGTGCCCGAATTCATGACTATGGCATGGCAAACGCCATTCTATTTCGGCGGTACATCAATTTTGATTATCGTTGTAGTAATCATGGACTTTATGGCACAAGTACAGACTCACCTGATGTCACATCAGTATGATTCTGTGCTGAAAAAAGCGAACCTTAAAGGCTACGGCCGATAAGGTCAGTTTACGGAGTTGAGCAATGAAAGTACGTGCTTCCGTTAAGAAAATATGCCGTAACTGTAAAGTTATTAAACGTGCTGGTGTAGTACGCGTAATTTGCAGTGAGCCTAAGCATAAGCAAAGGCAAGGCTAAGTAAACAGTCGTGCAGGCTGAGATTTCTCGGCCTGTGTTTTTAGTTGTGATTTGGTCTTCGTTTGAGTATCCTTACGGGCTTTTCAAACTTTTGATTACCAAATTCAAATATAGGAGATGTGTTAGTGGCCCGTATCGCTGGCATTAACGTCCCTGATCATAAACATGCAGTTATTGGTTTAACAGCTATTTATGGCATAGGTAAGACTCGCTCTAAGGCTATCTTAGAAGCGACTGGTATCGCCGAGACCACAAAAATCGGTGAACTTTCAGACGAAACTCTTGACGTACTGCGTGATGCAGTTGGCAAGTACACTGTAGAAGGTGACCTTCGTCGTGAAGTTACTCTAAATATCAAGCGCCTTATGGACCTTGGTTGTTTCCGTGGCCTACGTCACCGTCGCTCTTTACCACTACGTGGTCAAAGAACAAAGACTAACGCGCGTACCCGTAAGGGTCCTCGTAAGCCTATTAAGCGATAAGGGGATAGTATTATGGCTAAGACACCAATTCGTCGTAAAAAGGTTAAAAAGCAAGTTGCTGATGGTATGGCTCATGTTCATGCGTCTTTCAACAACACTATTGTAACAATTACCGACCGTCAAGGTAATGCACTATCATGGGCTACTGCCGGTGGTTCAGGTTTCCGTGGTTCACGTAAATCTACACCATTTGCTGCTCAGGTTGCTGCAGAGCGTGCAGGTACTGCTGCTCAAGAATACGGTTTAAAAAATCTAGAAGTTTTCATTAAAGGTCCAGGTCCAGGTCGTGAATCTGCTGTACGTGCTTTGAATGCTGCTGGTTACCGTATCACCAACATTACTGACGTGACGCCAATACCACACAATGGTTGTCGTCCACCGAAGAAACGTCGCGTTTAACAATAGGTTAGGAGAAATAACATGGCAAGATATTTGGGCCCTAAGCTCAAGCTGAGTCGTCGTGAAGGTACTGACCTGTTCCTTAAGAGCGGCGTAAGAGCTATCGACTCTAAGTGTAAACTTGAGACTGCACCTGGTCAGCACGGCGCTCGTAAAGGTCGCTTATCTGATTACGGTTTACAATTACGTGAAAAGCAAAAAGTACGTCGTATCTACGGTGTATTAGAAAAGCAATTCCGTAATTACTACAAAGAAGCTGCTCGCCTTAAAGGTAATACAGGTGAAAACTTGTTACAGCTTTTAGAGCAACGTTTAGACAATGTTGTATATCGCATGGGTTTTGCTAGCACACGCGCTGAAGCACGTCAGTTAGTAAGCCACAAAGCGATTTTAGTTAATGGTCGTGTTGTGAACATTCCTTCATACGTAATTGCTCCAGAAGATACTGTAGTAATCCGTGAGAAGTCTAAAACACAAGCACGTATCATCGCTGCTCTAGAGTTGGCTGAGCAACGTGAAAAGCCGACTTGGGTTGAAGTTGACGGTAAGAAATTGGAAGGTAGCTTTAAGCGCCTACCTGAGCGTTCAGATCTGTCTGCGGACATTAATGAACAACTAATCGTCGAACTTTACTCTAAGTAAAGTTAAGAGTTAAGAGAGGATAAAATGCAGGGTTCTGTTACAGAATTTCTAAAACCAAGGTTAGTCGATATCGACGCTATCAACCCAACGCGTTCTAAAGTAGTTTTAGAACCACTAGAGCGTGGCTTTGGCCATACTCTGGGTAATGCCTTACGCCGTATACTGTTATCATCTATGCCTGGATGTGCAGTAACTGAAGTAGAAATCGACGGTGTATTGCATGAGTACAGCGCGAAAGAAGGCGTACAAGAAGACATCATTGAAATACTACTAAACCTAAAAGGTCTAGCAGTAACGTTAGAAGGCAAAGATGAAGTTTTTCTGACCCTGACTAAATCTGGTGTAGGCCCTGTGACTGCGGCTGATATTCAGCACGATGGCGATGTAACAATTGCTAATCCAGATCACGTTATTTGTCATTTAACGACAGATAGCAGCGAGATCAGCATGCGTATTCGTGTTGAGCGTGGTCGTGGTTATGTGCCGGCATCTAGTCGTTTATCCTCTGATGACGATGAGCGTCCAATTGGTCGATTGCTGCTTGATGCATCATTCAGCCCAGTTGAACGTATTGCGTACTCGGTTGAATCAGCCCGTGTTGAGCAACGTACAGACTTAGACAAGTTAATCATTGATATGGAAACAAACGGCACCTTAGATCCTGAAGAAGCGATCCGCCGTGCGTCTACTATCTTAGCTGAGCAATTAGATGCATTCGTAGATTTACGTGATGTAACTGAGCCAGAAGAGAAAGAAGAGAAGCCAGAATTCGATCCTATTCTACTTCGTCCAGTTGATGATCTTGAACTAACAGTACGTTCAGCAAACTGTTTGAAAGCCGAGCAAATTCAATATATCGGTGATTTAGTTCAGCGCACTGAAGTTGAGCTTCTTAAAACGCCTAACCTAGGCAAGAAGTCTCTAACTGAAATAAAAGACGTGCTAGCTTCACGTGGTCTTTCTCTAGGCATGCGCCTAGAAAATTGGCCGCCTGCAAGCCTAGCTGAATAATCTAAATCACTATATTAGTTTAGTTAGAAGGATAGGGTCATGCGCCATCGTAAGAGTGGTCGTCAATTAAACCGTAACAGTAGCCATCGTAAAGCGATGTTCAGCAATATGGCAGGTTCTTTGGTGAAACATGAAATCATCAAAACTACTTTGCCTAAAGCGAAAGAGTTACGCCGTGTAATTGAACCTTTAATCACACTGGCTAAGACTGACAGTGTAGCAAATCGCCGTTTAGCGTTTGCTCGCACGCGTGATAATGAAGTAGTTGGTAAATTGTTCAGCGAAATCGGTCCTCGTAATACAGACCGTCCAGGTGGTTACACTCGTATTCTTAAGTGTGGCTTCCGTGCTGGTGATAATGCACCAATGGCTTATATTGAACTAGTAGGTCGCCCAGCGACTAACGAAGAAGTTCAAGAAGACGCGCAGTCTGCAGAGTAAGTCTTTAAAGAGACACCAAAAAGCCGAGCTTAATGCTCGGCTTTTTAATGCCTAAAATTTGATATCCCTCCAAATAGTTACTTGATAATTACCTATTACCTATTACCTTCATTCTGTTAAACCAATGTAGTTATAAAGCCTGCACTCTCAAAAAGCTTAATTAAGCGGTAACCCTATAAGTCGAGTGTATAAGGTTTGTAAAACATACCCCAGGCTGTAGATGTACAATGTAATTTGGATAATGATAAAGCAAATTGGCCAATCAAACAGAGATATATAATTTTAACTCGCTAATTTAGTGGGCTTAAGGCTACTTTTAGTAGGGTTTTTGAGCGTTTAGCTCAAATACTCAGCGAACAGTCATTTATTTCAAGTTTTCTTCAAAAAAGGGTTGATCTGTTTTCGGATCTCC
>NZ_JALNTP010000006.1:0-262847 GCF_023161805.1 Pseudoalteromonas sp. 1CM17D | reverse complement strand
TGAATATTGGGTACCCATGGCACACCTCCTGAACTTATAGTTTAGTAAAGGTGGTGCACTTCGACCTTGAATCTGGCGTGGGTGTCATTATAATTTTTTTGTGGGTGTCATTATAATTTTTTTTAAGAGGCGATCATGTCAGTAGCACCAGTACAAAAGAGCTTGGTTTTATCAAGCAAGGGAATATTTTAGGCCGCGTTATATTTCATATAAAACAGCCTCGCTACAAGAATTAAAAGTAAGGCAATTTTGCCAGCAGCTTAATAAACTTTAGCTTGCTAATAAAAGCGGCTTGTAGGGCAGTTAGTGTGTTTAAGCTTGCTCGCAAAAATTGGCTTGGTATTTTTTGGTTAATATCAAAACAATAACGGCCAGTAATAAAGGCAAAAACGACGCCCATAAAACGGTGTGCCAACCGTACGCACTTAATAACCCACCTGATGAAAAAGAGCCTACCGCCATTAAGCCAAACACTATAAAGTCACTAAACGATTGAGCACGGTTTTTTTCTTCTGGCTTGTGCGTTTCTAGCACTAATGCGGATGCCCCTAAAAAGCCAAAGTTCCAACCTATGCCTAACAAAATTAATAGCGCGTAAAAGTGATATACACCTTCACCTAAAAAGCCTATAGCTGCTGAAATTGCAGTTAAAATAATACCAAAAACAGAAATACGAGCAGCCCCAAAACGCGCAATGAGCTTACCAGTAAAAAAGCTAGGTGCATACATAGCAATAACATGCCACTGCATTCCTAAGTTTGCTGACTCTTGGCTATGCCCGTGCATATGCATTGCCAAAGGTGCCGATGTCATTAAAAAGTTCATCACCATATACGATGCTGCACCACAAATAACCGCGCTTATAAATCGTGGTTGCAAAGCAATTGTTCTCAATGGTCTTCCTGAATATGCTTGATTTGCTAAAGGCTTAGCCAATTTAACGCCAAACAAAATAACACCAGCGAGAGCCGCGACAATGGCTTGTGCAATAAATGTGGCAGCAAACATTTTGTCTGACCACAGGTGCATGGTATGCGTTACTAACTGCGAGCCAATAATACCTGCAGCTATGCCACCGGCCATAACCATAGAAAGCGCTTGCGGGCGTTTATTTTCGGGCACGCCATCGGTTGCAGCAAACCGAAATGACAAGGCCACTGCCGCATAAGCGCCGCCCAATAGCGCAGACAAACAGTACAGCCAAAAGCTGTCTATATACAACGCAATAGTCGCTAATAGTCCGGTTAAAACACCCGCGCCAGTGCCTGCCATAAAGGCTGCACGCCGGCCATATTTTCGTGCTAATTCACCGGCGGGTAAAACACACAACGCCATTCCTAAAACAAAAATAGAAACAGGTAAAGTGGCTAAAAGTGCAGTAGGAGCAAGCAAGCTGCCCACTACCGCACCTGTTGCATATAGCGCAACGCTATTAGCTCCAGAAAGTGCCTGGGCTAACATTAAACGCCATAAGTTAGCTGTTTGAACTTGAGGGTCGCTTTGCTCAAGCCTATCTGAGTCTATAGCGTTTAATTTTTCCATGATTTCACTTTCCTAAAAGTATTCAAGGCGCTTAAAAGCAATTTATGGTTGAGGTATTAAAATGTCTAACGCCACTAAAAAGCGCGATACCATGTTGTAAGCAGCAACCGTTGCTACCGCTTCTACTGTTTGCGTTTCGCCAAATAGTGCTTTTAAACGTTCAATAACGTCGCCATCAACATTTACTTTAGTGGTTGATTGCTCAGTAAGCTCAAGCAAAGCCAGCTCCTGCTCAGAGAATAACTCAGCATTTACTACCACACTTTTAAGAGCCGTTGCTTTTTCATCGCTACCGCCAGCCTGTATGTATGCAGGGTAGTGCACATTCCATTCAAAATCGGCTTTGTTTAATACCGCTACACGCAGCATAATAAGTTCGCGATACTCAAGCGATAAGCCAAAGTTTGCTCTAACGCGCCCTAACAGCTCATTCCAGCCTTTAGCTAAAGGAAAGCTTTTTAGTAGTACTCTATCTATGCCTATTAGTTCACCGTTTGGACGACGACCTTGCATTTCGGCTAGTAGTTCGCCTGGGGCTTGCTCGCCATCTTGCCATGGCGTTACTCTTACTTGTGACATAATGTTTACTCCTAATTAAACGCCACTTTAGTCATTAAAGTGGCTAACTTGGAGCGAAAGCTTACGGGGAATGAACGTACTTAACCACAGAGATTATCTTTTACCATGGTAAATATTTTCTTTATTGCTGTATTTTATCAAAGTACTCCTGAGCTTTAATCTCTTTTAGCCCGCGGGTTTCCTACCTCTTTAAACAGCCATTCTTTAAATGCGTGTATTCTTGGCAGTTCAGCACATTCGGGGCGGTAAATAACGTAATACGCCAATGGTGATTCAAAATAAATATTAGGGAACAACCTGACTAATCGCCCTGCGGCTAGGTCATCTTTAGCCATTACACTGCGCGCTAAAGCCACACCGTGGCCGTCAATAGCTGATTGCAATACAGCCGCGGAGTTATTTATTTGAATGCTTTTAGTGGTTAAAGGGCCTGTTACTCCGGCTTTTTTTAACCACGCCGACCAAGACGGAAAACCAGTATGGTCATCCATTGACTGATCGTGTATCAGGGTTTCGTTCAATAGTTTATCAATGGTATTTAAGCGGTTTGAGTCTTCTAAAAATTTAGGTGAGCATACTGGGTATACCTCTTCATCCATTAGTTCTTCTGCGCTCAAGCCTTGCCAATTGCCTACGCCAAAGCGTATGCCTACATCTATACGCTGCTCAGTAAAATCAACAGGTTTTAAATTAGTATTTAAATTCACACTGGTTTGCGAACATATTTCTTGAAAAAAATGCAATCTAGGCAATAACCACTTGGCGGCAAATGCGGGGCTTACTGCCACTGTTAACGCGCCACTTATGGCGTTGTCTTTTAAAATGTCTAGTCCTTGGGCAAGTTTATTAAAGCCTTCGCGTATTAGTGGCAGGGCACTTTGCGCGGTTTCGGTGGTTACTAGCCGTGTTTTACCTGAGCTCATTCTATGAAACAGCGGCGTGTCGAGCCACTCTTCTAATGTTTTTACCAGCTGCCCAACGGCTGCAGGCGTTACATTTAGCTCTTCAGCTGCCGCTGAAAAACTTTGGTGCCTTGCGCTTGCTTCAAACGCTTTTAATGCATTGAGATGTATAGGTGATTTCATACGATAAACTTTTTCTTTACTGATGATTCAGATTATCTCGTTTGTTAAAGTAAGTAAATAAGTAAAAAATACCGCCCAAGCCAAATAGCAAGTTACTTGCTATTAGGCAACCCAATACTTTTTATTTATATAACAAATACAGCGCTTAGTGGCGCTTGGAGCAATAAACATGACTAAGCAATTTTTAGGTAAAAAATTACTCGTTATTGGTGGTACTAGCGGAATGGGTTTTGAAACGGCTCGATTAATTTTAGAGCAAGGCGGCCACGCTGTTATTGTTGGCCACCGTAAAGAAAAAGCCCAAGCAGCAAAAGAGCAGTTATCAGCTTTAGGAACTGTTGAGGTGTTAACCGCTGATTTAACCAGCGACGAAGGCGTGCAAAACTTAATTAACACACTTTCACAAGACCACGCAGACGTGGATTTACTGGTAAATGCGGCCGGTGTGTTTTTCCCTAAACCATTTTTAGAGCACGAAGCGGCTGATTACGATCAGTACATGCAAATTAACCGCGCACTATTTTTTATTACACAAAAAGTAGCCGCTAATTTAGTGGCAGCAAAACGCGCAGGCGCCATTGTAAATGTGGGTTCTATGTGGGGTAAGCAAGCTATTGCCGCTACACCATCGTCAGCGTATTCAATGGCTAAAGCGGGCTTACATGCGCTAACTCAACATTTAGCAATGGAATTAGCCGCGCACAACATTCGCGTTAATGCAGTATCGCCAGCGGTTGTACAAACGCCAATTTACGAAGGTTTTATTCCTAAAGCACAAGTAAACGATGCCCTACAAGGCTTTAACAGTTTCCACCCAATTGGCCGTGTAGGTACCAGCGAAGATGTCGCCAATACCATTGCTTTTTTACTTAGCGACAAAGCCGCTTGGGTAACGGGTGCAGTATGGGATATTGACGGCGGCGTAATGGCAGGTCGTAACAGCTATTAATAAATATTGTAAGCGCTAATGGGCTAAAGCTGCCCGTAGCTAAATTTAATCACTGGAGAACAAATATGGTTTATTTACAAATTACACTAAATGTTGACCACGGTAATAGAAAAGCAGCAGCAGAGGTTTTTAATACCTACAAAGCCCCATTTTTAGACACTGTAAGAGGGGCAGTTTCAAAAGAGTTATTAGCGCGTGATGAAGATGTACAGGTACTTCACGGCTTTGAAACTATTGAGCACGCTCATGAGTACTTAGAAAGCGATTTATTTAATGCAGATGTAGTTACCGCGCTCGCGCCACTACTTACTAATGAACCAGAAGTACGCATTTACTGCGTAGCTTAGTAAAAATTTAAGATAGGAAAGTAAAAAAATGTCACAAGATTGGAACGCGTACCGCACCGAAGTAATGAACACTGTAGGTGCGTTTGCTAAGCAAAGCCCAGATACCCTACGCGGATTAATGACAATGGATGGCGCTGGCGAAAAGACAGGCCACTTAACGCCTAAATTACATGAGCTAATAGCGCTCGCTGTTGCAGTAACAACACGTTGTGATGGGTGTATTGCGATGCACACTAAAAAAGCGGTTGAGCACGGCGCAACAATTGGTGAAATATCTGAAGCGTTAGGCGTTGCTGTAGCCTTAAATGCAGGTGCTGCGCTAACTTACAGTGCACGAGTACTTGACGCTCACGCACAATTACAAAACGCTTAATAAGCGTAAATTTATAGAGCAATAACTTATGTTATTGCTCTTATTTTATTTAGGTTGGACAAATGCGAGTCAATTCAGATTTTTCACAACAAGCTTCTATGCTAGCAAGTCAATATAGTTGGCAAACATCGCCTCAGGCGGGTGTTGAGCGGGTAATGCTCGACAGAATAGGCGCTGAAAAAGCCAGAGCAACTAGCGTAGTACGCTACGCGCCTGAGTCTACTTTTCCAAGCCATGCTCACCCCGGTGGTGAGGAAATAATGGTACTTTCAGGCACCTTTTCAGATGAGTCGGGCGACTATCCACAAGGTTTTTATTTACGAAACCCGCCTGGGTCTTCACATGCACCTAAAAGTAAAAGTGGCGCAACCATTTTTGTAAAACTGTGGCAAATGTGCGTAACAGAAGCCACCTCTGTGCGCATAAATACACACGATCCGGCTACGTGGATAACCCAAAATAACCGCCTAATATGCCCGCTTTATCAAGATGATAACGAAGTAACTAAACTGGTAAAGTTAACCCCGCAACAGCCCCTATTTGATAACCTAAAAGCACATAATGCCTTAGAGCTATTTGTACTGGGCGGCAGCGTAATACACAACGAGGTTGAATATACAAAAGGAAGCTGGCTAAGGCTGCCAAGCACGAGTAAAGCGTTAATATCTGCGGGAAATAACAGCGCTACAATTTACCTAAAAGTAGGTAATTTTATAAACATAGGCTGTGGAGGCTAAATAATGCGTACAAAAATTGCGATTATAGGCGGTGGGCTAAGCGGCGTGTATGCAGCTTACCAGTTAGAGCAATGCGGCATTACCGATTACATATTGCTTGAAGCCAGAGACCAATTAGGTGGCCGTATTATGGACTTTACAAGCCTGTCGCAAGCGACAACAAATAGCTTTGATCTTGGCCCAACATGGTTTTGGCCAGAGTTTCAGCCGCAATTAAATGCCATTATTAAAACCCTAAACCTAGAAACATTTGCCCAGTACGAGCAAGGCAATACGTTAGTAGAGCGCTCACATACACAACCGCCCACAGCAATACCCGGTTATACGCATGCGCCTACGTCTATGCGGTTAAAAGGTGGCATGGGCACCCTTATTAATGCCTTACATGCAAAGCTTAGCAACAAACACATAGTGACCGGCGCTTTGGTTAAAACAATTACCCACCAACACGGTAATATTGAAGTTAACTTTAGCACCTCAAAGACAACCGATCATAAAGTAAACGTTGAGCACGTAATGCTTGCGCTACCACCACGCTTAGCCGCAAGCCAAATAACATTTACCCCCGCATTGCCAAGCGATTTAGTAACGCAGTGGCAAAATACCGCAACCTGGATGGCACCCCACGCTAAGTATATTGCAGTGTACGATACGCCATTTTGGCGTAAGCGAACGCTCTCGGGCAGCGCCCGCAGCAGTGTTGGGCCAATGGCAGAAATACACGATGCATCAAATCCACAAGGCCAAGCGGCATTATTTGGTTTTATTGGTATACCCGCCGATGATCGAAAACGCATTAGTAATGAAGATTTAATCACCCATTGCAGAGCGCAATTAGTCAGGCTTTTTGGCACACAAGCCGCTACACCCAAAGCCGATATTATTAAAGACTGGGCACAAGACCCACTCACCGCAACACATTTAGATACACATGCGGCTAATACGCATACCCCAGCACCTTACATAACCGCGCAAAATGGCCCATGGCATCAAAATTTAGTCGGTATTGGCAGTGAATGGTCAGTGCAATTTCCGGGCTACGTTGCCGGTGCGGTTGATGCGGCAAATATAGGTGTTGAGCATTATTTAAAAAAGGTTAAAGCATGATGTGTAGAGGCTGAGGTTTGAGCTTAGTGCTTTAATGGATAGCTCATAACGGCAGCTGATGGGCGGTTATGAGCGTTCAAGAAACAGCCATCATTATAGTGATTTAAACAGATTAACTTATTCGTTTTTAAACTTCCTAAATATCCACACATTCAGCCCAATTAGCAACATAACAATTAATGTTAGAATTGGAGGCTTTGATTGTAATGGTAAAAACTCAGCAGTTACCTCTGGAATCATGTGAACATACACTGCGACAAACATAATAGATAGCGCTAATAGTGATGAGCAATAAAATACTTTTCTTATTATATTTTTTGTTAGAACCTTGGATAAAGTAAGCACAATCAAAAACCCTAAACCTGCTGAAATTTCACCTAATTGACCAGCCCACCTAGCTATCTCGGGTAATGGCAGTCCACTCAAAGCTATTTGTTTAGTAAACATAGTATTGAACGGCTCAAAGAACTTTACTGTGCCAGCCATAATTAAAAAAATAGCTAACAAGCCGGTTAATAGCTTTTGCATGATGGCCGAAGGGTTCATCGCTGAATGGCGTAACGCCAGCCACATTAACCCGACAATAACGAATACACTCGATATTAGTGATACTTCTAGTAATAATTGTTTCCCCATTTCATTTTTCCTATATTTTATGGTGAATTATTTCTCTTCAGATTCTAATAATACTTTGCTAACAAAAAGCCGAACTGTTGGTGCAACTACAGCTAAAAGCAATAGTGCAGAAGGAATAACTTCTCCTATAGAGTATGACCATGCACTCATAAATGAGACATCGTCAGACACCATTTTCCTGGCCATAATAGCCGTCATGCCCAAAAGCATTGAAGGTAAAACCATTGAGGCTATTAGCGGATATTTAAATTTTTGAGGGAATTTTTTCATATTGGTCACACCTTGAATAATTTAGAGGGCATATTTTAAAGCCTTGCCCTTATTTCAAAAATAGCTATTATTGAAATTTATAAATTCATATTTGAATGATTAGATATTATGGATGCAAAAGAGCTCGGCAATTTATATTGGTTTTGCCTGTCAGTAGAGTGTGGTGGTTACGCCCCGGCTAGTCTTTTAGCTACAGCCTCTGCCCCGACGCTTTCTAGGGCTGTGAGTCAGTTAGAAGAAAAAGTAGGTGAGAAACTCATTCATCGACATGCCAAAAAATTCCAACTCACTAATGCAGGTGAAGAATATTACCGACGCTTTGCTCCTATTTTCAAACAAGTTGATGAACAATGGCTCAACCTTTCTAATACACAGGCAACATTAACGGGTGAGATTTATGTATCGTGTCCAGAGCCTTTCGCTGATTATTTTCTTCAGAATCTAGCAATCGAATTTATGACAGAACATCCCGGTGTTAAAATCCACATTAGTTTCTCTTCTGACACTGAAAACTATATTGATGAACGTATTGATCTCGCGATTGTTACTACACCGAGCAATATACCTACATTAATTCAAAAACCCTTATTTCAAACTGAGCTAGTCTTAGCTGCATCACCCAAATACCTTAAAGCTCAAGGTATTCCCAATAATATAGAGTCATTACTTGAACATAATTTACTTGCAGGAAATACTATACCTTTTTGGGAATTTAAGTACCAAGGTGTAACTACAAAGCTACCTGTAATGGCTAAGTATTCAATAAATAGCCTCCGTTTAATGATTAATGCAGTTAAAGCGGGCATAGGGATAGGCTTGATACCGAAAGAAGTGTTAGAATTTGAAAAAGACGCAGTGCTACAGAGGGTATTGCCCGATGTAGAGTGCCCGAAAGGCAAAGCTTATATTGTATGGAGTGATCGTCAGTTGATTGCTAGTAGGGTGGTCGCATTTAGAGAAAAAATAATTCAAAAAATGGATAAACCATCAGACTTATTTAAATCCATAGTGAGTTAGTTTTGCTAGAACAGATTAAGTGCTAAATACATTAAAAAGATAAGTCTAATAGACCGCTATTGGCTATTATAGTATTGATGACGTTGATAAAAATAAGCGCTTAAAGTCAGTACAACTTCTCATTTTGCTTCTGGCTCTAACAATATTTTCGTCACAAGGAGTTTAATCGTTGGTGCGACAACTAATAATAGCATTATTGCAAAAGGGATAATTTGCTCAATAGAGTTAATCCATGCACTGATAAACGAAGCCTCATCAGGCAGGGTTTTATAGGCCATCACCCCAGACGTTCCTAGCAACATTGAAGATGACACCATAGAAACAGTAAGTGGATATTGATACTTACGCGGAATTTTTTTCATGCTTGCTCCAAGGTGTCATTAAAATTCAGCTTACTGAATAGAAAGTAAATAGCTAAGTCCTAATACAGAAATAATACCAAAGCTTGCCATGGTCCATTTTCTTCTATCTTTCTCTGCTATAACGACAAAAAAAAATAACAGTGCTTGAGAGTAGATAGCCGTATAACCCTTAGCTATTAGCTCAAGATTTACTATGAAAAATCTTTCAAGATAATATTGTCTGCGTAGCTTTGGTAAGCACCTTCAATCATCTTAGCCATATCGTCTGGGAAGAGTAAAAAGTCGCCTTTTTCAAGAGAGTCTATAATGCCTTCAGAGACAGACTCAGCACTTGCTAAGTTATCAAAGCCAGCTCTTTTTCCCATATCTGTTTCAATTGGGCCTGGGTGAACACTAAGTACCTGAACGCCTTTTTCGGCAAATGCGTCTTTCAATCCTTGTGTGATTGAGTAGGATGCAGCTTTAGATGCCGAGTAAGTGGTTTCCTGAAGAAAGTTTTTCATCGATACCACAGAATTCAGTTGGACTAACGCACCTTTATTACGTTCAAGCGCTTTTGCAAAGGCGTTAGCGATACGCACTAAACCATAAACATTAACGTCTATTTCCCTAGCTAAAGACTCAAAAATATTCTCTGCTAAAGGTGTAGTCGACAGCATTATACCTGCGTTGTTAACTACAAGATCGACATCAGTAGCCTCAGCTGCCGCTTTGTTAACTGAGTCGGTGCTTGAAATATCCGTCTGGATAGTTGCTACTTTTTCACCGTATTGCTTTTCTAATGCTTTAGTTGACTCAGGATTGCGCACACCAAGATATACTTTTTTGGCACCGTGTTGCAGAAGTGACTCAACAATGGCTTTACCTATGCCACGATTTGCGCCGGTAACGAAAGCTACTTTGTCTTTAATGATAAAACTCATTTGATATTCCTTTGGTTTAGTATCCGTTGCGATTGCTAAAGTTTTATCGCAACGGAAAATTGATTAGGCTGTAATACAGTATTTACTATAACTGTGCAGTTATAACTCGTTACTTTTTAGTCCATTCAAATTTATTAAACATTGAATCTACTGGTGTTTCAGCAATGTGGTTTACATAGTTGCTGATCACTTTTTGTGATAACCCAAGAATGATTTCTAATACTTGTTGCTGCGCGTAACCTGCGGCAAAGAAAGCATCGACTTGTTCAGGTGTTACGTTGCCGCGTTGGCGTACGATAGCTAGCGTGAAATCTTGAAGCGCTTGTAGTTTCTCTGTTGGCATCGCTTCTTGGTTACGTAACGCCTCAGTTAAAGCGGCATCAACTTTCATTGAGTGTGCAATACCAGTATGAGCTGGCACACAATAATGACACTCATGCTCAACGTTAATTGTTTGCCACACTACAGTTAATTCTTCTGCGTTGAATGATGTTGCTGTAAATAACTGATGTAGCTGTGTATAAGCTTTTAATATTTCTGGTGATTCAGCCATTGCTGCATATAAGCCAGGAACAACACCCATTTGCTTTTTAGCGCCCTCTAAAATTGCTTTGCTTTTTTCTGGTGCTGTTTCTACTGTGTGTAATGTAAATTTGCTCATTTTTAATCTCCAATGACATAGGTTGTTTAGGGGTTGTCCCTATATAAAAAGGGAATAAATCTTGAAGCCCCTTAGTTGATGGAGTGAACTATATACCCACCTGAACGATCGTTCAAGCTATATTTGAGCGATCGTTCAATTATTTTAAATATGTAAATATAATCTATTGTATTTAAATGGATATTTGTCTTGAAATATTTTTGCTTTATTAGAAGTCACCTCTGCTGAGTTTAACTTTACCTAAAGATAAAATATAACTATAATTGAACGACTGTTCATTTAATGTTTTTAGGTGAAGTTATGGCAAAGACCACAACATTTGATCGCCAAGAAGTGATAGATAAGGCAACCAATCTTTATTGGAAGAAAGGCTTTCATGCAACATCAATGCGAAACTTGCAAGACGCGGTAGACCTTCGCCCCGGTAGCATATACTCAGCATTTGGTAATAAAGATGGTTTATTTAAGGAAGCCTTAGCTAACTATGCTGATATGAGCCTGTCACTATTACAGCAATGTAAAGACGAACATGATTCGCCACTTCATGCACTAAAAGCCTTTATGAAGTTAATAATAGTAGAGTCACAAAATAGTGCTCCAAATGGCATTTGTATGCTGTCAAAAACTATTTCAGAATTAACAGATGAGAATCAAGATTTAATTGATGTAACGAAAGCACATCTAGTTAATATATCCTCAGCATTGGTCAAATTAATTGAAGAAGCACAGACATTAGGTGAGGTGGATAAAAATAAAAATGCTGAAGATCTTGCTACCCATGTACAAATTCAAATAACAGGTTTACGTACTTTTGCTAAAATTAATAAAGACAAAAATAAGGTTAGTGCCATGATAGACGATATTTTTACGCATTATCCTTTTTAATAGGAGTTAAGGGTTAATCATATAGGTCTAAAGGATCAAACCTTGGCGGCCTACAACATGCTCCTGATCCTCTGAAAATGGCACTCTCTAGCTACTCAACAACATTAAATACTGTAATAATTGGCAAAGTATTTTACTGTGTCGGATGGCGCTTCGCTTATCCGACCTACACTGGCATATACCTAACAGCTCAAGTTAATCCCCCAAATTATTAATTCTCTTCACCGCCTTACATTTAACAGCAAAGCCATTTACACATTTGAGCGGGTTGACTCTATAAACCCTTTTACATAATCAAGCTGTAAGTCGTCATCGCGCACGCCTACATTCACGCTTTTTTGCAGCCCTTTATTACCTATGCGGATGCCTTTTATGCCTAAACGGCTTTCGTGCGATGACACTAGCCACTCGGGTAATGCTGCCACGCCACGATTGGCAGACACTAATTGCAGCATCATTTCGGTGCTTTCTATGGGTACTCTGCGTCTGGGTTGCACGTTAGCGGGGTCTAAAAATCGGGTATATACATCTAAGCGGTTGTAGCCTACAGGCACGGTATAAAGTATTTGGTCTTCGAGGTCTTGCGCTGTAACAAACGCTTTGTTGTATAACGGGTTTTGCTCGCTCACGACAATACATAAATTGTAGTTAAACACAGACCTAAAGTTTAAGCCCTCTGTATTGATGGGGTCGGGGGTTATTAGCACATCTATTTCGTTGGCTTTTAGCGCTGCTATGCCATCAAATCTAAAGGCACTTTTTATTTCTATGTCTACCTCTGGCCATGCTTTTAAAAATTGCTGAATTTTACCCATTAACCATTGCTCACACGGGTGGCATTCCATGCCTATACGCATGATTCCTCGCCGGCCTTGGGCAAATTCTTGCAATACGCGCTCGGCGTGTTCAAACTCGGTGACCATTTTGTCTGCAAGTGAAAGTAAATAAAGCCCCGCCTGAGAATACACCAGCGTATTGCCTTTACGGTGCCACAGTTTTACGCCAAATCGGCGCTCTAATTTAGCAATAGTATGGCTCACAGCCGACTGGCTTAAGTTTAAACTCTCGGCCGCGGCGGTCACGCTTTTAAGGCGATTAACCTCTTTAATAATGTGTAGATGATTACGTTCAAGCATTATGATTTATATTCATTCCAAAACCAGTTTTTACCATTAGTGTTCATAATGGTGTTTTGGTAATATTATCACATTACATACTCAAGTCTATGCACTTTGCTGTTGTGCTATGTATACGCACCAGCAAAACACCTAGCATTTAACGTATTACCAGGAGATACAGCCTATGTTTAGCGACTCTATCTATACTTTTATATTAATAGGTATAGGGGGCACAATAGTGTTAGATATTTACGCGGGGTTACTCGCTAAGTTTTTTGATTTACCTGCCACAAATTGGCGATTAGTTGGTCGCTGGGTGGGCCATATGAAATCGGGGCAATTTTATCAGCCTGCACTACCTAAGGCCGAAAAAATACCGGGTGAGCTTGGTATTGGTTGGGTTGTACACTACCTAATTGGCATAGCGTACGGGTTAATATTAATGGTGTGTGTAAACACGCAGTGGCTTGATTTGCCAACCATACTACCTGCATTACTTGTTTCGTGGTTTGGCATAGTTGCCCCCTTTTTTATTATGATGCCAGGCATGGGGGCGGGTATGGCCGGTGCAAAAACACCTAACCCCACCGTTACGCGCATAAAAAGCTTTGTAGGGCACACCATATTTGGCTTAGGCATGTTTTTAGCCGCACTGGTTTTAGCATAATTTTAAGTAGGAAAGCAGACTATGAACATTTTAAATTTAAGCACCTATTCTACGCATATAAAAATAGTGGGCTTATTAGCTATTGTTATTTCAATAGCTGCGTGGAGCACAGATTTATTAGGCATTGTGTATGCGTGCCCCTATTGTAGAGTGCAGCGCTCAGTAATAGGCCTGTTAGGCTTATTATTAATAACGCCTGCGGTTACACACTGGATAGGCAAATATTTTGCTTTAGTAATTGGTTTTTTTGGCGCAACAGTGGCCGCTAATCAGCACTTTATGGGCTGGAAAAAAATATCAGCAGGCACCTTTGAATTTAAAGATAACCTGTTAGTTGACCCATTTATTTTATCGGCCTGTGCACTAACAGGTATTATTGGACTTACTTATTTAGCAGTAACAGCCACTAAGTTACCCGCTAAAACGGTTTAATATTAAATACTGTAGCTAAAGGCGCACTTTTTATTAAAAGTGCGCCTTGTTTTTTTATATATAAATTTAATTTAGTTACGTTAAATCTGTTTTTTCTACGCGCTTAAAGCAATCTACTTATTACCACCTATCTAAAAATAACTCACAGGCTTCTAAAAGCTTTTCCCGTGCAATGCCGTCTCTTGATTGAATAGAAAGACCATTAATAAAGGTATCTAAAATTAGCATAAATTGCTCTACAGGCATTTCTTGTTGCCACTCTTGCTGAGCAGTTCCGCGCTCTATGCATTTTACAAGCGCTTTACGAATGTCGTTACGTACCGACAGCGCCATTTGCTCAACTTCTTTATTTTCGTCGCCGCAATTTAAGCCAGATAAAACAATCATGCAACCCGATGGTTGCTTAGTTGAGGTTTGCATATGAATGGTTTTAAACACCATGTTTTTAATCGCTGCTTTTGCAGGAACCGACTCGTTTTTTAGCTCCGAAAAGGTCTCTCCACAGGTGCTGGTATAAAGTGCTAAACATTCACTGTATAGAGCTTGCTTTGAGCCAAATGCTGCGTAAAAACTCGCAGATGAAATATTGCCTAACACTTTGCGTAGCTCAGCTAAAGAAGTGGATTCGTAGCCTTTTTGCCAAAATAAATCCATTGCACTTTTTATTGCATCTTCACGGTTAAACTGGCGTGGGCGTCCGGTTCGGGCCATATAAATTACCTCAAGTAAGTAAATTTTAAATAAGTGTATTGTTAGTTAAAACACTCAAGCCCGAAATACTAAGTATTGTCGGGCATTGTGCTGATCATATCATAAGTTTTAAATACAGTTGCTGTGCTAAGCACCTAAGCGAGTAAAGTATTGCTCTACATCTAGTGCTGCTTTACACCCAGAACCTGCAGATGTAATTGCCTGCCTATAATGGTTATCGCTTACATCACCTGCGGCAAATACGCCGGGAATATTCGTTAATGTTTCACCATTTTCAAACCCAGAATACACATTAATGTAGCCATCGCTCATATCAAGCTGATCTTTAAAAATATGTGTATTAGGCTGATGCCCAATGGCAATAAACACGCCATTAACGCTCAGTGTTTCTCTATCTTGCTCAAGTAACGTTGATTTAATAGTAATTCCTGTAACGCCGTTAGCGTCACCCACTATTTCATCCACTTGGTTATTCCACTTAATAGTTACTTTACCTTGCGCTACTTTATCAAATAGGCGCTGTTGTAAAACCTTTTCGGCACTGAGTGAATCACGACGGTGAATAAGCGTAACGTGCGAGGTAATATTAGCTAAATATAAAGCCTCTTCAACAGCGGTATTACCACCGCCAACCACAGCTACGCTTTGGTTTTTATAAAAAAAGCCATCGCAGGTTGCACATGCCGATACACCCTTACCTTTAAACTCGGTCTCGCTTGATAGGCCAAGGTACTTTGCCGATGCACCCGTAGAAATAATTAACGCATCAGCTGTGTAAGTTTGCTGCCCTTTAAGCACAAATGGCCTTTGCTGCAGGTCAACATGTGTGATGTAGTCATGCACTATTTCGGTATCAAAATTTTCGGCATGATCTTTAAACTGCCTCATCAGTTGTGGCCCCTGAATACCCGTTGGGTATCCTGGCCAATTTTCAACATCAGTTGTTGTTGTGAGTTGCCCACCCACTTCAAGGCCAGTAATTAGTAATGGTTTAAGGTTTGCTCTAGCTGCATAAATAGCGGCAGTGTAACCAGCAGGCCCTGAACCCAAAATTATCAACTTTCGATGGGTGCTCATTTACCACCTCTTTGGCGTACTAATCTTTTAAAATTAGCGCTTGTAGCTCTGGCGCAGGCATCATACCTACAGAGCGATTTATTTCTTTACCGTTTTTAAATACAACAACAGTAGGAATACTTCTTACCGCTAATTTGGCTGCAACTGATGGAAAATCATCAATATTAAGCTCACCCATAATAATATTTTCATCAGCGAGGTTATCGGCTACTTGCTCGTAAATAGGCGACATAATTTGGCATGGAGCACACCACTCAGCCCAAAGTCTTACAACTAATTTGGCGTCTTTTTTGTTTAGCGATTCAAAGTTTTCATCATTTAATTTAATTACTTGGTTAGTCATTTTTGGCTCCTAGTTAAAAGTAAAAATCGACCCACAGTGACACACCTATATTTCGCCTAACAGGTCATTTATATATGCAAACTACGCATAATAAATATCAGAGCTATAAACGTGTTTTAAAAAGATGCTATTTAAAATAAGAGGAACAAACTCTTAAAAATATCAACTTAAAACACATTACCAGAACACTTGTGGATCGATTGATCCGAAATTTACACTCAAGAATAGCGAGTGCCAACAACTTGTAGAACACTCATTCCACAAATAAGTGAAATTAACACTCAAAAAGCCGCACTAAAAGATTAATTTGAAGCGACTTTTTTTATTTTTTAAATTAAAGCAATAGGTTATAAAGTAAAAAACAACGCAGCTAGGAGCTGAAATTTAAAATAATTAATTTATTGTTTTTGAGAAAAGAGTAGGGAAGGTGAGCAATATACATTCTGAGGTTGTGAGTTTTTCTTAAATAATTTGAATAATAAATGCGATTTAAAAGCATAATAATGAACGCACATTGTATTTATTATGCTATTTAAAGGTTTAGAGGCCTACGACGGCGCTGCGCCTTTCCATAAAAGTTACATTGCGCCATACGCCATGCAGTTGGCCTAATTTTTCTCGGTTTCCAACTTGCCTAAAACCATTACGAGTATGAAGTGCAATGCTGCTTATGTTTTCAGGGAATATACTGGCTTGTAGCATCCATATACCGTTTTTTTCCGATTCTTTAATGAGTGCACAAAGCAATGCGTGCCCCAAGCCTTTACCTTGGGCTTGGTTTGCAACATATACACTTACCTCGGCAACGCCCGAGTATACCTCACGGCTTGAAACCGCAGATAACCCGGCCCAGCCAAGCACCTTTTCATCCTCAACTGCTACAAGACGACAACAGTTGAGCATAGAACTATTCCATTGTTCCCAATTTTTAGCTTCAGTTTGAAAGGTCGCGTTGCCGGTATCAATGCCTTGCTGATAAATATTTTGAACGGCTAAAAAATCGTTCTTTGCAAATGGCCTTATGATCACAGTATTTCCTTAAAACTATTATCATTCTTTAAAATTAGCGCTTACTTATAAATGAGTTAACGGCTAATTTTAATTACCGCTAACATATCGTCTTCGTCCTCATCGAGGCCAACTTCCTCAAACCCAAAACTTGAATAAAAATCTTTAGCTATTGGGTTTTGCGGGTTATAACAAATCTCGATTTGTTCAAGCTTAGGAGTTGCTTTAATCTCTTCAATTGCCATAGCCAGTGCTTTGCGCCCAATGCCTTTATTTTGATAATACCAACTCCATTAAGTATGTGCTCTAAATTTTACGCCGAAAAAACAATTCAGTTCTAGGCGTAAATTGATGTAAATGGTTGTTCCCTTTACGAAATTTAAAACAAAGAAATGGGTTGTTTTAGCAAGTAAAATAGATCAGCTATTTATTGGAGTTGGTATAAGTTTGATCTACCATAAAGCGCCAAATAGAAACCTTTTTAGGGGTTTCTTGTACCCACATAAAAAAGCCAACTGGCAGAGCATTTAGGTAAATCGCTTTACAGGTATACCCGCTATTATAGTGCGCCTCAACTAACGACCACATATTACACGCTACGTATTCTTCTTGCGTTTTAGTAACATCCAATTCGCATATGGCTTCGTAGTTATCGGCGGTGATGTCTTCCAATGACAGATTCATGTTTTTCCTTTAGAACAACTTTGTGCAATTAGTAAGCTATCAGTGTATGTACCTATAATCAATCAAATGAAGATATTGATTTTTATACACCCAATATTAGCCAAATTAATAATCTACAAGTCTATTTAAAACAAAAAGGCCGCAGTAAATAAATACTGCGGCCTTTGCTTTTAGCTAAACTTTTTTAAACGAGCTACGTTTAATAAGCGCCTGCGCTGTAAATAAGCTCGTAGCTGTGGCTGTAAATCTCAAGGATGTTACCAAACGGGTCTTCCATGTAGATCATGCGGTACGGCTTTTCGCCAGGGTAGTAGTAACGTGGTTCTGGCATACGTTTTTTACCACCTGCAGCAACAATACGCTCCGCTAAGCCTTCCACATCTGGGTCTTGTACACAAAAATGGAAGATACCGGTTTTCCAGTATTCAAAGTTGTCTTTAGGGTTTTCTTGGTCTTTAAATTCAAAAATTTCTACACCAATACGGTCGCCTGTTGAAAGGTGCGCTATTTTAAATTTTTCCCAATTTGGACCAAATACATCGGTGCACATTTCGCCAATGGGGCTGTTATCTTCAGTGATCACGGTAGGCTCCATTATGGTGTACCAGCCCATCACCTTAGTGTAAAACTCTACGGCTTTTTCAACATCTGGTACTGAAATACCAATGTGCGAAAAACTACGTGGATATGTATGACTCATAATGCTTCCTCTTTAACTGTGATTAGTTGATGGAGTTAGTTTACGAATCCGTGTTTATTAAGTAAAATTATCATTAATCATCATTTTGAGTACATTTTGTAATGATAAACCCGACATGGTTAAACACGTTTTGTACGTTGGTTGAGGTAAATCATTTTACCCAAACCGCCGAGCGCTTATTTATGACCCAATCGGGCGTAAGCCAGCATATTAAAAAGCTAGAGCAGCAAGTAAACTGCGCGCTATTAGAGCGCCACGGCAAACAATTTACCCTTACCGTGCATGGGCAAAATTTGTATCAGCAAGGCAGTTTGTTATTAAAAGAATGGCAATTTTTAGAACAACAATTAAAAGATGACTCGCCTTACAGCGGCCTAGTAAAAATACAATCGCCTGGTAGTTGTGGGCTACAATTTTATAGCCAATTATTAGCATTACAGGCTGAGCATACCGAGCTTAATATTGATTATCGCTTTGCACCTAATACCAGTGTAGAGCAAGCTGTAGCAAACCACAGTGCCGACATAGGCTTTTTAACCCAAGCCCCCACGCTTAGCGAAGTTACCAGCCACAAAATTGGTCAAGAAGCTTTATTATTAGTAACCCCCGCACATATTAAAAACCCAACATGGGAGGTTTTATGTGAGCTTGGCTTTATTGGTCACCCCGATGCAAAACACCACGCGCAGCTATTACTTAGCGAAAACTACAGCGAGTTTGAGCATGTTGATCAAATTAATCGTACGGGGTTTTCTAACCAAATAAGTTTAATACTCGAGCCGGTAAGTTTAGGGCTAGGTTTTACTGTTTTACCTGCCTATGCGGTGGGCGCATTTAATAAACCAGCGCTTATAAAAACGCACCATTTAGCCAACCCAATCAGCGAAAATATTTATGTGTGTCATCATCGTAACAGGCCAATGGCAAAGCGCATGCACACGGTAATTGAGGCGATAAAAGCGGGGGAGTAATTTTTTAAAAAAGCAGTACAGCCAGCTTTTATTTGCTGTACTGCCTTTTCGGGTTTTAGCGTGTTTAAACCTTAGACATATAGGCGCTTACATACGCCTTATTTTTAAATACCAACCATAAAGTAAGCGCTATAAGGCCAATACTTAGCTGAATAACACCTAAGTTTTTAATTAATGTTTCTGCATTAAGCGATACAAGCGCCATGCCTATTGCGCCTGCAATCATAGAGCAAAACTGAATAACGGCCACAGCAGAGCCCGTGTCCGTTGTTTGTTGCTCTAACATTAAATTAGTACCGGGCACGCGGGTAATAATAACGGTTAGGGTTGCTATTGCTGCTAATGCACCAAATACCCAAGGCGATAAGCCGCCTATAAAAATGGTACTTATACCGCATGCTGTTAGGGTTAAAAAACTCGCAGTAATTATTTTTTTTACCGATACACGTTTAGAAAGCCGCATATAAATTGTTGGCCCAAACGAGGCGCACACAGCATTCGCTGCAAAGGCGTAACTAAAGGTTTGCTCAGATAAACCAAACCCGTTGATATATACATAAGAGCCCGCCGCTAAAAACGACATTAACGCCATAGGCACAATAGTAAAAACAGCCAATAGCGATAAAAATGGCGGGTTTTTAACTACTACAGCTAATCGCCCCCACGACTGAAAAACAGAACCGGCGTAGCGTGTATGCAAGGTTTCGCGGTAAAAAAAGGTAAATAACATAGCCACCGAGCCAAACACGGCTAAAGCAGCAAACATCATATGCCAATTAGCAATTTTTAATAGCAATGCGCCCAGCACAGGCGCCACCATAGGGGCAATAATAACCAGCGACATAATAGTGGCGATAATTTTTTCTCGCTCGCGGCCATCGTACAAATCTTTTACTATTGCCGTGGCTACAACCGTTACTGCACTTCCGCCAAAGGCTTGTAATAAACGCGCGCCTATAAGCATTTCTACAAAATTAGATAACGCACAAAGCACACTGCCTATTACGTATATTCCAAGGCCCATAAGCAAAATAGGTTTACGGCCAAATTTTTCACTTAATGGGCCCCAGAACAATAATCCTATGGCGTAGGCTGCAAAATATACGCTAAGTGTTAAGTTAACCATGGCTTGGTTAGTATTTAGTTTCTCTACCATAGTAGGTAAAGCAGGAAGATATAAATCGGTAGTTAAAGGGGGAAATGCACTAATAATTACTAAAAAAATTAACGTGCCAGTTTTGCCTAATACAGGCTGCTCTACTTTCAAACTAAACTCCAAAAAAAACAAAGTAACTGACTAATACACAATCTTGCTTATAAATAACGTGGTAAATGCAAAGCACGACTGCACTCATTACCTACTTAATAGACTCCTTTTGTATGCTCCACGTTATAAGTAGATTTTATATACTCTTAGCCCATGTGTATATTGCTCATTTTTTATGTTCGTTTTTTATGGCTGGCTATTACTTTACCAGTAATAGCCAGAGAGTTTAATTTATGCTGTACGCTTAGGCTTTTGCTTAATAGCGAGTATGGTTTGCTTAGCTTGCAAATACACTTTGTGCACTGCAGAGGTTAATAAGCTCATAAGTACCATTAAGCACAACGTTGGCCAAAGCGACTGTGTATGATAACCAAACACGCCCATAAGCCAGCAAATTAGCACCCATTGAATAATGTAAAGGGCCGTTACATGTTTGCTCGCATATAAAAGAGCGCGTGTAATAGGGCCATTAAATTTATTGGCAATGGCATATTCTATTAAGGCTAATGCACATAAATTTAAACCAACTAAATAAATAATACCGCCACCATTTAAGTGAAAAAAGTTACCAAACTGGCCTTTAAAATCAATAAATAACCACACTGAACCAATCACTAATAATGCGGCCCCTAACTTTGCACACACATTAAATAAATACGCTGCATTACGCTGGCTATTTATATATACACGCCCAAGCACGTAGCCGGTTAATATAGCGCTTACCCACGGAAATACCGGAAAATAAACTTGGTAGTTATTAGCAAAAAACAAATCACTAATGTAAGGCGAAAGCGCAAACTGCTGCCCCCTAACAAACTGGCTTACAAGTGCAATAGCCATGGCTAAACATGCAATCCATGTGGTTTTCCAGCGGGCAATATTAAGCGCGCCAAACAGCACTAAGCTCACCCCAGCAAGTTGTAAAATATCACCGGTTAACACCATAAATTGTAACTGCCCAGCACTGAGCGGGCTTTGCCAGCCATAGGCATTTATAAATGCCTCGGGCATGGTATTAAATACCTCAATGGGTAGCCAAAATTTTGCCACATTCATTAAATAGGCAAGTAGTAAAAGCTGTATACCACGCTTAATTAATAACATGGGGGTTTGCCTGCGCGAAAGCGCCATAGACAGCCCCATTGCCACTAAAAACGAGGCGGTGCCTTTGCCAAGTATATGAATAAAAGCACCAAATAGGCTTTCACTTTGAAGCATTGTGCTCGAGTACATCCATAGGGTGTGTACCAAAATCATAATAAAAACGCTCGCACCTCGGGCAAGGTCTATCGTTTTAAGACGTGTGTTCATTGGTTTTAATATCCTTTTTAGGGCAGGTTTGGCATTTGTTATAACCAGCTAAATAATAACGACAGCACGTTAAGCGATCGGCCGTTAATTTAAATGGGGTGTTTAAATTAAAGTGATTGCTGATTAAATTGTGTAGCTGTTGATGGCAATGTGTAGTGTGATCAGCGCTTGCTAATTTTAAGCTATGGGCGCGCTCAAATGCGCTGTTAAGGGTGTCGATTAATAAGCGCCCTTGCTCTTTTTTTCCCAGCGCATAATCGGTATTTATCCACTTTCCTACACAGCTAATAAACTCAATAAGTGCAGTGTTTTGCTCAGCTTTACTTAATATAGGCGCACCGCTGAGGTTAAACCCTCGGCTATAAGCGCCATTAATTTTAAGCTGTAATTGCATGGGGTTATGTGCATTTTGTTTAGAAGTATGCCAATAACAATAGGCATAAATAGTTTGCCAACAAAGCTGCAAATATAAATGGCGGCTAATAAATTGCCCAGGCGCATGTGGGTAATGCGCCTTGCAATGAATCGCTAATTTGCGCACTAAATGTAAGCTTGGGTGAGCCGCAGTAGCTGGCTCACTTGGGCAAAATAAAAAGTGCGCAAGGGTTACTGGCTTAGCCATACAACTTTGCCGATACCGGGTTATTTAAACTTCCGGCAAACTGTAAACTGCCTGCTGGGTCGGTTAAATCAACCATTTGTTTATTATTACCAAGTTGTAAGCGGTTTAAGCAAGAGTGTGCAAATTCATCACTAAAAAAGTCATACTCTTTAAAACGCGCATTTAAGGCAGGGTTAGCCTGTTGATACGCTTTAACACTTTGCGCAACGCCGTGCCAAAAGTCGTGCTCGGTAATGCGTTCTTCTCTTACTAAAATAGCCACTAGGTATCTAAAAAAGCAGTCAAATACATCGGTAAATATGCTCAGTAACTCAAGCTCTTTTGGCATAGCAATATGAATACGCGACACTTCCTCAGGTAAAGGTTCAGTGCTATTAAGCAGCGCGACTTCTTCGCCGATGTCTTTCATGTAAGCGCCCACAGGGACTGAATTTTTAAGTTTTAAAATAAGGTTTTCGCCGTGCGGCATAAACACTAATTTATGGGCATAAAAACAATGCACTAACGGAATAAGATAGGCGTTAAAATAGTGTTGCAGCCAAGCATGTGTGCTTAAACCACTTTGATCTATTAATGCACCTGCCATACTTTTACCGTTGTTATCTAGGTGCAGTAGTGCGGCCATGGTGGTGAGCTGCTCATTATTTTGTAAGTTATGGTTTGGGTTTTCGCGCCATAAACAGGCAAACATTTTACGGTACGGTGTATCGCCCAACGCGCTTTGCTCAAAGGTATGATGCGCATACCCTAAGGTGGCGTACTCTCTTAGTGCCGTAAAATTGCACGCGCTAAGCGTGGGGTCGTAGTTTACTTTATTAAATACCCAATCATTTATAGCCGGGGTTACCGCCATATAAGCGCGCGAAAGCCCGCGCATAAACCCCATATTTAAAATAGACAGCGCCACTTTTAAATACGGCTTATGCGGGTGTGAGCAGTTATATAAGGTGCGAATAGATTGTTGCGCTTGATATAAATCGTCGCCTTCACCTAAATACACTAAGCGGTTATTGGCAAACTCGTTGGCAAACACCACACTTAATTTATGTTGGTATTGCCACGGGTGGGCAGGCATAAATAGGTAGTCGTCGGGGTTTAGGTTTTGCGTTTTTAGCGCTTTGTTAAACGCATTACGAGTGGTTAAATCAAGCTCGCCACTAATATGGCTTGGGTAATCACTAAAGTATTCACTATAAGCAAAATCACATACTGTTTTGTGCGCCGCTAACCACAGCACTTTAAACGGTTTACCCACCTCTGGCGCATAGCGTAAAAAGTCGCTTTTGCTAAAACCAATTCGGCCATTATTAGCCACAAACGCAGGGTGGCCTTCGCTCATTGCAGCCTCTATTTGTTGCAGCCCTAATTGCGCAAGTTCGGCTGCGCTAAGAGTGTTGTTTTCGCGTTTATAACAGGCACTCGCAAGAGTGGCGTTAAGCTCTTCAAGGTAGGTGGCTAAACGCTCGCCAGTTAAACCCAGTGCAGGGCCTTGCACACTAAAAAAGTGCAGTACATCAAGCGCTACTTGCTCGTTGTTAAGGTTATAAAAGCATAAGCTTGGCTCGTCTATATCTATGTGGTTAAGCGCCATAGCACGGCCATTAAATATAAAATAACCCCCTTCAATATTTACTTTAAAACCTTGTGGGGTTTGCTCTGCAACCAATAAGCGCTCGTGTACCAGTTCGCTAATGGCTTTACTTTGTAAGTGCCTGTTAGCCCACTGCCAGTGGTCAAACTTTACATAGTCGGTGTTTATTGGCGTTTGCGCTTTGTGATGTAAATTAACATGCGTTTCAAATGCAGCTTTATTACAAAACCCAAGGTAGGCGTTTTTATCACCCAGGGTTATTTGCTTAGTATGCACAAAGCCTAAACGCTTATTTAAGGTATGAATTTTACTATTGGCAATATCGGGCTCTACTACTACGCGTGCATCGGCATTATGAGTAAAAATACTGTGCAATACGCACTGCATTATTTCAAAACTAAAATGGCGTTTAGGCTGTGTATTTGGGGCAAGTAAAATATGCATGCCGGTATCGTTTGGCAGTACCTCATAGGCAGCTGCGAGTAGCTTGTCGTGCTTTGGGCTGTAAAGCTCAACTAAGGCAAGCAGCTCATTATTTTGCTCAATAACATAGGCATGATGGTGCGGGTGGTTAATTATATCTTGGTAGGCGCTGCACATTTGATCGGGTGTGTGTTTGCTCATACCCCAAAAATGGGCGTAAGGCAGTGTAAGCCACTGGCAAATTATGGGCATATCGCTTTGCTGTAGTAACCGCATAGTCACATTACCTGTGTGTTGTAACGTGGTTACAAAAGATGAAAAATACATAAAAACTCCTAAATCTTTTTAATTATTAAGTGGCTGTGTGTGCAGCTTGACCAACAAATTTAACGCGCCATAGCAAAATAGCGCCAAGGCTTGCAAAGCCAATGGCAGCAAAGTAAAAAGGCACGGTGGTATTAAAATATTCCACACTCATACCCACTAATAACGACGCTAAAATAACGCCAATATTTTGCGCAACATGCACTTTGGCAAAATCACTGCCGTAGTGAGCAGGCTCGCTTTTAGCAAATAGCATCACTTCTAATAAAACCATGACCTGAAATAGCGCTATACCGTATAAAACGCGAGAGCTAACCACTAACCACACCGACTCTTGCGCCTGTAAATAAAGCCCAATAGCGCCAAAAATAAGTGCACACAATAGCGTGCTAGTGCGGCTAAGCGTAGGAAGAGGTAAGTGCTGCCGAAAGTGGTTAAACAACAGCATTAATAGGGCTGAAAAAGCAGGTATGGCGTACACAAGCGCGCTTACAAATGCACTGCTTTGTGCGCTCATACCTTGCCAGTGGGTAGTAAAAAACGGCCTAATTAAAAAGGCGCTAAAATAAACCACCACGCTTATAAAGCAAAATTGCCAAATAAAATACGGTGTACGAGTACGTGGTTTTTCGCTTTCAATCGCTTGCTGATAAATACCTAACTTTAAGCTCACCATTAAATAGGCGCACAGCAGCACTTGTATTACATCGCCCGCAGCACTTAATAACAATGCATAACGCGGAGCGTTCAAACTAAAAAAGTACCCGCCCACTAACGCGCCACCAATAGCACCAAAGTGCATAAGTACCGAAAACAAGCCAATAATAGAAAGATGCTTACCTTGCTGCTCTAAACGCAGTGCAAACGGGTAAATAAGCAGGTAACTGGCTTTGAGCACCAACATAAGCTGATAATAAAACCAAAATTCCCACACGTTAGTTGCAAAATAACAAAGCAAGCCAAAGCAGGCGGCAATCACTTGCGTTACAAGCCAAAGAGCCAGCTCGTGGTATTTTTTGGCAACCTTTGCCCACAGGGGCAGCGCGAGCATAACGGTAATACAACAGTTAGCTACAAACACGCCAATAAGTGTGGGGTTACTTACAGAAAATTCGCTGGCAAAAAATTGCGGATAAAACGGCAGTAATAAGGTGTCGCACACTACCGAAATAACCGTAAGCAAAATAAGCGCTAAACGTAAACTCATGCGGCGTTACTCTTTTGCTGTGAATGGGTTTCTACATCGCTTAAATCAAAACACTGAAAAGCAATTTTTTGTTCAACCTGATACGGCGCATAACCGAGTATTTCGCGCAAAATTATACTGTTGCGATAACACGCCATGCCTAAATCGGGGGTTACAAAACCATGGGTGTGCTGCTCTGCATTTTGTACAAATATACGTTTTTGTTCGCTATCTACCGCATACTCGCGGCTAACTAAGTAGCGGCCTTGCTCATCTTCTGGGAGTTGCTGTGCAATGGGGTTTAAAAAAGCAGGGCGCTTGTATTTAAAGCCCGTGGCACAAATTAAGTAATCGGTTTTTATTTCAAAGGCTTCATTTAGCTCTTGATGATAAAACTCAGTGACTAAGCGCCCAGCACTTTTACGTGTATTAGTAAGCTTACTGTTAGTTTTAAATGTGGTAGAAATGGGCCCATCTAGGCTTTGCGCGTAAAGGGTGTCAAAAATGTCATTAATTAAATCGCCATTAATGCCTTTAAATAAGTTTTTTTGATTTTGATTAAGCCAATCTCGTTGCTCAGTTTTTAAATTATAAAAGTAATCAACATACTCAGGTGAGGTCATCTCAAGGGTGAGTTTAGTGTATTCCAGCGGAAAATAACGCGGCGAACGCGCAATCCAATCTAGTTGCAAACCTTGTGGCACACCTTGTTGTAATAAGGTGTGATAAATTTCAGCAGCACTTTGTCCTGCTCCTACAACCGTAACGCGTTTAGCAGCTTTTAGCTCATCAAGGCGGTGGCAAAAATCGCTACTGTGCAGTACGTTATTAGAATTACTTTGCACTGCGCAATCAGGAATATATGGGGCAGGGCCGGTGCCAAGCACTAAGTGGCGTGTAACATAGTGTTGCTCCCCATTAGGGGTTTTACAGGTAACGGTATAGCACTCACTTTGCTGGCAAAACTCAACCTTAGTTACACTTTGCTCAAAGCTTACGTTACTAAGTTGCGAGCACACCCACTGGCAATAGAGATTGTATTCTTTACGCAGTAAAAAAAAGCTCTCGCGAATATAAAATGGGTATAAGCGATTATTAAGCTTGGCATAATTTAAAAAACTGTACTTACTGGTAGGGTCTGCAAGAGTCACCAAGTCAGACATAAACGGCGTTTGTAAAGTAACACCTTCTAGCATCATGCCGGGGTGCCAATCAAATTGACTACGCTGCTCTAAAAATAAGCTTTTCACGCCCTCCAGTGGCTCACTTAAACACGCTAACGACAAATTAAACGGGCCAAGGCCAATGGCTATAAAGTCATAAGGTTGGTTACTCATTATTTTTGCTCCTTATACGTTTGCCACGCAATAGTGCTAATTTGTTCAAGCACGGCGCGCACATCGCTCAATTGGCACTGGGCATTAAGTAACGTAAATTTAAGGTAATGTCGGCCGTTAATTTTGGTGCGCGCAATCATGGCTTCACCAGTATTTAAGAATGTTTGGCGTACGTGCAGGTTTAGGGTGTCGAGTAAATCGGGGTTATGTTTTAGCTCCTCTGGTGCAAAGCGAAATACCAATGCGCTAAGTTCTGGGTAATTTATAACTTCAAAATCTGGGTGGTCGTTAAGTACAATGTGGGTTTGACGAGCAAGACCAATTACTTTATCAAACGCTCGACCAAGTGGCGCCTCGCCCATGGTGCGCAGTGTTAACCAAAGCTTTAGGGCATCAAAACGGCGTGTGGTCTGTAAGCTTTTATCAACTAAATTTGGCGTACCATTGCCGGCCTCAGCAAGCGGGTTTAGATAGTCGGCGTAAAGGGTAATATGGCTAAAGTGGCGTTTGTCACTTAATAAAAAAGCACTGCAGCTAACCGGTTGCATAAACGATTTATGGTAATCAATGGTAATTGAATCTACTTGTTCTATGCCGTTTAAAGCACTTCGGTGATGCTCGCTTACCAATAATCCGCCGCCGTATGCGCCATCAACATGGCACCAAAGCTGCTCTTTTTTAGCAAGTTTTGCTATGTCTTTAACAGGGTCAATTGAGCCAAAATCGGTTGTACCTGCGGTAATTACCACGGCGATAGGTAAATCGCCCTTAGTTTTAGAATCCGCAATTGCGTGGTTAAGCGCGTCCATATCCATTTGCATTTTGCTGTTTGTAGCCACGGGCACCACCGCGTTATAACCAAGGCCCAGTAATGCCGCTGCCTTTTGAATACTAAAATGCGCCACCTCAGAGCAATAAATACGAAAACGTGAGGCTACTTCAGGCAAGCCTTGCAGTTTTACTTCATGATTAGGTGCATAGCGGCTCACTGCGACTTCGCGAGCAACAAGCATGGCCATTAAGTTCGATTGCGTACCACCACTGGTAAAAACACCATCAGCAGTGCTAGGTAATTTTGCTTTTTCACAGCTCCAATCTATTAATTTTTGTTCAATAAGGGTCGCGCCAGCGCTTTGATCCCAGGTGTCTACCGAGGTATTGATTGCGCCAATGATGTGCTCTGCTACAACTGCAGGGTACGTAACGGGGCAATTTAAATGCGCCATATAACGCGGATGATGAAAATAAACAGCGTGATCTAAATACACACTTTTAAGCTCGTTTAATACGGCAGGAAAATCAGCAAGAGGTTTGGCTAAATCGACATCATTTACAGTAGCGGCAAGCGTATTAACCGCCACGCCAGAAAACGGCTTTTGCGCTTTAGCCATAGCTTGTTGTACAGCCGAAAGCCCCTGCAACGACGCTATTTGGTAGTTAATAAACTGATCGAGATTAAATTGAGGAGGTAACCCGTTTTGCTCAAATATTGCTTTATTTTCGACAGGGCTGAGCTGCGCCGATTGTAATTGTGACATATTCGCTCCTTGGTTGTACTTGTATTGGGGTTGAGGATCTTAATAGTAACAATTTGCATTTACAATAATGATTAAGGGTTAGATATAGGTTTATTTTCACAATTAGGAGTGACTGATTAGTTATAAGGAATTACTTTTAAAACTAACAAAGTGTATAAAATGAGCTATGAGAAGGTGCCAAAATGCGTGCTAAATAATGACAGTTTGTAAAATAGTGCGATGGTTTAAATATAAGAGTTGAGAAATGGGGGGTAGCTAAAAGCGAACGTATTATAAGTGGGCAGTAGCACTATAAGAAGTAAACCCCCTTTACAACTCGGCTAAACCTTAAGTGCTATAGAGGGATATAAAAGTAAAAATGCAGCTTAATTGATATCTTCAAGCTTATTTTTTAAATCCACTAGATCGGTGGCTACGGTGGTTGGCTGAATTTCCCACGGATCAAAAATAGAATCCTCAGAGCGTTTTATCCATGCTCCGCGCATACCATGTGAAATAGCGCCGGTAATATCAAACGGGTTACTCGAAATAAGCCACGTGTTTGCGCCCGTTGAATTGGTCTCGCGTAAAAAATGGCTGTAAACACCTGGATTTGGCTTAAATGTTTTCATATCGTCGGCACTTACTACACCTTCAAAAAGCTCACTAATACCTGCAGTTTCGAGCAATTTATTAACCGCATCAGCAGCGCCATTTGAAAATGCAAACAACCGGTAGTTTTGTGCTTTAAGTTGCTCAAGCCCTTTTTTAACATCGTCAAAGGCCGGTAAAATTTTATACTGCTCAAGCAATTGCTGCTTCTGATCGTCACTAAGCTGCGTTTTATGCGCTAAACACGCGTAATCGAGGGCATGTTTGGTACATAACGAAAACGGTATATAGTTTTGCATCAACCCACGCCTAAACGAATACTCTAATTGTTTTTCGCGCCATGTATTTGAAAAGTTTTGCGCGTTATCGCCTATCATATCTTCAAGTAAAGACAGCACGCCGTGAGTGTTTATAAGCGTACCGTATACGTCAAATGCGAGTGTGGTTGCCATGTTTGCTCCCTATAAATTTAAGATACTTGTAAGTTAATCGTTTTGAGCTTAACTTACTTTGAACACTTGCTCAAATTAACAAAGCTTATCTGTTTTAAAAGTTAGAGCATTAAAATCATAATAATTGAAAGGATTTTATCTATATGGATGATCATTTTAGTAGCCGCCCATAATTAATTTTGGATAAGAGGACACAAATTAAGGCAGGTTTAACTCAATCTAAGAGTTAAAAACTAATACCTTTTAAATTAAAGTTCGCAATTGTTGTAAATTTAGCGGTGGAATAAAGTCATAATAAAACTATTAGAGTTATTGTAAAAATCAACAAGCATTAATTAGGGATTTAAAGTTTAACAAACGCTTGGAACTCCAAAATTATAACTATAAGATAGTTACGAAAATGCTGACCTTCAATAAGTTCGAGCAACTAGCTTTTGTATAAATACAAATGCCAATATTTAAAACACATGGAGTCTCAAATGGATGCTGTTGAGTATGGTTTAATATGCGACCGTAGTGATGAAAAAGATATAGTTAAAAACGTTAATGCTTATTTAGCTGAAAAGGGCTACAGAAAATTATACAAATGGAAGGATAAAGGTGGGATCAAAAATATTGATGATCCATCGAGCGATCCGCAACTTGAGTACACATATGGGCAATTTATAAAAGAGTCTCTTAGATGGTATTTTGATATACTACCTAATACAGATCTCAGAGGTGTATACAGGTTTGCTGAGCAGAAAGATTGCGCATGGACTCTATTTTTTTCAAAGACAAACCCAGTATCAAATACAGAAGCTGACAATATATATCTCGATAACTTTCTAAAAGACCTTCTCACAGGCTCTGGTTATAAAAGTAGATTACTTCATAAGTACTCAGATGACGACTATCGAAGGTAATTACGACTCATCTAGCTCCCCTATTTTATAGCCAAATAAACCAGAGGCTAGATACAAAGATCCTAAAACAGTTGTAAAAATTAAATGATCACTTGTACATACAACGACATGACTTTTTAAAGCTATGTGGAATCACAAATTAAGTGAAAGTAGATTGTTTATAACCAAATCTAACAACTAATTAGAGTACCCGTAATGAACAAACAAGAGTTAACCGAAACCTTTCGAAAGTTTGGAGCTTCTAACCCTGAACAGTGGGCAGAGAGCGAAATAGAAGAAGGTATCCCTCAGCTGGCTAGGTTTTTATTTTTAAAGGGTGCGTGGAGTAATGTCGTTCCAGACAACGATGAATGGATTCAGCACATCTTAAAAAATTATGATCCAACTGATAATGGCCCATACAGCGGAATGATGCACTCCATCAAAGAAATGATAGACGCAGGTGTTAGCAAAAATGCGATTACAGAGTTCGCTCGATGTATTGGTGCAGAAATGATATTTAGTATGACTTACCTAATGGATGACCCCGAAGTTGTTGAAGATAACGAATATGTAAATTGGGGGTTATTTATAACCGATGATGAAGGCCGGCCGATTAAAGAATTAAGTGGCCTTTATGAGAGTGTTTTAGGCACAGACCCAACAGGAAGAGAAATGTGCCCAAAAAAATAAAATTGACCCAAGTAATGATTTAATAAACGCATAAAATTCTGGCTCTATAGCTTAAATAAAAAGGCTCCCTCAGTTATGTGAAAGCCCTGTTAGGGAAATTATTTAAAAATGATACAAATTAAAGGACTAAATAACATAGTATGAAAATATATTTTTTAATTTACGACAAAGTTGAAGAGCTGGATTTAGTTGGTTCATGGGAACTAATAGGTCTGCTGGCAGAAAAGGGGCTATGTGAAAAACCCAAATTAATATCGCTAAATTCTATGACTCCCTCAGGTGAGCACGGCATGCGTTTTAGTGCCGATTATCATTTTACTGACCCAGTGCAGCCCGATGTATTATTTGTACCTGGCGGTAGTGGTGCACGTATAGCAATGGAAGATATTGACGTTATTAATTACCTTAAAAAAACAGCTGAAAACTGCCACAGTGTTTTATCTATTTGCACTGGTATGTATTTAATGCAAAAAGCGGGGCTATTTAAGCATAAAAAAGTAACCACCCACTGGGCTTTTTTAGAGCACCTTAAAAAAGATAACACTGTAACCGTAGTTGAAGAACGCTTTGTAAAAGATGGCAATATTTGGTCTTGTGCGGGTGTTTCAGCAGGTATGGATATGTGCCTTGCTTTTATTGCTGATTATTTTGGTGAAGATGTTGCCTCCACCATACAGTTAGACGCAGAATACTATCCGTCACCAATTATTTATGGTGACGCGCATAAAGATAGCGCCAGACCTAATTACATTAAAAAGCTGCGTTAAAGCCCACTTTATAACTTTATGTTGGGCTTTGCTGCTCTTAACCCAACATACGCTTTGTAAACCCCCATTACACTTTGATTAAAAACCAAAGGCACTTGCAGCGTGCTGATTAAAATTAATAAAACTTATAGGTATCAAGCGCTAAAATATCCATTTCAATATCACTAAAGAGTTTTTCAACTTGCTTGCCGCCTGCGCCCATAGCAGCAAAGAGTGGTAAAAAATGCTCTTGGGTAGGGTGGTTAAATAACACATGGGGTGCATCGGCTAAGTAATTTAAAAGTGCGGGTGTGTCTTGCGCTAAAAGCTTATATTCAACCCATTGGGTAAACGCTTTTACCCTTTGTACACGGTTAGGTGTAGCAGGGGTTTTAAACACTTCTCGTAGGTTGTGGCTAATGCCGCCAGAGCCAAT
Organism: Pseudoalteromonas sp. 1CM17D; assembly: GCF_023161805.1. Lineage (NCBI taxonomy): Bacteria > Pseudomonadati > Pseudomonadota > Gammaproteobacteria > Alteromonadales > Pseudoalteromonadaceae > Pseudoalteromonas > Pseudoalteromonas sp. 1CM17D. The sequence goes on along the minus strand of NZ_JALNTP010000006.1, from coordinate 230,262 downwards.
AATTAATATATTATCATCGCGAAGTGGGGCAAGTAACTGCCCATATTCATACATGGCTTTTGCGCCTAATTGAGTATTTATAGATACTTGTACAATAGGAATATTTGCCTGCGGGTACATTAAGCGCAGTGGTATCCATACTCCATGATCCCAGCCTTGGCGTTCATCAAGTATTGCTGTAATGCCTTTATTTTTAAATAGCGTTGCAATATTACCCGCAAGCTCAGGATGACCTGGAGCTGGGTATTTAATGTTATACATATGCGCAGGAAAATTATAAAAGTCGTGAATGGTTTCAGGCGCTTGCCCTGCGGTTATTACAATATTATGAGCCGCTTCAGTGGGCCATATCAAAGTGCGCCGAAAAAATAACAATAGCGCGTGGCGTGTTGAGTGACTTGCCAAGCGCTTTTAAAAAATCAGACGTTGGCGATTGCTGTACGGCCATAATAGGTGAACCGTGAGAGATAAATAGTGCAGGTTGAGCCATGGTAATACCTAAGGGTTTTATTAATATCCCCTTATTTTATTGGCTTTTATTTTGTTAATAAATAAAGCGCCCATTGAGATATTATAAATACAGTATTGTTAAACTGATTTTTATTTACCCCCTCGTTAGAAAGCCGATGCGTAAACATCGGCTTTTAAATTAACACTAAATAAGCAATCAGGCTTGTTAGTAGTTAATTGCGCCACCATCAACGTTAATACATTGTCCGGTCATAAAATCGCTGTCTTCACTGGCTAAAAAGTAAATAGGGCCAAGTAAGTCTTCAGGCTCCATTGCACGTTTAATTACTCGTGAGCCTAGTGTGCTATTTTTAGCTTTATCAAACTGTGCGTTATTTTTAACGCCTTCGCTTTCGGTTAAGCCAACTAATAGGCAGTTAACTAAAATATTATCGTTAGCAAGCTCAGTGGCCAACGCACGTGTTTGCCCAACAACCGCGCCTTTAGATGCCACATAATGGCAAAACATAGGTGCACCGCGTAAAAATGTACCCGATGCAATGTTAATGATTTTACCACGACCTAATTTACGCATGCTAGGCAACACTGCTTTGGTACACTGAAAAGGCCCACGTGCATTTACGCGCATAACTAAATCCCATTCGTCTTCAGATATTTCCCAAAATGGTTTAAGCTCAAGCGCAGCAAATATAGCAGCATTGTTAACTAATATTTCAACCGGGCCAAATTCAGCTTCGGTTTGTTTTACCATGGCATCTAACGATTCACTATTCGTTACATCTACTTTGCAGCCTATTGCTTGGCCGCCAGCGGCAATAATTTCAGCTACAGCTGCGCTTGGGTCGGCTAAATCAGCAAGCACAACTTTAGCGCCTTGTTGAGCTAAACCTTTTGCATAAGCAGCGCCAATACCTTGTGCTGCACCAGTAACGATGGCTACTTTGTTGTTTAATCTTTTCATGGCTTTATCTCTTAGTCATTAATAAAAATATAAGCGTGCTTATTCACGTACAGCGATACTGCATTATTAATAAACCCGACTTGGCGTTAGAATGGATAAAAAGAAGCGTGATTGCTGCAGTAGCACGTATTAACTCCATTTTGTTGTAAATAAATAGTTATTTACGCAAAAAAATGTGTTTATAACGCTATAAAAACTCACTAACTGTGCAAAAATGCGATGTGTGGACTTTAACTGTTTTTATAAACATAATTAATACGATCTTTATTTAAAAATTATAAACAAGGCATTGCTAATAATGGATAAGCTAACCACCATGAAGACTTTTGTAAGTGTTGTACAAGAGGGGTCTTTTTCTAAAGCTGCCGATAAGCTCGATATATCGCCGCAACTTGTGAGCAAGTATGTGTCTGCGCTAGAAGAGGGGCTTGCTACCCGATTACTGCACCGCACCACGCGCAAAGTAAGCACTACCGAGGCGGGAGATCACTATTTTACCCGCTGCTTACAGGTACTAGACGATATAGACGACATGGAAAATTCGCTCGATAACCTAAACGAAAATGTCTCTGGTGTGCTCAGTATTAGTGCCCCTATGTCGTTTGGGGTAAAGCACTTAGCACCGCTATTGGTTGAGTTTCAAAAGCGTTATCCAAATTTAAAATTAGATCTAAACCTTACCGACCAGTTTGTTGATATTGTTGAGCAAGGTATTGATATAGCGCTGCGCATTGGGGTTTTAAAAAGCTCATCACTTATTGCTAAAAAAATAGCGCCTATTAGATTAGCGGTGTTTGCCTCTCCTTCTTATTTAGCGCAGCACGGCACGCCTACTAGCTTAGAAGAGCTGCAATCGCATAACTATTTACGCTACGCACACACCGAGCCCACAAAAAAGCTACGTGGAGCGAACGAGCTTAAAAACGAGTTAAAGCTTGAAAGTAACCTAGTTGCTAACAATGGCGACCTACTACTCAATGCCGCTATAGCAGGTGGCGGTATTGCCATGCAGCCAACATTTATAGCCGGAGAGGCGCTGGCACAGGGTAAAGTAGTACGTATATTAAAAGACTACGAGCCTGAGCCAATAGGGCTTTATATGGTGTACGCAAACAGGCAGTTTTTACCCAGTAAAGTGCGCGCGTTTGTTGATTTTGCGAGCAATTATTACACCGATACACCTTATTGGGATTTAGGAGAGTGAGATGTCAATCACCAACCAATTAGCGCTATTTGTTGATGTAGTACAGCAAGGCTCATTTGCAAAAGCCGCGGCCCTGCACGATATGGACAACTCATCGCTTTCAAAGCAAATTAAAAAGCTAGAAAGCAGTTTAGGTATTCAATTACTTAATCGCTCTACGCGCTCCTTTTCGCTTACCTCCGCAGGGGAGGAAATACTCCAGCAAGCGCATATTTTAATTGATACGCTCAGTGATATTCATAGCATTGCCGACTCCTACCAAGCAAAACCTAAAGGTATTTTGCGCATTACCTCGGGCATGTTTTTTGGGCAGCAGTATGTGCAGCCTGCCATTAATTTATTTATGCAAAAATACCCTGAGGTAAAAATAACCCTCATGCTTGATGATAAGCGCAACGATATTATTGCCGATCATTACGATTTAGCATTTAGAATTGGCAAATTGAATGACTCCAATCTAATGGCAAAAAAAATATCTGATATGCACTTTGCTTTGGTTGCCTCTAATGACTTTATTGCACGCCATGGTATGCCAAGCACACCCGAAGAACTTATCGCCTTACCTGCAGTGGTTTATGGCAATGGCGATGTAAGCCTAGATCAAATTAAATTAAGCACTCAGCCTCATGGTGATGAATACAAAACCCACAAAATGAAGGGCAATTATAAAGTAAGCGATGTACGCGCCATGCTTGATGCCACAAAAGCGGGTTTAGGGTATGTGATGCTTGATTTATTTAACCTAGAAAAACCCATAGACGAAATGGGGCTAGTGCCGCTATTAACTAATTATAAGCTCAGCGCATCGGGCACCGGTATTTATGCGCTGTATCCTCACCGTAAACAAACGCCACTGGTGAGCGAATTTATAAAAACTGTACAAGAGTATATTGGCAGCCCTGCATTTTGGGTAAAACATATTCCTAATTACAAACAGCTTTATAAATAACAGGCACAAAAAAGCCCCGTAATGGGCTTGGGTATACTCAAAAAAACGTTATACACGAGATAGCTTAAAAACCTTCTAAAACCACTTTGCCTTTAGCTGTTTGGGTTTCAAGGTGCTGATGCGCTTTGCGTAAATTGGCAGCGTTAATTTTACCTAAGTGCTCACCTACCGTGGTTTTAATCTGCCCTAGGTCAATCATAGTGGCTACGTTGTTTAAAATAACGTGTTGCTCTTGCATGTCGTCGGTTTTAAATAACGAGCGAGTAAACATAAGCTCCCAATGTACCGACACGCTTTTATTTTTAAATGGCACAATGTTAAGCGTTTCAGGGTCATCAATTAGTGCAAATTGACCTTGTGGCTTCACTACTTTTTCAATTTCAGCTAAGTGCTGCTCTGTATTGTTTAAGCTTACTACGTAATCCACTTCGCTTAAGTTTTTAGCTGCAAACTCTTCACTTAACGGGTTACGGTGATTAACAATAGTATCGGCACCTAAATCTTCTAACCACGAAATTGTTTCAGCACGAGAAGCACTGGCAATAATATTTAATTTAGTACGCTGCTTTAATAGCTGCACCATAATTGAACCCACACCACCGGCGGCTCCAATAACTAAAATGCTTTTAGAACCATCATTTTTAGCTACGTTTAAACGGTCAAACAATAATTCCCACGCAGTAATGCTGGTAAGCGGCAATGCTGCGGCTTCGCCATACGAAAGCGAACTTGGCATATGGCCAACAATACGCTCGTCAACTAATTGAAATTGCGCATTACTGCCTGAGCGCGTAATGTCGCCCGCGTACCATACTTTATCGCCTGGCTTAAATAACGAAACGTTTTCGCCAACTGATTTAACTACCCCAGTTGCATCCCAACCAATTACTTTATATTCGCCATCTGCTGCTGGCATTGCTTGGCGAATTTTAAAATCAACCGGATTAACCGATACCGCTTTAACTTCTACTAAAATATCGTGGCCGTGTGCTGCTGGCGTTTCAAGTTCAATGTCTTGTAATGATAATTCGTTTTCGATAGGTAAACTTTTTTGATATCCGATTACTTTCATGGGAGTTGCCTCGTTAGCTAGTTAATACTCTGTGTTGATGACGCTATTTTGGCTTTATCAAGACTATTAAAAAAGAGACAAAACACCCAATTATTATGGGAATAAAAATCCATAATAATATAGGTAAATAATTTAAATTCCATTACACATAGCTGTTATCGTTTTAAATTAGTAACACCTCTTTAACTGTAACGGGGGTTTACAGTTAGCTTATATTGAGCTCAGTTAATTTATTCCACACACTTTCGCCACCGGGGTGCAAAGCCGCATGATATCTATACGCATAGTAAGTTATTGGCACGCAGTGGTGCTCACTCCCTACAACTACCAAAGTATTATTTTTAAGCTCGTTTGATATAACGTAGTCGGGCAGCCAGGCAATACCATTGCCCGCTACAGCGTGCACTTTTAAAAGCTCAGTCATGGATGAAACAAACACCTTTTTAAGCTTAGCGCCCGATATAATAGGCTCTAACTGCCGGCCCATGTAGGAGTCGAGGCTGTAGGCTAAATGCGGTATAGGCGCTGCGCTTTCTAGGTTATATAAGGCTTTGCCTTGCTCGTCACAGGCGCTAACAGGTAACAACTTAGCATTACCTATTTTTTGATGACTAAACGGCGGCAGTTTAAGGCGTTCGTTATCAAAGGCAATAAGTAAGTCGCATTCACCTTGCTCTAGCGCTTCGGTGGCTTTATCTACGTCTATAGCCTCTAAATTAAGTACAATGTCGCGCTCATCTTGTGTTTGAAAGTTAGCGAGTTGTAGGGTTAAAAAACTCGCTAAAGAATGTGCGGCTGCAACCTTTACAGAATAATTTTGCTGCACCGATAACTCCTCAAGCATGCTAACCGAGGTATTCATTTGGTTAATTAAATTACGCGCCGTTATATGAAATATTTTACCGCTTGGGGTAAGGGTAATAGGCAAGTTTTCTCGGTCGATTAGGGCTGCGCCAAGGGCATCTTCAAGGGCTTTTATACGCCGACTAAATGCAGGTTGCGTAATATGCCTAAGCTTTGCCGCTTGCGAAAAGCTTTTTGTGTGCGAGAGCGTTAAAAAATCTTCTAACCATTTACTTTCAATATTCATAGCGACCACTTAGTTATGCAATTTGTGCATGGGTGGTAAAATAATAGCATTATTCAAACTAAATAAAACACTATAAATTAAGCCTATAAACTCAATAACTGGAATGCAATCATGCTTAGAACTCTTGGCGTACTAGGTGGAATGGGGCCTTTGGCTACCGCCTCATTTATGAATCAGGTAATTGCGCTATCGCCCGCTAAAAATGATCAAGAGCATATACCTATGTTTATAAGGAATATCCCACAAATTCCTGACAGAACAAAATTTTTAATGGGTCTTGAAGACGAAAACCCATTTTTTGAGCTTAAAAAGGGCTTTAAAGAGCTAACAAGTGTAGGTGTAAGTTGTATTGTTATTCCGTGTAATACCGCGCATTACTGGTACGACGCGCTCACTAAAAATGCCGATGTACACACCATTAGCATTGTGAAAAGCGTTATAAAACGAGTAAAAGCAACCAATAAGCAGAGAGTGGGTATTTTAGCCACTACAGCCACACTAAATATGGGTATTTATCAAAACGCATTTGAGCAGCACAATATTGATTTTATTGAGCCAGGCACACAACAGCAAATGGCTATTATGGATGGTATAACCGCTGTAAAAGCAGGGGATTTAAATACAGGGCGCAATTTATTAAGCAAGGCTTACGAGTCAATGCTTGCCCAAGGTGCAGATTGCGTTCTGTTTGGCTGCACCGAAATACCACTTGTGTTAAATGAACAAGCTAAACACTCGCCAGATACCTGTTTAGACACCATCGCTATTTTAGCGCAAGAGTGCGTTAACTGGGCATATGCAAACGCCCATCAATCAACGCTCTCAAGTGTGGCTTAATTAAATATTAATTATAAATAGGTGTGCTTACACTGGCGCATTTAAGTAGCACACCTAAATAGCAACTTACACTGGCGCGTTTTGTTCAATCAAGTTTTTAGCTTTTAACTCACTCCAAAACGCATCCGGAATAGCGACCTTCATTGATGCTACATTTGCGTTAATTTGCTCAGCCGTTCGTGCCCCAGGAACAATTGAGGCCACAGTAGACGGTGCTTCTGCAAATTGTAGCGCAGCTGTTTTAATGTCGATGCCATGCTTAGTAGCAACTTCACTTATTGCATTATACTTTTGCTGCATAGGCGCTGGTATTTTAGGTGAGTAATTAAAGCGATTACGCCCTGTTAAAAAACCGCCATTAAGCGGCGCACCAATAACCGCTGAGATCCCGCGTTTATCAAGCATTGGGAATGTTTTATTAAGTGCTTCTTTGTGATCTAAAATAGAATATTGCAGCGCTAATAAACAAATATCGGGATCTGACATATCAAGCGCTTTATAAACAGCGTGCGGCGTATTAACCCCAAAACCCCAACCTTTAATTATACCTTCGTCGCGCATTTTAGTGAGCTCAGGTATGGCACCTTTAGCAGCTTGATCAAAGTACTTAAGCCAATCATCGCCCATATCGCTATTTTGAGGCGATAAATCGTGAATATAAACAATATCAAGCGACGCCACGCCAATTCTTTGTAGCGTATCTTCTATTGAACGGCGCGTGCCCGAGGCTGAGTAATCATACTTATAATGAAACGGTGAATGGTCAGCCCAGTGCCAGCTATTTTCTAAAGGCTCAGCAGAGGGAGTAAGCAAGCGTCCCACCTTGGAGGATAAAACAAAGTCTTCGCGTTTTTTATTACGTAATAAGTCCCCAAAGCGCCTTTCACTTAGGCTTAAACCATAAAACGGAGAAGTATCGTAATGCCGTATGCCTGCATCCCACGCAGCGTTTAGCATTGTTAAGATTTCTGTATCGCTAGATATAGTATTAAAGCCGTTACCAGCCGCTAAACCACCTAGCCCCATTCGTGCTTCAGGGCGATAATGTTTAGCGTTCGTAAAATCGTTAGTTGGAAGGGCTGCGCTTTTATCAATTGGGCCCTTAGTTGGCATAAGCTGCCCTTGAGACATTTTTACTTTTAGCTGCTCAGCCAATGCTGATGCACTAAAAATAGAGCCCAAACTTAAAGCGGCTCCTGCTTTTATAAAGCTTCTGCGAGATACCATGTAACCTTTCTCCTTGAGTAACGTTAAATATCTACTCTATACGCTAGTATAAAACTCAAGCAAAAACAACAAAAGCAGCTACAATAAAGTTCAATGTTATCAACAGGATAAGTTAAATTAACAGGCACTGAACAAGCATTTTATTTAACATAACTGAATGATTGTTTAGCTTGTTAGTACAGTAATTGAACATGTACAAAGTGGTGCACTTTAATGGCTTGATAAAAAAGCATTCTTCCACCATGGTGCACCTTTTAATACCAACAAACACAATATCTAAGTGGTTACATTTATTACAATGTATACATAGCTAAACAAACGGTAAAAAATAAACAAGCAAAACTAAAAGCTTAATTTAGCTCTTTAGTAAAGCGCTTACGGTAGCGCTTTGTAAGCTTAGCTGTGCGTATTTGATCGCTTATCAAAGTAAAAATAGCGGAGGCATTTGCTTTAACATGTTTCCCTTGGCCAACTCGGCGAATTTGCCTTTTTACCAGCGCCATAGTGGCAAGCCCAGCAATGGTTTTGTCTTTAAAGGTAACACGCGGCATAAGCAGGTTTTGCGTTGGCTGTGTTTGCCAGCAATTAACTAAATTAGGCTGATAAGCCAGTGCCGTGGCCATACCAACGAGCGCTACGCCTGAGCTAATTACCTTATTTGCCACATATAATCGGCTAATGCCACCGGTGGTCATAATGGGTATGGTTGATTGCTCGCTAATTGCTTTGGCAAACTCTAAAAAGTAAGCCTCACGTGCAAGTGTACGCTCATCGCCTGTTTGTCCTTGCATAGCCGGTGCTTCGTAACTTCCGCCCGAAAGCTCTACAAAATCAACCTTTAATGCGCTTAGCATATTAACAACCGCTTGCGCGTCACTTGGTTCAAAGCCACCGCGCTGAAAATCAGCTGAGTTAAGTTTTATGGATACCGAAAAATTCTCGCTACAATGTGCTTTAACGCTTTTGGTAATTTCAAGTAATAAGCGGGCGCGGTTTTCAAGGCTACCGCCCCATTTATCATCTCGTTTATTAGTAAGAGGAGATAAAAACTGTGCTAATAAATAGCCATGTGCAGCATGTATTTGTACGCCATTAAAGCCTGCTTTTTCAGCCTGTAAGGCTGTTTGTGTAAAACGCGTAACTACATCGTTAATATCACTTTGTGTCATTGCCTTTGGCTGAGCAAATAAATGTGAATGTTTACCCACATCAAGCGCAATGTCTGAGGCACTAAAGGCTTTTCCGCCCATATTTTTAAACACTTGGCGACCAGGGTGATTAATTTGCATAACAATTTTACAATCGTTCTGCTGCGCCAAGCGTGCAAGTTCTGCAAATGCTGTTATATCTGTTTGTTGCTCAAGTGCTAAGCCGCCTGGACCTGTCATAGCAAGGTGATCGACCATAACATTACCGGTAATAATTAACCCGCAGCCGCCTTTTGCCCATTCACTGTATATATTTTTAAGCACTTGCGATGGCGTTAGGTCGGCCTCTGCGAGGTTCTCTTCCATAGCGGCTTTGACTACTCGGTTTTGAAGCGTTAAACCGCTTGGTAGGGTAAAGGGCGTAAATACAGCAGATTGTTCAAACTCAGACATAAATATAAACCATAAATTGACATTACAGGCACTATAACCTTAAAGTCAGCTTTAAGGTCAACCCGCTTTTTTATAGTAGAGGCAATAATGAAAATAGGTGAACTAGCTAAGCACTCGGGTATTGCAGCAAGCACCATACGGTATTACGAAAGTATAGGGCTGCTGCCACACGGTACGCGAAATAACAACGGGTATAGGCAATACGACAAAGCCAGTGTAGAGCAGCTTAAAATGATTAAGTTTGCACAAAGTTTAGGGTTTTCGCTTGAAGAAATCCCCTCCCTGCGTAAGCCTAATGAGGAGCTAGATCACAACGCCATTATTGAGCGCCTCACTCAAAAACAACATGAAGCTAATGCACTAATTGAGCAGCTACAGCGTAAGTCTGAGCGTATTGGTAATTTAATTACACTACTTAATGCAAGTTGGTCTAATGGAGAGTGTATTGGCGATGAAAAAATAAATGAGTTATTGAATGAGGTGGAGTATTGAAGGCGTAAGCGAGTACATGTGAGCTTTAGTTGTATTAGTTTTGCGGCGCTCTACCATGAAAATTGATATAAAGCTTTTGTAAGTTGCCAGGCACTAGAGGCCAACCAACCGCAATAGTATGAGAACTTGCGCCCCAAAATAATGTTTCTACGTAATATACGTCTATGTATTCAATTACTTTTGCCTCAGCGTTTACTAGCTTTTCAGCCATAAAACTTAAATAACGCTGGGCTTGCTCCACATAGCCAAGAGCAAAAGCGTGTGTTGTGGCTTTAGAAAACGCCTCCATTTTAAACGTGGTTTCGTCTTTATCATATATGCTCAGCAACGCTTTAACTTCAGGGAATTGAGCAGTAATTTCGTGCAATAACTTATAAATTACAACATCCGTTTTCATCACTTGAACTCCGCGCTTAAAAGTCCAAAGCATTTTAGGTCGTGAAACTGCCCTTTCCAAAAACCACTTTGTCGCCTTGTGCCTTCTTCACAAAAGCCAAGCTTTATTAAAAGCGCCTCTGATGCGTTATTTCCTGGTACTGTGTCGGCTTGTATTCGATTTATAGCACCGCAACTTAGCAATCCATCAAAGGCAGCTTTTATAATCATATGAATAGCCTCAAAAGCATAGCCTTTACCCCAATACTGGCTATTAAGGTCGTAACCAATAAATGCGTGCTTCATTGGTACTGACCAACTATTAAAACCACAAGTACCTATTAACTCATCAGTATTTTTTAAACGGATAGCCCAGCGGATCCCTTCACCATTTTTATACCGAATATTGAAAAATTCGATTAACTTATCGGCCTGAGAAACTTGAGTAAAGGGCGCCAGATCATAGTATTTAGTAACACCTTGGTCTGAAAAAAGAGCAAAAATAGCGTCTCTATCCTCATAATTTATAGGGGTTAACGCTAACCTTTGCGAATTGAGTAAGGGAAAAACCATTAACCTTCCTTTCAATGTATAAAACAGTAGAGATAAATCGAACTTAATCCAGCTCTAATTGGGCTTTTTCTACGCTTTCGTTTGGTAGCTCTTTTTGAACCGATACACCTAGCTCTTTAAATTCTGAAGCTTGTTTAATTAAGTTACCTTTACCACGGTAAAGCTGTGAAAAGGCTTTATCGTAGCTTTCTTTTGCGCGGTCTAGTTGTTTGCCAACACCTTCCATACTCGTTAAAAAGCCATTGAGCTTGTTGTAAAAGCGCTCTGCACGATTCGCCAGCTCTTTAGAGTATTTGGTTTGCTCTTCAAAGCGCCACAGCTGTTTAACAATATTAAGGCTTGTAAGCAGAGTAGTTGGTGTAGCAACTAAAATGTTTTTTTCGATAGCTTGTTGGTAAATATCGCTTTGATATTTAAGCGCCTCTACAAATGCAGATTCTATAGGCACAAACATAATAACTACTTCAGGCGAATTTATACCAGGGAGACGATCGTACGATTTACTGGCAAGCTCGTTAATACGCGCGGTAACAGCATTTACATGCTCTTTAATTGCTTGGCTAGCCTCTAGCTCGTTTTCGGCATTAACGTAGCGGGTATAAGCATTTAGCGATGTTTTAGCGTCAATCACTAAGTGGCGGCCCTGAGGTAAATACACCACTACGTCGGGGCGCAGTCGACCGTCTTCGGTATTAAACGATACTTCGCGTTTATAGTCAGTACCCGCGCGAAGGCCTGCGCTGTCGAGTACGTTTTCGAGCATTAGTTCGCCCCAATTACCTTGGGTCTTTTTTTGCCCTTGTAAGGCATTACTAAGCTTATCGGCTTGCTCGGTAATAGCTTGGCTTTTAGCTTGCAAGTGCAGTAGCTCAGTTTTAAGGGCAGCACGTTGTTTTAAATCTTCAACGTGAATCGATTCCATTTTATCTCTAAAGCCTTTTAGCTCGCCTTGAACTGGCTTTAATAGTTGCTCAATGCTTTCTTGGTTTAGCGTTTTAAAGCTTTGCGATTTTTCTTCTAAAATTTTATTAGCTAGGTTTTCAAACTCTTTTTTAAGCACATTTTTGCTTTGCTCTATTTGTGCAAGCTGCTCGGTAAAGTTTTGCTGCTTTTGCTCAAGCGTAGTTCGCATATTATTAAGCTCAATATCGCGCTGGTTATATTGCTCTCGCAAGGCACTAAGTTCGCCTTCGGCTTTACGCCAAAAATGGTTGTATTGAACACTTTGTTTTTCTTGCTCGCTAAAGCGAGTTTTAAAATGCTGCGCTTCATCGCGTTGCTCTTGATGTGATTGCTCGAGCAGCTCGTGCTCATCAAATAAGGCGGTGTATTGCAGCTGTTTATTGTCGTACTGGTTTTGTAATAACGATAACTGTTGCTGTTGCTCGCTAATGTGCTGTTTTAATTTATTACGAGAAGGGAGCGACACTAGGCCATATAGTACGAGTCCTGTTGCAAGCCCTGCACTGGCACTTAACCAATCTATATGCGTTAATAACTGAGTAAACATAAAATAAACTTATAAAATTTAGAGACATGCCATCATAACGAATAAAGGTAGTGGGGGGTAGGGCGTAACATTTACTAAAGGCATAAAAAAAGCCAGCTAAAAGGGCTGGCTCAATCATTACTAAATTTAGTAACCAATCAGGGAAATCAACATGAAGCTTGTGATAACTGCAATTAATCAACAAGCGTAATAGTAGACGCCACTCATTAAATTAAGTTCACATAAAAATATAAATAATTATAAAAACTAAAATGTGGGCATAAAAAAAGCCAGCTTAAAAGGAGCTGGCTCAATCATTACTAAAATTAGTAATTAAACGGGGTAAATCAACATGAAGCTTGTGTTAACTGCAATTAATCAACAAGCATAATAGTAGACGCCGCACATTAAATTAAGTTCACATAAAAATATAAATAATTTAAAAATTAAAATGTGGGCATAAAAAAAGCCAGCTTAAAAGGAGCTGGCTCAATCATTACTAAATTTAGTAACCAATCAGGGAAATCAACATGAAGCTTGTGATAACTGCAATTATTCAACAAGCATAATAGTAGACGCGTGTTTTTAAATTTAGTTCAAACTATTTATAAAAAATGCAATTTAAGGTGTTAATTACAGGCATAAAAAAAGCCAGCTAAAAGGGCTGGCTCAATCATTACTAAATTTAGTAACCAATCAGGGAAATCAACATGAAGCTTGTGATAACTGCAATTATTCAACAAGCATAATAGTAGACGCGTGTTTTTAAATTTAGTTCAAACTATTTATAAAAAATGCAATTTAAGGTGTTAATTACAGGCATAAAAAAAGCCAGCTAAAAGGGCTGGCTCAATCATTACTAAATTTAGTAACCAATCAGGGGAAATCAACATGAAGCTTGTGATAACTGCAATTATTCAACAAGCAATATAATAGACGCCGTTTGGTTAAATTAGTTCACATGCTAAGTAAAAAAATTAGCTTTTTATAAGTGATAACATTTGCTGCTCATCAAACGAAGTAAAGCTCATTGATTTATCGGTAAATAATGCATCAACAAGCGCTTGCTTATCTTGCTGCATTTTAAATACCTTTTGCTCTATTGAATTGCTCATAATTAATTTATAAACAAACACTGGATTTGTTTGGCCAATACGATAAGCACGATCGGTGGCTTGTTTTTCAACAGCCGGGTTCCACCATGGATCAAAGTGAATAACGGTATCGGCTTGAGTTAAGTTAAGCCCAGTACCGCCTGCTTTTAAACTGATTAAAAACACCGAGGTTTTGCCACTGGTAAACTCGTCAATAACTTTGTCGCGATGACGCGTTTGCCCAGTTAGCATACTAAATTTGATATTTATATCGTTTAAACGCTCTGCAATTAAATCGAGCGCAGAGGTAAATTGACTAAAAATAATCACTTTACGACCAAGGCTTAGCATTAACGGCAAATGCGTAGTTAGCCATTCTAATTTTGCTGAACCTGCTTGTGTTTCTGGCTCAATTAATTTTGGATGACAACAAATTTGCCTTAGCTTTAGTAGCGCTTCTAAAAATGCGAGCTTACTTTTTTGTGCGCCTTGCTCAGCAAATAAGTCGATGAGCTTTTCTTCTAGGGCGCGCGTAATACCTTGGTACATATCTTTTTGCTTAGGTTCAAACTCAAACTCTTTTAACAGCTCTGTTTTTTGTGGCAGCTCTTGAGCTACCTGCGCTTTTGTGCGGCGTAATATAAACGGCATAATAAGCGCTTTTAGTTGCTCAGCTCGCTCTGAATCGGCTTCGCGCTCAATAGGTGTTTGAAAGTGCTGTTTAAAGTGGGCTTGCGAGCCAAGTAATGAAGGCATTGCAAAGTCGAGTAACGACTTAAGCTCAAACAAATTATTTTCGATAGGCGTACCGCTTAAACATAACTTAAAGTCGGCATTTAAACGCTTAACTAAGCGCGAGACCTGTGCAGTATCGTTTTTAATATATTGCGCTTCGTCTAAAATAATATTTTCAAAGTAAAGTGGCGAGTAGTAAGCAATATCACGCTTTAATAATGGGTAAGTAGTTAAAATACACTGCGCTTGCGCTAAATGTTGTAAAGGCTCATTACGTTGCGAGCCAAAAATAGTGGTTACTTTAAGACTTTTAGCAAATTTGGTTATTTCGTTTTGCCAATTACTTACCAAACTTGTAGGGCACACTATAAGAGTAGGCCCCGCTTGCGGGCGATTAAAACTGCTGGCCAAAAAGGCAATAACTTGTAGCGTTTTGCCAAGCCCCATGTCATCAGCTAGTATGCCGCCTAATTTGTGGCGCTTTAAAAAGCTAAGCCAATCAACGCCTTGTTGCTGGTATTCACGTAGTGTTACCGAGTCATTTAAACCGTGTAAGGGCACCACTGGCATTGCCTGCTCGGTGTTGTTTAACTCATCAAGATAACGCTCCAATGAGTCATCATGAAGGTCTATAGTAACTGCGGTATGCTTTACCAGCTCAGGTAAATAAGAAAGCGGGATATTAAATTCATCGCGTGTTTTAACAAATTCAAACCGTTGTTTAAATTCGGTCAGTAAATTAATGGCGGCTTTACTAATAACACCAAATTGACGCCCAACAGGATAGTAATAAAACAGCTCACTTTGACGATTTAACGATTGATACGTGGCATCATCGGTATTAAAAAGTACAGCGGCTTTGGCATCACTTAATTGCACTTTACAATGCATTTGGTGACCTGCAGCACGGTTTACATCGAGTGTAACGTGCCCTTGGGGGTCGGCTACATTTACTTTAGTTTGAGTTACCTGCCAGCCACGCTTTTTAAAGCCAGGGAATACTTCGTAAACAAGCCAATGTAAATGTATAGGTGATTGTTTATTAAATATAAACTCACTTTGTAAACCCCCTTTACAAAACTCAAAACCTAAATTTACTAACTCATTTGTTACTGTGTTTTCAAATGCACTATTTATTAAACTCGCGGGTGCTGTTCCCGCTAAATAATTTTTATTTTTATATTTAAATAATAGCGAAACTTTAAGCCCTTGCTCATCCATAGTGGCTTTTAAAACAGCATTACCAAGTTGCTTAACATTGACTTGTTCGTTATTCGGATGCGGAATAACACCGGCCCCAAAATTGTCGGCAAGTTGTTTATAAATGCGATCAAAATTAGCATCGTGAAGTGCGGGAATTGATTGTAAATGTGCTATTTCGTCGGCGCTAAGCTGTGTTCTGATCCGGCCGACTTTAAAGTGATCGAGGTCTAAATAAGCGGGCGGCGTGGTTTTTATCAATGCCCAATTTTTACTGTGTTCAAGCTCAATAATTAATTGCGATAACTCGTTTTGTTGCTGCCAATTAAAGTTAAGCGATTGCCCAGTTTGCGCTTTAATAGCAACACGAGAGCGTTGTAAAAATAAACGGTCGGTGGCAATTAATTGTTGTAAAGCGCTAAAGCCCCATTGACCTTTTAGCTCTAAATTACCCACTGCATTTTGTGAGCGAATCCAACTAAAGAGTCTAAAGTCACTTTCGAGCAAATCGTTTGGCGTTACAAAGCTATTTAATTGTTGCTCAGTTAAATTGCGCCCGAGCGTGTAATTATTATTTTTGTCGTAATTGGCAATTTTTGGCGTTAAAAATACTTTATTGTTTTCAATGTCTAATACAAATAAAAGAACTTGCGAAGGGGCTTTAGTATCAACACTTTTAAGTGCTGTCAGTTCACTAAACCAATCGTTAATAAAGTAGTCTTCTCCGTATTCACCTGAGTGCTCTATTTTAAGTTTAAATAATACAGCGGCTAAGTGCCTACATTTGGTTTTAGCATTACAGGTACAATGCGTATCAACAGAGTAACCAGTAGGTACTTTACTGATCTCAATGCGTTGGTTAAATGCTGATCCGTTGTCGCCTTGTACCGTTGAATCAATAACAGCAAAATCACTGCTGTGCTCTAACCAACTAATTTGGCCGTTTTTATAATACTCTTTGCCTTTATCGAGCACGTTGGGCCTAAACAGCTTTTTTATAAAGCGCTCAGAAAGAGGGAACAAGGTTGCCTGCTCATTTTTTATTTCTTCAAAAATAGCCAGTAAATCATTTTTTGATAAGTTAGCAGACATGTCACTCTAAGTATTAAATTTTTAAAATAATTCTGCCAGTATATTCTTTAACTGCGCACAGCAAAAGCAATATTAACGTTATATAAACTGGTTGGAGCTGCTAGGTTAGTAAAAAATCGGTTTATACGTACTTTATGGCACTTTATCTGCCAATATGAGAATAGGTAAACAGCAAACACACATGTTACAAACAATTTATTAACAACGCAGGGGCTTTACAGATCAGTTTTTTACTAACAAATTAAGATCCAGCATCAAATAGTCGTAAAAACTAAATTCAGTTAGTAAAAATGTGATCTTTAGAGCAAAAATGAGGGGTTTATGAGTTATAAATAGCAAAAAAGATCAGGATTTTACTAAGTAAAAAGCCCATCAGATCAGAATTTAACTAACCTAACAGGCTTTTAAGATCACTATTTTACTAAGTAATAAGGGGCTAATTAAACGCGCTTAACAACTTAGTAAGTTGTTCTAAGCGTTTGTCAGTCAATACTTTATTATCTATTTTAATAGATACGTCACCACTTTTTAAATTACGTTGTACGTTTATAAAGTTGTTTTCAAATACAGCTTCACGTTTAGCAACCACGCTAGGCTCGGTAGTTAAACGTTTAGTAATTGCCATAGCGCGTTTGTCGTCGCTTGTAATGGCGTTAATCTCATCGTCTGTATGTAATTCGCTAACTAGGGCATTAAACGCCTGCTCGTCGCGCTCCTTTGCACTAACAAGCTTTTTAGCGACTTCTCTGCCTACGTGATTAGCCGTTGGGTAAAGTGAAATTACATCAGCGGGGATTTGCTCGTACGCTTTAATGGCATCTGCAATTGCGGTGTGCGATACACCTTCAATAGCGGCAATTTCGCGATAAGAGCCTTTTTTACCTTGCTCAATAAGATCGTTCTTAGTTTGTTGATAAGCTTGCCCTAGCTCCCAAAGGCTTGGGGCTATGTACTGATCTGAAGATACAGCTAAAATTTTAGCGTCTTGATCGGTAAAATCAGGAGAGCTTAAAACTAAATAATCGGCATTACCTAAAATACATGCCTTTCGACGGCGTGAACCGGCAAGTACTAAGTTAGTATTTCCCTGATCCCAAAGTAAAGCAGGGTGTTGATTACGTCCATCTTCACTGATTGCAGGTAAAATATCAGAAACCGACTTTTCGTTTAATAGCGCTTGTACACGGCGGTTTTTACCGTAAACCGTGGTGCTAGATTCAATATCTGCATGAGCAATAACTTTACACACTAAAGTTATTTCGCGTGTAGGGTCGCTTGGCGCAGGCATTCTTATTACATCACCAGCGCTTGCTTGCTCAAGTAAAGCATCGAGGCTGCTATTGCCTACGGCAGTTGCAAATGGATCTAAGCGGGTGTCGTTTTTACGTTTTGTAGCCATTTTTATGTAACATCCTTACTTAGTGTTGTTAAGTGATGATTGGGTTGACTCCCAATTAGAACGAATAAGCATTTCTAATTCGTCCACAACATCTTTAATATTTTCTTGCGCGCGCAATAAAGACTCGCGACTAGCTAAACTATCCGATGCTTTTTGATCAAATATGGTATTAAAAGACGATGAACTAGCCGTAATTGCCGAGCTGTGATTAATTGGGTAGCTCATTACTTGGCGGCCAAACGCACTACGTACATCTTTAACAATATCGCGCTGTGAATGATTACCCTTAACGTAATTAGTCACTAAAAACTGCATAAAGTCCCAACCTTCATGACCAAGTGCCGCTACTGTATGGTAAATCTCACCTAAACGCTTTAAATATTTATTGTTAGCATCAAAATCTACAGCTTCTGGATGAACCGGAATAAGCATCGCCGTAGAAGCCATTAAAGCATTATAAAACATAAAGTTAAGTGTAGGAGCGGTATCGATTAAAATAATATCGAATTCGTCTTTAACCGGCTCAATAACTTTTTCTAAAAGCTTATGATAATGACGTGTTTGTTCGTAATTAGAGGTGTCTTTTAAAAGTGTTGCGGTCTCGTGTTCAAAGTAAAAATCATCCATACCTGAGGGTAAAACACGAATATTTGGAATATGCGTAGTCACAAAAGCACTAGAAACAAACTCTGGCCAGGTTTCGCCTTCGTCTAAATCAATACAATCACGCATTAAGTCGCCTACTGTAACAGGGTCGTGATCGTTAGAAGGGAAAAAGCTAGAAGACGAACCTTGAGGATCTAAATCAATAATACCAATACGATAACGTTTGATATTAGTCGTCGCCAACGCAGCAGCAATATTAACCATACTGGTTGTTTTACCACAGCCACCTTTAAGTGAATTAATAACAATAACTTGGAGTTTATCGTTAGCAGTGCGGTGATCTGGCTGAATATCCATGATATCGGCCATCGCAAAAATATTAACTAACGTGTACGCATAGTGCCCATTTGCACCACGCTTAATATTTAAATCATCAAAGTCACCATTGTCATGACGACGTTTTAAGGTACGATTATTACACCCTAATAAATCTGCTGCCGCTTTTTGGGTGTAAGTTCTTAATTCTTTTTCTTCTGATTTAAGATGAGCGCGATAGTGTTGTATGCGTCCTTTTAAAGATTTTTCAGCAACTTCGGCTGTTGCTTTTAAAAGCCGGTAAGTACTTAGCGCGTTATTATTGATAGACATACTTTCTTCCTCAAAGTTAGGCAGTTAGTATAATGTCCATTCAAATAGCTGTAAACAACTATTTAAGGCGACATGCATTTTAATAACAAGACATTTAAAAATATTTTTACACCTTTAAGATTGCTTAGTATAAATAAAGAAGTTTAAAGGTGGTTAAATGTATAAGGTAATAAAGGTTAAGGGTGTATAATAGCTATATAACTATATGATATTTATAAATAATGTTAAAAAAAGCAGATCACCTTTATACTTGGTTAAGATCAGATCTTTATCTACATGCAGATCAGCTTTTTACTAAGCCTTATTTAATTATTAGAGTTATGCACAACTTACTCAATAAGTTATGTACAAAATGACTGTGTGAGATCAGTTTTTTACTAAGTAAATTATAAAGTTATACACTTAAGCTTACGAAGAACAGGGCGTTTAATTGGTATAGATCTGATCTGTAGTAAGTACAGATCAGATCTATGCTAACTCGAAGTGCTGTTATCCACAGCAGGTATTTATTTTACTAACGTTTGTCGTGTAAAAAGTTTAAAAATAGCGCTTTTAATGGACAAAAAATAAATTGAGTTAGTAAAAATTTAGCTTGAGAAGCTTACCTTAGTAAAATAGTGATCTGAAATTAAGCTTATCACTCACTACTTAGTATAATAATGATCCGTTACGTTTATTTATACTCGGATCAGTTTTATACTAACTTAAACATTTAACTTTTGTTGCTTAATGTGTTGTTATTAGCTGTCGCAATAAAAAATGGAAATCAGAACAATGAGCCGAAAGGTCAACATCTCGGTAGATAACTTGCCCGATACACTTAGGGGCCAAATACACGGGGTGGAAAGTGCAATAGATAACGAAAGTTTAGCACTATTTACAGATAACAAAGATGTGCGAATTTCTATCGAAAATGCCGCTCATGGGTTACGTGCTTATTCAAACACGTTTAACCACTATGATTTATGGGGGCGTTTTGTACGTTCTGGGCATAAAAAATTGCCATTGGAAGAAGCACCTAAAAAAACAATTATTACGCGTAAAATATCCGAAAAAGTAGATGGTATTTTATATGACGGCGAAATAAAAATTACACCGGCCGTTGTAAGCACGCGTAAAGATGGCGAAGACGTAGAATATTTAGTGTGGCCATCGGATAGAGAAGAAAAAGTTGAGCGCGCGTTAATTCGCCTTGCATCGAAAGGTAAAATCGTAAAAATCAATTTTAAGTCCGGTATTCAATATGCCGTGGTTTTTTCGATGAACGAATTAGCCCAAGAACTTAAAGCGGTTGGCCAATCAATGCCATACCCACAAATTAAAGAATCATTAGAAGCACTTCAAGGTTCTAAACTTTCATTTAAATACTCGGCTACTGATACTAAAAATACAGATATTGATGACTCTTTTTATGAGTCAAACATGAACTTTTTATCATCTCTTCACTTTAGTGGTAAAAAAGGCCAAGGCGGCAACGTTAAATGTGTTGCATGTTTAAATGCATTTGTTCATAACATGATTGATAACCTTGAATACAAAGGATATTACTTTAACAGTGCGCAAGAGTTAAAACGTGGTTTATCGCGTTGGATGATGCTGCGTTTATACCACCTTTGGCGATATGCCGCGCCTGGTAAAACGTATCATTTTAGATTGCTATCTATTATGGAAAAATACGGCTCTATTTATTCAACCGACGATATCACAGAAAACAAATTAAAAGCATTACGCCGTGATATGACCACAACAATGAAAGACTTGATTGAGAAAGGGGCTATTTCAGAATACAGCATTACTAATGTAAAAGATGATAAAACCGGTAATATTATTGATTACACCTATGAAATGCATCCTTCTGATCAGTTTTGTGATGAGATACTCACGCTCAATAAGCACAATAAGCGTATTGAGATTCAAGGTGGTAAACGAATTGTCGAAAACGCAGTTTTAATTGATGAAGATAAAATAGAAGAAATAGTCGAAAAATAACAACGATTAAAATACTAGACTACTTACCAAAAAGGCCACACTATGTGGCCTTTTTAACATAATTATTTATCTACTTGTTCTAAATAAAGTCTATCCACTAAAAAGTCATACTCTTTTTTTCTCGGGTGAGACTCTGGTTTTTGATAATCTGGCAAAGTACCTAACTTAACATCCGGCTGTGGGTTAATTAAAATAAACGGCAATGCTGCACTTACGTGATACCTATTTTCTGCGGTATACCTAACATTAACTTGGGGACTTACTCGGGTAGGGCGGCGAATTCTTAACTTTTCTTTTTCACCTAAACTAGCTACTCGCATTTGCTCTTGTGCAACGAGGGACTGCCATTTTTGTTGGTCGATCATTCTTGGATTTCTATAACCGGCGGATTTGTCGAGCATTTCAAGCGCCATTTTTTTAGTTAGAGTTTTAGTGGCATGCTTATGCATCCAAGTAAATCTCACTGAAAAAGGGGACTCACTTTGAAAATGAATTTTTCGATAGGCTGCAAGAGTGATTAAATTTGGAACCGCGTTATGAACAGCTTCAAATCGAGCATCGTTATTATCGATAGCCAAAACACACTCCTTAAAAGCAGCCTTAGCTTTATTAACTTGTTGTATTCGGCTAGTTAATGCTGCGACATCTGCATTTTTTAGAACCAAAAGCCCAGGATGACGCTTGAGTACTCTACTACTTAAACTTTCTTTTTTATAAATATCAGTAAATGAGTTTAAAATTGCCCTATGAGCAATTTCGCCGGTTAATTTTTTTACAGGAATTGACTCGGGAATAATATTTTCATCAACACTATTTATATCTGGTAGTTGATAATACTCAGCCTTTGAATATTCACAGACACGTAATTCATCAATCAATAACGATGTTAATTCATTCATTAAATCAAACTGACTTCTTATTTGTACTTTAGAAACCATAACCACCCTGAGAACACATCTTACCTATATAATTATTAAGTTTAACGTTTTGCCCTGTTCTTTTAAAGTTTATTTATTTTATTAAGGCTAAGATTACCTTTAATTGAAATTAAGTATGATGTGTTCTTTAATGCTGTTTACTTATGCTTGTGAGATTCGGTGCGTGAATATTTGCATATAACAGAAAGAATTAGTGAACCCAGGCGTGATCAATACACTTATGTGTATTTACGCTATATGAGGAAATTTGTTGTAACGCAGGTAATTGCTAGGGCGATGTATACTTTTATATAATATCGCTCTGTGTAAAATAGTTATTGAGCCTTTAGTTTAAGGCCAGCAATCAATTTTTTGGTTCGACACTTTAGATAGTGTTGGGCACTCATTGTATAATCTCTTATAAGTGATACTTGTAATACAGCGCTAGGCTCCTGTGATGGGGAAGGCTGCTCTGTCAAGATGAACTCTACTACAACTTAGTATTTAAAGTAGTCGTTCATACAGACTGTTTTTAGTAGCTCTAATTAGAGTGCTTGCATCGTCTAACAACCTGATCACAGTTGTACAGAATAAAGTGGACTTATTGCTATAGCCTTGCTCAACCTCCGAGCCACTTATCACACACTCAAAATAAATTCTAGTCACTTGGTTTATTTAATTAAATCACCACTGTAAAGCTAAGATTACATTTAACCCACTTTAAGTATGATGTGTTCCTGTAGAAACTGTTAACTTTAAGGCTTTGAATTCAATTTGGTTTGGGATGGTTAAAAAAACGCCTTCATATATTTAACTTATTGTATTTAAATAAAAATAGTAAAATTAAAACACGCTTAAAACTAAGCCTGTGCAGCCTTAAAATCACAAATAACCTTATATATATTTAACTCATAACAAATTAGTTGGTAAATAGTGAATATAGTCCTTGAACTTAGGGCCATGCATACGTTAATTTCTTTATATCAGGTAAAGTAGGAATGAGGAAAGAACATGCAATCGTGGAACCCAAATAGCTGGAGAGAACTGCCAATACTGCAGCAGCCACAGTATCCAGATCAAGAAGAACTAAAAACAGTAGAAAGCCAGTTAAAGAGTGCTCCGCCACTTGTTTTTGCAGAAGAAACAAGAAGCCTCTTTAAACAATTAGAAGATGTATGTGAAGGTCGTGCATTTTTACTTCAAGGTGGCGACTGTGCCGAATCATTTAGCGACTTTAATGCCGCTAATATTCGCGATACATTTAAAACCATTTTACAAATGGCTGTTGTTTTAACATACGGCGGTAAATGCCCAGTTGTTAAAATTGCACGTATGGCAGGCCAATACGCTAAACCACGCTCTGCAGATTTAGAAACTATTGACGGTGTATCTTTACCATCTTACCGTGGTGATATTGTAAATAGCTTTGAGTTTACAGAAGAAGCACGTATTCCAGATCCACAACGTTTAATGAAGGCATACCACAATAGTGCAGCTACATTAAACTTACTTCGTGCATTTGCACAAGGTGGCTTAGCAGATTTACACCAAGTGAATCGCTGGAACATGGGCTTTGTAGCCGCTAATCCGCAAAAAGAACGATTCCAACAGCTTGCTGACAAAATTCAAGACGCACTTGAATTTATGGAAGTATGTGGCATTAATTCTACTATTGCGCCAAGCCTTAAAGAAACCGACTTATACACGTCTCACGAAGCGTTATTGCTAGGCTATGAAGAAGCACTAACTCGTCGCGATCACCTATCAGGTGACTGGTACGACTGTTCTGCGCACTTTGTGTGGATTGGTGAGCGTACGCGTCAATTAGACCATGCACACATTGAGTTTTTCAAAGGTATTAAAAACCCTATTGGTGTTAAAGTTGGCCCAGGAATGGACCCAGATGACCTAATTCGTTTAATTGATGCTGTAAACCCAGATAACATTCCGGGCCGTTTAACGCTAATTACACGTATGGGTGCCGACGTACTGCCAGAAAAACTTCCAGCACTTGTAAGACGCGTTCAGCAAGAAGGCCGTAAAGTTATTTGGAGCTCGGATCCAATGCACGGTAACACTGAAAAAGCGACATCAGGCTATAAAACGCGTAGCTTTGATAATATCATGCGCGAAATTAGCCAGTTTTTTGCTGTACACAAAGCTGAAGGTTCATACGCAGGTGGTATCCACTTAGAAATGACTGGCCAGCACGTTACAGAGTGTACTGGTGGTGCATACGGTTTATCTGATGATGACCTAGCGCAACGTTACAAAACACAATGTGACCCGCGTCTAAATGCAGACCAAGTATTAGAAGTAGGCTTTTTAGTAGCTGACTTACTAAAAGATGCACGTAAGTAATAAATAAAAAATTAAAGCCGCATTACGCGGCTTTTTTTAGCAAAATAGCAAATAAGTTGGTTAGTACTTACGTCGCTCAAGGTTACTGTCAATTAAGATTTTTGCAGATATTTCCTCTACAGAATGATGGGTAGAATTAAAGTATGCAATTTTATGTCGCTTATAAAGCATTTCAACTTCACGCACTTCAATTCGGCATTGTCTTATTGATGCGTATTTGGAATTTGCCATACGGCGATGCCTAATTGCAGCCAAACGCTCAGGGTCAATAGTTAACCCAAATAACTTATGTTTGTAAGGGAGTAAACATTTAGGTAGTCCCTCACTCTCTAAGTCGTCTTCAGTTATTGGGTAATTTGCAGCCTTAATGCCGTACTGTAGGGCTAAGTACAAGCTTGTTGGTGTTTTACCGCTTCTGCTAACACCTACTAAAATAATATCGGCTTCAGAAAAGTTTTTAATATTTCCGCCATCATCATTCATAAGGGCATAGTTAACCGCATCTATTCTAAAGTCATAACTTTTTTCATGAATAGAGTGGGTACGATGCATTTTTGGCACTGGCGCAACATTAAGCTCTTTTTCTATTTTTTCACTGTAAGTAGACAAAAAATCATACGCGATTGCATCGGCCGATTTAATAATTTCACTTAAGTTGTGATTTACGAAGGTAAAGAATACAAATGGCTTCTCACCTTCTTTTGCAGCAGTTGCGTTTATTAACGCTTTAATTTCATTTGCTTTTTCTTCTGTTTCTACAAAAGGAATAGTTTTATGATTAAATTCAACCGGAAACAACGACAAAGTCGCGTGACCAAACACTTCGGAGGTAATAGCAGTGCCGTCTGATATATAAAAAGCAGTTCTCATAGTTAACCTTTTTATTACGTTTAATACCTAAAATGGCTTACTCACGGTTTACGTGAGGTCTAATGCCAGTGTAGAATGAAGGTGACCTTTATAAAAGGTTTTCTTTCTTAACTCTCACAGTTACAACTACAATTTGTTTTTTGGAGAAAGACCCGTGCAAGAATACGTTCTCTGGTATCAAGAGCTTGGTATGCAAGATGTTCCTCGTGTTGGCGGCAAAAATGCCTCACTGGGTGAAATGATTTCAAACCTCGCTAACGCAGGTGTACAGGTTCCGGGTGGTTTTGCCACTACAGCCGACGCTTTCAATGAGTTTTTAGAGCAATCTGGACTCAATGCAAAAATTCACGACATTTTAGATACACTTGATGTTGATGATGTAAATACACTCGCTAAAGTCGGTGCCGATATCCGCCAATGGATTATCGATACCCCATTCCAACCTAACCTAGACCAAGCCATTCGCGACGCATACAGCCAACTTCATGGCGATACATCAGCCGATGTATCATTTGCAGTACGCTCATCAGCCACCGCTGAAGATATGCCAGATGCATCATTCGCAGGCCAACAAGAAACCTTCCTAAATGTACGTGGTATCGACTCAGTAATGGTCGCTATTAAACACGTATTTGCTTCTTTATTTAACGACCGCGCCATATCGTACCGTGTTCACCAAGGTTACGATCACCGTGGTGTTGCACTATCTGCTGGTATTCAGCGTATGGTACGTTCAGATAAATCAGCATCAGGCGTTATGTTTAGTATTGATACAGAGTCTGGTTTTGAAGACGTTGTATTTGTTACTTCAAGCTACGGTTTAGGTGAAATGGTTGTACAGGGCGCAGTAAACCCTGATGAATTTTATGTTCATAAACCAACATTACAAAAAGGGTTGCCATCAGTAGTACGTCGTAATATTGGCTCAAAAGCCATTCAAATGATTTACTCAACAGATGAGGCACACGGCAAACAAGTAGAAATTGTTGACGTAGAGCCAAGCCTTACAAACAAATTTTCAATTACAGATGAAGAAGTGCAAGAACTTGCAAAACAAGCTGTAATTATCGAAAAGCACTATGGTCGTCCTATGGACATCGAATGGGCAAAAGACGGAAACGATGGCAAATTGTACATAGTACAAGCGCGCCCAGAAACCGTTCGCTCAAACGAAGATGCCAATATTATGGAGCGTTTTCAATTAAATGGCACAAGCAATGTAATTGCTGAAGGCCGCGCAATTGGTCATAAAATTGGTAGTGGTGTTGTTCGTGTACTTGATTCAATTAAAGA
Source organism: Pseudoalteromonas sp. 1CM17D (assembly GCF_023161805.1). Taxonomy (NCBI): domain Bacteria; kingdom Pseudomonadati; phylum Pseudomonadota; class Gammaproteobacteria; order Alteromonadales; family Pseudoalteromonadaceae; genus Pseudoalteromonas; species Pseudoalteromonas sp. 1CM17D. Next base: position 203,717 of record NZ_JALNTP010000006.1, on the reverse strand, counting down.
AATGGACCAAGTACAAGAAGGCGACATTTTAGTTACCGACATGACCGACCCAGATTGGGAACCTATCATGAAACGCGCCGCGGCTATTGTTACAAACCGTGGTGGGCGTACGTGTCACGCAGCAATTATTGCCCGTGAACTTGGTATTCCTGCGGTAGTTGGCTGTGGTAACGCAACCGATTTAATTAAAGCAGGCCAAGAAGTAACTGTATCATGTGCTGAAGGCGATACAGGTTACATCTACGAAGGTATTTTAGATTTTGAAATACTAACGTCGCGCGTTGATAAAATGCCAGAACTACCAATGAAAGTGATGATGAACGTAGGTAATCCAGACCGCGCGTTTGACTTTGCACGTTTACCACATGCAGGTGTTGGCCTTGCCCGTGTTGAATTTGTAATAAACCGCATGATTGGTGTTCACCCTAAAGCTCTATTAAATTTTGATGCCCAATCACCTGCGTTACAAGCTGAAATTACCGACATTATTGCCGGATACGAATCGCCGGTAGAGTTTTATATCTCTAAATTAGTAGAAGGTATTTCAACGCTAGGCTGTGCCTTTGCACCAGAGCGTGTAATTGTGCGTATGTCTGATTTTAAATCAAACGAATATGCAAACTTAGTAGGTGGTGAGCAGTACGAACCAGAAGAAGAAAACCCAATGATTGGTTTTCGTGGTGCTGCACGTTATATCTCTGAAGACTTCCGTGATTGTTTTGCCCTTGAGTGTGAAGCAATTAAACGCGTAAGAAACACCATGGGTATGACCAACATTGAAATCATGATCCCATTCGTACGTACCCTTGAAGAGGGTAAACGTGTTATCGAATTACTAGAAGAGCATGGCCTTAAACGTGGTGAAAATGGTCTAAAAGTAATCATGATGTGTGAGCTTCCTTCAAATGCATTACTTGCAGATGAATTTTTAGAGATGTTCGATGGTTTTTCTATCGGCTCTAACGATTTAACTCAGCTAACACTTGGCCTTGACCGTGACTCAGGCCTAATCGCACATTTATTTGATGAGCGTAATCCTGCGATTAAAAAGCTACTTTCTATGGCAATTAAAACAGCTAAAGAAAAGGGCAAGTATGTAGGTATTTGTGGTCAAGGTCCTTCAGATCATGAAGACTTTGCAGCATGGTTAGTCGAGCAGGGCATTGATTCTGTTTCACTAAATCCAGATACAGTACTAGAAACTTGGTTATACCTAGCAGACAAACTTGCAAAATAATCATCAGTACCCGTAAAAAATAAAAATGCCAGCAATTATGCTGGCATTTTTGTATGTGGGCTAAATTACCGTGCTAATTTTTTATCTAAATAATTACACGATTTAGTTAAGGCTTTTTGGCAAAGCTTTAAATAATGCCTGGCTTTTGGGAAATAAAACGAAAAACACAGTAACCCCGCCATAAAAAATATCAGCGAGGGGCCTGGAACTACAGCAAAAAATAGCCCCAGCAAAATAAACAACACACCTATGATCTGTAATAGTAATTTTTTCATATAAAGCTCTACACTGTGGTTTAACTTGATTATAAATACAGCAGCTCAAATTACGATAAAAAGAGTGTTACAAACTGTAAAATCTTCAATTTCTATTAGCCATCACCATGATATAATTACACAAATGCCTTAAATTATCGCCGTCATGATAGCAACAATTACACAGCAAGATGCAGCGACAGAGCTTGTCGCGAACTACTTAAGTACACTTAAAAATCAGGGGTTTAGTGGAGACACCGATGCAAGCTATGCAACGCGTTTAACCGCCTCTACTGATAACAGTATTTATCAGCAAATCCCACAAGGTGTTATTTTTCCTAAAACCGAAAAAGACATTCAACTGGCATTGCAAACAGCATCTCGCGACCCATTTTTGTCGCTTACTTTTGGCCCTCGTGGTGGTGGTACAGGTACTAATGGGCAATCACTCACACCAGGAATAGTGGTTGATTTGTCTCGCTACATGCGCGAAATACTCGAAATTAACGTTGAAGAAGGTTGGGTTAGAGTACAAACAGGTGTAATTAAAGATCAATTAAACGACTTTTTAAAACCGTACGGCTTTTTCTTCTCACCCGACTTATCAACCAGTAACCGAGCAACCATTGGCGGAATGATCAGTACAGATGCATCAGGTCAAGGTTCATTAGTGTACGGTAAAACCAGCGACCATGTTTTAGGACTTACTACCTATTTAGTCGATGGCAGCCCAATGGTGACATCACCAATAGACATAGAAAAAGCCAAAGTAATAGCCGAGCAAGAATCATTAATCGGTAGCCTTTACAAAACAGTATTGGAAATTTCTTTAAATGAGCGCCAAGCTATTTTAGACAAGTTTCCTCGCTTAAATCGCTTTTTGACCGGCTACGACCTAGAGCATGTGCTAAGTGATGACTTACAAACTTTTGATATGAGTAGGCTAATTACCGGTTCAGAAGGCTCACTTGGTATAGTTACTGAAGCTAAATTAAACCTAACTCCCATAGCCGAATTTAAAACACTGATAAATATTAAATACGACAGTTTTGATTCGGCACTTCGCCACTCTCCATTTTTAGTTGATGCGCGTGCAACATCGGTAGAAACAGTCGATAGCAAAGTATTAAACCTGGCTCGCGAAGATATTATTTGGCATTCAGTATCGGACTTAATAACCGATGTACCAAATAAAGATATGCAAGGACTCAACATGGTTGAGTTTAATGCAGTATCACCTGAAGATATAAAAGACAAAGTAAACACACTTTGCACATTATTAGATGAATGCGTAGCAAATCAAACCAATGGTGTCATTGGCTATCAATTAACAAGCAGTAAAAGTGACATTTTAAAAATTTATGCAATGCGTAAAAAATCTGTCGGATTACTCGGTAATGTTAAAGGCAGCCAAAAGCCATTGGCCTTTGCTGAGGATACCGCTGTACCGCCAGAAAACTTAGCCGACTACATTGTAGAATTTAGAGCATTACTCGATAGCCATAATTTACAATACGGTATGTTCGGCCATGTTGATGCGGGTGTTTTACATGTACGCCCGGCGCTAGATATGTGTGACCCAGAACAAGAAAAACTGCTTCGTAAAATTTCAGACGAAGTTGTAAAACTCACCGCTAAATACGGCGGCTTAATGTGGGGCGAACATGGTAAAGGTTACCGAAGTCAATACGGCCCTGAGTTTTTTGGCGAGCATTTATTTAAACAACTACGTAAAATAAAAACAGCGTTCGACCCTAATAATAGAATAAACCCTGGTAAAATATGTACTCCCATAGAAAGTGAGGACTCACTAGTTAGTGTAGATGGGCAAAAACGTTCGTACTTCGATAAGCAAATTTCTATCGATGTAAAAACAAGTTTTAACAATGCAATGACCTGTAATGGTAACGGCATTTGTTTTAACTACGACGAAAATTCTCCCATGTGTCCTTCATATAAAGTAACCGGCGATCGCAGGCATTCGCCAAAAGGCCGCGCAACATTAATGCGAGAATGGTTACGGCTTCAAGAGTCTAAAAATGTAGATTTGCTCGAAGTAGAAAAAGAGCTGAACAAAGGCGAAGTTATTACCTGGTGGGAGCGTTTTGTTCATAGCCGTGAAAAAAACAAAGGTGTTTACGATTTTTCTCACGAAGTAAAAGAGTCAATGGATGAATGTTTAGCGTGTAAAGCGTGTACAACATCTTGCCCAATTAAAGTAGATGTACCTACTTTTAGAGCACGCTTTTTAAATTATTATCACAGTTATTACGCGCGCCCACTTAAAGATTATTTAGTCGCTAACATTGAAAGTTCGGCGCCTGTAATGTCTAAATTTGCACGCGTGATCAACCCAATTGTTAAAACAAACTTAGTAAGTAGTTTAATTAAAAAAACAGTAGGGTATGTAGATACACCCCAATTAAGTGTGCCTTCACTCGAAAAACGCGTAGCAAAAGCACATAAATTTAATTTTGAATTATTAAATTCACTTTCAAGCGATGAACAAAATGACTATGTGCTAATAGTGCAAGACCCGTTTACCAGCTTTTACGAAGCCGAGTTAGTGCAAAGTTTTATAACACTTATCACCGCGCTAGGTAAAAAGCCGATGCTATTGCCGTTTAAACCTAATGGTAAAGCCCAACACGTAAAAGGGTTTTTGCATGAGTTTAAAGTAACGGCAAAAAATGGCGCAGAGTTTTTAAATAAACTCGCTGATATTAATTCGCCTTTGGTTGGTTTAGATGCATCGTTAGTTATGTGTTATCGCGATGAATACAAAACCATTTTAGAAAATAATCGCGGCGAGTTTCATGTACAACTTGCCCATGAATGGTTACAAACTCAATCGTTTAAATCATTATCGGCTAAACAAAAAACTGATACTGAATTTACATTACTAAGCCACTGTACAGAAACAACCGCTTTACCAAAAGCTGCAAGTGTATGGAAAACAATTTTTACTGAAATTGGTTTAACCCTAAATACAACCAATACCGGGTGTTGTGGCATGGCCGGTACTTATGGCCATGAAGCACAAAACCAAGAAAATTCCCGTGCACTGTACGAAATGAGTTGGAAACCAATAGTAGATAAAAATAAACCAGAGCAACTTTTATCTACCGGTTTTTCGTGTCGCAGCCAAGTAAAACGTTTTGAGCAATTTAAACCAAAGCACCCAATAGAGTTGCTCGCTCAGGTACTTAGCTAGTAAAAGTTAAAAATAAAAAAGGCGTAACTTAAAAATAAGTTACGCCTTTTTTATTAATACCAATTCGCTTAGTTAAGTGATTTATTTTAAAGCTAATAAACGTGTTTATAGCAAAACAATAGATTCGCTAATTTTTCTAAACGCTATTTAGATTTTTTAACGAAGCTATCTGCAATTGGCTTTGTACTTATACCATGTATAAACACGCTAAATAAAATAGTAGTCATTGCAATAGTGGCAATATCGTATTTATTTTCTATTTGCGTGTCTATTACCATTAAAGTAAAAACAATAGATGCCAAACCGCGTGGCCCAAACCATGCAAAAGTAAAACGTTCCTTCCAATTAAGTGCTGTAAATTGTAACGATAACATAACCGGAATTATTCTAATTAATGTAGTGCTTAGTAAGGCATACACAATTATATTTGTATTTAATTTGGGTATTACTAAATACGCACAAACAAATCCAAATAAACACCAAATCATTAACGAAGTAAAATCAGCAATGTGCTCCGAATCCTCTATTAGCTCAGCGCGAATGTCAGTTTTAGAAAATTTATCAAATAACAAACCTGCTATAAACACCGCTATAAACCCGCTGCCATGAAAATATTGTGTGATAGAAAACACCGCCATCGCAAAACCTAAAAGTAAAAATGGGCTGGTGCTTTTTGCAAAGTAATGGCGCTGCATTGCAAAATTTAATGCCGGAATAAATATCGCTATAGAAAAACCAGCAATCAATAATGCTAAGCCAAGCTCTCTTGAAAACACACCTAATGTATGTGAAGCAGTAATAGCAGAGTCAGGGTTTTTAGCTAATAAAATAAAAATTAAAAATACTGGTACACATAAGCCATCGTTTAATCCGCTTTCGGTATTTATACCTTCCCTGATTTTTTCGGGCACTTGTGCACTTTGCAATAACCCTTTACTCAAAGCGGCATCGGTTGGTGTAAGTATAATTGCCAGCAGTGCCGATTGAATTAACGACAACTCTGCAAATAAAAATAAGCTAACACCAATACCGCACAATAAAGTTAAGGGTAGGGCAACGAATAGTAATAGGCTAGGGTATTGAAAACTATGCCTCAATACACCTAACTTAGATTTAGCCGCATCAGAAAATAAAAATATACTTAGCGTTAGCTCTATCAGTGGTAATAAATAATCTATTCCTGTTTTTAATTTTTCGCCTTCATTAGGAAGTAAAAACGCCAAAAACATGCCGCCAATAACAAAAAACATAGGGCCTGTTATTTCTGTGCGCTCTAACTGCCTTATTGAAATTGAATAAACTAAAAATAAAAAACCAATAAATGCTATTACTAAGTATTCCATTAAATTTTCCTTTTAACGCCTGATTTTGCTCGCTCTTTAATATTTGTTTGAATGTAAATTTGATCAGTTGTCGCAATTTTTGAATGCCCTAAATCTTCCGATAAATGTTTTAGCGGTCGAGTTTGCGCATCATGTGTTGCACCCGTGTGACGAAGCCAATGGGCAGTGGCCGCTTCAAGTTGTTCTGCATCATCTTTAAACCCGTCATCAAGTAACGATTGCTGAGCTAAATCAAAACTTTGCTGCACTAAACGCCTAATTTGCCTAACTGTCATCCCACCTTGGCCACGAATTTTATGCACCAATGGCTCAGATTCATCAACGCGAGGTAGGGCGGGTAACCCTCTGTATAATCGGTAACGTTTTAAATACTCAACAAAATCATCACTTAACGTAACATCTCGTAGCTTATTACCTTTACCCATAATTCGTAAAAACCAAAAACCGTCATTATCTTGCCAAAAGTGTGACATAACTGGCGACCACTGCGGGCGCTCTGATAATTCTGATATACGTAAATATAGCCCTTTTAAACACGCGAGCGTAAATAGGTTACGTTCAAGCTCTGGTTTTTTTTCACATAAATCGCGTGTTACGCCAAATACATATTCCCATTGTATGTCACTTAAAGTGTCTGGGATCTGAATTTGAGATTGAACTACCAAATAGGGGCTATTTTTTTTCACTACAGGCACAAAGTTAGCAAACGTTTTTTCTTCTAAAATAGAAAACTTATAAAATACATTTAGCGCAGTAAACATAGCCGCTAATGTTTGCTGGCTCGCAATTGACTCTTTTAATATAAAAGGGCGCCAATTTTGATTTAACCGACGAATGCCTTGTTCATCTTTGTAACGCCATTGCACCGAAGTTGATGCCCATTTTTTATCTGGCTCAGCCATAAAATCAACATACGCTTCAATGTCTTCGCGCTTTAAACTAAATACAGATTTTTCGGCAATTAGCCAAGACCACAAATAAAATCGTTCAAGCTCATTACGAAAACGATTAAATGTTGCCTCAGATTTTCGGCCGTACACATATAAAAATTGGTATAAAAATTTAAGATCGTCCTTTGATTCAGTTACAGTCAAGCCAACTTGCTGTATAAAGGATGCAAGTTCTGGGTATTCTGAGTTTAGAGTACCGTCGTCAAGATGAGCAATTTGGTATCTTAATTGTTTTAACGTATCAACTAAAGCAACAAGCATAATGTATAAATATTCAATAAAATAATAGACTTACAGCTTAACGTTAAAGTCCGATACTGTCTAGTATTGGACATAGTGAAAGTGTATTTATTTATACATTGTTGTGTATTGGTATGAATCTTATTAAGGAAAGTTTTATGAAAAAATTTATAGTGTTAGGCCTACTTACAATAAGTGTATTACTAACAGGTTGTGCTACTACAGGTAGTGCTTCACCTAGCGAAAAACGCGCTTTAGTACAAAGTATGAAAAACAATACCCTCGACAAATTATACGCACAAAAACCCGATGTTAAAAAACAAATTGCCAATTCTGCCGGTTACGCCGTATTTGATAACGCAAACGTAAATGTAGTTTTAGCTAGTTTTGGTGGCGGGTACGGTGTAGTAAAAAATAACTTAACGGGTAAATCAACCTACATGAATATGGGTGAAGCCGGTTTAGGGCTTGGTTTAGGCGTTAAAGATTTTAACGTTGTTATGGTTTTTCATAACCAAGCGGCAGTAAATAGATTTATTGAACACGGTTGGGCCTTTGGCGGAAACGCAGATGCAGCAGCAAAATACGAAGATAAAGGTGGAGCACTGGTTGCAGAAGCCATTGCCGACCAAGTTACCGTATATTCTTTAACCGAAAATGGCCTTGCACTTCAAGCAGTACTAAAAGGCACTAAATTTTGGGTAGATTCTGAGCTAAATTAACACCTAATTACTCTCCTAAAAGCGGGCTGGTTTGTATAATCACGCTCGCTTTCTTATTAATCACACAATTTAACATAACGTAATTTATGAGCTATGATGATAAGTTGTAAATTCTTTTACAATCTTGTATATTTTTAATACTGTTAATTATTTAAAGGAATAAAAAGTGACTACTTTCAAAATATTGATGTTTTTCATATTTTTCACCCTATCCATAAGTAATGCGTTTGCAAATAGCTCAACATCTTCATATTTAAAAAATGAAATCAATGAAGCCCATAAAGCTTATTTGTTTAATGATACTGCCACCGGTTTATATGCATTAAACTCACTAGCTCGTTTATTAAAGTATATTGGCCCAGATGAATTTTCAATAGAAGGAACAAATTTAAACCTTGCTTTAACTTACTTCCGAATTGGGCTATTACATGAAAAAAATGGTGATGAACTACTTAAAGATAAATATTTTTCACAAGCAATAGTTTTAGTCCCAAATTCAGAGGAAATTCTAACTAATGACTTTCGCTCTCTCGTTAATAAACTTGATAAAAATTTTAGTGAATAAAATTTTTTATAGATAAGAATTAGTCGATACTAAAAATTTTTTTATAGAAATGAAACCGTGAAATTTTATTTCACCAAAACGTTATATAAATAATAAAGCTAGTTATTTAGGTATTAATAATTAGCTTTTTTAATTAAAAATTACACCATATCTTATGACGCTAATCTATATTAGTAGAGCAATACATCAGTAATCAAATTAAGCTCAAACTACTTTTTGACAAAGATTATTTTATAAATTTTTATTTATGAGATTAGATATATTTCCTTATCGAATCTTCCTTTACTTATAAACAGTACCTAACTTATTGTTATTTCTAATTCATACATTTATTTAATCATTAATTTCTTATCAAATGCCTCAGCCAACTTTTCAGTTTCACTAAAAACAGTATTCCAATATTTAATACGTGTGTCTGCATCAAGATCGGTAAAGTCATTTCTGTCTGGAATTTTTCCGTAAGGTAAGCCGGCTATAAATTCTTTTGATGGGGAGATCATCACCACGTTATCGTAATTTTGTGGTGCTACTTTACGTTTTAAATTTTTATCAAACCACCCTGCTTTTGGCTCGCTATTAAAATGCGGATATAAAATTAAGCCTGGGTTATTAATTTTTAAATCAAAGTGGTAGTCAATTATTCCGCCATCGCGATAAATGCCGGGTGGCGAACCTGCAATATTTTTTATTCCTTGCATAACAAGTGGTATAGAGCCTGATGCAAGTAAGGCATCTTTTAAATTTGTTTGGCTAAGTGGTATGTTTTGCGTTTTAAAATTATAACTGTCGGTTATAGATAAATTGCTGTTTGGCGCGCCAAAAATAAATCTCTCGTACTGCGAGCCTAATAATTTTCGGTTAACCCGATTAAGCATATAGCTTTTTGATAAACCTAAAAGCTGAATTAATTTATTTTCACTCGCAATAAAGCCATTCGATTTTGCCACTATAAAATGCGCTTTAAAAATAGGATTATTTAAAATTTCGGTTACGCCGTGCTCCCCAAATACATCATCTAATAATGCGCGGGCTTTTAGTGTAATTTCAGCAGGTATTGGTTTATTGCTAGAATAGCGCGTTTGCGAATACGATTTGGCTAAACGTTCAATGGCAGCAACGGGGTCGTTTTGTGCAAAACAGGCTGATCGAAATGCGCCAGCAGATGAACCAATTAAGTTAAGTGGTTGGGTACGGTTTTTAAAAAACTCACCAAAAATATATTTGTCTAAGCCAAATAATGTAAACCATTTAGGCCCACCACTTGCCCCTAAAAAAGAGGTAAATAACTCGGGTTTAAAGCCCTGTTCGTTAATAATTTTTGCTGCGGTTTTACCTGCGTGAATGTCGATCATTAAATCAATTTACCTTGTTATTCTTATATTTTAGTGCTGTTCACACAATCTAATTTTGAATAATTATGCAAAATTAAAAAGCGGTATTATGTTGCCATAAAACCGCTTTTTATCGTTAAAATTGCTTAAAATACGGGAATCAATCCCAAATGCCGCTTTCGCATTTACCCTGTACTTTTACGTCTTTTACTTTAAATTCGGGCTCTATGCCTTTTTCTCTTTGTGTGTTGTAGTCGCGATTAACAGACAAAATAGTTGGCGTGAGCAATATAATAGCGATAACGTTAACCACTGTCATTAACCCTAATGCTATATCGGCTAAATCCCAGACTTCTTTTAGAGATGCCGATGCGCCCCACAGCATCATTGATAAATAAAGTAATGTATAAATTGTGCGCCCTACTTTGTTATCGAGCTTAAATAAATGCAGGTTACTTTCGGCGTAAGCATAGTTGGCCACTACCGAGGTAAAAGCAAATAAGGTTATGGCTGCAGCAACAAAGTACACACCGCCTTGTGCTAAATGTGCGGTCATGGCGCTTTGGGTTAAACGTATGCCTTCCATTTCGCCGCTTATATCTACATCGGCCAATAAAATAACTACCGCGGTACAGCTACAAAGCACAATTGTATCGAAAAACACGCCAAGCATTTGTATATACCCTTGTGTAACTGGGTGATTAGGCATTGGGCTTGCGCTTGCTGCAGCATGCGGCACACTACCTGCGCCGGCTTCGTTAGAATATAATCCGCGTTGTATACCGTTTTTAATGGCTGCGCCCATTGCTCCTGCGCCGGCTTCTTGTAAACCAAACGCTGATAAAAACACATCTTTAAGCATGGCAGGCACTTGCGGTAAATTCATAATCGTAATAATAACCGCCGCGGCTACAAATAATATGCCCATTAGTGGCACTACTCGCTCAGCAAAGCGGGCAATAGCTTTAAAGCCACCTAATATAATTGAGCCTGCTAATACGGTAATAACTAATCCAGAATAAAAGGTAGGTACTTGAAAAGCATAGTTAAGGGCGTCGGTTATGGTATTGGTTTGCATGGCACTAAAAGTAAAGCCATAACCTAAAAATAAACACGCGGCAAACACAATAGCAAAGGCACGGCTGCCCAAACCTTGTTGAATATAATAGGCGGGGCCGCCTCTAAATTCGCCACTACTATCGCGTACTTTATACACTTGCCCTAATACACTTTCGGCAAAGCCGGTTGCCATGCCTAGTATGGCTATAACCCACATCCAAAATATGGCGCCGCTTCCGCCTAGTGAAATTGCAACAGCGACCCCAGCTAAGTTACCTGTACCTACCCGGGCACACAGGCCAGTACACAATGCTTGAAATGATGAAATGTCGTCTTTTTTACACTTGCTACTGCCTTTTAACAGGCTAAACATGTGTTTAAATTTTACTATTTGAATTGCTTTTAAACGTACCGAAAACCAAATACCTGCAAACAGTAGTATGTAGATTAGTATTTGGCCTTCTCCCCATAATAGGCCATTTACACTTTTTACTACGGTATCGAACATGGGCTAATCCTTTTGTATTTATTATATTTTTACTCAGCGCGCAGTTGAGTAATTGGCATTTAATAATGCATGTTAGCCATAGATTAAGGCAGCTAAGCTGCCTTAGTATGTTGACTTAGTGGTAGGTTATTTACTTTGCAGGTGTATGCCAGCAATCATGCATCTAACCGAACCTCCCGCCGACTCTATGGTTGGTATAGGTAACGGAACAAGTTTAGCTGTTTTTTGTATTGCTGCTTTTTGCTCGGTTGTAAGTGCATTAAACGCCGTTTGTGAGAGTGCTAAAATACGACCATTTGTACCTTGTAACTCTATTGCGTTGCCGCAAAAGCTACTTATTTGCGCATTAGATAAGTTTATTACTTCTAAATGGCTTTGTATAAAATGGCTAGTTAATTGTTTGTGCTGACTATTTGGCACCATATTTAAGCTGATCATGGCAAACTCTGTGGCTACACACATTAATACATTAGTATGATAAACCGCAGTGCCTTGCTCATCGTAGGCGTTAAATACAACAGGTTTTAGCTTTAATTGCTCGCACACTGTATTAACCACGGTTTTAGTAGTGCGCTTTGATTCTACTGCATAAGCAAGCTTATGGGGGTGGTCAATAACAAGCGATCCTGTGCCTTCTAAAAATGCATTTTCTTTCGCTAAAAATGAATAATCAGTCACAGACAACACTTTATAGTGATTAGTCAAAAAATCAATAATATCTTTTCGATATTCTAACCTTCTGTTTTCTGCGTACATTGGATACATAACTAGCTCGCCACTTTGATGGGTAGAAAACCAATTATTTGGAAACACAGAGTCGGGCGTGTGTGTATGTTCGTCTTCAAAAAGATGAACCGTTACGCCCTCGTTTTGTAATAATTTAACCGCATTAGTGACTTCGTCAAAGGCAAGCTGACTCTGATTTTGTGAGTTGCAGGTACTTTGAAACGTGTTGTCTAACATGGTTTGTGGGTTAGATGTAAAGTGATGTGGGCGCACCATCACCACCGCTGTCGGTGCTTGCTTTATGTGGCTCATGCGACTTGCTCTTGCTTAGGTGTTTTTGATGGTTGTGTACTATTAAGTACCGAAAATAAATTACGCGGATCAGCTTGTTGTGTAATTAAATCAAGTAGTTCAAACTCACCCGCAGCCACCAGCGCGTCTTTAATATACACCAGCGCGGTAAAGTCTTCGCTTGCAAAGCCTACCCCATCAAAAATAGTAAGCTCGTCGTTACTTGTACGCCCAGGTGTGTGTTTATTAATTACTTTATGAAACTCTGTTACGGCAAAGGTTTCGCTCATTTGCTGTATTTCGCCCTCTATTCTGGTTTGCGGTTCGTACTCTACAAACACATTTGCGCGCGTTAATAATTGTGAATCAAGCTCTGTTTTACCAGGGCAATCGCCACCAATGGCATTTAAATGCACGCCCTGGGGGATCATATCGCTGGTTAAAATAGTGGCATTTTTTTTATCGGCAGTGCAGGTGGTAATAATGTGCGCGCCTTGTACGGCATCTTCTGCGCTATTGCATAGAGTTACATTTAAGCCGTAACCACTTAAGTTGTTGTAGGCTTTTTGTGAGGCGTTTTTATCAATATCGTATAAACGAATGTGAGTAATACCTAATACGGCTTTAAAAGCTAATGCTTGAAACTCAGACTGTGCACCATTACCAATTAATGTAAGTGTTGTTGAGTGCTTAGGCGCTAAATATTTTGCCACAAGCGCCGATGTAGCCGCTGTACGTAAGGCTGTTAGTAAGCACATTTCGCTGATCATGACCGGATAGCCGCTATCAACATCCGACAAAATACCAAATGCGGCCACGGTTTGAAGTTTCTTAAAGGTGTTTTTTGGATGACCATTTACATATTTACAGCTAAACATTTTACCGTCGCTTACGGGCATAAGCTCTATTACGCCATCTTGAGAGTGCGCCGCATAACGTGGCGATTTTTCAAATTCTTCCCAGCGAGCAAAGTCGTGTTCTAATCTTTGAGTAAGCTCAAGCAATACGTTTTCTATTCCGACTTTATTTATAAGTTTGGCCATTGCCTGTACGCTAACGAATGGAACACCTTGTTTAGGTTGTGCGATAAAATGACTCATAAATACCTCTTTAATGACTAAATAAATTAATTGAAATAAGTTTATAGGCCAGAGGTGTTACTTAAAATGCCAAAAGTTTATACAAATAATAGTATTTTTTAGCAAATTGCTATGCAATAAAGTACAAATTTAGTAATTTGTAATAAAAACATAACCCAAGGCGTTTTATGACCCCTTACATTTACGACTCATTAGATAACGCATTAATAGCCGAATTACGAAAAGATGGCCGCGCTTCTATTTCAGCCCTAGCCGATGTTTTAAATGTGTCGCGCGGGACAGTGCAAAATCGCTTAGACCGTTTAGTCTCATCGGGCGCTATATTAGGCTTTACGGTGCGTGTACACGAACACATAGAAACCGAAGCTGTAAGAGCAATAATGATGGTTGAAGTGGTGGGTAAATCTACATCGCAGGTAATTAAAACCATGCGCGGCATACCAGAGCTAACAAAGTTACATACAACCAACGGCGCTTGGGATCTAGTGGCTGAAATACAGGCGGCAAATTTAAGTGAGTTTGATGGCGTACTCAGGCAAGTACGCGAAATAGAAGGCATTTTAAATAGCGAAACCAGTATATTATTGTCATCTACTTAGGTTTATTAACGCCATGTTTTACTTAAAGTATGTTAGGCAATACTCGGGTTCTGTATTAGGTATTGGAGTAGGTATTGGAGTAGGTAATGAATAAGCTTTCTATTCGGTATTATTCGCAAGATATAAAGCGCCACCAGCACAATTACCATCAACTCGTTTTACCCCTACACGGGGAAATTTTTATAACGTTAAATAATGACTATAAAACAACGGTGAGTACGGGCAGTTGTATCGTTATAGAGAAAAACGTAGTGCATGCCTTTACGGCCGATGAAGCCGCGCGTTTTATTGTGGCAGATTTAGACGCGCTCCCTGAAAACCTTATTAACCTTTTATGCCCTAAAATCTCAATAGATAGCCGTTTATTAAGTTACTTACAGTTTATAGAGCAGCAACTGCTCGTTGTTAGGGATGAAAAGCTTACTAATTCAACTTTTGATTTATTTTACTTATTACTTTGTGAGCAAAGCAGCCACAGTAATATTGATAAGCGAATAGATAATGTAATAACCACTGTTAAGCAAAATTTAGCCTACCCCTACACGTTAAAAGAGCTGGCCGATATAGCCTGTTTAAGCGTTACACAATTTAAAACTGTGTTTAAAAAAAGTACCACTATGAGTGCGCTGCAATATTTAACTATGTTGCGAATGCAGCACGCGCGCGCCCTTTTAACCCATTCAGACTTACCGATTGCTTTAGTAGGTGAGCGCATTGGTTATAACGATGCCTCTGCGTTTAGCCGCCGGTTTAATTTATATTTTGGACAGCCACCTAAAGCGTTTGCAAAGCAGTAATACAGATAACCTAAACACGAAATAATAAAGCAAACTCAAGCAGAGCGTAGGTTAAATAGCGTCAGAGCAAACAATAACACCGTCTTTTTAGCATATTTTTAAAAACCTATATTGATACACTCAGTACATAGTATTTACGGAGGGTAATTAATGGCAACACACATAGGGTTTTTAGCAATATTTTCGTGGGGGCTTTTAGCATTACTGGGGGATTTAACCAAAGCGCTCCCGGCTTTTCAGTTACTTTTTATGTGCTTTGCACTTTCTTTTATTATTTTATTAGTAAAACGTTTTGCTACAAAACAGCCATTATTAACCCCTCCAAAGCTTTCTAAAAAACAAATTTTAATAGGTGTGACTGGCTTATTTGGTTTTCACTTTTGTTATTTTATGGCTTTAAAATACGGCCCTTTAATAGAGGTAAGTTTAATTGTGTACCTTTGGCCATTATTACTGGGTGTATTTGTGGCTACCCCTGGGTCTAAATTTAAAGCAATATTGGGCGGATTATTGGGGTTTTTAGGCACGCTTAGTTTAATTACCGATGGCAGTGGGCTATCTATCAATAGTGAGTATTACTTAGGGTATTTTTTTGCAGGATGCTGCGCAGTACTGTGGTCTAGTTATTCTTATTTAATGTCGCAATTTAATAGCCATGTAGATGACATAGGCTGGCTTTCGCTTATTGTGGCTGTGCTTGCCCTTTGTGCACATTTTTATTTTGAAACAACCGTTACTAGTTTGTCTATTTCACAATGGCTAGGCGTTATTTTATTAGGGTTAGGCCCAGTGGGAGGTGCATTTTATTTATGGGATCATGGTTTAAAATTTGGTAACCGCTCGCTATTAGCCTCGTTGAGTTTTTTAACGCCGGTGCTTTCTACTTTTATTTTAATACTCGCCTCGCAGACTCCCTTTAGTTGGTCAGTGTTTATTGCTTTAGCGCTTATTTTAATAGGTGCGGCGATTAGCAATAAAAAGCCATCGATAAGTTTAAAAAAAGCAGAGCTTTAATTTTGCCACGGCACTTTACTAACGCTTAAACTTAAGGGGTAATTTAAGTTTAAGCGTTAATACACAGCTACATAGCGTAGCTGTGTGCGTAATCTACTATACGTGCGTTTTGGCTTTTTAAATAAGCGCGGCCTGCTTTTACACCTAGCTTATGATCAAAGCGTAAATCGTCGTTTGAGCTACCTAATAATTTACTGTGTAGCTTTTCGTCTGCAAAAATTTGTATAATTTCTACATCACTAGGCGGATTGGCAATAAACGTTAGCTCGTCTAGGTATGCTTGCTCGTGTTGAATCAAGTAATCAAGTGTTTTTGGGCAGTAGCCTGATGCACATGCAAATGTTCTAAGCTTTTGAACCCATGCAGTTTGCGCCTGAAAATGCTCATCAACGGTTCTTATTACCACGATTTTTCGTGCGCCACGGTTATAAGCTTCGCGTACAGGCAAGGGCGCAGCTAAGCCGCCATCTAAATAAAAATCTTCACTTGATTGCTCTGCAGCTAAATGCGCTTCGTTTGCCGCTTTTGTACCTAACCAAGGAGTAAGTTTAACCCCTTGTTTATACAAAAAAGGTAACGCGCTCGATGCTTTTAACAAATCTCGCCATTGCTTACCCTCGCCTGTAGGTGAAAGGTAATAGGCTTTTCTGTCGCGTGCATTGGTTGCCGTTATAAGCAGCTCTCGCTCGCCTAAGCTGGTTTTTGCTGTTTTAAAATCAAGGGCTCTGTTTACTTCGGTGGTTTTTTCAAAGTACCAGTCTAAATCAACAATGTGCTTGCCCATTAAACCACGCCCTAATTGAAAAAAGCGTTTGTTACGAGAAAGCCCTCTAATTAAGCGTTTAGCGTAACCTTTTTGGCGTGCTAAATAGCTTGTTAAATTTTGCGAGCCGGCAGAGGTGCCAATAAATAAATCAAATGGGTCGTAGTTTTGCTCTAACCATGCATCTAATACACCGGCTGTGAATATCCCTCGTTGTCCGCCACCTTCAGCTATCAGAGCAACTTTTGGCTGCGCTGTATGAGTAACTGAATTAGCCGATGCGGTTGTTAGAGCGTTCACGGTGTACCTTCCTTTAATTTAATGATGTTTGGTTAATAACTACATTATAAAAAATAAAAGTGATGCCTTAAAATTGATTGTTTAAATCAGTTTGATTGAAAAAACAGAACGATAAATAATGCAAAATGGGCCTTATCCTTGGCAACCTAAATATGTTTAATTATCGAAAGTGTTTGTTCAGACATCACTTAAAGTTAATAAGTTTGTATTCACTTTTAATGATGTCTACATAGTAGCAAGGCTTGTGTGTACGCTTGCTTAACTAAACACTTCCTTTTTTAATTAATGCTTTATTTCCATTAAAATTTCTAAAGCTCGGTGGCGTTTTTCGCTGTCGTAAACATCGTTGGTAAATATAAACTCATCCACTTCTAGCTCTTTCGCTATCATTTGTAATTTATGTTTTATACTCACATGCCCGCCAACAACGCTTAAGCTTAAAAAGTTTTCTACGTGGGCGCGCTCTTGCTCACTCCATAAACCTTCCATACTCTCTACCGGTGGCTTTAGCCATAGCTCTTTGCCGCGTATTAATTCAAGCACGCGTTGCTTTGAGGTGGTAGATAGGTACTGCGCTTCTTCATCGGTTTCTGCTGCTACCAGCGGTAAAGCAAGCATTACATAGGGTTTATCGAGTACATTTGAGGCTTTAAATTCTCGCTTATATAGCGCAATGGCATCGTGTACAAAACGTGGTGCAAAGTGCCCTGCAAATACATAAGGCAACCCTTTTTGCGCAGCCAATTGGGCGCTAAACAAACTTGAGCCTAATAACCAAAGCGGTACGTTTGTGTCCTCCCCCGGAATAGCACGTATAGGGTGTGTGCCATTGTATGGGCCTAATAATGTTTGCAGCTCTGTTACCTCCCCCGGGAAGTTTTCTGCGCGGCTCATATCATTATTTAGCGCACGGCTGGTTACTGGATCACTACCAGGGGCGCGGCCAAGGCCTAAATCTATTCGTCCAGGGTATAAACTCTCTAACGTACCAAATTGCTCAGCCACAACTAAGGGCGAATGATTCGGCAGCATTATTCCGCCAGAGCCAACCCGTATACGCTGAGTTTTACCTGCAATGTGACCTACTAATATTGAGGTGGCAGCACAAATTATACCAGGCATATTGTGGTGCTCGGCCAGCCAAAAGCGGTTAAACCCTAATTGGTCGGCGCGCTGGGCGTATTTGGTGGTTTTATTGAGCGTATGAGAAACGCTGTCCCCTTTGATCATGGGGGCAAGCTCTAATAACGAAAAGGGAATGGAAGATAACAAAATAGCAGCTCCTTAAAATGCATGCTAATAATGGGCTTCATCATCAGCATAAAACACTTAAATGGGTCTGCTATTTATTCAATTCAAGTTAGGTAACGGATAAAAGCAAAATAGCGTTAGGCTGTTTTGCTCTAAGGTATTTATGCAAGCTCAGGGCTTTGCTGGCGCTCTTTTTTATAACCCTCTGAGTCTACGCCTTTTTTCCAATAACCAGAGGAAACTATATTACTGCGCGGTATATTACAATCCTGGGTAAGTAAGGTTTTTGCTTTACGTACTAACCCTGCCTCTAATGCCATAAATACAATAGGTGGCTCGTTTGTGTGTGGCAAATTGTTAAGCGCGCTGAGCATATCCGTATCCGGTGTATCTGTAATTAACCAATTAACATCGCGCTGCGTGTTTAAATCAATAATGTCTTGCTCTGTAGGGGCATGCACAAACGCGTCAATTTTTGCGCTGGCGGGTAACTGCTGCATGTACCCTTTTATTGCATTAACTGAGGTTAAATCGCCTAGCAATACATAATGCGGATGCTGGTAATTATCAAGCTTTTTAGGGCCTGGGCCCGCTATGCCAACCTCGTCACCTACTTTTGCAGTTATAGCCCATTGCGTAGCCGGACCTTGGTGCATGTTTATTACAAAGTCGAGCGTTAACGCGCCCGTTGCATCATCAACGTCTCTTATTGTGTAAGAGCGCATGCACGCGGTTTTTAAATTAAAATCAACTTTGCCATTTTGGGGGATAAGCACTTTTACATAGCTGCCAATATGCGCTTGTGTTAAATCCGAAAACTCATCTGAGCCTACAACAATGCGCTGTAAATGCGGTGTTATTTGTTCAGTACTTAGTACCGTAGCTTTGCGAACTTGTTTACCCATTTAAAATCACCTCGTTTAACAAAATAGTTAACTGCTTTTTAAAGCAAGCATTGCACAACGCCCCATTGGTTGATAAAATCAACTATAACAAACTAATTGATATTGTCAACCATTAGAGAGCTTATGAACACGCTTTTATCAAATACCCTATTTGAGCTGATGCAAAATTACCGCGTAACAATTCGCGAGGCTATTAACGCAGGCGACCTTGGTATTAATGCTATGCACGTGCGTTGTATACACATTATTGCCAGTACATCTAACTGTACCGCTAACGACATTGTGACTAAAACACAGCGCGACAAAGCCCAAATTGCCCGCTTAATTAAAGATCTTATTGCCTTAAACCTTATTAATAAGCAAGCAAGTGAGCACGACAAACGCTGCTTTATTTTGTCGCTCACCGAACAAGGCAATACATTATTTGATAAGTTATTAGCCTCTGAGCAGGAAATAAATGATCAAATGTGTAAAAACTTAAACCCGCAGCAAATCAAAGACTTTTTAGATACCGCACAACAAATGATCAAAAACATGGCGTGATCTGTCTTTCATTTCTTGGCATAACTTACACAAAACGCATATACTGTACACTTATACAGTATATGCGTTTTAGGTTGTGTTATGTTTGTTATTCCCGTTTATATAGAAGCCGGTGTGTGTGGGTTTGAATCGCCCGCGGCGCAATACGCCGAGCTCGGTGTTTCTCTTGATGAGCTATTAATAAAGCACCCCGACGCCACCTTTATTGGTATTGCCTCGGGTAATTCCATGCAAGAGGTGGGGATTTTTGAAGGCGACTTACTGCTTGTAGACCGTGCTGAGCAAGCCGATAACGGCGATGTTATTGTTGCTAACTTAAATGGTTTATTTGTGTGTAAGCTATTAGATAAAACCAATGCGCGGTTACTCTCTGCATCGCCTTTACATAAGCCGGTACAACTAACCTCAGCTGATGAGTTTCAGTTAGAGGGAGTGGTTACACTATCGATTAGAATGCACCGCCCAAGCCCTGAGCTATTAAAATGTACGCCTTAGTCGATGCCGTTGCATTTTATGCCAGTGCCGAAAAAGTGTTCGACCCCGCTATTCGCTCTAAACCTGTGGTGGTTTTAACTAATAACGATGGCTGCGTATGTGCGGTATGCCCGATAGCTCGGCGCTTAAACATTCCTAAATTTGGCCCTTATTTTAAAGTTAAGCACCTGCTTGAGCAACACAAGGTGGTTGTACGTTCGAGTAACTATGAGTTGTACGCCGATTTAAGCGCCAAAATGATGAACGTAATTGGCCGCTTTTGCGACACACAATACATATACAGTATTGATGAATCGTTTTTGCACTTTAATGGCTACACCCCCCTTATACAAAACTGGCACGAGTACGGGCATACAATAAGGCGCACCGTTTGGCGCGAAACTAAACTCCCTGTGGGTGTTGGTTTTGGCCCAACCCCTACTTTGGCAAAAGCCGCTAACCATGCAGCTAAAAAGCTAAGCGGGTTTGATGGGGTGGCCGTTATACATAACGAGCAAAGCCGCCAAGCAATTTTACAAAGAATGAGCTGCGCCGATGTATGGGGCATAGGTAAGCGCCTAGCTAAAAAGCTTAATATAATGAACATACATACCGCGTGGGATCTGGCACAGCAAAACCCTAAAACCATGCGCCGCGCGTTTAGTGTGGTGGTAGAGCGTACCGTAAGTGAGCTAAATGGTATTGCGTGCTTAACATGGGACGATGTACGCCAAGATAAGCGAGAAATATATTCTACTCGCAGCTTTGGTGAGCGGATCAGTGAGCCTACTGCACTTAAAACCGCCCTTATTAACCACGTAACCACGGTTGCCAGTAAACTACGAGGGCAGCGCTCATTAGCAAAACAGCTTTATATATTTGCCGCCACTGGCAAACACGAAGACCGCTATTGTAAAAAGTCGTTTATATATAAATTTGCCACCCCCACTAACGATACCTGCGTAATGGCAAATGCAGTATCAGAAGTATTTACTCATATTTACCAGCCAGGTGTACGGTTTTATAAATGTGGTGTAGGCGCTTTAGAGCTTACCTCGGTGCAGTATCAGCAAACTGATTTATTTAGCCAAAGTGCCGATAACCCTAAATTAATGCAGTGTCTTGATACAATAAACAACCGCTACGGAAAAGGCATACTCACCCTAGCCAGCAGCAAACTAAATCAAGGCTGGCATATGAACAGAGATTACTTATCGCCCCAATACACAACGCGCTGGCACGATATACCGCAAATTCATTGCAAGTAAGTTAATCAACCTGTCTTGTAAATGTGCACTCTACTGCGGGGGTATTCTGCGTATATTCGAGCGTTGTAACACTGGTAAACTTAATGCTTTGTCTGATGGTTTTTTCGTTATTGGGGTCAATACAGCGGCTCATTTTTAAGCTGTTATCAACACCATCACTTTTGTATTTATACGAGCTAGTTACAAAACAAAAATTTGGCTTTTTAGTTGTACGGGTGCCGTTGTGTAAACTTTCAAACGCAATATGCTCGCCTAATTTAAAACCCGCGTCTGGGTAAACTGGGTTAATTAAACTCAACTGACTATCCACACACAGTGGGGAGTTAGCAGTTACCACCTGGTAATCACCAAGCATTGTTTTTAATAACGGTATAAAACGGCTTTTATTACTCGGCGCAGCCAATGCAGATGCACTAATAAAGGTTGTCGAAATTAAAAAACAAAGTAAGGTTTTCATTAAGTGGGCGTATCCTCGTAATAAGTAACGTGCGGCGCTAACTTTTATAACTATAACAGAGATTTAATCTAAAAAAAGGACGCAGCACTTAGCATTATGTAATGCAGTGTTGTAGTTATGTTTTACGAGTAATAAAACAAAGTGGTTTATTTACTAAATAAATAAACCACTAAGAGTGACTTTACTGCCAGTATTTTGCAAATAATTGCGGATAGCTTTGTTTTAAAAACTTGGGTTTGTCTTTAAAGCGTTTACCTGCAGGTTGCTCGCCTGAGGGTACAAAAGGTAATTCGTCGTCGTTGCGCTCTTCAAATAATAAACCGGCTATTAAGTCGTATTCATCAATATAAGGGTAAGGTTGCTCATTTAAATAATACACAGGGGAGCACTGTGCAAGTGAGTCGGCATTGCTTAATGCGTTATTAAATACCGTCTCCCCGCGGGAGATGAGCCAGCACCTAAATTCGCTAAAACCGTATTCATCGTTACAGCCAGCCATAACAAATGCGGCACCAAATAAATCCCAGGTAAAACATTTGCGCATGTGAATACCAAAAAATTTATCAAAAGCAATGAGCTGCTCGTCAGTTAAATCGCTCAATTTAGCTTTTAAGTTGTCGCTTACGCTTTGTGGGTCGAGCCCTAACTCAGGCGTGGTCACTAAATCCCAAAATTCCTGCTCTGTTAACGCTGTCATTATAAAATCTCTTTTACTCGGCCGACTTGACCATCTTCTAGGCGTACTTTAATACCATGCGGGTGATTAGGTGATTTCGTTAATAAACGCTCAACTACACCTTGAGTTAATGTGCCGCTGCGTTGATCTTCTTTTAATACAATATTTACGGTTGTACCTGGTGTGATTTGCGAACGCGATGGAACAGCCATGCTTTACATCCTAAAAATAATTTTGGTAATTATAACGTCCATAGCTAGGCAAACCAATGTTAATCAACTAAAAACGCTATTTGCTTAGCCGCTACCAGTAAGCTTATTTTGCTAAGCTCAGCGTTAATAATATCGACTAGCTGAGAAAAATGCGCTTCGGTGTCGTTATAGGCTATATCATCTTCAAAATAGCAGCTTATTTTTAGTGACTTTGCTTCATTTTTTAAATCAATGGTGTGAGTTAAATAAGCAAAACCATCATGAGTCGCTTTTATTTGCTCACAGGCGTTGGTGAGGGCTTGGCGTATTTGTTTATCGCGCAATTTTTGTGTTTTAGTCATAAATTATTGTGTTTGTTCACTTTGCTGTTTTTTATACTCTTCAAAATTTTTATCTTGATTTTCAAGGCACTCGTAATACTCTTTATCGGCTTTATAATTACATTCATCTAAACGTGCTGATTGAATTTCGTGAAAGCGAGCGTCGGAGCTACACCCTGCAAGTACCGAAAATCCCACAAACAGCAATGCGCTTTTAGTTATTTGACTGATTAACATTAGAATTCCTTACACTTTCGTTATCGAAAGCAACAATATTATTGTATATTAGCGTCATAAAAACCTGACTTTGCATAGGACCCATAATTATGATGTCGCAGTTACAAAAGCTGTTTCAGCGTATAGACAAAAGCAAGATATTTCAATCATTTGTTATAGCTGTCATTGTTGTTTCTGCCCTCACCGTAGGTGCTCATACATATTCTCTTCACCCCACTGTAGAATTCATTCTAAATTGGATGGATGTAGGGATCACAGCTTTCTTTTTAATCGAACTCATTATTCGCTTTATTGCAAGTAAAGGAATAAAAGACTTCTTTTCAAAGGGCTGGAATATATTCGATACCATTATTGTACTTGGCAGCTTATACCCAGCTGCAGGATCAACTATGTTACTTGCCCGATTGCTGCGTATATTTAGGGTACTGCGTTTAGTATCTATGATCCCAGAGCTGCGTTTGCTTGTAAATTCGTTGCTTAAAGCCATTCCGCAAATGGGCTATATAGCACTGCTTATGTTTGTTATTTTTTATATTTACGCAGCCATGGGCAGTATGATGTTTGCCGATATTAACCCGGTACTTTGGCAAGATGTATCCATTTCAATGTTAACGCTATTTAGGATAGCTACCTTTGAAGATTGGACCGACATTATGTACGAAACCATGGCGGTGTACGAGCTAAGCTGGATTTACTACCTCACGTTTATCTTTTTAACTGCGTTTGTGTTTTTAAACATGATGGTAGGTGCCATTTTAGAAGTAATGAGCGAGGAGCATCGTAATGCCCGTGAGCTAAAAGCGGATAATAACTCACTTCCTGCAACGCAAGGACAAGTGGTTGAACTACAAGCGCAAATAGCTGAGCTAAAAACGTTATTAAGTAAAACCTCAGATATTACCAACTCCAATAAATAGCTGATCTATTTTACTTGCTAAAACTTAAAAAGCCCTTTGTATTGAGTTAATACAAAGGGCTTTTAGTTACTCACCTTGTTGTTCTTGCGTGCTTTCAAACGAAATAACATTATCAACCTTCATTTTAAAAGCTTCAAAAAACGCATTTTTTAATACAGAAACCACGGCTTCAAAAGTAGATACATCAGCGTTATCTAATTGCCCATCTATGGGCACCCGAGCAGCCACCAGCTTTGACTCATCGTTTTCTAATAGCGAGCTGAGTAAATCAATACTGCCTTCAAAAATAGCGGTAAATAGACCGTCATCATCTTTTTCTATATCTTCGCGCCACGAAAAAACACTTAAATCGTGCACACCCGCTTTTACATATCCATTTAAGTTATTATTGTTAGCGGCCAATTCCATTGCGCCATCTATTCCGCCGGCTTCAATGTCAAATGGGGTATACACTTTAAAAACAGTTTCGAGATTTTTAACCGAAAAACGCTGCACTTCAACATTAAAATCAAAATTAGCTTCATCACTAAAGGGGTCCAATTTACCATTTAAAGACAGCTTAGCTTCGCCCATTAGCTGCCCTTCTACTTTTAAACTCGTAACTAAAGTTTTAGAGAGGTTTTGTGCATTGGTAATATTGTTAATGTTAGCGTTTATATTTGATACGTAAGTAGGCTGCTCTCCTTCGCTGGTGGCGTTAACTAAGGTTACTTTACCATTGTCTATACGTAGCGTATCAATTGAAAAAGGCACGAGATCATTAGCAAGGCCTACCCACGTGGTTTCATCTTTCACCTGTTGATTTTGTTCAGCGGTAGTTGGGTCTTTATCGTAAATAACAATTTCTGGGCGGGTAAAAGCCATGTTGGTGACAAAATTACCGTTTAATAAAGCAGACCACGCAAGCGAAAAATCAAGTGTATCAATAGACAGTAACGGCTTAGGCATCTGCGTGGCATCTACCGCGTAAATTTCTACCTCATCAACAGCGTAAGCGCCTCGGTATAAGTACAAATCAACATCACCCACATGCCCTGTTATGCCTTGAGTTTGTTCAAGCTGCTGATTTACATAATATTGAACCGCATAAGGGGCTAAAGCTCTGAGTAAAATTAACCCCAAGGCTATCACCACTAAAGCATAAAACCATTTTTTGCGTGTATTTTTAAAAGTAGAAGCCATTATCTATCCTTATGTGAAGGCTTAGCATCTCGGCATAAGTAAAAAATACCTGCATAAGTGAATTAAGTACTCACAAAACAGCGAAAACCGAGCGAATAAAGGTGTAATAGATTAGTACGAGCAAAAGCTATACCAAAAAATGCAATGAGCCGAGTTAAGCAAGCTTACTGAGCCTTTCATATACTCATTAATTTTATAACTGCTCCGACAGAGCATAGGGGATGGCAATATTAATATTTATTACGTTTTTCCTAGGTATTAATGAAGCACAAACTTATACGCTTTATATACAGTGCATTTATATACAGCGCGTTACAGCATCATTGAGCAAGCGTTGTAAATAGCAAAACGAAAGCTAAGCACGAAGGAAAAAATAAAGTAGCGTATGCAGTGCCGCTTAACTAAAAAAGGGGTTAGCAATATGCTAACCCCTTTTAAATACATACTTTTAAATGCAGAAATTATTCACCGTCTACAATGATGCGAAGCATACGACGAAGTGGCTCTGCAGCGCCCCATAACAGCTGATCGCCCACGGTAAATGCGCTAATGTATTTAGGACCCATGGCTAATTTACGAATACGACCAACAGGAATACTTAAAGTACCTGTTACTTTAACTGGGGTTAAGTCAGTTGCACTAATTTCGCGCTCATTAGGGATAACTTTAACCCACTCGTTATGCGAAGCTAAAATTTCTTCAATTTTTTCTACGCTAATGTCTTCACGTAATTTAATGGTCATTGCTTGGCTATGACAACGCATTGCACCAATACGTACACATAAACCATCAATTGGCACAGGCTGTTTAGAAGAGCCTAAAATTTTGTTCGCTTCAACCTGAGCTTTCCACTCTTCTTTAGACTGGCCACTTGGCATTGGCACGTCAATCCAAGGAATTAAGCTACCGGCTAGCGGCACGCCAAATTGGTCTTGTGGTAAATCGCTTGAAGCCATTTTTTCGCTCACTATTTTATCAATTTCTAAAATAGCTGAACTTGGATTATCTAGTTGCTCGGCAACACTTGAATGAATAGCGCCCATTTGTGCAATAAGCTCTTTCATATTACGAGCGCCGGCACCAGAGGCCGCTTGGTAAGTCATTGGGCTTACCCACTCAATTAGGTCTTGCTCAAACAAACCACCTAAAGCAAGTAGCATTAACGATACGGTACAGTTACCACCTACAAAAGTTTTTACGCCTTGCTCTAAACCTTGTTCAATGACATCTTTATTTACAGGGTCAAGTACAATAATGCTGTCATCAACCATACGAAGGGCAGAAGCTGCATCAATCCAGTAACCATCCCAACCCGATTCGCGTAATTTAGGGTAAACCGCTTTGGTATAATCACCACCTTGACAGGTAACAATAATATCCATTTTAGCAAGTTCATTTACATCACTTGCATCTAATAACGGTTTTGCGTCGCCAGCAATATCAGGGCCGAGTTGCCCAGCTTGTGAGGTGGTGAAAAAGGTGGTGTCGATATGTGCAAAATCACTTTGCTGTTGCATACGTTCTAATAACACAGAGCCAACCATGCCACGCCAACCGACTAATCCTACTTTTTTCATTGTTTTTTCCACTGTTTGATTCATAAAAGATGCCTTAATACATTAAAAATTAAAATTCATTGCGTGAGAATTAATTTTTATTAAAACCAATCATATTAAGTTATTAATCATTTATAGCGGCAAATTAATAGCGAGATAACAAGCCATAAATTTTTATATGTAGCTGTTCTGCATCAAAAATTTATAACGCCTTTAGCGCTTTATTTAGCACACTAGAATGACTAGATATTTAAGTTGATTAGTATAAAGCTAACCTAACACCCCAAGCGCCCTAAAACTAGTGAATAAAGCGAAACTTAAATATTTTTCATAGTCATAAAAAAGCCCTGTATTAAATACAGGGCTAGTCGGTAGTTAGGTTTTATTATATCCCCCTTCCTTGGGAAGAAAATTAAAACTCGTAGCTGTAACTTAAATCAAACGTTACACCTTGCTCTTTTGAGCGCACTATAATGTCTGATTGTGTTACCTCTTGATCTTCATCGAGTAAGTTTTTAACTTTAAACTTAATCTTAGAATTAAAATCAGGGTAATAAGTATAAACTAAATCAAGTGAGTGAAATGGCTGCTCATACGCGTCATCTCTATTAGCAACACCCGCTGCTAAAATTCGCTCACCAAATACGTTATAAACTAAAGAACTGCTGTGCATGCCATCTAACGAATCGTAGTTTAATTGTAAATTAACTACATATTCAGAGTGGCCAGTCATACGTTTTTTAGGATTAGTTAATGTACCCGCCAGTGCTGGGTCAATAGACGCTTCAGAATCACTTAATGTGATATTACCGCTAGTAAATAGGCCTTCACTTACAAATGTTAAGTCTTGTAGCCATTCAGCTTCAATACCATAAACTTCTGCTGTTTCACCATTTATAAACGATGCTGAGTAATCTTCATCACCAATGTTTAAAACCGTTTCAATTGGCGCAGTAATATCTTTATAAAACGCCGCTACGCTAAATGAATTACCGGCTTGTCCGTAATATTCATAACGTAAGTCGTAGTTTTTAATTGGGCTACTTTTCATACCTGTACGACCAAACGTTCTAATGTCGGTCAAAGGGTCATAATACGTAACAGGCACTACTTCACGAAAATCAGGGCGTACCACTGTTTCACCATAACCTAAGCGCACTTGGTAATCATCGCCACCTACATAGGTAACAGACAGTGCCGGATACCAATCATCGGTAATAACAGAGCCTGCTTGAATTTTATCTGGATCGTAAAAGGTATTTAAATCGTCTTCATCAAAAATAAGGCTCGATGTACCGATAGAAGATTGTTTAAATTCTTCATAACGAATACCACCGCTTATTCTTATCCATTGATCATAAAACACATCGAAAGACGCATAACCTGCATCCACCTTTTGCGCAGCAATGTAATCATCGGCATCAGGTGCTGTTGGCTCATTAAAGTCAACTAACACAGCGTTATTATCAATAAAGTCGTCAGTTAAAAAACCACTATTATTAAGCGCATCAGTGCTACCGTCGTTTATTGAAATACCTGAGCCACCACTATTGTTTATAGCAAAGCTTGAGGTATTAAATATTCGGGCTCTGTCAGAAAAATCGTAACCCACTTTAAACTCAACTTCCATAGACTCAAAGCTAAGCGGCAGCGTTAAGTTACCACCGTACGACTTAACACGCTCTTCCATATTGGTGTATGACATAATTACACGGTTATCATCCCCTGTAATAGTTGAGCCGGCATAGCTGCCATCACTATTGTAAGAGTCACGAAACTCAAAATCGGCACTGGTAGGTATATCAGTCGTTGCTTTAGCTTCGGTGTACTGCCAATCGGCACCAATACCAAAATAATCTAAAAAGGTATGTTGGCCCATAACTTGAGTAATGTTTAATTGGCGTTCTTCGTAATTAAACTCATGATTACGGTTTGCAATCCCATCACCTGCAATACTAAACGTAGAACTCCCCGCAGGACTTTGCGAAATAGCAATTTCAGACTCATCTTCATTATCAATAATGTAAAGCTGTTGAGCAGAAATACTGTGCGTACCTAAACGGTATGACAAGCTTAATGAACCGTTATAACTTTCGGTTTCAGTTGTCACTTGCGAATTTTTGACTGTGTTGTAACACGAGTTACTCACATCTTCACTGGTCGCTAACGACGTTGTACAATCAACATTGCCTTCTTCGTTTTCTAAATCTTGGGTGATAACTGAGCTAAAGCGTTCTTCAAAATCCCATTCGTTTTTGTAAGCACCTGCCAGTAAAAACCCAACCTTGCCGCCAAAATAGCTCTCTTCAAAGCTATCACCATAATGGGCTTTAATATTATAACGCGGGTCTAACGACTCTTCTTTTAACTCATAATCGCGAGGAAGCGACTTTAAAAGTGCGTTATTAACAGCGGTTGCTTGTTCTGCACGCGTTAAATCGCCATCTTCAAAGCCTTCACTACTAACAATATTGCCAATACTAAAATCACCACGGTATGTTGAAATAGCCTGCGATAACTCACTTGGAATGCCATTTTCGTTACGATTGTAGGTAAAGCCATCACTTGATGCCGTATCGTAACCTGCACCCACTTCAATGCCTGCTGTAAATTCACTCGGTGCGGTTTTAGTTCTAATATCTATATTACCGCCACCAAACGCTGCTGGCATGTCTGGAGAGTAAGCTTTTTGAACAGCCATACTTTCAATAATACTTGCAGGGAAAATATCAAGCGGAATAACGTTACGGGTTAAATCTGGGCTTGGGATGTAAGCGCCATTTAAACGCGCACTAGAGTAACGCTCACCTAGGCCCCTAACGTAAATAAACTTACCATCAACAAGCGTTAGGCCTGTCACTCGACGAAGCGCAGATGCTGCATCGCTGTCGCCCGTGCGTGATAATTGTTCAGAGCCTAAAATATCGGCAACAAAGGCTTGGTTTTTACGTTCTTCTACAACTGCCGCAGCGCTCCCTTGTAAACGCGTACCTACAGCAACAACTTCTTCTATTTCTTGTTCGTTTGTTAACTGTTCATCGGCTTGTGCAGCAATTAAGCTAGTCGAATGAGCGACTAAACCTAAACCAATTGCCCAAGTAATTTGATTGAGTCTATGCTTTTTAGACATGAGATAATCCTAATCAGGTTATACAAAAGAGGCGCCTGACGCTTAAATAACAAGCCACAAGGCGCCTTTAATCAGAGGTTATAATGGTGTGCTATTTAGTCAGCATTTGCTGCTGTAACAGCCGCTTCAACCCATTTATACCAGCTAGAGTCTGTATCCTGATCCGATACCGCACCAATGTAGTTTACGCTTTCAAAAAATGAATCGCTTGTGCTTAAGTCTGTTGCAGTAACCGTTACTTCTGCAGCTGCTGTGTTCGTTGCAAAACCGTTATCTGCAAGTACTGCAACATCATCAGTTAAGATTTGGTTAGCACCATCATTTTCAAACCACGCTGTTTTTGTTTGACCTTCTAATGGGCCGCTTGCAAACGTATCTGTATCAGTAAAGTTTGCAGAACACGCCATTACAGAGCTTGTGAATGAGATTTTATCTGCTTGTGCTTCACCGTCGCCTGAGAACTCAATACATTGCGTGTTAGTTGCGTTTTGCTTAACGATAACAGTGTTGTAAATGCTTGAATTAAATTGGTCATCAAACTTGTAAGCTTGTGAAGGGTCGTCATCACGTACCGAGTTACCATCTGTAGTTACAACCGTTACATTGGCAACCGTTGGGTTAGATGGAGACACTTGCTCGGTAGAAGAACCTTTAACACCATCAGACTCAAAGCCATTGTTACCCATGTTAACTACAGTGCCGTCGTTTAGTGTTACAGTACCGTGTTGAATAAATAAGTACTGAGCTTTACCTTGCCAACCTGCGTCAAAGTCAAACGAATCATCTTGTGTATCTGTTACCGCTACGTGTTTTAGCGTTGTAGCACCACCAAAAATTTCAATACCGTCATCAAAACCTTGGTGAATGTGTAGGTAATCAAACTCAGAACCAGAGCCAACTGCATTTAGTGTTAGTGAATTCAAATCATCGCCTTCACCACCAACGCGAGGGCCTGAACCTGCGTACCAAATTTTAGCCCATTTAATATTACCGCTAGAGTCTGCATTA
Organism: Pseudoalteromonas sp. 1CM17D; assembly: GCF_023161805.1. Taxonomy (NCBI): domain Bacteria; kingdom Pseudomonadati; phylum Pseudomonadota; class Gammaproteobacteria; order Alteromonadales; family Pseudoalteromonadaceae; genus Pseudoalteromonas; species Pseudoalteromonas sp. 1CM17D. The sequence continues at coordinate 172,568 of NZ_JALNTP010000006.1, read as the reverse complement.
TCGTTACCACCAAAGTAGCTTGTAATACCTTCAGAGGCTACGTTACACGTACCACCGTCACGCTCTGCATCAGTACATTGGTCAGTAATGCCGTTACCATTAATGATGATACCGCCCCAATCTGCGTAGCGTGCGCCTTCGCCTGCTGTATCAAAACGGTCAAACGCATTTGCAGAAGTAAATACAACCGGCTTTTCTTCAGTACCTACCGCTTGAATTTTTGCACCACGTGCAATGCGTACAATTGCTTCACCTGAGCCAAATGCTAAAACGGCACCTGGTTCAACAGTCATTGTTGGACCATTTGATGGTACTTCAAAGCCATCTACAGTGCTGCCATCTTCGCCAATTTGTAATGCATCTTCAAAAACGTGAACACCGCCATCAGGTAGCTCAGCGAAAGTAATGTTGCTTGTGATAGAAATTGTTTTGCTTGCAAACGAGTCGTTGTATAAACAATCAATGCCACTTACTACGCCTGTTACCGTACCTGCATCTGATTCGTAGCTTGCACAAACAGCTTCTTCTTCAGTTGTTGAACCAGTTGTATTGTTTGAATTATTAACACTGTTATCTGTTGACGAGCTGTTATCGTTTACAGTAGGTGTAATTTCGATATCGCCGCCACAGCCAGCTAGTGTCATTGCAGTTGCTACTAGGCTGACCTTAAATAAATCAGATAATTTCATTGTTCACTCCGTTAAAGTATTTAATTATTTTGTTAGTGCATTAAGTAAAAACTTAAGTCACTTTAAGGCACGATACTCATGCATTAAGGTGACCTGAGTTATCGGATGCAAATAAGATACTGTAGAGATATGACAAACCAGTTACAGTTTAGTAACCATAAGATGACAATAGTAATTAATTTAAATTCAACGACTTAAATATTTTAACAACGAAAAAAACCGCCCTAAGGCGGTTTTGGTGTTGCGATTATGAAATAGGTAAACGCTTTATTATTTGTAAAATAGCGTTAGGGTATAAAGTTAAAGTAACGCGGCTTTAAGTGTTTGCGCATGCACTTTTTCACGCTTAACATATTTAATCCACTGCTTTGCTAAACGTTGTGATTTATCATGCTTTTGGGCTTGTTCAAACGCTAAAATAGACGCATCAAAATTTTGCATATTGTACTGTGCCATACCTAGCGCAACGTAAGCGTTTGATTCAAAATCAAGGCCGCCTTTATCAAGCGCCTTACGCGCAGCATCAGCCGCTTCTTCGTATTGCTCAGTGTTAACAAACACTTCTGCTAGGCGTTGATCGTACATACCATGCTCTGATAGGTCAGCCGCTTTTGCAAAGTAGCTAATCGATTTTTCATCTTCTTTAGCTTGGATCATGGCCTCTGCAATAAAGGCATAGTTTTTCGCTGATTTTTCTACAATGCCTTTTTCTATCGCATCACTCATTGTTTTAGCTGCTTTGTATGCCAGGCCGTTATAAAGGTAAGTTTGCGATAATTGTCTTAAATCAGACTTGGTTTTTAAAAAGCCTTGTTGATACGCCGCTTCGATTACTGCTAGTTGCTCTTTTTCTTTGCCGGTTTCTCCGTACATACCAGCTAGCTGAACCCAATACTCTGGTTTATTGTAAAGTTTAACCATGCGCTCAAGCACTGCAACTACTTTATCTGTTTGATTAAGTGAGTAATACATAGCGCGCTGTAGTACCAGCCAGTTTTCTTTAGGGGTTTTACCTTCGCTGTCGCTAAGAGCAATAACTTGATTAATGTACTCAAGCCCCTTTGGGTATTCTTTTAACTGGTAGTAAGTTTGCGCTCTAAGTAAGTAATACCCTTCTGTAATAGGTTTGGTATTTATTTCATCCCACTTATCTAAAAACGCGATAACTTTTTTATACTCGCCGTTGGCCATTGCAAGCTGCGCTAGGCTAAACGTGGTACTTAAACGTAATGATTCAGGAATAGCCTCCTCGGCTACCACTTTTTCAAACGAGGCTATGGCTTTTGGTAAATCATTTTCGTTGTAATAAATAAAGCCATAAAAGTTATGCATCATGGCAATTTCGTACGAGTTCATACTTGAAGCTCGCTCTTGAATGCTATCAAGTGCTTCAAGGCCGCCTTTTACATCGCCATCATCAGCGAGCTTTTGCGCACGAGCAAGCTGGCTATAAACCTTTTCGCGCAGTGCGGGTACACGCTTTGTTTTTTGCTCTTGCTCTGCATGGGCAGTTGCTACGTTTAGCCCCGGCACAAGGCTTAGCGTACTTGGCACAACAATACTTGCACTGATCGCGGCAGTGCAAAATAATGCCAGTTTTAAATTTTTAGCTGTAGGTAGTAATTTCATAATCGCCTCGCTATTTCATCCAATTAAGATAAGTTAACCATTAATTTGGAAAGATATTTTGTTTTGAACACCCGCCACTTCAACGGCTTCACCATTTACTACGCGCGGTTTATATTTAAATTTAAGTGCGGCATCCATCGCTGCTCTATCAAACAGTGACTCAGGAACCGCTTTTACTACTTGCGGGTCACGTACAGTACCTTGCTTAGTTACTGTAAATTCAACAATTACATAGCCTTCAATACCACGCGACAAAGCACGACGTGGATACACTGGAGCTACTTTTACAATGGGTAGGTATTCACCATCACTTGTTTCAAGCGCTAAGCCACCCGCTAGGTCAACGTCGCTGCCTACATCCGCACCAAAATCAAAATTATTACTGGCCGCGTTTGCATCATTATTTTGAATTTGCGGCGACTCCATAGGCGGTGGTGGCTCTTTTGGTGTAGGTGGCTTTTGCGGTTTACGCTCTTTCTTTTGTACCGTTTCTTCTTTTTTCAAACGTACAAAGTCTAAAACGTTTCCTTTTACTGGCTCCGACATGGCACCTTCACCACCGGTGATCAGTGCCTGCATGCCTAAAAACAGCATAAAGGTCACTACACCCGCTACTATTAATGCTACTAAATATCGCAACATGGCTAACCCTTAAGACGCATCTTGTGCAGCAATTGAAACATCAAACGCACCTGCAGCACGCGACGCATCCATTACTTTGATTAACATATCAGTGGTGGCTTTTTTATCAGCTTGAATAACCACGCTCCCTTGTGGGTTTTCTGCTTTTAAGCGTTCGATATTGGCTTGCACTGCACGTACATCGATTTTACGTTTATTAATCCAAATCTCGCCTGTATCAGAAATAGCCACTAAAATATTAGCGCGTTCTTTTTTAACCGCTGTTGCGGCTTCTGGGCGGTTTACATCAATACCGGCTTCTTTAACAAACGAGGCGGTAACGATGAAGAAAATAAGCATGATAAATACAACGTCTAACATTGGGGTCATGTTAATTTCTTCTGCTTCGTCTTCTTGTAATAGGTTTCCTAACGGGGCTCTCATTTTTATTCTCCTAGGATGAGCGACTCTATAAGCCGCTTATCAAAATGTTACTTAATGGTCTAAAACCATGCTGTCTTCAAGTAGTTCAACTTCGCGCTTGGCTCTGCGCTGTAAAAACGTAGAGGCAAATACACCAGAAAGTGCACCAACCATACCTGCCATGGTTGGAATAGTTGCTTTAGAAACACCTGATGCCATAGAGCGCGCACTACCCGTACCGGTAATTGCCATTACATCAAATACTTCAATCATTCCCGTTACTGTGCCTAACAGGCCAAGTAGCGGACACAATGCAACCATTACATTTATCAGTGCTAAGTTGGTGTCTAAACGCATTGAAGCACGTGAAATCATCGCCTGGCGTATTTGCTCAGCATTCCAGCTATTGCGCTCTGCACGGTTTTTCCACTGCGCTTTTACGTTTTGCTTGTAACTACGAAAACCTTTGAAAAAATAAATAAATCGCTCGAGTATCAATAACCACATCGCGAAGATTAACACCCCGATGACCAAGAGGACTTGGCCACCAGTGTCGAGAAAATCACGGATAGCATTGATTGAGTCAATCAATAGCACCATGGTTTATGCTCCCTTCTCGCTTCGCTGTGCGATAATACCTGCGCTTTGCTCTTGAATAGTAAGCAAAATGTTTTTAGCGCGTGTATTAAGTAGGGTGTATAAAAATACCGTAGGAATTGCCACAACTAAGCCTAGCACCGTTGTTACCAATGCTTGCGAAATACCACCAGCCATTAGTTTAGGGTCACCTGTACCAAATAATGTGATTGCTTGGAAGGTGTTGATCATACCGGTTACTGTACCTAGTAAACCTAGCAGCGGCGCCACCACCGAGATGATTTTAATAAGCGTTAAATTACGCGTTACTTTTGGCATTTCACGTAAAATAGCTTCGCTTAATTTAAGCTCTAATGTGTCGTGGGCAACATCAGGGAATTGATCTTTAACTTTCATTACGCGGCCAAGTGGGTTGTCATCCCGTGCTACATCATCTTTAAGTTGACGACGAATTTTACCGCCCATAATCAGTAATGAGAAAAAACGTTCAAGTGAGATAAGTAAAGCAATAACACCTACACCTAAAATAACGTAACCGACTGTGCCACCTTGGTGTACGCGCTCTTCGGTATCTGGTGCTTGCACTAATAAACCTAAAATTGAGCCACCCGTTGGGTCAAGTGCAAACTGCACAACACCATTTTTTGCATTTTGTAACTCTTCTGCAGTTGCAGTAAAACGTGCTACAGGCTGGCGATTTAACTCGCTTAAGGTATTTGTTACTGGGTTAAATTCTAGGTATTTACCGTTAGAGATTAAGTTAAAAGCACCTACACGTACCACTTCTTGCTGTGCTTTTTCACCACCTTGTACAATTACATCGGTAGTAAAGCGGCTTACTTTACCTTGCTCTGTCATTTCGCGTTGTAGCTCAAACCATACTTTTTCAATATCTTCGATAGAGGCAAGCTTTGAAGTAGAGCCCATTTTTTGTGCTAGCTCATCCATAAATGTGCTACGACCCGCAATTTCAGCTGATACCACAGAGGTAGCGAACTTATTGCTAGAATCACCAGCAACTTGCTGAAGCACACCAAATAGCTCTTTTAGAGAACCCATTCGTTTAGACAGTGTATCTGTTAAGTTAGCAAGTTTAATTTCGTTTTCTTCAAACTGTGTTTCTAAGCGCTCAGACTCAGCAAGCATTTGATTACGTTTTGCTTGTGTGTTGTTAAGCATTTGCACTTGTTCGTTTTGGCGCGCCATAAATTCTTGTTCGCGTTGCTTGTTTTGCGCGCTTTGAGCCGATTTGCCTTCTTCAAGTGTTTTTAATAGTGAGTCTAAGTCCATAGGCTCAGCTGCCACACTTGCGCCTGCAAAGCTTAGGCTTGCAGCAAAAAGGGCCATTTTTGTCATTTGAGTAAACAGTTTCATCTTCAACCTCTTATTCTGCTGCGTGTACTGGCAGAGTTAACATATCTGGGGCAAGTTGCTTACGTGCGATACGTAAACCTTTGTTGATTTGGCTAATTGTTGAGTCTGGTAAAGTAACAAACGATTTTGTTTCTTCATCCCAGCTACCAGCTTGCTTACCATCACGTGTTAAATAAATAAGCTCTAAGCGGCCAATGCGTAAAAAGTCTACTTCACGCTCTTTACCGTCTACCGTTAACAGTGAGGTGTAGGCTTCAATAGTGCGTCCATAATCAACTTCTACTTGGTATGCTTCTAATACGCGGCGGAATTTTTCGCTTGAGTTAATATCTGCACGGTCCATCATGGCGTTTAAAGAGCTAATACGCTTAGTGCGCTCTTCTTGCAAAAATGGCACATCAAGTGCTACAAATTGCTCAAGCCCTTCAATCATGCGCAGCATTAGTGGTGTGATCTGACGCTCAATAATAGAGACCTGATCCATTGAAAGGTTAAGTGACTCCATTTCTTCAATTTGGTTATTTAACTGTTTAGTTAATTGCGCGTTATAAACAGTTAAACCATCAATTTCTTTATTAAGGGTTTTAAACTGTTGAAGACGTCCTTGCATTGAATCAGCAATCTTGTCTATTTTTGTTTGTGATTGCGCAGCTGATTTATTTATTTCACTGCTTTTATCGATAACCTTTTCTAAATCATTGGCATGTACTGCAGCACTTGCTGCTACAATACCAGCTAAGATCAATGGTTTAACGCCTTTCATCGCATACACCTTTACTCGTTAATTAGCGGATTTGCTAGTTTGTTGTTTTAGCCTAAACTGACTTGTTTTAGGCTAAAGATTTTCAATGAGTGAAATTGTATAGATGAATAATGACAGGCATGTTGCGCAAAAAAGTCTATTTTGTTACAGCTGTAACATTTGCGTCTTATATCGGAGTGTTTATATGCAAAGCGTGTATTAAAGCAGCAAATACACGCATTTTGGCTAGTTGTTAAGCTAATAAAGCGCTAATTGTGTTTAGTGTTTGCTGGTGATCGGTGTAATTTATTTTAATTGCAATGGCTTTATTATCAGTTATTAATACTAACGAAGGAAAGCCTTGTATTGGCAAGCTTGCACTAAATGCTAACTCCTCATGTAATTTTTGATTCAAAGCCTCAGAGCAAAGTTCCTCGGTAAACTGTTGTTTATCTATGCCTATTTTTTCAGCTAAGGTAATTAGAGTACTTTCATCAGATGGGTTTTGAGCATGTAGATAATAAGCATGTTGAATTGCCTCTATCATTTGTGGCTCTTTATTATGCGCTCTGGCAATAATCGCCGCTCTGCAGGCTGGGTAAGTAGAGCGCCTTGGCTGACAAACCTGCCAAAAATCAAAATTAAACTGTGTGCCCAACATCGCACTAATTTTATGCCACGTGCTTTGGAGCATGGCGCGCATATTTTCTGGCATGGGCTCTTGGCTATCTGGAGCAAGCCCCCCTACTTTGTATTCTATAGTCAGCTGCGAAGCTAATGCGGCTTTTAGTTTTAACCACGTCGGTTTATATCCCCAGCACCAACTGCACATAGGGTCGTGTACATATATAAGTTTAGTTTGAGTCATAGTGTTCCTGTGTGATTTGATACAACTTTGTTACGCCCTTGCTCTTTAGCTAGGTACAGGTATTCGTCTGCTTGTTTAAGTGCACGGCTGTAATGATCCACATCATCAACCTGTGCCACCCCAATACTACAGGTAATAAATACCCGTTTATTATCGCTGGTTAAAATAGCTTGTTTTGCGACACATTGTCTAAAATCATCGGCTAATTTTATAGCCACTGGGGCTGTTTCTTTAGGTAAAATCACCACAAACTCTTCGCCTCCATAACGGGCTTTAACTGCGGAGTTTGGAAATTGTGAATCAAGTAATTTGGTAAATTCTATCAACACTGTATCGCCAAAATCATGACCATAGGTGTCGTTTAGTCGTTTAAAATAATCTAAATCAAGTAATAAAATAGAAAACGGCAGGTAGTTTTCGGGCGTTTTAGCGGCTAATTTTAAAAAGTGAGCGGTGATGAAACGCCTGTTCGCGCCACCCGTTAACTGATCTGTATAAGCATCTTGCGTTTGCGCAAGGGTTATATCAGCAATTGCCAGGTGACTTTTATGCCTGAAATATTCACCTATAAACGAAAAAATAAACACCAGTGTAAAAGAGGCTAAAAAACGAGACTTTTCAATACTGCCATAGTTAACTTGGCCAAAATCAGGCCCGTATAAAATAATACTGCAGCACAGTAATAAGCATAAGCCAAGCCTGCAGCCATGCTTTACACCTAAAGAGGCAAAACACACTACAGGGTAAAACATTAGCCAATAAAGCGCGGTATTTTCTTTTCCGCCGGTATACGTAAGGGCCACACACATAATAAACACTATACACATACTTATAAGTGCAACCATTTCAAGCTTGGCTGTTTTTATAAAATAAAAAGTGCCGCTAATAAGGGTAATATCAACCGCGATTAACGACGCGGTAAGAATAGGCGAATACACCGTGTAGTTAAACACCACCAACATAGAGATAACAATAATAGCAATGGCTATCATGGTGAATAGTGAAAATGCTTGGCGCTGTTTATCCGAGCTATACACCTTATCTATGTTAATAAGGCTTAACCAACTTTGTCCTGTAATCGATTTTTTTGGCATATTTTAAACTCTAAACTTTTGAACCATTTGCTCTAAATCACTAAATTGTTGTTTAAGTTTAGTACATTCATTGAGGGTGTTTTTTAAATTTTCTTGGCTTTGTACCGATAACTCACTCATGCTTGTAATGTCTGCGTCGAGCACTTTAACAAGGTCGTTTTGCTCAACAGTGGCATTGGCAACACTATGATTAGCATTGCTAATTTGTTTTATTGACTCTATTATTTGGCCCATTAACACGCTCACACCTTCAGCGTGCTCTACGCTTTTTTCACTGTCTTGAATGCTTGTTTTCATCAGCTCTACCGCTTGGTTTGAGCCTCTTTGTAATTGCCCTACGGTATCTTCAATCTCTTGGGTTGATTGCTGAGTACGATGAGCTAACTGGCGTACCTCATCAGCAACAACAGCAAAACCGCGCCCAGCTTCGCCTGCTCTTGCAGCTTCAATTGCCGCATTTAATGCAAGTAAGTTGGTTTGCTCGCTCACACCTTTTATCACCTCAAGCACTTGCCCAATGCTAATTGTATGCGCGTTAAGGCTATTAATAGTGTGTTGCGCTTGTTCCATATTGGCTGATAACTGATGAATACTATTAACGCTGTGCAATAAGGTTTGCTGGTTTTGTGTTGAATGCTCATCTGCATTTTTAGCAATTACAGAAGCGTCACTGGCGTTATTAGCAATAGCCATAGCCGATTGTGAAAAATTATTAACCGCCATGGCAACACTATCAGTACGTTTTGTTTGGTCATGGTGCATGGCTAGTGAAGAATGTGTCTGCGACACCACGCTGGCTATTACGCTATCGAGTTGTTCGGTCGTTAATTTAACGTGTTCTATAGAGTGCTGAATTTTTTCAATAAAAATGTTAAACGAGTGACTAATTTGGCCAAACTCATCATTGTTTTCAACCTTTAAACGTTTGGTTAAATCGCCTTCGCCTTTTGCAATATCTTCTAGTGCATCATTTAGGCGCGCCATAGGTTGCATTAAGTAACGCAGTAAAAATTGCATAAACACAATAATGGCCACAATTCCCACTAACATATAAATAAGCGCGTTAATACCAAAACGAGACACCTCTGCATAGGCTTGGTTTTTATCAATAACGACACCTAAATACCAGTCAACATTGTCTATGCCACGTATTTTAGTAAACGATATCAACTGCGGCTCACCCGCTATATCATATTGTGTAAATTCACTATTAAGCGCGGTAGGTTGGCCAAATAATTCGGCGGTGTTTTTTAAATTAAGTTCGCTATTAGGATGGCTCAGCACTTGGCCATTTTTATCTACTAAAAAAGCATACCCTAACCCTAAAAAATCAATATCGTTAATTATTTCAGTTACTGTGTGCATGTCTATATCTGCACCCGCTACACCACTAAAGCGGCCATTGCTTTGAATGGGCACAACGGCAGATATAGTCAGCTCGTTGGTGGTTACATCAATATACGGGGTGGTAAATGCGGTATAGCTTTTATTTTCAACTAACTTATACCAAGGGCGCGAGGTGGCATCAAAATCAGAGGGCAATACAATGCTTTGATCGTTAAGTATAAATAAACCACTTGGTTTACCTATATACGTATTTTTAAAGCCACCAGCGTATTTAGCAGTATTAAGCTGGGCAAGGGTTAACTGTTTTGGATCACTGTTTTTGTGAGTTTGCGCAATCGATTTTACTATGGTGAGTTTGGCGTTAAGCCAGCTTGCAATGTTTTGTGAGGTAGATTCTGAATTTTGCTTAAGGACTAAATCGAGCTGCTGTTGCGTTTGGTTTCGCATGGCGATGTAATTATTTATAGCAAATAAACCCAGTACAATAACCAGTACCATAGATGCTGCAATAGTCACTTTTGAGGTGAATTTAAGTGAGTTAAGCATGACTGCCCTTTTTTATTTTTTTGTTATTAATTATATTTTTAGCAAAAATTTAAAGGTATGTCGTCGTTAATGAGGTAGATAAGCAGGTTATGTACTTAAAATAAGAATAAAGAACCAGCTCTGTTCGGTATATAGTTGTAACGACTCTATTTTTTTAAAAAACAAGCCATCGTTTGGAACGTTCCTATAAAATGGTAATAAAAAAGCGACTGAATACGTATTCAGTCGCTTTTTCATCGGGGAGTATTTACCACTTTTTAGCTAAACGAACCACGTTTAAGCCATACCAAGCAATAAATACATAACATACTAGCGGAACAAAAAAGCTTTGCTGAATATTAACAACATCAGCAATGTAACCTTGTAATAAAGGCACCAAGGCACCCCCTACTATTGCCAAACACAACCAACCAGAACCTTTACTAGTTAATGAGCCTAAGCGCTCTATCGCTACAGAAAATATAGTCGGGAACATAATTGAGTTAAATAAACCAATGGCCAATACCGCGTACAGGGCTACATTGCCCTGCGTAAATATAGTCACAAGTAACAAGGCAATTACCATGCAGGCATTAAATGCCAATGCTTTAGATGGCGCTATTTTTTGTAGCGCAGCAGAGCCAATAAAGCGGCCAACCATTGCTCCGCCCCAATAGTAGCTGATCAGTGCAGCAGCAGTGTGCTCTTCAAGCCCAGCTATATGTGCTTCACCAAAAAAGTTAACTAAAAAACTACCTATAGCTACTTCACCACCGACATAACAAAATATAGCAAATACGCCCATTGTTAAATGAGGTGCCTGTGTTAGTGAGCGAGTTTCATTAACCGGGTTATTTTCTTCTTTATGGCCCTCTATTTCAGGAAGCTTAATAAAGGCAAATACGATAGCAATAATAAGTAAGGCCGCTGCTAACATTAAATAAGGTACTTTTACAGATTCAGCAGTAGCAGCACTTGCCGCTAATGTACCTGCGGTACCAAAAAACAGGATACCCCCAACATACGGGCCTACTGTTGTCCCTAAGGCATTAAGTGCTTGCGCTAAATTTAGCCTAGATGAGGCGGTTTTTTCTGGCCCTAAAGCAGCTACATACGGGTTCGCAGAAACCTGCAAAACAGTTACACCAGCAGCCAATACAAATAAAGCACCTAAAAACAACCAGTATTCATGCACCACCACCGCAGGGTAGAACAACATACAGCCAATTGAGGCAACCACTAGGCCAGTGAGTATGCCTTTTTTATAACCTAATTGTTTAACCAAAATTCCAGCTGGAATAGAGACAATAAAATAGGCGCCAAAAAAGCAAAACTGTACGAGCATTGCTTCAAAGTAAGTTAGGTCAAAAACGCCTTTCAGACGAGGGATTAGTACGTCGTTTAAAACGGTAATAAAACCCCATAAAAAAAACAGTGTGGTCATTGCAGTCAGCGGTAACAGGTAATTTTTATTTTGTTGCTCTTTGACCGCAAATGATTGATTGGTATTTATTTCACTCACGTCATTTTCACTCCATTAACAAGTTGAAAATGATTTTACACGTTTGCGACATAATATAAGTACAAAATAATTGGAACGTTACAATTAATCACATTCATTTAATAAGGCCTGTTTCATCCTTTGGGTTTCGCCGCTATTTTTAAATTTGTATAAAGCTGTATTAATATCTTCTAAAACAGTGAGCCAGTTTGGTGTTTTTTTACTTATCGCAAAATATAAAGGGTTATATTGAATTACCTTACTTTCTGGCTCTACGGCACTGAGTAAAGCGCGTTTTTCATTTTCCGCTAAAGAGGCATACTTTACAGAGTAAGTTAGCACTTCAGGGTCACCTATAATTAAATCTACACGTCCTGCAGCGAGTAATTTTACAAGTTGTAAATCGTCTACGGCATGAATAATAATAAACTCATTATTATCCATCATAGCATCAAACTCAGGGGTGTTTTGGTACCCTCTTACAACACCAATACGCGAGCCTTTAAGCGACTTTAAATTGCCATTGAACCTGTTGGGCTCGCCTTTGCGTTTTAAAAAACCGATATTGCCGCCCGAAAACGAATTTGAAAGGCCAAGTAATTTTCGACGAGTATGATTTGGTACGTAATCAGAAGGGGCTGTATCTTCAATAAAGTACTCTGGCAATAAAATATCCGCTTTGCCTAGTTCAACGGCTCTAACAGCTCTAGCCCAGGGTACAAATTCAATATAAATATTATAGCCAGCACTGTTAAATGTAGATACCGCAAATTGGTATACCCACCCTTTGTTACAAAGTTTGTTCCCAATGTAAGGCGGCCAATCTTCGGTTACCACATGGATAGTGCCTTTACTGTTAGGCGCGCTAAATAGGTAACCCGATTTATAGCGCTCGCCTATTACAGTGTGACGAGTATCATCTTGCATGTAGGTCACAGGAACCTCAGCAAAACAATAAGATGAAAAGAGTATGAGGATTAAAAATAAACGCATAATTAAATTTCATTTACAATATGTTCCTAAAGTGTAGAACTTAGTACATAAAGTAAAAGAAATTTTAATTAAAATTACAGCAGTGGGTGCTTAAGCTTTTACCCACTTCATTTTATTATTGGTATCGCGAGAATTAATAATAGTTGAGTCGCTGCTCTCCACCCCGCCAAGTTTGGCTAAACGGTCGTAAAGTACCACATTACAGGTGGCCGCAAGGTTCATACAACCAATTGTAGGTACGTAAACCACTTCATCGCACCATTTTAAAACCTCTTTTGGTACTGAGCCGTCTTCTGGCCCAAATACATAAAATGCGTTTTCAGGGTGTTTAAAATCAGGTAACGCCGTGGCGCCTTCAATCAGCTCAATAACCACAACCTTTGCGCCTTCAGGTTTTACACTGAGTAGGTTATCTGTGCCGGTAAGTGCAATACGCTCAACAACATTTTTAGTATCGGTATGAAACTTTTTAGCATTTAAGTAGCGACTACCGGTAAAAAATACTTGTTTAGCGTCATAGCAACCCGCGGCACGTAAAACGCCGCCAACATTTGTCGGGCTTTTTGGGTTAATTAAACCTATTACAGCCTTAAACTCGCTCATTAGTCGCAATCCTTTGTTGGCCACTCAGCAATGTATAAATCAAAGTCATCGAGCTTTACGTCACAGTCTTTTACGGTTTTATCTTTAACAGAAATACCAAGCGCATGCATTTGGGTTTTGTCACCCTGATTTAATAGCGGATGCCAAGAGGCTAAACCTCGCCCCTCGTGAAGACGGCGATAACTACAGCTTTGCGGCATAAAAAAGATATCTTTAAGGTTGGCTTTGGTCAGTTTAACGCAAGAAGGGACTAGCGTTTGGCGGTTTTCGTATTCGCTACAACCACAGGTATTGTTATCAAGATATTGGCAAACAATATTGGTGAAAATAAGCTCTTCGCCTTCACGTAGTTGATCGGTGGCGGTAAATTCATCTTCATCTTCACTGTCAATAAAGGTATTTAAACAGCATTTTCCGCAACCATCACAAATCGCTTCCCATTCGTTTTGGTTCATATTGGCTAAGCTTTTTTTAAGCCAAAACTGTGTATTTGCTAACTCTTGATCAAACATAATTTACTCGCGCCCCTAAAGAGCGCGCATTCTAACGTATTGCTACAGCGTGCGCAAAGCCCGTGCCTTTATTTGTACGGGCTTTGCGCATTTTGCTATTTACTGGCAGTAACCCAACGTTTAATTTTTTCCTCTAAAATAGGCATCGGCAAGGCACCATCAATCAATATTTGCGTATGAAACGCTTTAATATCAAACTTATCACCTAACTCTTTTTTAGAGTAGTCACGTAATTGTTGAATTTTAAATTGCCCCAATTTGTACGAAAGAGCTTGGCCAGGCCATGCAATATAACGCTCAACTTCTGCTATCACATCGCTTTTAGCCATTGACGAATTTGCCAGCATGTAATCGATACCTTGCTTTCGAGTCCAGCCTTTTGCATGAAAGCCAGTATCAAGCACTAAGCGCATTGCTCTAAGTTGCTCATCGGCCAAACGCCCATACCACATATAAGGGTCGGTAAATAAGCCCAGCTCTTTTCCTAGGCTTTCTGCGTACAACGCCCAGCCCTCTGCAAATACCGTGTAGCCGCCAAACTTTCTAAAATCTGGAAGGCCATCTATTTCTTGCTGTAAAGCAATTTGAAAGTGGTGACCTGGCGCGGCTTCGTGTATAGAGAGTGTTTCTAATAAAAATTTTGGCTGCGCTTTAAGGTTATAAGTATTGATGTAAAAAATACCTGGTCGAGAGCCATCAGGTGCCGGCGCTGCATAAGATGCACCCGCTGCAGATTGGGCTCGGTAAGGTTCAACCGCTTTTACAACATAAGGGGCTTTAGGCGCAACATCGAACAGTAAAGGGACGCGCGCATCTATTTTTTGTTTTATATCTTCATATGCTGCAATTAATGCCTCTGGCGTATCGTAATAAAATTGGTCCGAATCACGTAAGTGCTGAAAAAATTCATCCAAAGTGCCGTTAAAACCTACCTCGTGTTTTACTTTTTTCATCTGGCTTAAAATACGCGAAACTTCACTTAAACCAATCTCATGTATTTCATCTGCAGAAAGGCTCAACGTGGTATTTTTTTTAATTTGATATTCATACCAAGCTTTACCATTAGGCAAGTCACTATAACCTACCGTTTCTCGGCTTTGAGGAATGTATTGATTGGCTAAAAAGTCGCTCATACTTTTATATGCAGGCACTAATTGCTGCATAATAAGTGCTTTATATTGCGCCGTTATTTGCTGCTTTTGCTGTGCAGTAAATGAGGCTGGTAAGTTTTTAATTGGCCCCCAAAATAACGAATCCTCTGCATTTTTAACCACATGCGCAGCAAATTGTGGCTGAAGCTTTTTAGCTAATGGTTTTGGTAAGGTAATGCCCGCTTTAATCCCTTTCGCCATCGCGCGCTCTACACTGCTGAGCCACGAAATAAAGCCTTCGCTTCGTTTTATAAAATTATTGTAACCTTCTACGGTATTAAATGGCTGCGCACTTTGTCCCGAGCCAAAACCTGCAAAGGTATTATGCGCTCCCGCCATTTGGTTAATAGGCAGCATATAGCTTGGAAATTGCATTCCCTCTAAATTAAGTGCTAGGTCTCTTTGTAATATTTCATAGCTGAGTAACGCTTGCCCTGTTAACTGCGACTTATCAATAAGTGTTAAACGTTGTTGATACTTTTTGTAAAACGCGGCTTTTTTTGCCCTATTCTTTTGGGTAATAGCGGGGGTATACTTATCATTAAATTCACTGCGACCACTATAAGTTGCATTAATAGGTTTAAAGCTGAGTAACTCGTTGTAGTACTGTGCTACAAGTACATCTAATTGCTGCTCATAAGAGAGCTCTGAAACAATAGCTGCAGGTGCGGTTGACGTGTTTAGCTGTGCACTATTGCCAGTGTTATTACTGGTTTGTGTGTTCATACAGCCACTTAAAGCAAACATAACGCCACTGGCAACTAAGGCTAATTTAATTGATTTCATGGTAATCCTTTTTAGTATCGTCAGCCGATTATGCGCATTTAACCTGCGTTAATAAAGAAATTACGATAAGTGGCGATTAACCTATTATATTTACACTTTTATATTAGGTTGTTACATTTCAATTAATTAAACCGCCACCAGAAGAAAAAACAATGAAAAAAAAGCTACTCAGCGCCTCCATTGCAGTTATGTGTTTAGGAAGCTTTAACGCGCAAGCCCTTACTTATATATCTGCTAAAGCCATGATAGATGTACACACAGGCGAGGTTGTTCAATCGCCGCTGATCACCATTGATAATGGGGTGATCACTAACGTTACACAAAACAAAAAGCCGAGCATGAGCAAAAACGATCAGCATATTGATTTACCCGAGCTCACTTTAATGCCGGGCCTTATGGATATGCATGTACATTTGACCAGCGACCCTACGGTATCTCGAAGTGAGCGTTTAAGTCAGTCGGTACCGCGCATGGCCATTAAAGCCGCGCACTTTGCTAAAAAAACATTACTTGCTGGTTTTACAACCCTCAGAAATGTAGGGGCCGAGGGCTATAGCGTGATTGCAGTGCGTGATGGTATTAACGCCGGAGATATTGTAGGCCCGCGTATTTGGGCAGCTGGCCCTTCGCTTGGGATCACAGGCGGACATTGCGATAATAACCGTTTACCACCGGAGCTAAAATACACTTCAACAGGGGTAGCCGATGGCCCATGGGCTGCACGAGTAAAAGTACGAGAAAACATAAAGTATGGCGCTAATGCCATTAAGTTTTGCGCCACGGGGGGCGTTTTTTCTAAAGGTACAAAAGTGGGTGTACAGCAGTATTCATTTGAAGAAATGAAAGCCATTGTAGATGAAGCCCACATGCGTGATTTACCTGTAGCCGCTCACGCACATGGCACAAGTGGTATTAAAACAGCTATAAAAGCCGGCGTAGATAGTATTGAACATGCCAGCTTTTTAGATGATGAAGCCATCGCACTTGCTAAAAAACATGGCACGTGGTTATCAATGGACATTTATAATACAGAATACACACTGAGTTTTGGTGAGCAAAATGGGGTAGATGAAGAAAACCTCAATAAAGAACGTCAAGTGTCTAAAAAGCAACGCGACAGCTTTAACCGCGCAGTAAAAGCCGGTGTAAATATGGTATTTGGTACCGATGCTGCTATTTACCCTCATGGCGATAACGCCAAACAATTTAGCCGTATGGTTAAATTTGGCATGAGCGAACTACAAGCAATACAGGCTGCCACCATTAACAGTGCAAAGCTATTAAAAATGGATAATAAACTGGGTCAGCTAAAATCAGGGTTTGCAGCCGACATTATTGCCGTAAAAGGTAATCCACTTAAAAATATCTCTGTGCTTGAGCGCATTCCTTTTGTTATGAAAGCAGGCGTTGTTTATAAAAAATAGTCATTAATTAATGTATTATTTTACAAAAGCATGAAAGCTTACACTTTCATGCTTTTTATTTACCGCATTAATTTAACCTTAAATTTACTTTTTAGAACAATAACTCACCTACTACGCAATTAATTTCACTTTTTTAGAATTTTTTATTCACTTAACGAATAATAACTATTACTATTCGCACACTTTATGGAATGCGAATAATTATCAATATGAAAAAGTTCAAATACTCTCTTGTTACACTTGCGTGTTTAAACGCATCATTAGTGGTTGCTGCAACAACGGCTGAAAAAGACATTGAGCGCATCAGCGTTTACGAAAAGCAAAACCAAGTTGTAATGAGCTCAGGCCTTGCAACTAAATCAGACATGTCGTTAATGGAAACACCGGCACCGGTTGTTATTATTGACCGTGAACTTATAGAGTCACAAGGTGTAGACAGCCTACAAGAGCTTGTACGTAATGTAAGTGGTTTAACTCAAGCCGGTAATAACTACGGTATAGGCGACAATTTAGTCATTCGTGGTCTTGATGCTAATTACACTTACGATGGTATGTATGGCGGTGCAGGCTTAGGTAATACCTTTAACCCAACTCGTTCACTCACTAATGTTGAGTCGGTTGAAGTACTTAAAGGCCCTGCTACCGGTTTATATGGTATAGGCAGTGCTGGTGGTGTTATTAATCTGATTGAAAAAAAGCCTGAGTTTGAAGAAAAACATAAAATATCTGCCGAACTTGGCCAATGGGATAGTTATTCACTTGCCTTTGATAGCACCAATGCGATTACCGATGACCTAGCGTATCGCGTAATGGCTAAAACGGCCTCAAGCGATGGCTTTCGTGATTTAAAAGAAGACCGCGACGAAATTTATACCTCGCTTAAATACATACTAAGCGACAAGCAAGATATCATGCTCTCTGCTGCCTATATTAAAGACTCAATTGCAGTAGATTCTATTGGCCACCCTATTCGAATTTATAATGCAGAAACCGCCAATGGTTTAACTGCAGGTGAAGTAACTGGCGCAGATTTAGTAAATGACCCATCTGGTAATGGTGTGCAATTAACTGCGGCTCAACAAACACAATTGGCAGATTCGCTTTCATCAACCGATGGCCTTACCCCGTACGATTTTGGTACTAACGGTATTATCTCTCCTATGGCGGATGATAATGAAGGTGAAGAGCTTCGCTTTAAGCTAACCCATAATTACTTTATTACAGATGATTTATTTTTAAATCAGCAGTTACAGTACCGTAACTACACATCAAGCTTTGCTCGTCAAACTGGCGCGTTTAATTACGTGTATTCAACACGCGATGGCATTATAAATAACGACCCGCGCGCCCCGTTAGTTGAAGACGGTGTGCTTTACCCATTTGCAGCGCGACGCCAAGAATACCGCCAAGTAGAAGCTGATGAAAAGTCATGGCAGTATTTCTTAGATTTACGCTATGACTTTATGTTAGGCGACGTGGATAACGAATTACTGGTTAATGCAAACTACGAAGACAGAGACATTCGCTTTAAACAGTATTCTATTTACGATGCAGACAAAGTTATTTACGATAGCGAAGGAAATGTACTGTATCAAGGCACGCTGCCATATATTTATGATATGCGCTCGCCAAATTGGCCAACAGGCAGTTTTGATGACTACGACCCGCTAAAAACCAGTGACTACAACAAAAAAGTACAAGCGTGGGGCTTAGGTATTCAGCACGTAGGGTATATTACTGAGCAGCTTACAACTCGAGTTGGTGTTGCTTATAATCGCATTAAGCAAACATATGAGCACTATGGTGTAGATGAGCGTTATAGCTCAAGCCGCGCTGAGCCAACGCCTGAAGCAAACACATCAGACAGTGGCTTAACTTATAACTTAGGCGCAACCTATCAACCTACTGAAAACTTTAGCGTGTTTATAAACCACGCGAAAGGCCGTACTGCCTACAGTGTATTAGGCTCAGTAGCAGGTACAGAGGCCGACCGTGAAGACTCTGAGTCTATCAGTAACGATTTAGGCTTTAGATTTAAAGCATTTGATGATCAGCTTTTAGCATCACTGGTAGTATTTGAAAGCGCGCGTACAAACCTTGAATACACAAACCCACTGTATGAAGCCGGTGTGTCTGGGCCTGATGTAGTAGAGAGCTACTACGATGGTGAAGAGCAAACCAAAGGCGTTGAACTCGATTTAAATGCGCACTTAAACGAGCAATGGAAAGTAAATGTAAACGGCGTATACCAAGATGCCCGCGATAAATCTAACCCAAATAGCAGCAGTTACGATACACGCCAAAAAGGCGTACCGTATGTAACGGCAAGTACGTGGGTTACCTACTATGCCGATATGTTTAACCTACCTGAAGCTGTTAATATAAGTGGCGGTGTTACTTTTGTAGATAACAGAAGCACAAACTCTAGCTCGTTTAGTATTCCTGATGGCTATGTACCAAGCTACACGGTGTACGACGCAGCAGTTTCGTACACCACTGATAAATGGCACATGCAGCTTAATTTAAACAATTTGTTTAATAAAAAGTACTACTCTAAAGCCATGTTTTTAGGTGGTATGCCAGGCGAAGAGCGCAACGCTAAGCTCAGCTTTAGCTACACACTTTAACCCTGCCTAAGCAATTAATTTACTCCTACAAAAAGTAGGAGTAAATTAAACCTAATCTTGATTTAATACTCTACAAAAGATACCAGGCTAAACGTTGCTATAATTTATAAGCGTGCTAGCATTACTTTCTGAATTTACTGAAACTTAAAAAGCTATGAGTCTATCTGAAAAAAACTTAGCCTTTGTTATGCACTGTGGTGAAATGGGCAGCCGTTGGGGTTTCAATCGTACGATTGGCCAAATGTGCGGTTTGCTGATCATCACCAAAGAGCCCATGACCGCAAATGAGATTGCCGATGCGTTAAGTATCTCGCGTGGCAATGTAAGCATGGGAATTAAAGAGCTCCAGTCATGGCAATTAATTAAAGTGCATCATATCCCTGGTGATCGTAAAGAATATTACGCCCCAGCGGGTGAAATTTGGGATATGGCTAATCGCGTATTTGAAGAGCGTAAAAAGCGTGAAATAGACCCTACCCTAAGTTTGCTGCGTGATAACCTTTTAGACGAAGCAAACAACGAAGAAGAGCGCTATGCACAAAAGCAAATGGGCGAAATCCACAACTTACTCGAAACGGTCACTAAGTGGTCTTCAGAATTACAACGCTTAAGCCCAGAGCAACTTAATAAGTTAATGAAGCTTGGTTCAGGAATTGGCAAGGTTATCGATTTAAAAGATAAAATATTTAAAAAAGAACATGATTAAACAAATAAAAAAGCCGCATAGCGGCTTTTTTTATTATACAACAGCGTATAAATTATATTTTTGGATACCCAATTCTATCTGATAGATAGCCCACGCTGGTGGCAAAGTAATATGAGCGGTTCCAGTGCATAAACACTTTGTAATTATCGTACGCTAAGTACATACGCCCATTAATGTCATCTGGCATTACCAGTGCAGCGCGTACATCAACATTAGGTAAGTCAGAGCCGTCAGCTTTACGCACACCCAGAGCCTGCCAGTCTGCAAGCGAGCGCTCTGAGTCGTTCCAATATTCTAACCATTGCTTACGTGTTTTAGTGCCACGTTTTAGCACGTATTTACTGTCAAAATTTTCAGGTAATTTTACCTGGCGACCCCAAGTTAGTGAGTCATTCCAGCCTTCTTGTTTTAAATAATTGGCAATAGATGCAAATGCATCCTCTTTTGTGGTCCAAATATCTTTACGGCCGTCGTTATTGTAATCAACAGCGTAGGCGTTAAAAGAGGTAGGCATAAACTGAGTTTGGCCCATTGCTCCAGCCCAAGAGCCTTTAAATTTATCAAGCGTAATATGGCCTGACTTTAAAATATCTAATGCTGCCCAAAGCTGGCGCTTATAAAGTGCTTCACGACGACCATCAAAGGCAAGCGTCACAAGCGATGAAATAACATTATGGCCACCTTGTATTGTGCCAAAGTTACTTTCAAGGCCCCATAATGCCACTATAAAGCGTGCTTGTACGCCAAACTCTTTTGCAACTTGTTCAAGTACATCTTTATTTTCTGCGTAGAGTTTACGTGCACGATCAATTTTCCATTGCGGTACACGTTTCGGTAAGTAGGTTTCGAGGGTTTCTTTAACCTCTGGCTGGTTTTTATCAGCCGATACAACTTTTTCTTTGTATGAGGCAGTCGCAAATGCATCGTCTATTAACTTGCTATCGTACCCTTTAGCAATGGCCTCTTGTTTTAAGTCACTTAAATAAGTTTGAAATTCGGCCTGCGTTTTAGCAACTACAGAGCCACTTAAACACACTGAGCATAAAATTACGGCTAACTTTTTAATCACTATCAACTCCGTTTTCTTTTCGTAATTGGCTAAGTAAATTTTCTTCCGGCGGTGGAATTTGCAAATAGTAACCCTTGTCTGGGTCAGCTAACGCTGCTTTTACTGTTTCAAGGTCGGCACCGCCTAAATGATCACGCTTTGCTAAATTGATAATCATTACATAAATAGGTTGACCAAACATAGCCAGTAAAGGTTCAGGCACTTTACTAAAATCATCTCTTTTTTCAACAAATAAGAAGGTATCCGCTTTTTTCTTACTTTTATATACCGCAGTGAGCATAATGGCCCTATTTAATCTTGCTTAACATTGCCGCACACTATAACATGAGAGTAATAATAAGTTAGAAAAATTAGATTAGAAATTTCATTAAAGGCCTTATTCAGCCTACGTTTATCTAAAATTAATTTCTAATCAGACAAATCAATTGAGCGTGTATGTCGGAACAAATTTTTGAGCTAAAAGGGAACCTTTTCACGTTGTCAGTATTGCATCTTTATAGCACTGATATCGCCCTTCTAGCAGAACAGTTGTATGTAAAAATAGCCCAAGCTCCTCGTTTTTTTGAAGGAGCGCCTATTGTTGTTAATTTAGAAGAAATTAAAAACAGCTCACTTGATTTTGTACATTTAAAATCTCTCATTGAGCGTATGAGCTTTAATGCTGTAGGTGTTTGTAATGGCTCAGATGAGCAACACACGCAAGCTAAAGCCGCTGGCCTTTCTGTACTAAATTACTCGCAAGATGCTAAAAGTGCACCCGTTAAACAAGAGGCGCCAAATACCTCTATTGTTGAAAAAAACGTGTACCTACCTGCGCAAGTAATTAATGGCACGGTACGCTCAGGGCAGCAAGTTTATGCAAAAGACAGAGACTTAATTGTACTTGGTGCAGTTAGCCATGGTGCAGAAGTAATAGCCGATGGTAATGTGCATATTTATGGCACCTTACGCGGGCGTGCTATTGCAGGTGCAAAAGGGATTAAAGACGCCTGCATTTATTGCCAAAAACTCGAAGCCGAATTGGTTTCAATTGATGGCAATTACTGGATCAGCGACTCATTACAAGGTGAGCACTGGGGCAATGCAGTACAAATACAACAAAAAAACGAATCATTAGAAATTTCAGCTTTGGTTAAAGGATAAATCTCATGGCAAAAGTAATTGTCGTTACCTCTGGTAAAGGCGGTGTTGGTAAAACAACATCAAGTGCTGCAATAGGCACCGGTTTAGCTTTAAAAGGCTATAAAACAGTTATTATCGATTTTGATATTGGCTTACGTAATCTAGATTTAATTATGGGGTGTGAGCGCCGCGTAGTATACGATTTTGTAAACGTAATAAACGGCGAAGCCAACCTTAATCAAGCGCTTATTAAAGATAAACGCGTTGAAAAATTATTTTTACTACCCGCATCACAAACACGTGATAAAGACGCCCTTACCCGCGAAGGCGTAGAGCGCGTTTTAAACGAACTAAAAGAAGACTTTGACTACATTGTGTGTGATTCACCTGCAGGTATTGAAGCCGGCGCAATGATGGCGATGTACTTTGCTGATGAAGCAATTGTAACAACAAACCCTGAAGTATCTTCGGTTCGAGATTCAGACAGAATTTTAGGTATTTTACACAGCAAATCAAAACGTGCTGAAGAAGGCCTAGAAAATATTAAAGAACACTTATTATTAACACGCTACAACCCTGAGCGAGTTGAAAAAGGTGAAATGTTATCGGTAGAAGATGTTAAAGATATTCTGTCGATTCCTTTACTTGGTGTTATTCCTGAGTCGCAAGCGGTATTAAGTGCGTCTAATTCAGGCCAGCCAGTAATACTTGATGGTGATTCAGATGCAGGGCAAGCATACGCTGATGCAATCAATCGCTTACTCGGTGAAACAGTCGATTTTCGCTTCTTAGATGTTGAGAAAAAAGGCTTATTTAAACGGATTTTTGGAGGTTAATGTGTCTTTACTTGACTACTTCCGCTCAGAAAAGAAAAATAGCGCGTCATTAGCAAAAGAGCGATTGCAGATCATTGTCGCGCACGAGCGTTCGCAACGCGGAACACCGGATTACTTACCACAATTAAAACAAGATATTTTAGATGTGATCCGTAAGTACGTGAATGTAAACACTGATGCAGTGCAGGTACAGTTTGATCAAAACGAAGATGATTTAGCGGTACTTGAGCTCAACGTGACATTACCTGACGAAGAAAAAAAGTAGCACAACTAAAAGCGGCATTTTAAATGCCGCTTTTTGCTTTACACACTTACTACACGTATGTGGTGCAATATTTTGTGTTTTAAATTTAAAAGTTTACACGTAAACCAAGTAAAAACTCATGGCTTGCTGCACTGTCAATTTTAAAGCCATCGGTAAATGCATCTTGCCCCGTTTGCACGTCACCAAATTCAATGTATTGATACTCAGTGTATAACGACATAGTTTTAGTTATTTGATAGTTAACCCCTGCACCAATATTCCATGTAAATTCAGTTGAATCGTCATCAGCATACGCATCGTAATAGCCATCAACATTTCCATCGAATGCGTCAAAGGCGCTAATGCCTGCACCACCTAATTTTGCAGAATAGCTGTTATCAGCAACCCCTAACCCTGCTTTAATATAAGGCGTAAACGCGGTGCTGTTATCAAAATCGTAAAAGCCTTCAATTGTATAAGTGGTGGTTTTTAAATCCCCCTTTAATACATACTGCTCACCTTCGCGTGCACCCACACCTACTTTTGTATCGCTATAGTCAGTATTATGATAGCTAATACGCGCCTCTACTCTAAACTGAGGATTGAACTGATAACCTAAACCAATACTGCCTACACTGCCCTCACCGGCATCAAATTCAGATGGAAAATCGGCATCTACGGCAATATTGTTACCAATGGCTTGAGAGTCATTTGCTTGCGAACTATAGCCTACATGTGCAGTTCCATAAACCCCCTCTGCACTAGCTAAAGTAGGCGCGGTACACGCTAAAGCAATTGCGGCAACTATAGTTTTTTGTAATGTGTTCATTGTCATTCCTGATTTTTTTAACAACCAAATTATTGGGCTGTAAGGCTAATGTTGAATTCGCGGTTAATATAACTTTTAGATACACAAGCGAATAGATACAATAACGGCACAATACAATTCCGACTTTCAGAACAATGATTAACTATTTACGACACATGGCTATTTTTGCCAAAGTGGTTGCTGGCGGTTCATTTCGTATTGCAGCTAAGGAGCTTGGCATAGCACCTTCACGTGTTAGCCATAGTGTTTCTGACTTAGAACAGTTTTTAGGCGTCACTTTATTACATAGAACAACCCGTAAATTGTCGCTTACCCCTGAAGGTGAAAAATTTTACGCCCACGTAGAAAACATAACAAAACACGCAGAGGCAGGTTTGAACGAAATTAACTCTGTGGGTGATGAGCCTATAGGGTCTTTAAAAATATCGCTGCCCGCCTTTTTAGCAAGCTCCGAAATTTCAGCCGCGATAGCAGAATTTGTGCAAACCTACCCAAAAGTGAACTTGTCTCTTAATTACACAGACCAAGTAATAAATATAATGGATGAAGGACTCGATTTAAGTATTCGAGTTGGCTGGCTAGAAGACAGCTCACTCATGGCGCGTAAAATTGGAGAGAGTAAACGCTTTTTAGTTGCCTCAAGTAAGTACGCGAGTAAGCATCAACCCCCTACGCACCCAAACGATTTAAAACAGTGGGATTGGGTTCATTTTAGTATGCGCGGCAGCACTGTAGATTTTACATCCCCAAATGGCGAAGTGGTGTGTATTTGTGAAAAGTCGCGCGTAAATGTAAATAGTGCGCTTGCAATAAGTCACTTTGTATCTGAAAACTTGGGCCTTGGCATATTGCCCGAAAACCTAGTAAAAAAACAATTAGCACGAGAAGAGTTCATTCACATTTTACCTAACTGGCAACTCAAGCCGCTTGGTTACTATGCGGTATGGCCAAATAATGCACGCAGAGAAAACCTAACACTATTATTAGTGCGCTTTTTAGCTAAGCGCGGTTTAATAACCGCAGAGGATTAAGCAAGTACCCCTTAAGTGAATATGTTATTATGGGCCCATTACTTTGCTTTATGCCTGCTATTACTTTGCTATGTTAAATCACGCTTCTTGTTTTACTTTATTTGATTGCTCTGTAGATTCTATAGCGCTTCCAGATAAATTTACGTTTCCGTTTTACTACCAGCCTCATCCGTTATCTGTTTTAGCCGCAACACAATTGCAGCAGCAACTTGAAACGCATTTACCGTATAACGAAAATGACAGCAGTAATACAGCAACGAATGATGGCAAAATGTTTGGTGTACTGGTTGTACAAAACCAGCAACAACAACTTGGCTTTTTAGCGGCGTATTCAGGCCAGCTTGAAAATTTAAATACCGATATAAAATGCGTGCCTAATGTATCTACAATGGCACTGGAAGATGTGAGTTATTTAAAAGAAAGTAAAATAATTAACGACATAAATGCGCAAATACATGCCCTAGAAAATGCAAGTACATTGAATAAATTAACAGCGTCATTAAATGCGGATAAAGCCGCGTTTGATCAGCAGTTACACGCTCAACAAAGCGTAATGCAAGCCAATAGAAAAGCACGTAAAAAGGCGCGCAGTGCACTTGCAATTAAGCAAAGCCAAGCGATAACGCCTGAGCAACAAGCAAACTTGAATGAATTGGCCAAACAAAGCATAGAAGATAAAAAACACTATCAAAGCATAAAAGATCACTGGCACGATAAAATAACTCAGCAACAGCAGGCACTTAATGCCCTACACGACGAAATAAAACAGTTAAAAAAACGACGTAAGGTTTTATCTAAAAACCTACAAAAGCAAGTGTTTGCACAGTACCAGTTTTTAAATGCAGAGCATGAAGTTAAAGATCTCAATGCCATATTTGCAGCATTGCCAGAGCATACTCCGCCATCAGGTGCGGGAGATTGCGCTGCGCCCAAGCTATTACAATACGCTTACCTTAATAATTTAAAGCCAGTGGCTATGGCTGAGTTTTGGTGGGGGGCCGCACCTAAATCGGCAATACGCCAACATAAAAACTATTACCCTTCTTGCTACAGTAAGTGCCAACCTATTTTATCGCACATGTTAAAAGGCCTCAGCATAGAAGATAACCCGCTACTCGTTAACCCTGCTGAAGGTAAAACGCTGCCGATAGTCTATCAAGACGCTGATATTGTTATTGTAAACAAGCCCAGCGAGTTTTTATCTGTACCAGGTGTCAATATAGAAGATTCTGTGTATTTACGTATTCAAACGCAATTTCCACACGCTACAGGCCCGTTAATTGTGCACAGACTAGATATGTCTACATCAGGTTTATTAGTGGTGGCGCTCAATAAACGAGCCCACAAAGCACTACAAAAGCAATTTATTGCCCGCACTATTGATAAACGTTACATTGCGCTGGTTGATGGTATTGTGCCTAAGGACAGTGGCAAGATAGAGCTGCCATTGCGACTTGATTTTGACGATAAACCACGCCAGCTTGTTTGTTATAAAAACGGCAAACCCGCACTTACTACATGGCAGGTGCTTGAACGTAAAGACAATATTACACGCCTACAGCTCTACCCTAAAACGGGCCGCACTCACCAATTAAGGGTACACTGCGCTCATCACTTAGGGCTGAATATGCCTATTATTGGTGACACACATTACGGTAAAAAAGCCAACAGGTTACACTTACATGCCGAGTATTTGGCGCTAGATCACCCAATTACACATAAGCGTTTAACGTTCAGCGTAGCGCCCGATTTTTAATACCAATTCGCATAATTAAGTGATCTATTTTGAGGATGGAAAAACGTGTTGATAGCAAGGCAAAAAAATCGCTATTTAGTTGTTCTAAATGAGAATTTTTTAACGCAGATAGCGACACGTTTAGCCCCTAAAAATGATTAAATATTATTGCGAATTGGTATAACATAGCCTGTTAGCTTAAAAAGTGGGTTTAATTATCCCACTCTTTAAGCGCGTCTTTAACAAAACTGTAGCGCCAAGAATTAAGTAAATCAGGTTTAATATGATTTACCTTTTGCTCATCGGTGAGTTTCCAATTCCAGCTAATAAGCTGATTAATTTGCTTTTTAGAGGCCATTACATCCTCTGGTATACCCTGCTCTTTTGCCACTTTAGTGATTTTTTGCTTAATATCTTTAGCTACTTTTTTATAAGCCGGAAAATCAATTAAACGTTTAAGCACTGGCGGATGCTCATCAACCGGGAGTGCTTTGGCCTTTTCAATACACTTTAGTATTTCGACTCCAGAGCGGTTTACTTCCATTGACTCAACACCCGGAATTTGTCTCAGCGTATTTAAACTCGAAGGCCCACGTTTAGCAATTTCCGTCATGTTGTGCTCTTTAAGCACAAAGTTAAGCGCTAAATTTTTACGAATAGCTTTATTACGACGCCATACAGCTAATTCTTTTAATACCGCGAGCTCGTGCGGTTTTAGTTGCCATGCGTTTTTTATATCTTTGTAAAGCAGCTCATCTGGGGTTTGAAAGGCGCGTTTATTTGCAATTAACTCGCTCTCATTTATTACAATATCAAATAACTCAGCTTTATTTATACGCTCAATTATTAGTTCAAAACAAGGCAGTAAATGAAACGTATCAGCGGCTGCATAATCGAGCTGCTTTTTAGTTAATGGGCGCTGTAGCCAATTAGTTCGCGATTCACTTTTGTCTATTTCTATGCCTAATAGCTCTTTTACCATTAGTGCAAAGCCCATACAGTTGCCTTCGCCTAAAAGCTGAAGAGCAAATTGTGTATCAAACAATGGAGCAGGTACAAAGCCTGCATATTTTTGAAATACTTCAATATCTTCTGAGGGTGAATGCAACACTTTCAGTACTGATGGATCGTGTAATATTTGCCAAAATTCAAATAACGACAGTTCCGCAAGTGGATCTATAAGGGCGAGATGCTCACCATCATATACTTGAATAAGTGCAACTTCAGGGTACAAAGTACGGCGGCGCATAAACTCTGTGTCTATGGCTAAAATAGGCTTGTTTTTTATTTGCTCAACAAAGGTATTGAGTTGATTTTGTGTTTCGATCAATTGGTATTGCACTTAATCTCCTACAATAAAAAAGCCGGCTAATGCCGGCTTTTTTATAGTTTACTAATCTTTTAGGGCTCTTCTGAGAATTTTACCTACATTTGTTTTAGGTAACTCATCCTTAAACTCAACGAGTTTAGGCACCTTATAATTAGTTAAATTATCACGACAGTGATTTATTATATCTTTTTCAGTTAAAGAAGGGTCTTTTTTAACAACAAAAACTTTAACTTGTTCGCCACTTACATCGTGCGGGATACCAATAGCCGCGACTTCTAGTACGCCGTCGTGCATGGCAACCACTTCTTCTATCTCATTTGGGAACACATTAAAGCCCGATACAATGATCATGTCTTTTTTGCGGTCAACAATATAGAAGAAACCTTCATCGTCGTATGTGGCAATATCGCCGGTAGCAAACCAGCCATCTTGCAAACATTCTGCGGTTGCATCTGGGCGGTTATAGTAACCTAGCATAACTTGTGGGCCTTTAACCCATAGCTCACCGGGTTCACCTTTTGCCGCTTCTTCACCGTTTTCAAGCATTAGCTTAATTTCGGTATTAGGAGCAGGTAAACCAATAGAGCCATTATAAGCTTCTAAATCGTACGGGCTTACAGTTACAAGCGGTGCACACTCAGTTAAACCGTAACCTTCCATTAATTTAGAATTAGTCACTTTTTGCCATTTTTCAGCTACAGGACGTTGTACCGCCATACCGCCACCTAATGACATTTTTAAATGACTAAAATCAAGCTCTGCAAACCCTGGTGTATTAAGTAACCCGTTAAACAGGGTATTTACACCGGTAATAGCAGTAAATTTATGCTGATTAAGCTCTTTAACAAATGCTGGCATATCACGTGGGTTTGTAATTAATACATTCAAACCACCGTATTTCATAAACGTTAAGCAGTTAGCCGTTAACGCAAATATATGATAAAGCGGTAATGCAGTAACAACAACTTCAGTACCACGGTCTAATACTTTATCTAAACAGCCCGATACTTGCTCAAGGTTACCAACCATGTTGCCATGACTTAACATCGCCCCTTTAGATACGCCGGTTGTACCACCCGTGTATTGTAAAAAGGCCAGATCAGATAAGCTCATTTCTGGACGCGTATACTTTGCAGGGTCACCTGCTAACACATCTGAAAACTTAATTGTATTTGGCAGGTTGTAGCTGGGTACCATTTTTTTTATGTATTTAACCACAAAATTAACGATATGCTTTTTAATACCACCCACCATGTCGCCCACTTGGGTAACAACAATGTGTTT
This sequence comes from Pseudoalteromonas sp. 1CM17D, assembly GCF_023161805.1. Classification (NCBI taxonomy): domain Bacteria; kingdom Pseudomonadati; phylum Pseudomonadota; class Gammaproteobacteria; order Alteromonadales; family Pseudoalteromonadaceae; genus Pseudoalteromonas; species Pseudoalteromonas sp. 1CM17D. The sequence goes on along the minus strand of NZ_JALNTP010000006.1, from coordinate 142,876 downwards.
TACATCAGTTTTTGCAAGTGCTTTTTCAAGCGTGTCTGCAAAGTTAGCCAATATAAAAATAGCTGACGCGTCAGAGTCTTTTAATTGATGCTCAAGCTCTCGTACTGTGTAAAGTGGGTTTACGTTAACCACCACACAACCTGCACGTAAAATACCTAAAATAGCGATAGGCGTTTGTAACAAGTTAGGCATCATTACGGCAACTTTGTCGCCTTTTTTAAGACCTAAATCATTTTGAATATACGAGGCAACACGTTGTGTCGCTGTATCTATTTCATCATACGATAATGTTTTACCCATATTCGTAAATGCAGGTAAATTTTTGTAATCGGTAAAACTTTTTTCGAACACTTCGAGTAACGAGTTGTAATGCTCAGGATCGATTGTTTCAGGCATACCTTCTGGGTAGCGCTTAAGCCAGATTTTTTCCACTCTTAGCCCCTGTTTATAATTATATTTTTATTAACCTTAATCTAAGTAAGGCACTTTAACAATTGAGCAAATACTCTAATGCAGGAATAATCCCACATTTGGCGCTAATTTACAATTAACATGCACCATTTTGCAGCATAAAGGCTTGAATATGCTCAAAACATAACCCACTGCTTTGCATATGGCAATGATGCCCGCCATCTACATTAATTACCTTCAAGTTGTTGTAATAGCTAATATACTTGGCCAAATTTTGTTTTACAAACGAATAACCTTGGTTACCTAAAATTAATTGGCTTGGTGCAATTAATTGTTTTATTGCACCAATACATTGCGCTTCATCAAACCTAAAACCTGAGTGATTTTTAAGCTTAGGGTCTGTTGTTAACTCATACCCTAGTTCACTTTGCTTAATATTACGACTCATCAATAAGGTGATCAGTTCGTTATTTAAATCGGTTGTATTTGCACGCGCTTCGATAATCGCTGATTGCGATTTATAAACGCGCTTTTTTTTATTGTAGGCGCGCTCTCTGTTCAGTATCGCCCCTTTTAATTGCTCACATACTTCATCACTGGGGGTTGTAACACAGCCAATCCCTTCAATAAAGGTAACTGAATACACATACTCACTAAAACAACTTGCAAATAAACCTGCCACCATTGCGCCCATTGAATGGCCGACTAAATGTACCTTTTTTGCCCCTAAGCTCTTTATAAGTTGGTACACATCGTCAATATAATCAACAAAATAATAATGAGCGTCCTGTGCGCGCCAATCAGATAGCCCATGCCCAGCAAAGTCAACACAATACCAAGTATGCTGCGGATTAACTTTATCTAGCATAGGTGTAAAACTATTACTGTTATCTAGCCACCCATGCAAGGCTATAATCAGCTCATCGCCAGTGCCTTTTTGTAAGCCACGCAATGTTATATTTCTTGTTTTTATTTCAAATGGCTGCAACAGACACCTCTTTTTTACGTGCGACATTATTTATAACATACTAGTTGTCAGACCTCTAATACCAAAAGTTTTTATATTTTTTATATTTATAAAGACCACTTGATTTGTAAGGTTAACTTTCGAACTTTAATTATATATTTAATTTCAATAACTTAACCTATTTTAAGTTTCATTAATTCAATAAATAATTACAAACAGAGCTTAAATACTCTTCAGGTAAGTAATGTATACCACTATATTCATTACACTATAATTAACATAAGCTAAAAAAATGGCTGTATTGTTTTAGTGACAATTAGCCAAACCTGTTTATCTACTTTGCTTTTTATTCTTACTTCATTTCATTATTATACGAGGGCGTATTGAACTTTGTGGATTGAAACTTGTTCAATCTACGGGCGGTTAAATCATGTTACGAGGTTTGTAACCTTGTGGGCTAAGTAAAAACCTAGCAAAAAACTTAATCGCCTTAGAAAGAATTTTTGGGCAGCGCATGTTTGGTATTTATGCTGCAAATTCAACACGCCGTAACCATATACAATTGTGGTGCTATTTAAACAGCACATTCATAGGGATAAAAATGAAAAACCAACTTAGCTTATTAGCGCTTTTATGTGCATCTACCAGTGTTTATGCAAGCGATGCACCTAAAAATGTAATTTATATGATTGGTGACGGAATGGGTCCTGCCTATACAACCGCTTATCGTTATTTTAAAGATGATCCAACCACCAAGCAGATTGAAACTACCGTATTTGATACTATTTTAACCGGCATGGCGCGTACTTACCCTGACGATCACACTTATGTTACCGACAGTGCTGCAGGTGCAACCGCACTGAGTAGCGGCCACAAAAGTTATAATGGTGCTATTGCAGTCGATACAGACAAAAAGCCCGTTAAAACCATGCTAGAAATAGCAAAAGAACGCGGTATGACAACAGCATTAGTCGCTACCTCGCAAATTAACCATGCCACCCCAGCAAGTTTTGCTACACATAACGAATCACGTCGAAATTACGATGCGATTGCTAATGAATACATAGATAACAAAATTGCCGGTAAACTCCCTGTTGATTTAATGCTAGGGGGCGGTACGCAGTATTTTATTAGAGAAGACCGTAACCTCGTTGATGAATTTAAAGCAGCTGGTTATCAATATAGCGATAATATAAAAAACCTTGGTCAGATCACACAAGTACCGGCACTTGGCTTATACGCCCCAATGGGCCTGCCATTTGCACTTGATGCTAATTCAAACCACTTAACGCAACTAACAGCTAAAGCATTTGATTTACTCGACGGCCAAAATAAAGACGGCTTTTTTGTCATGATTGAAGGCAGCCAAATTGATTGGTGTGGACATGCTAACGATGTAGCCTGTGCCATGGCCGAAATGGATGACTTTGCACAGTCTATTGAAAAAGCAAAAGCCTATATTGATAAAAACCCTGATACTTTATTAGTGGTTACTGCAGATCATTCAACTGGTGGGTTAACCCTCGGTGCGCACGGACAATATAAGTGGGATACAGAAGTTATTAAAGGTGTTAAAGCAACAGCCGTTGAGCTAACAAAGCAATTACTCGCTGCTGATGACCTAGAGCCTATTTGGCGCGCCAACACAGGTATTGAATACACACCGGCTAATAAAGTAAAACTTGAACAAGCGAAAAAAATGGGCGAAACAGCGCTTAATTTAGCCATTAAAAGTATTATTAGTGACGCCAGCTTTACTGGTTGGACAACAGGCGGACACACCGCTGTAGATGTACAAGTATTTGCCTACGGTAAAGGCAGTGAACACTTTAACGGTGCTCAAAATAATACAGATATTGCCGATAAACTAATTGGCTTTATTAAACAGTAGCTATAAGCTTACGAAAAAGCCCGAACCTGTGTTCGGGCTTTTTATTTTTTACTATTACTGGGGCTAAGCGTATATATCGACGCCTATTAAATCTTGTACTTCGGCGCGACGCTCTAAATTTGCAAATTCAGTATATGTTGAAATTGCTTTACTCACCGTTGGGCTTGGTTGGTCATAAATAGTTTGGCTGTACTTTGCGTTACTAGTGTTTTGACTAAAGTATTGATTAGCAAGCTCTACACCCGCTTTACTAGTTTTTACATAATCTGTGTTTGTTTTTTGACTGGCGCTATCATCCGCTAAACCTTGTGGTTTAGAGGGTATAATTTTTGTAGAGGTAACCTTTGCAGGAATATCCCCCGTAAAAAAACCAGCGCCAATTGGCAAAGTCATAGATAACTTCCAACAACAAACATATTAAAAATTATGATTTAAAAACACCCAATTTGCAACTCTTGTGCTTATTCGCGACCCGGTAGTTTTTTCCATGTTACTGTATCGCGCACATATTTAGGTTGCGCATCACTTGCTTTAACAACCTCGCCCTTTAAAAAGGCCGTATCTACATGGCTAAGCATATAGCGAGCATCTGGCAAAGTAATGGCTGTATTTATGGTTATATTGCTAACGTTTTTAAGTGCATCAGGGTAACTTTTAAATCCCGTGCCAACGGCAATCGCGTGTAACTCTTCACTGCTTATATGCTCTTTGCTTAATAACTCTGGTTTTATAACACACTCTTCATTTACTAACTCCATGCGTGCGTTATTTACCTGGCATCGGGCAAAATAAATTTCTCCCATGCGCGCATCTATAGCTGAATACACGACTGGCGCCTGCGTTTGTTCGTACGCTTGCTGGGCCATAATTGCCAAGGTTGATACGCCCACTAATGGTAAATTGGCCGAATAAGCTAACCCTTGTGCAATAGCAACACTAATGCGTACACCGGTAAAGCTACCTGGCCCTTGGCCAAAGCCAATAACGTCTAAGTCTTTTAATTTACACTGTGCTTTATTAAGAAGCTCATCAACTAAAGGGAGTATTTTTTGACTATGTTGCTGTGGGCATTCTTCAAAATGATGAAATGTTTGGCCCTCAAAGTGTAAAACTATAGATAACGCTTCGGTTGAGGCGTCTAGGGCAAGAATATTACTTTTAATCATTTTAGTACTCTAGTTAATGTGTTTTAAAAATGTGTTTGCATCTTCTAAGCTTCGCGTGCGGCGCATCGGCGGTAAGCTTTTTAAAAATACTTGGCCATATTGGCGCGTTACTAATCGGTTGTCGCAAATAACCAGCACGCCTTTATCTTTGTTATCTCGTATTAAACGCCCCACGCCCTGCTTGAGCGCAATAACAGCTTGCGGTAACTGTATATGAGCAAACGGGTCTATGCCTTGCATTTGGCAATCTTGCATTTTGGCTTGCAGTAATGGGTCATCCGGTGCTGCAAAAGGTAACTTGTCGATAATAACACAGCTTAGCGTGCTACCACGTACATCAACCCCTTCCCAGAACGTGGCAGTACCTAACAATACCGCATTACCATGGCGCGTAAATTTTTCCAGTATTATACGCTTAGACATTTGCCCTTGCATATAAACTGGGTAGTCCATTTGTGTGGTTAACCCCTCAGCCACCAAATGCATCATTCGGTAACTTGTAAACAGCACAAAGCAACGCCCTTTAGCCGATTTAATCAGCTCTAGGGTTAATTTTATAATTGCATGAGGCATGTTCTCTGCGTGCGATTCTGGCAAATATCGTGGTAAGCATAAAAGCGCCTGATTAGGATAATCAAAGGGGCTATCAACCATCATACTTTGCGCAGGAGTAATACCTAAGCTTGCATTAAAGTGATCGAGCTTATTATCAACCGATAACGTGGCTGAGGTAAATACAAACCCTGCGCCGGTGTCTTTCATCATTTGAGCAAATTTAGCAGAGACATTAAGGGGCGTAATATTAACCGTTAAATAGCGCCGCGTGGTTTCGTACCAATAGCTAAAGCCCGTTTGTGCGGTATCAAAAACACGCTCTAACTGACCTTTAAACGCTAATGTACGCTCAAACGGATGCTCTATTTTATCACTTCGCTCTAGGCACAGTTTTAATACCTGATAAACAAAGTCTAAATCGCTAATTACCCGATGCAGCGCTGCGCAAATTAATTTATCACTGAGCTTTTCGCGCCAATCACCTCGGCTACCATCTACACCAAACTGTAAACGTAAATCAGCCACACTGGTTTCTAGCTTATTAAGGCTTTTCCCAAGCTGCAGCATATCGGGAATTTCTGCACGGTAAATAGCGCGTAAATCGTTAATTAAATCCACCAGCTTTTTAGTGCTAATACTTTCACCAAAGTAGTCACTGGCAATTTCGCTAAGCTGGTGTGCTTCGTCAAAAATATAAGCGTCGGCGGTGGGCATAAGTTCGGCAAAACCGGAGTCTTTTACTGCCATATCAGCAAAAAATAAATGATGGTTTATAACCACTACATCCGCTTCGGCTGCATTTAAACGCGCTTTGCGTATATAACATGATTGAAAGTCTGGACACTCTTTGCCTAAACAATTATCGGCTGTCGAATTAACATAGGGCAGTACCTTGGCGTCTTCTTCAATACCAATACAATCAGCTAAATCACCCGAGTGTGTTTCACTGGCAAATTTTGCAACCATAGCAAGTTGATGCATTACATCAGGATCGTCTGTTGGTACATGGGCTACATGTTGGTTTAGCCTATAAGTGCACAGATAATTAGCGCGCCCTTTTAACAATGCGGTTTTTTTAGAGGCATTAAGTGCTTTTACTAGCTGAGGTAAATCGCGGTGGTATAACTGCTCTTGCAAGGCCTTAGAGCCTGTAGAGATAATTGTTTTACCATTAGATTTAAGGGCAGGCGCTAAATAGGCAAACGTTTTACCTGTACCAGTGCCCGCTTCAACCACTAACTGCGTGCTATTTTTTAATGCATCGTTAACGGCAACGGCCATATCAATTTGAGGTTGGCGAGGCGTGTATCCATCTAAAGATAACGCTAACGGCCCGGTTGCACTAAACAGCTGTTTGATAATACCAGTCACTTTACAAAAAATAATAGCGAGATTTTACGTAAGCCTGGCTATAAGGGCAAGCCAATTGAAATTAGAGTGTCTTAAAAAATGAAGAAAAAACCAACCACACAATTTGTATACATATATTTACACTAAATTACACTATTACACCCGCAAAATAGCCGCGTTTACTTTATTCAATTAACGGCATTAATTAGCCACTACGTTGCCTAGGCAACTTTGTATTAATCTCTTCATTACAAGCAATAACACCAGTAAATTTGCATTAACTATATGTCTCCTAAAGACATAAAAAAAGTGCTAAAAGCCCCATAAATACTGTGACACAGCCTAGTCACAGGAGTAATATACGGCTCGTTTAATTCGCTCTTTTTTGTTCTCTAAAATAAATTTAAGGTTAGCCAATGAATGCTTGGTATCTCATTTGTTTTCTCTCTGCTATCGCAATTTTTATTGCTTATGCAAACCAGTATGTTCTTAAAATGCAAACAACGATTGCTATAACAACGGGCTCGGTTGTTATATCGTTGTTATTAATTATTTCAGTTAAGTTATTAGGCGATACAACTGCATTAGAAATGACGCAAATTGTAGCCAGTATAAATTTTAATGAATTGCTTTTAAAAGGCATGCTTGGATTTTTGTTATTTGCAGGTGCTTTAGAAATTAACCTGTTGGCACTGCGTAAACAACGATGGGAAATAACCGCTTTAGTTTTGTTCTCTACCGTAGTCTCTACTTTTTTAATTGGCTATTTAAGTTTTTATATTTTTGCCGCTCTTGGCTGGCCCGTCCCTTTTATTTATTGTTTACTTTTTGGCGCCTTAATAAGCCCAACCGATCCAATTGCTGTACTAGCAATTATTAAACAATTACGCGCCCCTGAAGGTATTTCGGTACAGGTAGAAGGCGAGTCTTTATTTAACGATGGTATTGGTTTGGTAATTTTTACTACGCTGTTTTCTGTTGCATTTTTTGGCACCGATGCCAACCCAGCCGACATTGCAGAGCTGTTTTTTGTTGATGCCATAGGCGGGATCGTGTTTGGCTTAGCAATGGCCCTTGTGGGTCACTTTTTAATTATTAACTGTAAAGATGTAAATATACGCCTATTAATAACCTTAACCATTCCAACTGCGGGTTTTGCCGCTGCCAATGTATGGGAAATATCTGGTGCGCTTGCCATGGTAACCAGTGGTATTATTTTAGGTAATATTACTCGCGCAAAAGCAACCGAGCGCACAGGGCCTGAAAACACGCGCTATATTAAAGACTTTTGGCACGCCACCGACAGCTTTTTAAACGCTTTGTTGTTTTTGATTATTGGTATGCTGATTGTCACTATGCCAGTAACAATGGGTGAAATTGGCTTAGGCCTTGTTATGATCCCTGCTATTTTATTAGCACGTTTTATTAGTGTTGGTGCGCCATTTGTAATATTTAAGCGCTTTAAAAACTACGACAAACACAGCGTTAAAATTTTAACATGGGGTGGTTTACGTGGCGGTTTAGCATTAGCTATGGCTGCAGCTATTCCTCGGGATCAAGTATTTATATCAGGCAGTGATCTGCATGATTTAATCGTTATTGTGACCTATGTTGTGGTTATATTTTCTATTATTGTGCAAGGTTTAACTATCTCTCCTCTCATTCAAAGTAGTATTAAATCTGCCGAGCAAAGTCACTAAGTTTTCTTTATTAAACCCGCAGTCTATTCACTGCGGGTTAGTTATTTATGGGGGATTATTTTTAGCACGGTTTTATTTATTTTAAGCGTAATAAAAATAGTTTTAATTTTAAATATTTTTTATAGGGCTAATTATGTCCAGTAAGTATACAAGTGTTTTTTCGTTATTTTATGGCATTACACGTCGCCACGTTTTTCTCTTTCCTTTGTTCTTACTCACTTTTTTATGTTTTTCTGCTTTTGCCTCAACACCTGCTGAGCAAGCTAAGATTAAACAAATATCACAACTTGCAGAGTACGTAGGGGTTGATTACGTTGGCGCGGTGCAAAAAGGCGAGGTAGTCAGTAAAGACGAATTTCAAGAAATGTCTGAGTTTGCAAATTTAATAAGCACGCTAGCCACACAGTTAAGCAGTGCTAATAATCAATACAGTCATATAAAAATACAAGCTGGCGCCTTACATAACGCCATTATAAATAAACAAAGCGTACAAAGTGTACGTGCTGCGAGCTCAAAGCTTAGGGAGTCTTTGCTTGAATTTATGCCGCAGCTTTCTTTGCCTTCATCTTTATTACCCCTAAAACAAACAAAGGCACTTTTTTCAGAAAACTGCTCTATGTGCCATGGCATAAATGGACAAGGTGATGGACCACTTGCTAAAGGTTTAACACCACAGCCCACCAACTTTATGGATAAAGAGCGAGCCACAAATCGCACAATTATGGGATTATATGAAGCTGTATCCAATGGCATAGACGATACGCCAATGGTTGCTTTTAGGCAATTTAATGAGCAACAACGTTGGTCACTCGCCTTTTATGTAGGCAGTTTAGCTTTTCAAGATATAACTAAGCCGCAACACAATAACCAGACAATCAGCACTTCAGACATCATTAATCTTAACCCTGCGCAGCTTTCACAAAATCAATCCCCTGCCCAAGTTCAATTTATTAAGTGGCTACGCGGTAATCCAGAACACTTATTTAAAAACAAAGCTCAGCCACTTAGCGTTGCACGCTCGCAACTTATTGCAGCGCAAAATGCACATGCTAATGGTGAATATGCAAAAGCCAGCGAACTGGCTATCAGTGCCTATTTAGATGGTTTTGAGCTGATAGAAAATAACTTAAATGCATACGATGAAAGCTTGCGTAAAAGCATTGAAGTACAATTGATGAACTTACGTAACACATTCAAAAATGAAAAAAACACCGAGCTTGTCGGTGCGCAAGTTAATGCTGTACTTGCACAATTAACAAAAGCAAACAACCTACTTAATGACACCACACTTAGTGATGGCGCCTTGCTATCAACCAGTTTACTTATTTTGCTGCGCGAAGGCCTAGAGGCACTATTAGTTGTTATTGCGCTAATGACGGTGCTTATAAAAACCAAACGCCAGGATGCGCTTAAATACGTTCATATTGGCTGGGTAATGGCCCTCATAGCAGGTGGTTTAACATGGGCAGCAGCGCAAACATTAATACAAATAAGTGGTGCCAGCCGCGAAGTAATGGAAGGGATAGGCGCCTTATTTGCAGCTATTATTTTGCTATATGTTGGGGTATGGATGCACAGTAAAACCAGTGCTCAGCAGTGGCAGGCATATATTCAGCAAAATATTAATACGCGATTAGAGTCTGGCACACTATGGGGGCTCGCGGGCCTCTCGTTTATAGCGGTATATCGTGAAGTGTTCGAAACGGTATTATTTTATCAGTCGTTATTAACGCAAAGCTCGCAAGCACAGTATTCATCGGTTGCGATGGGCTTTGCATTGGGTGTGGTTTTATTAGCGCTTATTGCATGGGTGTTAGTTAAATATTCGATTAAGTTACCTATTGCTAAGTTTTTTGCTTATACAACTTATTTATTATTTGCACTTGCCTTTGTATTAATGGGTAAAGCTGTCATTGCATTACAAGAGGCTGATTTAGTCGCGATTAGTGTAATGCCGATAAACTTTGATATTGCACTACTGGGTTTAAAATCTACGTGGCAAGGCTTTATAGCGCAACTTACCGTAGCTGTTATATTTAGCTTTTACATTATTAAAGCTAAAAAACACTAAAAAATGTATAAAACGTAAAGAACAACACGCCCTTAATAGTGAAAAGTTGTGCGTGGCTTTTTACTATTAAGGGTTTAGCTCATGCCCACGTATCTAAATGTTTATTCCCTTCATCATCTACGGTGATTGCTTTTTCATTAGCTGCACTTGCACTTTTTTTGCCCTGCGCCTGCGCTAATCTTTTTTTGTTGAGCGTCTGCTTTTTTTCATTTTCAAGCTTAATTTTTTGCGCTTGTGGCATATTTTGCACACCTGCAATATGAAATGTACTTTTTGGTTCAAGCTCTAACCGTGAAATTTTCCCTAAAAAAGGGATCATTATATCCATACTCCCCTCCTTAACTTGTTTATTAAAAATTAGATAAATTGACCAATAAAGCCCAATTTGCCTACAATTTAAACATTAAAACAACTAAAAATACTGTTTAGCTCTCAATATTATCGGCAGTTATAAGATATGCTTTAATTTGGTAAAAAAAAACTTGCCTAAGCTAGGCGGTTTATGTTTTTATGAATGCGAAATTTATTGAAACAGATTAAAGCTTAACGCTCACTAAATAGCGGTAAGTAAAATAGGATACAAAAATGCGCTTAAACCTGACAACAGTACATCATCACCACCATTCACCGGAATAACCTGTCAGGTCTTTCGCTGAGAGGTTATTCCTAAAAGGAACCTCTGGCGATTCAAAACACATTGATTCATTTTCGCCCTGAGGTTCCCCTCGGGGTTTTTAGTTTTTAAATTAAAGGAAAATGAATAATGAGTAACACAAATCGTCTACGTATCGCCATCCAAAAAGGCGGTCGCCTGTCTAAAGATTGTCAAGATTTACTAAAGCAACTAGGTGTTAAATTAAACCTACGTGAGCAACGCTTAATTGCACACTCAACCAATATGCCAATTGACGTGCTTCGTGTGCGCGATGACGATATTCCGGGCTTAGTAATGGACGGTGTTTGTGATTTAGGTATTGTTGGCGAAAACGTACTAGTAGAAGTACAAGCAGAACGTGAACGCCAAGGTGTACCAAGCGAAGTTAGCAAACTAGCAAAACTAGACTTTGGTTACTGCCGCCTTGCACTTGCATGGCCACAAGAGCTTGGCCCACGTGATAAAAGCTGGTTTGAAGGCAAACGTATTGCAACAACCTACCCAGAAATTTTAACGCAGTGGTTAAAGCGTGAAGGCATTAATGCAAGCACTGTAATGCTTACAGGCTCAGTAGAAGTAGCCCCACGTGCCGGTCTTTCAGATGCAATTTGTGATTTAGTTTCAACCGGTGCAACGCTTGAAGCGAACGGCTTGATTCAAGGTGATACAATTTTAGAATCAAACGCGTGTTTAATTCAAAATAAAGACCTGCAAGATGAAGACAAACTAGCGCTAATCAATAAGCTTATGCCGCGCCTTCGTGGTGTTAAACAAGCTAAAGAAAGCAAATACATTATGCTACACGCGCCAAAAACTAAACTTGATGAAATTTGCGAAATTTTACCAGGCTCTGGCCAACCTACTCTACTTGCACTTGCTGGTAACGAAGAGTACGTAGCGCTTCACATGGTAAGCAGCGAAACATTATTTTGGGAAACAATGGAGCAGCTTAAAGCCCTAGGCGCTAACTCTATTTTAGTAATGCCAATTGAAAAAATGATGGAGTAAGTACCATGCTTCGTTGGAATGAGGAATCTTCACAAGTACAAGCAGCGGCGCTAATGCGCCCTGCGGTTTCTGCCAGCGCAAAGGTTGAAGCTATATGCCAAACAATTATGAGCGATGTGAAAGAGCAAGGTGATAAAGCCTTACTTGATATGGCTAAAAAGTTTGATAATAGAGCTAACCCTCGTTTACGTGTACCGCTTGATGAAATAAACGCATCAGAGCAAGCACTAAGCGCAGAGCTTAAATACGCAATTGACACCGCTTATGCAAACGTTAAACGTTTTCACGAAGCGCAATTGCCTAAAGATATTAAGTTATCAACCCAACCTGGCGTTGAATGTGAACTGAAATATCAGGCCATCGAAGCTGTGGGTATTTATGTACCTGGTGGCAGTGCTCCACTTCCATCATCGGTTATTATGCAAGGTGTACTTGCACAATTAAGTGGTGCCAAAACCGTCGTACTTGCCACCCCTGTGCAAGGTGATGAAAGCATTAACCCTGCGATATTATATGCAGCTAAGTTATGTGGCATTACAACTTTAATTGAAAGTGGTGGCGCAGGTGCTATAGCCGCAATGGCCTACGGCACCGAATCAGTCCCTAAAGTGAACAAAATTTTTGGCCCAGGTAATAGCTTTGTAACGATGGCAAAACAGCTTGTTGCGCAAACAATTCCTGGTATGGCAATCGATATGCCAGCAGGTCCCTCTGAAGTATTAGTGATTGCAGATGAGCGCGCAAACCCAGAATTTATAGCCGCAGATTTACTCTCGCAAGCTGAGCACGGCGCAGACTCGCAAGTTATTTTATTGTGTAACAGCGAAAGTATCATTGAGCAAACGCAGCAGGCACTTACACGCCAACTTGCTAAGTTAAGCCGCAAAGATACAGCCGAGCAAGCTCTGGCTAATTCATCACTTATTTTAGTGGACTCTGTTGAGCAAGCATTTGACGTATCAGCGCAATATGGCCCTGAGCACTTAATTTTACAATTAGCAGATTCAACACCTTACTTAGATAAAGTAAAAAATGCAGGCTCGGTATTTGTTGGCGACTACACGCCAGAATCAGCGGGCGATTACGCATCGGGTACTAACCACGTGTTACCTACCTACGGTTACAGTGCAACCTATTCAAGCTTAAACTTGCTTGATTTTTTCCGCACTTACACAGTACAAACTATAAGTAAAAGTGGCCTAACACAGCTGTCAAAAGCTATTTTGCCACTAGCAGATGCAGAAGGCCTTGATGCACACGCAAATGCGGTTTCAATTCGTTTAGAGGCAATTAAAAATGAGCAATGAGAGCGCACAAGCGACTAGCTTATTACCACAAAATATTGCAGCTCTTGCTGCCTACAGCTCTGCTAAAAGTGAAAAGCTAACAGGGTCAACGTGGTTAAATGCCAATGAAAGCCCGTACGCTAAAAATATTAAACTGAGTATTGAAGATTTAAATCGCTACCCAGATCCACAACCGCAACTGGTTATTGACCGCTATGCTGCGTATGCAGAGCTTGAAAGCGAAAACGTATTAATGACGCGCGGCGCCGATGAAGGCATTGAGCTTTTAGTACGTACCTACTGCGAACCTGCAAAAGACAGTATCGCGTTATTTTTGCCAACCTACGGTATGTACAAAGTAACCGCTGATACGCACAACGTTGCAATCAATGGCTTAACCCAAGCGTTATTACTTGATGGCAGTGTTGATGAAATAGTTGAGGCAGTGGGCAGCTCAAAATTGGTGTTTATTTGTAATCCAAATAACCCAACCGGTAGCTTAACCCCCCTTGAAAAAGTAAAAGCAATTGCAACAGCGCTTACCGGTAAAGCTTTAGTTATTGTTGATGAAGCCTATATTGAATTTTGCCCTGAGCAAAGTGCTACAGCGCTGATTAACGAATATAGTAATGTAGTGGTACTGCGCACTTTATCTAAAGCGTTTGCGCTTGCAGGGCTAAGAACCGGTTTTACACTTGCACAAGAAACTGTACTTGCACCTATTCGTAAAGTGATTGCGCCGTATCCGGTATCGGGTGTGGTAGCAAGTATTGCAGCACAAGCCATAGCACCTGATGCAATTACATCAATGCGCCGCCAAGTGACTATTTTAAATAGTTTAAAAGCTAAACTTGTACGGTGGTTAAACGCATCCCCTGCTGCATTAAAAATTCTCACTGGTGAAGGTAACTTTGTTACCTTAAAATTAGCCGACAAAAACTACTTTAAAGTAGCACTTGAACAAGGTTTAGTGATGCGCGCGTTTGCCCTATACGGTGAAGACGATTGGCTACGTATCTCCATTGGTAATGAGCAAGAACTTGAGCAAGTAAAAATTTGGTTAGATGGCCTTGATAAGCCAGCAACCTCACCTCTTTTATCAGGACAAGAAGTATCATGAGTAACCCCTATTTATTTATTGACCGTGACGGCACCATAATTGAAGAGCCAATCACCGACAAACAGGTAGACAGCCTAGAAAAATTAGCGTTTTTACCTGGTGTTATCCCGGCTTTATTACAATTACAAGCCGCAGGGTATCGCTTAGTAATGGTATCTAACCAAGATGGCTTAGGCACAGACAGCTTCCCGACTGCTGACTTTGATATAGCTCAAGATAAAATGATGGACATACTGCAAAGCCAAGGCATTAGCTTTGACGAAGTATTGATTTGTCCACACTTTGACGAGCAAAACTGTGATTGCCGTAAACCTAAAACAGGTTTATTAACTGAGCTTATGCGCTCTGGCAAAGTTGACTTAGCTCGCTCATACGTGATTGGCGATCGTCAAACCGATATTGGCCTTGCTCAAAACTTATGTTGTGAAGGCATTTTGTATGATGGCAGCTGGCCTGCCATTGTTACAAAGCTTACAACTGCCAACCGTGAAGGTCGTGTTACGCGTAACACCAAAGAAACCCAAATTGATGTAGCCATAAACCTAGATCAAACTAAAAACGGTAGCATTGAAACCGGCCTTGGCTTTTTTGATCATATGCTTGATCAAATTCGTACCCACGCCAACATTGGTCTAAATATTAAAGCGAAAGGCGATTTACACATAGACGAGCACCACCTTGTTGAAGACATTGGTATTGCCCTAGGTGTTGCGCTTAAACAAGCGCTGGGTACTAAATCGCAAATAGCGCGCTATGGTTTTGCGCTGCCAATGGATGAGTGTAAAGCAGAGGCACAAATTGACTTATCGGGCCGCGCTTCATTTGTATTAAACGCTAACTTTAGCCGCGAAAAAGCCGGCGATTTAGACGTACAAATGGTTGAGCACTTTTTCAAAAGCTTAAGCGATAATGCCGCTATTAGCCTTATTTTATCGGTGAGCGACGGTAACTGTCATCACCAAGTAGAAGGCTTATTTAAAGCGTTTTCACGTGCCCTTCGTATGGCAGTAGCACAAGACACGACCCAACAAACAGCCAGCTCTAAGGGATGTTTATGATTGCCATAATTAATACCGGGTGTGCCAATATAAATTCAGTTCGTTTTGCCTTTGAACGCTTAGGTCAAACGCCAACAGTCATTACCTCGCCAGAGCAATTAGCCGGCTTTGAGCGTGCTATATTACCAGGCGTTGGACATGCATCTGTTGCCATGAAACGCCTTGTAGATAACGGCTGGCAACAAGCTATAAACGAATACCAGCGCCCTCTTATGGGAATTTGCTTAGGTATGCAGTTACTGTGCGAAAGCACCGAAGAAGGTAACGTACAATGCTTAGGTAAAATACCAGGCCAAGTAAAAGCCCTTGATGTTGGCAGTTTAACGTCGCCGCATATGGGTTGGAATAACTTAAGCATTAATAAAGAGCATGCACTTACTAAAGGGTTAACACAAGACGAGCAAGTGTACTTTGTACATAGCTTTGCGCACACCGTAAACGATGCAACACTTGTAAGCGGCGAATACGGCCAAACCTTTTCAGCCATAGTTGCAAAAGACAACTACGCTGGCATGCAATTTCACCCAGAGCGCAGTGCAAAAGTAGGCACACGTTTATTACAAAATTTTGTTGATTGGCAGTTATAAACGGCCCATTAACCAACATTAAAGAGATTATTTGTGATTATTCCAGCATTAGACGTATTACAAAATCAAATTGTTCGTTTATACCAAGGTAAGTACGACACCGCTCAGTTTTACCCTTTTGAGCTTGGCGCACGTTTAAAAGAATACGCCGACAGCGGCGCAGGTAAATTGCACCTTGTAGATTTAGAAGGCGCACGCGATCCAAGTAAAAAACAGTGGCAACATATTCAAGCTGCAACTAAAGCGCTTAACGTACCGTATCAAGTGGGCGGCGGTATTCGCTCAGAGCAAGATGTAAGCGATTGGCTAAAAGCCGGTGCTAACCAAGTTGTTATTGGTTCTATGGCGGTAGAAAAACGCGAGCAAGTAAAAGCCTGGATTGAACAATTTGGCGCCGAGCACTTTGTTATTGCCCTTGATGTAAATAAAACAGCCACTGGCTGGGCACCTGCTACGCACGGTTGGTTAAGTGAATCTGAGTTTGGTTTACTTGAGCTTGTAGATTTTTATGTAAGCTTGGGCGTTATTGACTTTTTATGTACGGACATCAGTAAAGATGGCACCATGACCGGCCCATCGTTTGAGCTTTACGAAGATTTAACTCGCCATAACAGCAGCATTAAAGTACAAGCTTCGGGTGGCGTAAGCTCACTTGATGACATTAAAAAGCTTAAAGAGCTGGGCGTAGGTGGTGTTATTTTAGGTAAGTCACTACTTGATGGCGCATTTAGTGTTGAGGAGGCGTTGGCATGTTATCAAAACGCATAATCCCGTGTTTAGATGTAAAAGACGGCCAAGTAGTAAAAGGCGTTAAATTTAAAGGCCACGAAATAGTGGGCGATATTTTAACAATGGCAAAAGCATACAGCGATGCCGGCGCCGATGAACTGGTTTTTTATGAAATCAGCGCAAGTGTTGAAAAACGCCTACTTGATGTAAATTGGGTAGAGAGCATTGCCCGCCACATCGATATTCCATTTTGTGTGGCTGGCGGTATTAAATCGGTAGCCGATGCAGCACGTGTACTAGAGCGTGGCGCTGACAAAATAAGTATTAACAGCCCTGCTATTGCCCGCCCTGAGCTTATAAAAGAGCTACACGATGAATTTGGTAAGCAATGTGTTGTTGTAGGTATTGATAGCTTTTACGATGAAGTGACCGGCGAGTATTTAGTGTATCAATTAACCGGCGATCCTAATGCATCAAACCGTACACGTTACAAAACCGAAGAATGGGTTAAACGCGTACAAGACTTAGGCGCAGGCGAAATTGTTTTAAACTGTATGAACCAAGATGGCGTACGTAACGGTTACGACAATGAGCAGTTAAGTAAAATGCGCGCATTATGTAATATTCCTTTAATCGCATCAGGCGGTGCAGGCAGTATGCAAGACTTTGTTGATGTATTTAAACAAAGCGAAGTCGATGGCGCATTAGCAGCAAGCGTTTTTCACAAAAATGTGATTAACATTGGCGAATTAAAACAATTTTTAACTGATAACCAAGTGGCAGCAAGACTATGCAAGTAACACAACAAAACCAAACTCAAGTAGATTTTGCTAAAAGCGAAATGATCCCTGCGATTGTTCAAGATGCTCGCTCTGGTGTTATTTTAATGCAAGGCTTCATGAACAGCGAAGCACTAAAGGTAACGCTTGAAAGTAATAAAGTAACCTTTTACTCGCGTTCAAAGTCACGTTTATGGACCAAAGGTGAGTCATCAGAAAACTATTTAAACGTAGTATCGGTGCATACCGATTGTGACTACGACTCAATTTTAGTACTGGCTAACCCAGAAGGCCCAACATGTCACTTAGGCACACAAAGCTGCTTTGGTGATGACGCAAAACCTAGCCTAAGCTTTTTAGCGCAATTAGAAGATGTGATTGTTGAGCGTAAAAACGACGACCCATCAAAAAGCTACACAGCTTCATTGTTTGCTAAAGACTTAAGCCGTAGCTGTCAAAAAGTAGGTGAAGAAGGCGTAGAAGTAGCGCTTGCTGCAATGAAACACGATAACGATGAACTTACTAACGAATCGGCTGATTTAATTTATCACCTTACTGTATTGCTACAACGCCAAGGCTTAGCCCTAGAAGACGTTGTAAAATGCCTGCAAGGTCGCCATAAATAATACAGCTGCTTTATTTTAGCGCATTTACAGGCCCATATTTTATGGGCCTTTTTACGTTATGGTATTTATTTTTTTACATAGGTTGCGTATGGTGCAGCCTATCGAATTCTTTTAGCGTTGCTTATGAATAAATCAATTATCACAGCTTTATCCTTATTGGTACTAACAGGCTGTGTAAGCCAAAAAGCCCCTGCGCCTAAAATAGTAAAAACGCAAAACGCATGTAGCCCACTAAACACATTACTTAATGCGAACACTAACGGCTTTAATGCAGTAAAAGCAAATAAAGTGGGAAATGATTTTATAAACCAGTGGCATGCTAATACTCATTTTATAGGTAATACCTGCACCATTACTCAACATAATAAGCAGTTTAGTTATCAATGCACGAGTGAAAACAAACAAGCCCATGCCACAAATCTACATATACAAACAGTGGATAAAATACGTCAATGTGTAGCGTCACAAGGCTGGTACGAAAATACGAAAGAGTCAGCAACCTCAATGAGTAGTAACTTTGTTTTGGATGAAGCTCACCCAGTTATCACCTTATTTACCTCTCAAAGTAGAACGCGCTATATTACCCGTTTTGAAATTGCTCCACCGCTAGGAAATTAAATGCAAAAACCCACACACTCAAACACTAAGTTAAAAACAGACTGTTTAGGCATATGTGAGCGCCGCAGCGGTTATTGCACTGGCTGCGGGCGAACTAATGAAGAAATATTTGATTGGATCATCCTCAGCCAAGAAGAAAAAAACGCCATTTTAGCGCAGCCGCGAGCTGACTTAAAAAAGCCATAAATTTGCCACTTGCGTGTAACAGCCCCCCTTTAGTATTGCTAAAAACGATAGGGGGTGAACATCATGGCAGCATTATTTGTAATAAACTTAGCGCGCTCCGCGCAGCGACTCGCAAATACTCAAACGCAACTGGCACGTGTTAACTTGCCATTTGAACGGATTGATGCCGTAGATGGCGCACAATTAAGTACACAACAAAAGTTCCTACATTACAGCCCGCAATTGAATAAACAGCAGTATCACTATCCGCTAAGCAATGGCCAAATTGGCTGCTATTTAAGCCACCGTAAAGCATGGCAAAAAATAGTTGATGAAAAACTAGATTACGCGATTGTGCTCGAGGATGACTTTTATATTGATGAGAGCATTCATAACGCGATTAAAAATATTGAACAGCTACAGCAGTCTTGGCAGCTTATTAAACTCGCCGCTTATGAAAACCGCACTCGCCCTATTGCCTATCAACAAAACCTAAACAACCACCAGCAATTAGTCATACATAAAAAGCTAATGACCGGCTGTTGTGCTACGGCAATAAGCTATGAAGGGGCTAAGCAATTACTTAAAGCCACAGCTAAATTTGGCCGCCCTGTAGATTGCGACTTACAGCATATTTGGGAAACCCACGTAAATGGTTTTTCGCTTATGCCATACCCTGTTTCGCAAAATACAGACATACAGAGCGATATTGCAAGCTGCGCAACTAAAACCAAGGTTAAAAAAGCTTTTTTTAAACGTAAGTTTCAACAATTACACAGCGGCGTTTTAAATAAACTTTATACAAATGCATTTATAAAACAAACCAAGCAAATTAAACTTAATAAAAAAGGCGCTTCAAAAGCACCTTCCTTACTTACGCAAGGTTCTTAATTTTATAACTATGCTTTATCGAGCGCTTGGCTTACATCGGCAATAATATCGGCAATGTTTTCAATACCGACTGATAGGCGAATTAAATCACGGCTCACACCTGCGCTTGCAAGCTCTTCATCATTTAATTGGCGGTGTGTAGTTGACGCTGGGTGACAAGCCAGCGATTTAGCATCGCCAATATTAACTAAACGCAAGATCATATTAAGCGCATCAATAAAGCGCGTGCCTGCTTCAAGGCCGCCCGCAATACCAAAACTTAAAATGCCTGAGGCTTTACCACTGGTGATTTTTTGGCTCATTGCATTATATGGGCTTGATGTTAAACCAGCGTAGTTAACCCAAAGTACTTTAGGGTGATTTTCTAAGTATTCAGCCAGTTGCTGCGCGTTTTCGCAGTGACGATCCATTCGTAAACCTAAGGTTTCTAGGCCAATTAAAATGTCAGATGCGTTTTTGGGCGCAAGTGCTGCACCGGTATTTCTAAGTGGCACTACTCTACAACGACCAATAAAGGCTGCTTCTGCAAAGGCATCGGTATAGACCACATTGTGATAAGACGGATCGGGCTCATTCATCATTGCAAAGCGTGTGGCATTGGCTTTCCAATCAAATTTACCTGAATCAACAATCATACCGCCAATAGCTGTACCGTGTCCGTTTATATACTTTGTCAGTGAATGAACCACTATATCGGCACCTAACTCAAATGGGCGGCATAAATAAGGTGTAGCCACAGTATTATCAACAATAAGTGGCACCCCTTTACTATGAGCAATGTTAGCTAAACGCTCAATATCGACAATATTACCTGCAGGGTTACCAATGGACTCACAAAATACTGCGCGGGTATTATCATCAATCGCGTCTTCAAAGGCGCTAAAATCATCAGCTTTAATCATGCGTGCTTCAATACCTTGGCGCGGTAACGTATGAGCAAATAAGTTATATGTACCGCCATATACTTGGCTGGTGCTCACAATATTAGTGCCTACTTCACACAAGCATTGAATAGCATAGGTAATAGCAGCCATGCCCGAGGCTACCGCTAGCGCGCCAATGCCCCCTTCCATTGCGGCAATACGCTGTTCAAGCACCGCATTGGTTGGGTTCATAATACGAGTGTAAATATTACCAGGTACTTTTAAGTCGAATAAATCAGCGCCATGCTGCGTATTATCAAACGTGTAAGATGAGGTATTATAAATAGGCACTGCTGCTGATTTAGTGGTTTCTTCAGACTCGTAACCATGGTGCAGTGCTAATGACTCTAATTTCATAATTATTTCCTTCAATATTGTGATGATTAAACCTAGCATTATTAGCTTATAAAATGCACATGAATTAAATTAATGAATTATGAGTGTCAGGGGTATTAAAGTTTGCGGGATGAGCTTTACTCAATCTAGTGGGTGTTGTATTTCACTGCATAGGTTTTGTTTTATCGAAATACCAAAGCAGTAGCAGTAAAGCCTATCATATTAATGCGTAGCGTTATTTGGCTAAAGGGTTTAAATACTAAATGCGGTGGGCGCCTCAATTTACGCTATTTACAGCTCAATGGGTTTTAGGTTAACACTTATAATAAATGTACTTATAACGCTTTAAAATCAAGTAACTGTAGCGCAGGCAGCGGTTTACTAAAATAGTAACCTTGAATCAGATCGCAATTTAGCTCGGCTAGTAGTTTTTGTTGTGCTGATGTTTCTACGCCTTCAGCTACCACACTTAAGCCTAAGCTATGCGACATTGCAATTGTGGCTTTAACTAAGCTGTAGTCTTCTTGGTTTTCGGTAATACCACAAATAAAGCTGCGATCTATTTTTAATACCTCAAACGGATATTGCCTTAAATAGCTAAGCGATGAGTAGCCTGTGCCAAAGTCATCCATAGATAGTTTAATACCGAGCTTATTAAGTGCATGCAACGACTCTGTTATATTGGTTTGTACGCTCATTAACACGCCTTCGGTTATTTCAAGCTCGACATTTTTAGCACTTACTCCGGTTTTTTCTAACGTGCTTGCTATAAAACTTAGCAGCTCTGAATCTCTAAATTGGCTTGGTGATAAATTAATTGCCATACTGTAGTTTTGTTGAGAGCTTGCCTGCCACTGCGTTAAAAATGCTAATGCCTGCTCAATAACAAACTTTCCAATAGGAATAATTAAACCTGTTTGCTCTGCTAACGGAATAAACTCATCGGGCATAACCTTACCAAGCACACTATTGTTCCAGCGTAATAGCGCTTCAGCCCCAATTATTTTAAGTGTTTTAGCATCGCATTTAGGTTGGAAATACAATTCAAATTCGTTTTTTTCAAGAGCAACATGCATCTGCTCTTCTATTGCTAACCGCCTTTTTATGGCGGTATTCATTTCGCTGGTAAAGCAGGCGTAGGTGTTTCTGCCAAGCGCTTTTGCTTGGTACATTGCTGTGTCTGCATGGCGTAATAAATCAGAGGCTGTTACCCCATTATCAGGGTACAAAGCCACGCCAATACTTAACGTTAATAACAATTCGCGGCCATCTATTTCAAAGGGGGTTCTAAAGCTTTTAAGTAAGCGTGTAACAATCTCATCTAGCTGTTTTTTACTGTGTAGCTCTGGTTGTAAAATAATAAATTCATCGCCCCCTAACCTGCCTACGGTCGCGTTTTCATTAACTATTTGGCTCAGTTTATTAGCGGCGCTGATAAGTAATGAATCGCCAATTTCATGCCCGAGTGTGTCGTTTACTTTTTTAAAGTCATCTAAGTCGATAAAAATAACAGCGGCTAAAGTGTTTCGTTCGCAGTGTTAATTAGCTGAGTAAGTCGTTTTAAAGAATAAAAACGATTAGGAAGTAGCGTTAAGCTATCGTAATAGACTTGTTTACGTATAAGTTTGTTTGACTCATGCTGCTCTGTTATGTCGCGAATTATCACCATTACTTGGTCTGAATGATGTAAATAACTCACCCGCGCTTCGAAATACAACACGCCTTTGGGTACTAAAAGTTCGTATTCAAAGCATACATTACCTTTGTGAATTAACAGCTCTTGAATATTGTCTTTAAACATTTTGGCTACAGTATAGGGCAATACGCTAAACATCGATTTATTTAAAAATTGCTCAGGCTGTAAATGTAAGTTGCTCAAATCATTAGCATGGTAATCAACTATGGTGCCATCCGGTTTGAGTAAAAAGTACAAATCAGGAATGGCTTCAAATACTTTTTCGAGCATCTGCTGTTTATCCATAGCTTGCGCTTGTGCTTGTTTTACATCGCTCAAGTCTATGTCGATGCAGTACATCTGTTTTACCCCATGCTGATTTGTAAACATAACATGGCTTGAAAACACAGTAACATTGCTGCCATTTTGATGCTGTAATGTAAGCTCAGCCGCGGGTATTTCGATATCGTTTATGAGCCACTCACGATGAGCATCTATAACCGCATCTTGCATTGGGGGCGGAATAATTAAATCTTCTAGGTTTTTTCCGGTTGCGTACTCTTTTGTATAGCCATAAAGCAGCTCACAGCCTTTATTCCAATAAATAACGCGGCGCTGCTCATCGTATCCTTGCACAGAAATACTGTGTATCGCATCAAATAACTGATGCAGCGGATCGTTAAGCACAAATTGATGTGAGAGGATCTGAGTGGTTTTTAATGACTTCATTTATACGCAACCTAGAGTCGTTATTAACACAATAATAGGACGTACTCTTAAAATTAGCACTTTTAGGTTGGTTTTTAAGTGATATACCTTTGCATAAGATATAAAAAAGGAGCCAAAGCTCCTTTAATAAAACGCTATTATGTTAATCAGCTTGCACATTAATCGGGTGCTCTACCCCCATCCATGCTTTAAATAAGGCCCGTTGAGATAAAGTTGCATTTTTATCAGCAA
Organism: Pseudoalteromonas sp. 1CM17D; assembly: GCF_023161805.1. Lineage (NCBI taxonomy): Bacteria > Pseudomonadati > Pseudomonadota > Gammaproteobacteria > Alteromonadales > Pseudoalteromonadaceae > Pseudoalteromonas > Pseudoalteromonas sp. 1CM17D. Next base: position 119,349 of record NZ_JALNTP010000006.1, on the reverse strand, counting down.
CCACCTTTTTAGGTTTATCATAATCTTGCGATAAAACGAGGGTTGTCGATTGAAGTGCATCGCGACGAATAAAATCGATAGTGACTTTTTCACCCGCTTTAAATACTTCTAAGCTCGATTTTAAATCTTTTCCAACATGCTGCTTGTTAACCGCCACAATTTTATCGTCTGTTGTGAGGCCCGCCTGCCATGCTGCTCCGCCTCTGCGAACGTGGGTAAGCGTTAATAACTCACCGCTATTTTTTGCAGTGGCATCAATGCTTGCTAATGGCTTAGCTCTCTCAGGGCGAGTAAGCTTTAAGCCAACTTTACCTAATAAAGCATCAAAATCTATATTAGCTGGGGTGCTCACGTTATCGTGCCACCACGTTGTGTAGTCTTCACCTGTTAGCTCTTTTAATATTGCCAGTACATCTTGCTCAGTAAACCCTTGTGGTAACGTGTGCTTGTTGTATAAAGCATTGTGTACTTGGCGGTAGTTAACTTTTGCCTGGGTTGTTTCTAATAAATGTATATCTAACAACATAGAAAGCAATGAGCCTTCTAAGTAAATATTGGTGCTGTAATTACGCGCGTGGTCGCCGCCTTGGTTTATCCATTTATCAAAGCTTGTTTCGCTGGCACTTTGTACTTCTCGACCTGGTGTTTGTAAGTGGCGATTAATCGTTTTACTCATCACTTTAAAAAACTCATCGGTGGTTTCTATGCCTGAGCGCACTAATAGATGATCTTCAAAGTAGCTAGTAGAACCTTCCGAAATCCATAATAAATTTGAGTAGTTCATGTTGGTGTAATCATAAGGCGCCAGCCCTTTAGGGCGGTAAGCTTTTACATTCCAGGTATGAATAAATTCATGCGCAGCGGTACTTATAAAGCCTAAGTAGTCTTCGCGGCTACCAAAACGATTCCGTGGGCGCTGTATAATGGTTGAGTTTAAATGCTCAGTTGCCCCGCCAGCACCCGATGTAGCATGCACCATAAATACATAACGCTCATACGGGTAGCTATTCCAAATAACATTACCTGTGGTCACTAATTTTTTTAAATCAGTAAGCATTAGTTGCTCATCGTAGTTGCCTTCGCCCCATATAACTAACTCGTATTGGCGGCCATCTACTTCAAATTTATGAAGTTTGTTAATTCCTGTTTCTATTGGTGAGTCTACCAGTACATCGTAATCTGCGGCTTTAAAACTGTGTTTATTACTCGCATTTTCCATGCCTGATACAGAGCGCCACGCTTTAGGCACCTTTAAATCTACGGTAACTGGTTCTTGGCGAAATGATTCACTAAACATAAAAAAGCCAGATGCATCAATAAAAGCATGGCTATCGTCTATGTGGCGTGCACGTTTTCCTAACTCGTTTGCATAGACTTGGTAATCAATATTCACGTGTGTTGGCTCAGCTAAATGCACTCGCCATGTACTGTGATTAATTTTTTCCCATTTTAATGCATTGCCATTGTCGTCTGTGGCCGCAAAGTAACGTACCCCATTGGCTAAATTTAATATTTCGTAGCGACCAGTACGCCATGCAGGCAATTTAACATCGATATGCGATTGCGCCGACTTTGGAAACTCTACACTTACATTACCTAAATGATGTTGTGGCTGTGTAATACTTAAAGAATAATTTACATCGGCTAACGCAGGGGCTGCACAACAGGCCGCTAACATTGACAGGACTAAACGCTTTTTCATAATGACTCAAGGTTACTTATTATTTGAAATAAGCCTAACAAGGCATAAATTAAAAGTGAATTAAAAACGACAAACAACCTAATAGCTCAGTTTACATGCAGGGTCTAAGTAAAAATGCTAAGTTTTTAATTAGATAACTACACTTAATATGATTTTGTTGTAAACTGAAGGTAATGTAATTAATACGATGGCGGTATGCTTAGGTGTCTGAAAACTCTAACGCTGTAGATAAAAAGTTAAAGCAAGCAATTGAAGCAAGGATAGCCATTGAAAATGCGCGTAAGCTCCAAGTTGATACTTTATCAAATCTAACTGCAAAATTGTCTTTAAGCTGTAAAGGGCTTGATATTGAGCTTGATAATAAACTCGCCAAATTTAGAAGTTCGCTAAATAAAGGTGTCGGGTTTGAAATATTATCCCCTTTAATAGATGACATTTTATTATTACTGCAAAACCAAGAGGCGTTACAAACAGCCCATCAGCGAGAGCTGTTTTCGAGCGTACAAACAGTCGGTAAGCTTTTACAAAAAACCAAAGGGTTACCAGACGATACCCGCCGCACCTTAAGACATTTACTCGACCACGAAATTAATAATGTACAGTCTACGCACGACTACATCCCGATATTAAATCAGCTTATTAACTTTTATCACCATGCTTTGCATAGCAAGCTTTCAACCACGGATGAAACAAGCACCAATGCTTCTCCTCGTATGGCTAAAAAGCTGTTAGAGCTTGCAAATGAGCTGGTGTTAGAGGATGAATCGACTGAACAAATTAAACAAATAAAAAATACAATTACCGAAAACGATAATGTAGAAGCCCTGTTGCAAGCTGCTTTAAATATAATAAGCGTCGTGGTCAAAAATATCAGTAAAGAGCGCCAATCGGCACAAAGCTTTTTAGTCTCGCTTAACCAAACATTAGAAGAGTTGCACTCATCAATTGTATCTACCAGCCAGCACTCTAAATCAATGGGGGAAGAGTTCGATACACTAAATAAACGTATTGAAGGAAAAATAAAACATTTAAACGAGCAAACCCAATCTGCTACGTCTATTTCCTCTTTAAAAGAATTAGTTGATAACGAGCTAAAATCTCTCAGCCAAGACTTTATAGCTAAAGAGCAGCTAGAAAGAAAAGACCGCGAAACGCTGATTGCCAGTTTTGATGAAATTAACCAGCGAATTGGCAGCTTAGAAGGCAAACTAACCAAATATAAAAAACGCCTAAACGAGCAACGCTTTAAAAGCTTACTCGACAGCCTTACAAAACTTCCTAATAGAGCGGCTTTTGATGAACGTTACAATCACGAGCTTCACTTATTTAATGTCCAAGCCTCGGATGTTACCCTAGTGGTTATTGATGTGGATCACTTTAAGTCAATTAATGATAGATTTGGTCATACTGCAGGCGATATAACCTTACAAGTTATTGCAAAGGCGCTGCAAAAATCAGTAAGGCAGTCTGATTTTATAGCCCGCTACGGCGGAGAAGAGTTTGTATTACTAATGCCTGGGCTTTCGTTGTTAAACGCAGCGCAGCCGCTTGAAAAACTGAGAAAAGTGATTAAAAATATTCCTTTTAAATTTAGAGAAAAAGAAATAGAAATCACCATTTCGTTAGGCGCTACACAATTTAAAAAAGGCGATACACCGCTCAAAGCATTCGACAGAGCAGATGACGCCCTTTATGAAGCAAAGAAAACGGGTCGGGATCGCCTTTGTATGAGTAAATAATGTCATAATTCTCAATTAGTTTGAGTGCTAAAGTAGATGACATGCAGTTTTTACATTTTAAGCAGCAAGGAGAATGCCGATGTTAATACAGTTAAACCCGACTGGGGTTTTAGATTTACTGTCACAATTGGAAGTTGATTTATTAGAGCAATCTTCAGCCAGTGAACGTTATCGACTTTTTAGAAACTGTGCCTTAGCCGTCCTTAACGTAGGCAGCCACACAGACGCAAGTAATGAAATTTACGACAAATACCAAGACTTTGATATTCGTTTAGTCAGTCGCGAGCGCGGCATTAAAATTGAATTAGAAAACCCTCCCGAAACCGCCTTTGTTGATGGCGAAATAATTACCGGTATTCACGAGCATATTTTTTCGGTGATCCGCGATATTTTATTTATTTGCCAAAAATACGAAAAAGATCTTAAAGAACAAAAAGCCATTACCCACATGGTATTTGATATGCTTAGAAACGCCGGGGCGCTGCGCGTTAACAGCGAACCAAATATGATTGTGTGTTGGGGTGGACATTCAATTAACGAAATAGAATATAAATACACAAAACAAGTCGGTTACGAGCTTGGCTTACGTGGTTTAAATATATGTACTGGCTGCGGCCCAGGGGCAATGAAAGGCCCGATGAAAGGTGCCACTATTGGCCATGCTAAACAACGTATTAGCGAAAACCGTTATCTTGGTTTAACCGAGCCTAGTATAATTGCCGCAGAGCCGCCAAACCCTATTGTAAATGAGCTGGTGATTTTACCCGACATTGAAAAGCGCCTCGAAGCATTTATTAGAACGGCGCATGCAATTATTATATTCCCAGGTGGTGCAGGTACTGCAGAAGAATTACTTTATTTATTAGGTATTTTGCTGCACCCAGATAACGAAAAACAGTGTTTGCCTGTTATTTTAACCGGCCCTAAAGAAAGCGAAGCGTACTTTAGCGAGTTATGTAAATTTGTAGAGCTGACATTAGGCAAAGAAGCTCTTGATAAGTTTGAAGTAATCATTGATGATCCTGCGCTAGTAGGGCAAAAATTAAAATCAGCTATGGCAAATGTACGTAATTATCGTAAAAGCCAAGGCGATGCCTACTACTTTAACTGGACACTTAAAATCGATAACGATTTTCAGCAACCTTTTGCACCTACGCACGAAAACATGGCAAGTTTAGATTTGCACCTAGAACAGCCCAAGCAGCAATTAGCGGCTAACCTACGTAGAGCGTTTTCGGGGATTGTTGCTGGCAATGTTAAAGATGAAGGCTTACGCGCTATAAAAGCACATGGACCCTATGTGTTAAGTGGTGAGCCTGATTTAATGAAAGATATGGATAAACTATTACAAGCATTTGTAGACCAAGGTCGTATGAAGTTACCCGGTAGTAAGTATATCCCTTGTTATGAAATAAAAGCATGAGTTTGACTATTTGAAACCCCATTTACTTTTAATTGATGCGCTTAATTTAATTAGGCGCATTTACGCAGTTGACGCTAACCAAACACACCATAGTGAAGAGCAGATGCTAAAGGCCAGTTGCGCGCGCGTAGCACATGCTTGCAAAAAGCTTTTACAGTCAACAAATGCCACTCACGCTATAGCTGTTTTTGATGGCGACAAAAGCTGGCGCTACCACTTTTATAAGCAATATAAACACTCTAGGGCCCCCATGCCCGACACGCTTAAAAATGCGCTGCACAACTTTAAAGAAGCTATAGAGCAAACGGGCATCGTTGTATTTGAACCGCTCAACGATGAAGCCGACGATATCATAGCCACCTTAGCCGACAAAGCTGCAAAAAATAAGATAAACAGTACCATTGTTTCTACCGATAAGGGTTTTTTACCTTTTTTGAACGACTATATTTGTGTGTACGATTACTTTAAAAAGACCTACCTAGATTGCGACAGCATTGAGCAGCGTTTTGGTATTGAGCAAAGTAAACTTATTGATTTTTGGGCCTTAGCGGGTGATAAAACTAACGATGTACCCGGCGTTAAAGGCATAGGGACTAAATCGGCTCAGCTTATTGTAAATACCTACGAAAGCATAGATAGCGCCATAGAAGATGATGCCCTATCAAGCAGTATTCAAAAAAAGCTAGTTGAGCAAAAAGACATGTATGTTATTTCTAAACAATTAGTCACTTTGCGAACAGATATACAGCTAGGCTTTAGTTTAAAGCAGTTAAGGTTGCATTAGTCGCATGTTGATAGCACTGTTTAAGCGCACAACATATACTCACTTTATTGTTGCGAGTGTGAGTTAAAAATGATTAAAAAGTTTATAAGATACTTAATATTAGGGTTAGGCTTGTATGCACTCATTGCGACTTTAGTGATCACCTTTTATAAAGATGACCCGCAAGCAATGATTTGGCAAGACCGTGAGGCCTTTAACGAGCGCTACATAAGAAAGCTGTCAATTGATGAGGCGGTTACTTTAAACAGTGTACTCGATTATTTAGGAAGCCCCGATTTAACCTATGCCAAACGTAATAAAGACCAAGTATGGCAGATTGTTTTTTACCGTACTCAGCACCAAACTTCAGATGGCATAACCACGATGGATGAATGCACCGGCTTATTATTTAAAAATGGTGAGTTATTTTTATGGGGCCCCAGCGCCTATACAACTTATCAGGAAAAGATCAGGTGATGGCCAATGGATGAGCCTATTTCAAAACAGTTAGTGCGGTTACTGCATAACACACATCAAATACTAACAATTTATAGTGACAAAACGCAGTGGCAACATCTTTATCCGCTTGTTGTACAAACAGCCCAGCATTATCGCGTTTTGTATCAGCAACACCCACACGCTTTACAAGCGCGTTTAAGCTTGTACACCAGCCACTACGACTTTGCTACAAACCTCGTTATTAACCAATGTGTTATTAGCACCGCACTGTGCGCTAGCCAGCAATTTGATGACGAACTAACCGAGCTTTATATTGGTGTTGCATTGGTAGAGCATTGCTGCGTTGTAGCGCAGCATAATAAAATTGCGCAGCAGCAAATGCTTACACTCAGCGATAAAAAAATATGGCGTTTTCGCCATCAGCTAGCAGCAAAAGTGTTGCTCAGTGCACAGCACCCTACTCAAAATAGCGTGCGTATGTTGGCTAAATTAAATAAGTATAAGCAAGCGTTACTAAGTACTAGCGACATAATGCTATATGACAATGCCATAACCTTGTGTGCATTAAGTAATATTATCGCGATGAACATCACCTATACATCGAAAAAGAACCCATTGAATTTTTACAAAGCTTTGGGTGAATTGTATGTCAAAACAGCTAACCCATTTGCGCAAAGGTTAATCAAGGATTTAATAGCGCATATAGGCCCACACCTGCCAGGCAGTAAAATTGTTTACAGCGACCAAGCAATGGTTTATCTAGCAAGTGATGAGACTAATAAGCATATACTTATTAATGCCAATAATGAGAAAAAACTGGCGTGGTACAAGGTTAAAACCTCACTTAAAGATCAACCACTGCAATGGCTATGTACTGATAAACGGGTATTATTTTTAGCCTGGAACAATGAGCACCTGGTACGTAAAGCCTCTGTGCAGATAAGTTCAAAGGCCGAATTAATAGCGTTAGTAAGTCATATAAAAGTAGCGCATGAATATAGTTTTAAAGGATTAGATAAGTTACTGGCCCCTTTTAGTGAAATAACACAGAAGCTCTGCCAAGCAGTCAGGCCCTATAACAATCAGCACCAAGCCGCCAAAGACTTACGCCATAGCTTGTCGATGGTCGGCTACGATAATGCACCGGCAATTATTCAGCGGGTTATATTTGAGCAATTAGTGGATACATCACATCATCCGCACAAACACATCGTACTGAATAAACTTAATAGCTTTATTAGTATTTTAGCTTTAATGGTAAGTAATAACCCAAAACAGCAATTTGAACATATAGCCTTGCCCATCTATGGTTACGTGCATTATTTATTAACCCATTGCAGTGCACAGCTCTGTGCAAAAGTAACCATAAGTAGCGTGCCTAACCAAACCTATAGTGCCCCATTAGCAGCCTTTTTTGGGGTGGAAACGATTAATAATGAACATTTAAATACAGAATTAACCCAACTACTGAGTGATAATCCATGGACCAAGCCCCTACTCGATGCTGAACAACAACCTAAAAAAGCGCTAAACGAGCAGCACAAATTATGGATTAGTTTAAAGGTCGTGGCGCAAACTATTTTTAAACCCGCTCTGCCTTTAACTTCTTGGCAAAAACAAACTTTAAATGCGCAGCTAAAAGTACAAGGCTTTAAATCTGAGGATGATTTTTTTGCGCAACTGCAAGGCTTATCGCTATATAACAGCATTTAAGTCACTTATGCTGACTATAAACACAGGTTATACCCTGTATTTATAGTATAAACTGGCAAAATGGGCGATAAGTTGGTATAAATGCGCCCTCAAAATATATCCACATACGTCACATAAATGACCTAACAAGCAGTTACTATTATTAGTAATAATTTATGTGCGTTTTTTATTCTTTTAAAGGAAAAGTCAATGGCCAAACAAACCATCACAGTGATCAAAGGCGACGGCATCGGTCCGAGCATTATCGACTCAGCACTTGAAATATTAAAAGCCGCAGGTTGCGATTTTGATTATGAATTTGTTGATGCAGGCCTTGCTGCACTAGAAAAAACTGGCGAGCTACTTCCTCAAGAAACAATTGATACAATCGCTAAAAATAAAATCACTCTTAAAGGTCCTTTAACGACGCCGGTAGGTGAAGGTTTTACGTCTATTAACGTAACATTACGTAAGCAGTTTGGTTTATACGCAAACGTACGCCCTGTTAAATCATTTGTTGGTACTAAAGCACGTTACGATGATATCGATATCATTACTATTCGTGAAAATACCCAAGGTATGTACTCAGGTTTAGGCCAAGTAGTAAGCGAAGACGGTAACGAAGCAGAAGCTAAATCTGTAATTACTCGCGAAGGCGCTGAGAAAATCATCACTTTTGCCTACGAGTTAGCAGTACGTGAAGGCCGTAAAAAAGTAACCGCAGTACACAAAGCAAATATCTTAAAATCTACCTCTGGCTTATTTTTAAAAGTTGCACGTGAAGTTGCTGAGCGTTACCCGCAAATTGAATCAACTGAAATGATTGTTGACGCAACATGTATGAAGCTAGTTATGACACCAGAAGAGTTTGACGTTGTAGTAACAACTAACTTATTTGGCGACATTTTATCTGATCTTTGTGCTGGTTTAGTTGGCGGTTTAGGTATGGCACCAGGTGCAAACATTGGTGAAGATGCTGCTATTTTTGAAGCCGTTCACGGAAGTGCACCAGATATTGCTGGCAAAAACCTAGCAAACCCTACTTCAGTAATTTTAGCGTCTATCCAAATGCTTGAGCACTTAGATATGGGCGACACGGCTGAGCGTATTCGCAGCGCAGTAGCTGATGTAATTAAATCAGGCGATCGCACAACACGTGACTTAGGCGGCAGCCACGGTACAACTGATTTCACTCAATCAGTAATCGACCGTTTATAATTTAACAAGGTTAATCTTGTTTTAAGCCTAAAAGCCAGCATATTGCTGGCTTTTTTGTATTTTAACCTTTGCTGATAACATCACTTGGCATAACTACGCTATTTATTTTAAATAGAGTTTTTAATGCAGCGAGCATCACCTTTTATACCACGGGTGTTAAGTTATTAGACATTTAAGTCGATTGGTATTACTTCACAAAATCATTAAACTTTATTGCTGGTACGCCGATAAAACCCACTTATCACTAATAGCGCAATAAAATAACCTATTGCCCCACCACTTGATGACGATTCACTTTGCGCTTCTTGTACCGAGACTGTTAGCTCACTACTTATAACTTCATTGGTTTGACTGTCTGTGAGCACAAGTTTTACTGAATAACTACCTGCATCTTGGTAATTATGACTTGGGTTTTGCGTTGTACCTAGTGGGCTGCTATCGCCATAATCCCAGCTATACGTATAATTACCAGTTCCCCCTAATGGTGAGCTATTAAATTGTACCGCTAAGTTATTTGCCGTATGGCGTGTACTTAATTGCAGCGGTGCATTAACACTCAAAGCATGTTGTTGGCTAACACTTATTCCTTGCGTATCAGTTACTATTAACGCGAGGGTGTAATCTCCAGAGTAGCTAAATTGGTAATCTAGGTTTTCAGTTTGCGATACGGGTACACCATCTATAAGCCAACTCATGTTGTAAGGTGCTTCACCGCCAGTTACGATTGCTTGAGCAGATAAAGTCGCACCGCTTAACTGATACGTTAAATTTTCAATTTCTAGCGGCTTTGTGATGGTAATTTGTTTAGTTTGTGTTTGCGTAGACGTCTCACCCATTGCCGAAAAGGTAACGCTATAGGTGCCGTAATCGGCATAGGTATGTGTAGGACGTAGCTCAGTACTCGATTGCCCATCACCAAAGTCCCATAAAAATGTATCTGTGGGGGTTAACTTTAAACCGGCTACATTAAAGCTAACGGTTGCCTCGTTTACTGTTGTGGTTATTTGTTGTAGCGCATCATAGCTAAGCAAAAGCTCTGCTGTTTCACTTTCAGGGTGTTGGCTGACTATTTCAAAATTAAACCCTTGGGGAGTAAGCACTACACCTGATTCAGCCTGCTGCGTAAAGCTGTAATCAAAATGATCATTAAACTCACTAATGGCAGCCAAGTCTTGATCGCCTAAACCTGCACTTTGCTGATATAAACTAAATGCAGCATCGCGTACTTGTATAGGTGTATCTGCAAGTGTGGTGCTACTTGTACCGCGATAAATTGGCTTTTCATCCGCATCAACCACTAAATTAAAACCACCCCCTGGGTGATCAGTTGTGTTGTTGTTATCAAATGCACTATTGCTATACCACAATAAAACTCCCGGTGAATATTGCTCTGCTTGTAAGCCGGCATCCACACCTCTGTGCGCACGTAGCTGTATATAGTAGTGGGCTGGTTTAGCATAAATATAACTACTCACGCGGCTAAAACCATTTAACGCTAAGTTAATACTTGGCTGCTCTGCGTTATTTTGCCAAATCACAGTATTGTTGTGTGTTATTTTTAAATCATCGGCTACAAAACCATAATACTGTGTGTTTGTATCGGTAATATACTCAATACTTAATGTAATGGTTTGTCCTGCATATTGTGTTAAATCAAACTCATGCATTAAAAAACCATTAGGTTGCTGCGCATCTGCATGTAAAAACGAATCACCAGTTATATACGGGCCTATATCGCCATAATAAGGATTTGTCTCGATTGTATAATTACCAGCTAAAGGAGTTTGATTTACCTTTACTTGTACAAGGTCATAATCGCGCTCAATACTGTAGTAAGCTAAAAAGCTAAGAGTCAGTGGTGTAGCCGCCTCAGGTAAGGTCACGGTTTGTGAGAGCGTGTGTGTTAGGTTGTTACCTGTACCAGAGTAAAATTGAAAATCACCTTCAACCGGGGTTTTAAATTTTTCTAGCTGCTGCGCAAGTGTCACTTTAATTTGGCTTTGCTGCTGAGAAAGTGAGCTAGTATAAACTAGCGACTGCTGAGGCTAGCTGTTCACTTCCTCCATGGTTAAATTAAGCTGGTTCACCCAATTGCCTTGGTATCTGTTTTGTAAATACTCAAGCGCCTGTGCACTAAACATAACGGGCTGTGAACCTCTAGGGCCACCAGCCCAGCTACCAGTAGACATTATTGACCAAGACGATACAGGCTCACCCACAGTATTTGACTGTAAATCGTACTCATCTGCTAAACCTAAGTCGTGACCAAATTCATGCGCAACGACACCTATGCTGGCATCTATTGGGTTTATCGTATAACCCGATAACTTAACGCTACTACCCGCAATACTGACAGGTTCACTGTTTTCATCAAATACGTAGTAGCGGTGAGACCAAATTGCATCAACGCCTAAATAGCCTCCACCGGATTCTTCACCAATACTGGAATGAAAAACCATAACATGGTCGATAATGCCGTTTGGCTCGTTGATAATGCCATCGCCGTCAATATCATCTAAATCTGTTAAATCATATTGTGTTAAATCAATATCAAATTGTGCAGTGGCTTTTTCGACTGCTTCTTTTATCAGTGCGGGGGCATTTATATCGCGTGTGTTACCTACGCGCTCACCATAGGTTTTTGCATTACTATCTGCCCTAACCCACCCATATACTTGCCCGCTAAAAGTTAAGCTAGCGCCTGATGCGTCGTAATAATAATCGTATACGCTGCTAAGCGTTTCATTATTAGGACCAACAAAGCCACCTTCATTAAAAAGCAATTGTTGGTAATGCTCTTTTGTATAATTTTCGTAATACATGTCGGTATCATCATCAACTAGCTGATTGTCATCGTGCTTTAAATCAGGAAAATCAATTAAAATAGCCAGTACTTTAACCTCATTTAGCGCGTTGCTAGGGCTAGCCGCACTTGCATATTGCAGCTGCTTATTGGCTTGCTTAGCGGTTAAGCGGGCTTTCATGGTAGAAACAGGTTTTAACTGCAGAGGGTTAAGCCGTGCAGTATTCGCTAAGTAGCTTTCAACCGTTGGCTTGTTAGTGGTTTGTTGGGTATCAGCGCGTTTATTTAACCAATACTCTATTCTTTGTTTGTTAATAATACCTGGGTCATGCGCGCTGGTATTTGCTGCGTTAAGATGTAGGCTGCAAAGAAATAAGCCAAGCCATATTATTTTTTTCACTGTATCTTCCCCAGATAAATTATTGCTCTATCATACCTAATATATGCATTAAGCACAGCGCTCAAATCACCTATTTACCCATTATGGATACTCGGTAAAATTAGCATAATTTCTTCATATTTTTTATATAACTACAAATAGCGTGCAACTTTTTAGTATAAAAACAAATTAATTTGAAATTTTAATCCAAAACAGCCCTTTCAAGGTTGACATAAGCACGTAAAACCCTTAAAAATAACCCCATATAGAATTTTTAATCTAAAGCAGCATTTTGCTTTTTATAAAGTGACAATTATGAAAAAACAACTTCACCTTTTAATCTTACTCGTAGTGGTCTTAGTGATAAGCCCAGCGGGGATGTATTAAAAAGTGAAATTGCTTTTTAAAAACCCTCGCACTACGCGGGGGTTTTTTTATGCATAAACAGCGCACAGAGGAATGAGGATGAGCAAACAAGAATATAATGGTTCTGAACTAGTTGTTCAGGCATTAAAAGAGTTGAAGGTTAAGTATATTTTTGGCTACCCAGGTGGGTCGGTTTTAGATTTATACGATGCACTTTTTCAACAAGAAGACATTGAACATATTTTAGTGCGTCACGAACAAGCCGCAACCCATATGGCAGACGGTTATGCCCGTGCTACTGGCGAAGTTGGTGTTGTACTTGCTACCTCAGGCCCTGGCGCAACTAACTGTATTACAGGTATTGCCACCGCTTATATGGACTCAATCCCGATGGTGGTATTATCGGGGCAAGTACCTACTAGCTTAATTGGTGACGATGCATTCCAAGAAACTGACATTGTTGGCTGTTCTCGCCCAGTTGTAAAACATAGTTTTAACTGCAGAAGCGCTGAAGAAATTCCGGCTATTTTGGCAAAAGCGTTTTATATCGCAAGTACTGGCCGCCCTGGGCCCGTTGTTGTTGAGCTACCAAAAGATATGCTTAACCCTGCTATTAAGTTTGAGTACAACTTCCCTAAAACAACAGAGCATAGAACCTACAGCCCAAATACAAAGGGCCACTCTAAACAAATTCGCAAAGCGGTTACCGCAATTTTAGAAGCTAAAAAACTGGTTATATACTCAGGTGGCGGTATTATTTTATCTAACACCTCTGAGCAATTAACCCGCTTAGTTGAATCGCTAAATGCACCCATCACTAATACATTAATGGGCTTAGGCGGTATTTCGGGTATTCACCCAAATTACGTGGGTATGCTGGGTATGCACGGCACGCTTGAAGCCAATAAAGCCATGGCAAATGCCGATGTAATTTTAGCACTGGGAGCGCGTTTTGATGATCGTGTAACCAATAATGTTAAAAAGTTTTGCCCTAATGCAACCATCGTTCACGTTGATGTAGACCCGACCTCTATTTCTAAAACGATTAAAGCACACATTCCGGTTGTGGGCTGTTTAGCCACTGTGATGGAGCAACTGCAAACCGGCATAGATAAAAGTAGCATTCAAATTGATCGCAGTGCACAAGAGGATTGGTGGCGACAAATTATTAGCTGGCGCGAGCAAAAGTGCCTAAGCTACAACACCGATGGCGACAAAATAAAGCCTCAAGCTGTTATAGAAGCAGTGTATAAAGCCACTAATGGTGACGCATATGTAAGCTCTGATGTGGGTCAGCACCAAATGTTTGCAGCGCAATATTATCCATTTAAAAACCCTCGCCAATGGATCAATTCAGGGGGCTTAGGCACCATGGGCTTTGGCTTACCAGCAGCTATGGGTGTTAAGCTTGCCTTTCCTGATAAAGAGTCAGTGTGTGTAACCGGCGATGGCTCTATTCAAATGAATATTCAAGAGCTATCAACATGTTTACAGTACAACTTGGCTGTAAAAGTGGTTTCGCTAAATAACCGCTCATTAGGCATGGTACGCCAATGGCAAGATATGATTTACGGCGGTCGCCATTCATCTTCATATATGGACTCATTACCTGACTTTGTAAAACTTGTTGAAAGCTATGGCCATGTAGGCATAAAGGTAGATACTTTAGATGAACTACAACCTGCTATAGATAAAGCCATGAGCATTAACGACCGTTTAGTATTTTTAGATATTAACGTTGATGAAAAAGAACATGTATACCCAATGCAAATTAAACTAGGTGGCATTGATGAGATGTGGTTACGTAAAGGAGTAAAAGCATAATGCGTCGTATATTATCTATTTTATTAGAAAATGAACCGGGAGCCTTATCTCGCATTGTTGGGCTTTTTTCACAGCGCGCCTACAACATAGATAGCTTAACAGTGGGTACAACTGATGATGAATCACTGTCACGTATCACCATTACCACTATGGGTGATGATAGAATCGTTGAGCAAATTACCAAACAAGTTAATAAATTAGTTGATGTACTTAAAATTATTGATTTAACCGAAATGAGTCACATCGAACGTGAATTATTACTTGTTAAAGTATTTGCCCAAGACGAAACCACCCGTGCAGCGGTTACACGCGTTGTAGATGTGTTCCAAGGTGCTATTTTAGATATGGGACGCCAAAGCTACAGCTTACAACTGGTAAGCAGCACAGACAAAATAGAATCGTTTTTAGACACCCTACGCCATGAAACCGACATTATTGAAGTGGTGCGCTCTGGTGCTGTAGGGATCGGCCGTGGTGACAAAGCGTTAAAAGCGTAATTAATTAAAGCTTAAGCGTTTAATATTAAATCCCTGCTAAGCAATTAGCAGGGATTTTTTATGCTAAGCCTTGCCTTACAACGCTCTGCATTAATACCTAATTAGGCATGTGGAAATAAGCTTAACTTAGGTAAGCTCACTGCTTTAATACAGGCAAAAAAAAAGAGCTAAATAGCTCTTTTTTAAAAAATTCTGTAAAACGCCAATTAAGGGTTTACTTGGTCTTTAAGACCTTTACCTGCTTTAAAGCTTGGGATAGTTGCCGCTGCGATTTGGATCTCAGCACCCGTTTGTGGGTTACGGCCAGTACGTGCTGCACGTTCTTTAACTGAGAAAGTACCAAAACCTACTAATGCAACTGAATTACCTTCTTTTAAAGAAGAAGTTACAGCGCCAGTAAACGCGTCAAGTGCACGTGTAGCAGCAGCTTTAGAGATTTCTGCATCAGTAGCGATTTTTTCAACTAATTGAGCTTTATTCATTGTTAGATTCCTATTCGTTATTATTTTGCCTTCGCAAAACCTATCTTTATGCATTTTTAAGGAGTTAGCAACAGCAAATTGCATTTTTTGCTTAAATACTTCGAAAATGCGTAAAATTTTAATAATTCTCGGTAAAATACAGCGTGTTGGGTTAACTAAAACTTAATTTAAGTACACAAAAGGCACACTTTAAATAACACACTGCTCTATATTTTTTCGATAACTAAGGTCACTTCCCCAACCTCGACACCAAACTTAACAATAGACGTTCGGTTTATCAAGCGCGATTGTGTAACCAGGTACATCCAATCATCAAAATTCACCTCAAGCGTACTACCGTCATAGGGTAAGGCCACATTGTAGTTCCAATGAAACACACTGCCTGCGCTTTTACCGGTTGCAATGCCAAGTACATCATCAGCACGTCCCACTAAGCTATTATCGTCATTAAGGGTGACATACCAAATACGCTTTTGTGTTTCACCATCGTCATACACAAAGTCTTCCTCTATAACGCCCTCGTTACCTTCCCAGCGCGCATTCATAGTGACAACAAGTTTACGTGTGAGTTCGCCTTTATAATCTTGCACAACGCCGTATGCTTTCAAATCGCCACTAAAAAACGCTTTAAAATCAAATTCTGGGTTGCTGCTATTGTAGTGCTCTACTTTTGGCGCGGAGCAGCTTACTAAAAATAATGCGGCCATTAAAATACATAGCTGTTTAAATTTATTTATATTGCACATGTTAAATCCCTAATAATTGTTTTCTAAGTGCTGGCTCTGAGGTGTTTGGGCTTAGCCAAATGGCTAAAAACTGATTGGCAAATTGTGAGTCACTAATTTCACCTAACTTTTTATCATTATGATAAAAAGTAGCCTCACCGCTTGGTGATGTTTGTAGGCTTAACGACTCGCCTTTTTTAATGTCTGGCCAAAGAGTGAGCAATTTATCAGCATACTTAGCAGATAAGTCACTTTTACCTAAATGCTGCCATTGCTCTTTAGTGGCTTTAACAATGTCTTTTGCTGCAAAGTCTCGGAAATAGGTGAGCGTAAATTTAACTGGGTGCGCCCCCTGTTTGTAACTCCCTGAGCGGGTATATAACGTTGCATCGTAAACATCCCAAAATAAATATTCCATGCGCGCCTCGCCCACTTTTTTAAAGTCAGTTTGCTCTTCGCTAAAGCTCAATGGGGTAAAAAAAGTAGCCATAATCATTGCGGCCGTTATTGCACATATTTTTGCGTTGATATTCATACAAGCTCCTGTTATTGCTTGCTAAAATTTATAATCGCTTTAATTTTTTGGTTAATAATAAGAATTAATGTAAAGGCAGCAGCCCAAAGTGCGCCGTACAGAAGCCAAAACATCCACACAGGTGAATAAATACTAAGCACGCCAAATTGAGCGCCTGAATAATAACTAATTGGTGCAAAGGCTAAGCACACTAAATAGGCTTGCCAAAGTTTTAGGTTAGTAATAAACGCCATTGATGTGTTTAAGCAAAGCAATAATGCTGCCCATAGCAAGGCTAACCAAAGCGGAAAAGGGGATACTTTAAATTCCAAAAGGTTTAGCTGCACAGCAAGGTATTCACATAACAGCGCAATTGGTAAAGCTTTTACTAAAAGCAACGCGTCGAGCTTATGCTGCTTTGATAAAACAAACATAAGCACAACAATACCAGAGGTGTATAAAACAGATTGAGCTTCTAAAAACAGTGATAAAAACCACACTGTTTGAAAAAGCACAAAATTAATAATTAAGGGCAATTTCGTCATTTTGACTGGTAAAACGTGGTTTACGCGCCGTTAAATGAACGGTACTGGTTGCTCGCGTTCTAAAAGCGCCTTCGCAGTAAGCAAAGTAAAATAACCATAATCTGTAAAAACGCTCATCAAACTTGTCACTGTCTAGGGTGTGCCAGTTATCAATAAAGCGTGTGCGCCAATCGGCTAGTGTTCTAGCATAATGCGCGCCTATATCGCTTACAGTATGAATAACCATATCGGTATTGTTCTTAATTTGCTCGCTCATCTCATTAATTGAAGGCAAACAACCACCGGGGAAAATATACTGCTGAATAAAGTCAGAGTTTTTTAAATAATGTTGATAACGTTGATCGCCAATAGTGATCGCTTGGATAAGCATTGCACCGTCTTCTTTAAGCAAGCTATTACATTGCTTAAAAAAGCTTGGTAGGTATTCATGCCCTACTGCTTCTATCATCTCTATTGATACAAGCTTGTCGTATTGACCTTCTAATAAACGGTAATCAAGCTTGAGCAAAGTTATATTATTTTCAAGTCCTAACTGTTTAACCTTGTTTTCAACATAGGCATATTGCTCATCAGAAATCGTTGTTGTGGTAACATGGCAGTTGTAATGTGTGGCCGCATAAATAGCAAACGCCCCCCAGCCTGTGCCAATTTCAATAACTGAATCGCCTTCGTTTATCTCTACCTGCTCACAAATTTGTTTCAGCTTGTTTTGTTGAGCATCCTCAAGAGAGGCGTCTTTTGATGGATAAACAGCGCAGGAGTAAAGCATTTCCTCGCTTAAAAATGACTCGTATAAATCGTTACCTAAATCGTAATGTGCAACGATATTCTTTTTCGACCCAGATTCTGAGTTGCTGTTTTTAAGATGGTTAAAACGGTGGGTTAGGCCACTAAAAAACGAGAATTTTTTTTCAAAAGCATCTAGTTGTTTTTGGTTTATGGCAAAAATTTCGATGAGTTTGGTCAAGTTATCACACGACCATTGCCCAAGAATGTAAGACTCACCAGCACCTACACTGCCAGATAGCGCAAATGCTTTATACATGGCAGTGTCGTTAACGGTAATCGTGGTTTTTAAGTCTGAATGTTGTTGACCAAATACTGTTGAGCGACTGTTTTCAACTAACACTATTTGGCCTGTTTCAATACTTGCAAAGGCTTTGGTGACTAGCTTTTTATATAAGTTTGTAAACCAACCTGTTTGCTCTTGGCAGTTTATACTCGAGACTTTTTCCATCTTAAACCCTTTATAATTGTATCGCTACCCGCAACTAAGCTTGTTTAACTATACTAAGGTTTTCCTGAATGACCTAAAAAAGGAACCCTTTTAATAAACAACTTAAGTGCTTGCACATAAATACCTTTGAAAATAGACAAAGTCATCGCAGGAAATTTTTTTAATAATTTATTAACTTCTTGCTTCGTTAACTGACTTCGCTTTAATCGTAAAGACGCGTCGAATAACAACTCATCCCCACGTTTATTTTCTATATGAATTAATGTGTTATCGGCTGTATGTTGTACTTGCCAATGGTAGTCCATATCTAAATTCATAAAGGGTGATACGGAGAAAGCCTTCTTAAAGTTCACTTTTTTTTGTAAGGGCACCAAATAATAATGGCGCTCATCCCACGGCGTATTGCTTACCTCAGCCACCATATATTTAAAGTTATCGGTGCTATTACCGTAAAAGTAAAAATTTACAGGGCTGAAATAAATGCCCATACACCTAAGTTGACCAAGCATATAAATATGCGAAAACGTCTCTTTAACGCCTAGTTTTTCTATTTGGCACTGTGCACGTTCGATAATACTTAATGGCTCTGAGTTTGGCAGTGTGTTTAAATAATCGGCTTGATTAAAACGCAGTGCTTTAAACCCAAAAGTACCTAGCATAGGGTGAATGTTATTAAGCAATAACGGATTTTTTAAATCTACCCACATCATATAAAGTGGGTATTTAAACTGATGGTTTTTTACCGCAAAGCGCCTGTGCCTTACATCGCCTAAGTATACAGCGCTATTCAAATTCAACACCTAATTGCTTAGCCACATCTACTCCACTGCGAACACCATCTTCATGGAAACCGTTATACCAATAAGCACCACAAAAATAGCTATTATTTTGGCCATCAACAGTGTGCTTGAGTTTTTGTGCGGCAATGGATGCTTCGTTAAAAACAGGGTGATGATAAGTAAACTCACGTAATATATTTGCTTTGTTAATCCCTTCTAAGTGATTAAGGGTTACACAAAATTGTGTATCTGAGTCTATACCTTGCAGTATATTCATTTGGTATGTAACAACCGCTGCTTTGTCGGTGTTTTCGTTTAGTAAGTAATTCCAGCTAGCCCAGGCGGCTTTTCTATCTGGCAGTAAACTGGTATCTGTATGCAGTACTACCGAGTTTTCGGTATAAGGGATTGCACCTAATACAGCCTGTTCTTGCTCAGTCGCATCACCAAGTAATGCAAGGGCTTGATCTGAGTGACACGCAAATACCACTTTATCAAATTCAGCTTGTTCGCCATTTTCAAGAGTAATAATTACTTTATTATCTACACGTGTAACCGTCTTAATGTCGGTATTTAGTTTTATCCGCTCTGCAAAACCTTTAATAAGCGGCTTAATATATTGCTTAGACCCACCAGGGATTACATACCACTGCGGCCTGTTTGTAACATCAAGTAAGCCATGGTTGTAAAAAAAGTTTACAAAAAACTCAACCCCTACATTTTGCATCTCTTTGATGCTGGTTGACCAAATTGCCGCCCCCATAGGTAAAATGTAATGGTATTTAAAAAAGTCATTAAAGCCGTGCGTATCTAATAACTGACCCAGCGTTTGATCTTTAGGGTAGTTTTGCTCACTGTGCATTGCTTTACATAATTTATTAAACTTAACTATATCGCTTAACAAGCGCCAAAATTTAGGCCTAAATATATTTCTTTTTTGAGCGAATAAGCTGGCAAAGGTGTGTCCGTTGTACTCAAAACCACTTGCTTGATTATGAACACTAAAGCTCATTTGTGTTTCTTGTCTGTCTACGCCAATGCGCGCGAGTAGTTTTTCAAAGTACGGGTAAGTGCGGTCATTAAATACGATAAAGCCCGTGTCTATTGCGCGTTTAACCCCTGCATCAGATATCTCTACTGTCGCGGTATGACCACCAATGTAATCGTTTTTTTCAAAAACAGTAATATCGTAATGCTTATGCAGTAAATGAGCACAGGTTAAACCCGATACGCCAGAACCTATTATTGCTATTTTTTTCAACGGGCTAATCCTTTTGCTAAACGTAACCAAAGTGGTAACGGTAAAATACGTAATGCTTTTAAAATAAGCGTAAACCGATAAGGAAAATGAACTTCTTTACGGCGTTTATTGATCCCCTTAATCATATAATCGGCGGCCTCTGTAGCAGTAACAGCCATAGGCATTGGGAAATCGTTTTTATCAGTAAGGGGGGTTTTAACAAAACCAGGGTGCACCAACGTAACATCAACATCGTTTAAGTCGATTGCTAAGCTTTTCGCTAAATAGCTTACCCCAGCTTTAGATGCGCCATAAGCCTCAGAGCGTGGCAGAGGTAAATACGTAACGCTTGAGCTAACAAGCACAAGTTGTCCGCCAGCACTAATTTTTGGTAATAGTGCCTCTAGGCAGTAGCCCATTGCCAGCAGGTTTACTGAAATAACTCGCTCAAACAAAGCGCTGTCAAAGTTACGGGCATCATCTACATACTCACAGTTACCAGCGTTAAGAATAACCTTATCAAAAGCACTAAACCCCAGGGTTGCTTGCTTTATGTCTTTAAGGTCTGTGGCATCAAACTGACACGCTTTAATGTTGGTGTGTTTTTCAAGCTCAGCTAACTTTTCAAGGTTTCTACCGCAAGCAATTACCGTGTTGCCTTGCTGTGCGTACTTTATTGCAAGCTGCTCGCCAATACCTGAGGTTGCACCTGTAATTAAAATATTCATCGCTACCCTGCTCGTTTATCTATGTAATTTATAACGCCACCTAAAATAGGAATATGCTTGTATAGCATTTCAGCTACATTAAAATAGTCGCGGTGGTTAATAATTTTACCTTCTTTAAAAACCAGCTTACTGTGCCCTTCTACCGATATAGTTTTGCCAGAAGCCAGTTTTGGGTGGGCGTAATGCATAGTCCAATACAAAAATGCTTTATCATCACGCTCGTAGGTATCGCTAATATCAAACTGACAATGCTTAACATTACTATATAGATTAGAAAAATATCGGGTAAGCTCGCTTAGCCCGTGTATTTCGTGCATTGGGTCTTTAAATTTAATTTGCTCGCTGTAAATATCATTAAGCAAATGCAGGTTTGATTTATCGAGTTGTTGATATATTTCTACAAATTTTGCTACCGGTAATGCTGTTTCCATATCACCCCTTAAATGCAGCTATTGCACGCTCGCGAGCTGCTTTATGATCTACGATTGCCGGCCAGTAACATTGCTTATCAGCCCCTATTGACGCTAAATATGCATGAGGAAAATGAATATGTTTATCTGGCACTTTTTCAAGCTCTGGCAAATATTTACGTATAAATTTACCATTAGGATCAAAGCGCTCACTTTGAGTGATAGGATTAAATACGCGAAAATAAGGCTGCGCGTCACAGCCAGTGCTTGCAGCCCACTGCCAGCCGCCATTATTAGAGGCTAAATCGCCATCAATAAGGTGCTGCATAAAAAACTGCTCGCCTTCACGCCAATCAATTAATAAATGTTTGGTCAAAAAGCTGGCGACCACCATTCTTAAACGGTTATGCATCCAGCCGGTTTGAACTAACTGTCTCATCGCTGCATCAACGAGTGGGTAACCTGTTTTCCCCTCGCACCAGGCTTTAAACTCAGCCTCGTTTTTACGCCATTTAACGCCATTGTACTTTTCGTTAAAGTTATCACCACGAGAAAGCTTAGGAAATTGCGCAATTAAATGACGATAAAATTCGCGCCAAATAAGCTCGTTTACCCAAGTAAACGTTTTACTTTTAGATGTTGTTAAAATATCTGGGTAGCGGTTTTGAATATTAACCAGTAACTGCTTAGGGCTTATAATACCCAGAGCTAGATAAGGGCTTAAACCAGATGTGCCTTTAATGCTGGGTATATCACGATGATCGTCGTAGCTACTTAATTTGTCGCAAATAAAATTATCAACAATGGTTGCTAAGCTTTCATCATCAACTGGCCATTTTTCTGAGCTGCCATCACTTTTAATTGCCTGTGCGTTGTTATTTATCGGCTGTTTTTTTAAAGGCCACGGTAATAAGCTAAAGTGAGTATCTTGGTGTTGTTTAAGCCACTGTTTTTTAAATGGCGTAAACACTTTGTACATTTCGTTACTTTGGTTTTTAACACTGCCTACAGGCGCTATTACATCTCCCTCATAGAGGGTAAACGTAATATTTTTATCATCACACTTTGCAAGTATTTCCGCATCACGATTTACTTCATTTAACTCATACTCTTTATTGGCAATTATATGTTCTACCTTATGTTTATCACAAAATGATAAAAGGGCACTTTCACAATCGTCAAAGTAAGGGGCGTCAAAAATATGCAGCTCTATTGCGTACTGCGCTAGCTGCTCGCGTATATAATTGAGGCGTCTTTTTAGTAAATCTATTTGAATGGGAGCGGCGTTGTGTTGTTGCCATTGCTTTTCGCAGATAAAAAAAATGGCCTGTTTAGCGCCATTATTTAGCGCTTCAGTAAGCGCTTCGTTAGAAAAAAGGCGCAAATCGCGCCTAAACCAAAAAAGTGTATTCATTATATGCCGTAACGTAATTTTAGTTCATTAGGGTAAGGATTAAAAAACACCTGCTTTTCTAGGTATTCATTAGGATGTACTTTTAAGTGATGTTTTAACAAAGTAAGCGGTACGTACAAAGGCACTAAACCTTGACGGTATTCATCGATGGCATCGCGTAGCTCTTGCTTTTCAACCTTAGATAAGTCTTTTTTAAAGTAGCCCTGCAAGTGCATTAACGTGTTGCAATTATTCCTGCGTGATGCAGGCTTTTTAAGGCCGTTCATTAACCCAAGAATGTACTCATCTGCTAAAGCGTTAATATCATCACCATTATAAGTACCAAGTAAATTACCTAAGTCGCGGTAAGCTTGATAATTATGAGCCATTAATAAGTACTTATATTGCGAATGAAACTGGGTAAGCTTATGCACTGTTAGCGGCTCAGATGCTAGTAACTGCCACTGTTTATAGGCGTACACGCGCATTACAAAATTTTCGCGTAAGTGCATGTCGTTTAAGCGGCCGTTTTCTTCACATGGCAATAATGGATTATGCTTCATTATTTGCTCAGCAAAAAAACCAACGCCTTCAGAGGTATTGCCGGTGCCCGCTTCGTTATAAATTTTAATTCTTTCCATACCGCAGCTTGGGCTTTTCGCACAAAAAACAAAACCACTTAGGTTTTTAGCTTGCTCTGTGGCTACTTTTTTACCGTATTCAGTTAACTTAGGCCCAACATCGCCAGTGCCATCTGGGCGACACACTTTTATTGTATCGCCCACACGTACTTGGCGTATGGTTGGCCGAGGAATAGGTAACCCTACGGCTACCTCTGGGCAAAAACGCGTGTACTCTACATGTTTTCCAAGCTCATCCATACAAAAGTTAGACTTTTTATGGCCTGTATCAAAACGTACTTTTTCGCCTGCTAAGCAGGCGCTAATACCTAATTTTATTGTGTCTGTTTGCATAAATTCTCTTAATAAATCAAGTTACCTATAGGATTAAGTAACTTACTGAGCCCTTTATTAAAATGTAGCGCACTACTGACTACTGTAAAGCATAAACAGCCATCTTTTGTAAGTGGGGTGTGCTGATGAGAGCCATCTTGCCAAATAAAGTCTCCTGGCACGTAACTACCCTCTTCATCACTAAACTCACCATCAAGTAGCAAGGTTACTTCAAAACCAGTATGAGTATGCTCGGGGATTTCGCCCCCTGCGCCAATATGTAAAAGGCTTGAGCGCAATGGGCCATCATCAATAGCAACGCGAGAGCGAGCAAGCTTACCCACTTGCGTAAAACGCCCATGCGAAATGCGTGTTAAGGCGCGTGGTAATTCGTAGTTATGCTCATTAACTTGTACGGTTACCGGCTCAACTTCGTAAACTTCATCAATGCTAGCATCGGCGGTTATCAAATCTAGCAGGTCAGCGTCAAAATCTGGCGCTTGTAAATCGTTACTTAAATTTAATGTATCAGGGGCGTATGGCGGCTCGCTAAATACATCCTTTGCATTAGCGGCTTCAAATTTTGCCACTTTTGCTTGGCAAACTGGGCACATATCAACGTGTATAGATACCGCAACGCTTAACGATGCAGGTAACTGCGCCGAACAATATTGTGCTAGTAAAGATTCACTAGGGTGATGTTTAATCATGCTGATCTCCCATTTCATTACGTAATTTTTGCAAGGCTAAACGCAATCGTGATTTTACCGTGCCTACAGGAATATTTAATTGTTGAGCAAGTTGCTCTTGCGACATATCTTGGAAATAAACACCTCGGACGACCTCTCGCTGTGCGGTTGGTAGTTTGTCTAGGTAACGTTTAATTTGTTGATCTTCCAAGTGGTCGCTAAATTCAAGTGTTGTATCTTGAGATTCGTTAATAAGTGGCCAAATATCTTCGCTTATATTTTCTTCTTTATTACTTTTCATTTTACGAAGCATATCAAATGAGGCATTACGCATTACGGTATATACCCAGGTCGTCGCAGCCCCTTTATCGCTGTGATACAAATGCGCTTTACGCCACACTGAGGTTAATGTTTCTTGTACAAGCTCCATTGCTTGTGCCTCAGAGCCAAATTGCTTAATTCCAAAGCGTTTAATTTTTGGCGAAAAGTATTCAAATAAGTAAGCAAACGCTCTTTTGTCTCGCGAAGTAGCTACATCAAGCAGAGCTTGCATAAGCTCTGCACTTGGCGTTTCTGGCATGGCAGTATATTTACCTGTATTAGGTTCACAACGTGGTGAGGGTTGTTGACTTACCATAATAATTAATCCCGTGTATGCTTTTGTATATATCTATACGCCAAGCAGTTAAACGCAGATCACATTATTTTAGGCAAATTCATTGTTAATCACAGTATGGAGGAAGTTTAGTAAGTTAGCAAAGTTACTTTCGAACGCAAGTTGCTGTTTTTTATCGATAGATATAGGTAATAGTTCAAGCCAGCGGGCAGCTACCCAGGCTAAATTATCAAACTTGGTTTGCCTATATAAACTAGAAAGCTCTTTATTGTTTAAAAATATGTCCTGCAAAGAATCAGACAAACGTTGATTATCAGCCGAAATTTCACTGTGGGAGTCATTGTACCAATACGGCGTATTGCAATCGCTTAATAAGCCATGACGCAATTCACTTTCATCTTGGTATACGTCATTTATTTGCACGCTTTTAGCAGCGTAAACATCAATAAGTAGCATATTGCTAGGGTCTTGATCAAAGTCGATAATATCGACCAAACAGCCCTGAGCGCTAATATTAAATGGCGTGTCGTGCTGGTAGGTGCACAGTACAAAACCGACATTATCTTGTAGTGCGGTTTTTACCATGTTTAAATACCTAGCCTCAAATATACGCAAACGCGTATAGCCTTCTGGTAACACAAATATTGGTAATGGGAAAATCGCACGTTTCATAAAGTCTACTTCTTTAAATTACACTGCCTTTATTTACGTGCGCTTTTACTAAGTCGATCAGCTTACTCAAATCGAATTATTTACCTATAAATTAAAAGTTGATCCAACTTCCCATACTTTTTATTACTTGAACCATATAGTAAACACTAATCATGCTTACAACAGGCGCCAACATAAGTGCAAATAATCCTAATTCGTTACTCATCGTCTAATCCTTTTACACTTATTTAGCTTTAACTTGCGTAGTTACCGGCATTGTAGACTGCGTGGTAACGTCAGCTTGTTCTTGCGCTTGATTTACAAATTGCTCAAGTACTGCCTGGGCATCAAAACTAAGGCTCTGCGAAATTGATTGTTCAAGTTCTGCCGTTGCTTGATTAATATAGCTTGTTACGTTTTGCGTTATAATATCAGTTACATCTAGGTCCACTTCACTCGCATGTACTTGCGAAGAACCTAATACTAATAAACTTGCCATAGCGATTTTAATTGAATGTTTCATAATGGTATTCCTTGTTGTGTATATTGTTTAGACGCAATAACATAATCAAGGGTTGTGCCAACAGAAAAATAAAAATTAAATCATTGATATATAAAGACTATATTAAAAACTATATAGCAACGCAGTATTCAGGCTTGGTTAATTTAGCTAACCTTTTTAATTTTTTGACTAACTATTAGTAAATTTTTTCAGCTCACTATTTTCAGTTTAAAACAACG
Source organism: Pseudoalteromonas sp. 1CM17D (assembly GCF_023161805.1). Lineage (NCBI taxonomy): Bacteria > Pseudomonadati > Pseudomonadota > Gammaproteobacteria > Alteromonadales > Pseudoalteromonadaceae > Pseudoalteromonas > Pseudoalteromonas sp. 1CM17D. The sequence goes on along the minus strand of NZ_JALNTP010000006.1, from coordinate 92,781 downwards.
ACTACCATTACTTTTTATTTTGCGTATCGGGTTTAACTTTTTTACCTAACCGATAAGCATCAACCATACTTAGTAACCAAATCACCACCATTAAAGGAAGATATTTATATTCCCCAAGCTGTGCACATTCACCTGATGGATTACGGGCGGCTTGTAAAATGCCTGAAGCCGTCATCGGAATTTTACCCGCTAAAATTTCATTTGCGCTACATTGCGCTATAGCCAAAATATCACCTAATGTCATAAACAAAAGTAGCGTGAATACACCTGCAAAAATACAGCCTATTAAATGCTTTTTAAGCGAAAAATGCCCTGCACCTGGATAAACAATGGCAGTAAGTAAAACGGCTTTGAGCTCTTTTTTCATGATAAACGTGCCTTAATTAATTGAGACTATACGACCACACTATACCCGATTAATTCCTTTTAAAATCAATAAAAGTACGGTGACAAATTTACAGTAATAATGCTGACATTGAAACATTGAGCGTACACCTGTACACTCAAGTTTAATTAATAAGTGGTAGGACTAGTATGACTATAGAGGCACCCTATTCTCGCAAAGAAGAAAAACTCAATGTATTAAGCCATGCATTGGGTATCTTTTTTGCTGTGTTTGTAATGTGGGATTTATTTAAACAAGCCACCAGCGTAAAAGCTTATATTAGCACCGCTGTATATGGGGCTAGTTTATTTGTATTGTTTTTATCATCCACACTTTATCACGCCAGTGTACAGCCCAAATTACGCGCTTTTTATAAAAAGTGCGATCACTGCGCTATTTACGTATTAATAGCGGGTACGTACACCCCATTTTTATTGCTATCTCTTAATGGATGGTGGTCTTGGGGCACACTGAGTTTTATTTGGGCAGTCGCGCTTGGTGGCGTTGCTTATAAAGTGCTGGTTAAAAATGGTAATAAAAAAGTCTCGCTGGCTACCTACTTACTTATGGGCTGGTTTGCCCTTGCGATTGTATACCCACTTTATTTAAATATTGATGTAAAAGCACTGTACTGGTTACTGGCCGGTGGCATTTTTTATAGCTTAGGAACATTATTTTATAGCGCTAAAAGCACTCAATTTAGCCACGCAATTTGGCACCTCTTTGTAATAGCTGGGTGCGTGTGCCACTACATTTCAATTACTAATTACGTGTATTAATACATGTAATTAGTAATTTTATGCCACGCACATAAACCTCAATAATTTGGCTACCCTTCTATATAAAAGCGCGATAAAAGCGCGTTGTAGCTTAGGCGTTATCACCTAAGCCTTAATTAAAAACGCTGTAATTTACCGCTTTGACTATAAGCCTAATATTGTCTCTTACTCGCCTAATTAAATAGCTCGATAAACAGCGTGTAACATTTTCGGTACTCTTATCCATTTTTTACCCATTTTATTTACTTACTCTTTTCCTAGTTTAAAATAAATGCATTAAAATAAGTGACATAGCTTCATATTTTAAATGTAACGCTATGGCATATCTATTGCTCCTTCAATATACATGGTCAGTAAAACCTTGGCCAAGCAAATACGTTAAAGGAGATACAAAGTGGGCGCATTTCAAGCTGACTCTATAAGTGAAGCAAGTGCTAGATTAGTAAGTTGCTACTTATACTCAATATTTTACAACCACACTCACTTTTACGTCTATTCCCGCCAAGCAAAGACATAGGTAACACGCATTGCTGCGTTATCTACCATTAGGCTCTTTGCGATTACATGCAGTTAATCCAACTTAAACTTTACGTTAAAGGAGACGTTGATATGCCAACTAACCAATTTACGATGCAAGACCCTAGAAGCCAATATCAAATGGGACGGACCGAAAAAGACAGTGAACAACCAGACCCAGGCCTAGATGAAATTTTAAAACCCAAAGCAGATCACGGCGAAGATACCTATGTAGGTAGCGACAGATTAAAGGGTCGCAAGGCGTTGATCACCGGGGGCGACTCGGGCATTGGCAGAGCGGTTGCCATTGCATTTGCCAGAGAAGGTGCCGATGTGGTTATTAATTACTTAGCCAGCGAAGAAGCCGATGCGAAAGAAACACTCGATATATTAAAAGCCAGCGGTAGCAAAGCTTGGGGAATTGCAGGCGATATCTCTGATGAGAGTTTTTGTAACGACCTTGTGGCGCAAAGCGTTGAAAGCTTAGGCTCAATCGACATATTAGTGAATAATGCAGGTAAACAACAGTTTGTTGCCGAGTTAGACGATTTATCTACCGAGCAATTTTGCCAAACATATGCAACAAATGTATTTGCTATGTTTTGGATAACAAAGGCGGCGGTAAAACATATGCCACCGGGCGCTAGTATTATTAATACAACCTCTATCCAATGCTATCAACCCTCTGCTGGGCTTCTTGATTACGCATCGACTAAGGGCGCAATTACAAGCTTTACTAAAAGTTTAGCAAAAATGGTGATTGATAAAGGCATTCGGGTTAATGGGGTTGCTCCTGGGCCAATTTGGACTCCGCTTCAACAAAGTGGTGGCCAACCGGCTAAAAAATTGCCTGAATTTGGTGATAACGTACCATTAGGTAGACCAGGCCAGCCTGCTGAACTAGCACCCACCTATGTATACTTAGCATCGCAAGAGTCAAGTTACATTACCGCTGAAATAATGGGGGTGACAGGTGGGCAGCATCTACCTTAATCATGCTGGCTCACTCATATTAGTTAATCTTAGCTTATTGATTTTATAAAATAATAGCGGCGTATATACGCCGCTATTTTTACCTTGCCTTTTTTCAATTATACCTAAATAAGCCCCACTAAGTATTGGTGAGGCTCTGGTTAACAATACCTTAGACAGCACCTTAGACAACATCTTAGCTTGGTACTAAAAACCTGTGTTCATACAGCACTATTTAGCTCAGTGTGAGCAAGAGTGCGCCGAGTTAGACACGCATAAATTAACTGCATAAATAACTTAAGCCGATTAAGTGTTACCTTTTTTAGCACGTATACCGCGAATGAACTCTTCTAAATAAGGCGTAAATTCTAACGCAAGTGCTATAAATAGCACCGTTGCCAAGTAAGTTATTGGTAAAGGAGAGGCTTTTAATTGCAGCGTAAAGTCAGGAGGAAAGCCGCCTGGAGTAAATAAAGCGGTAAATTGCTCCCAATGGCGCGCAATAATTAATACCAAAGCTAACAGGGGTATCATTTCTAAAAAACTGTGTATATGTTGCTCTAGCGGCCCTACCCTTCGCTTACTTACCGCATAACTTACATCCCACATTGCTGTAAGCTCATGCAGAAAAAACAACACAATACAAAGGGCAATAATCAAACTATTAACTTCAAAAATTAAAACGAGGATTAACGGAATGCCCACTTCGGCAAACATTAATAAATGAATAAATGACTCTTTAGCACCGCTGGTTGTAGAAATATTACTACGTCGATGACAAAACCAATCAGCAATACCAGCAGCAAGCCAAACAGGGATCACAAAATACATTAAAATCAATAAAGTTGGGTCAGTCATAGTTTGTTAGTCCTTAATATTTGGTTTTAATAACCCTCATGCTTAAAACTAAACATTTACACTTCATCAGCTTCTTCATTCATCACTAGCGATGTGAAAAAAACTTACTTTCAAATAATTTATCATTCACTTTTAAGATGGCTTGAGGATTACTTACGTTTTTACACTTTTACCTTTTTGCAAATGAGATACCATTTTAAACGCGCCCTTGAGCCAACATTTGGTATGCTCAATATCTATTTACAACAAATAAGTAGTTCAAGTGTTATGCCAAATCTCGACGCTAAATTGATTTAATGCCATTTTAGCTATAGGTAGGTGTGGAGGTGTTTTTACTTTGCCGTATATATTTTTATTGTGTAAAAAATAGAAAATATATCGCTTTTCATTGTAAGTTTTTCATTCACAAAGCTAGATAAGGAGGTTGTGGAAAAGGTAAACTACAAGCTGAATAACCCTATTTTTTGTAGATTTACGATAGCTAAAAACAAAAAAGTAAGCCGCACACTTGTAATAAATTAGCCTTTAAAAGCTCTTTTACGACAATACGTTCACTACTGCCATCTACACTCGCGCATATTTACTTTGCCGTTTTTAAAGCTAACCCCTTCTAATAATAGCTTTTGGCGCTGCTCTTGGTATTTATCACTGCCTGCAGGGAATGATATTTTACCTTGGCTGTTTACTACTCTGTGCCACGGTATAACAGAATCATCTGGCATTTGCTTTAAAAGGCGCCCTACTAAGCGTGAATTTTGCGGATAACCGGCAAGCGTTGCTACTTGCCCGTAACTTGCTACAAAACCTGCAGGTATATTTGCAATAATGGTGTAGATTAGGGTTTCTTTATCAATATCAGCGGTCATTAACGTACGCCTCACTGAGTACTTTAAATTGCTCCCAAATAGAGCGCGCAACAGGGCCATGGTGTATTGCATCACGCCTAAATGCACGTACTTCTATACCAAACTCATCTTCTCTGTCGTTTATCTGTATTTGCTGCAACAGCCCAGCTTCTATTTCAGGGGCGCAATAGTCTATGTTCATCATTGCCCAGCCGGCACCAGCAAGCAGAAACGACTTTAAATTGGTTACATCGTCAATCTTCATTAAGGCAGAGCCTTTTGAGTAAGAAAGCTTGTCGCTGTCTATGCTTAAGTCACTTTCAAACATGGCCAAACACGGGTAATTTTGTAGCTCGTTAAAGGTCATGTACTTAGGAAACGCATTAGTAGAAGCAATAATTCCAATGTTTAATTTACCAATTGGTAGGCTTTCTAAGTGCCCTGTTGCATGAAATAAGTCAAACCAGGGGCCTATGCCTAACTCCACTTGCCCACTATTTACTTGCTCTAAAGAGACAAAGCGTTTGCCACTGGTTAAATTAAACTCTGTACGCTTAAATAGTCTAAAAGTATTACTTATGATCTCGTTATAATTGTCTTTTTGACAAATTTGCTCGTAGCAAATTCGATATTGTGGCTCGTTACCCAGTGCAAGCTCTTTAGCAAGCTGTGCTAGCTCATCATTTGCATGCAATAATTGTTGTGCTTCGCGATGAAAAACACGCCCTTTTTCAGTTAACTGTAATCGGTACTTGCTTCTATCGAGTAGTTCAAAGCCAATTTTTGCCTCTAAGTTTTTAATTGCTAAGGTAAGTGCAGGTTGAGTTTTATGTAATTTAAGCGCCGCGCCACTTAAACTTGCACTTTGTACAATGGCATCTAAAATTTGTAATTGATTCAGCTTCATACTGCGCTCAACATGATCATAAATAAAACTTATTATGTTTCTAAAATTTAATGAATTTTATTTTATATGGTTGCGGCGTATCCTGCACTTAATTATTTTGCCCATCATTGCCACGGAGAAGACATGAAACTCTTTCGTCTATGTATACTTACTACGACTTTACTTACCTTAATGGCCTGTTCAGAGCCAGAAAAGCAAGTAAAAGAAGAGCCCATTAGGCCTGTAAAGTTATTCAATATAGGACATGATTCGCAAACAAATGTGCGCAGCTTTCCTGCTGAGGTGGTTGCTAACCAAGGCTCGTACTTAGCATTTAGAGTCAATGGTGAACTGGTAGAGTTTCCGGTATTAGCAGGTGAAGAAGTTGAAAAAGGACAACTTTTAGCAAAGCTTGACCCAGAAGACTTTCAATTACAGTACGATGATAGAAAAGCCCGTTATGAGCTTGCTAAATCACAACTTAGCCGCATTGAACAATTACTTGAAAAAAGAATCGCGAGTCAATCAGAGTACGATGAAGCATTGGCCAATATGCAAGTGGCAGAGTCTGCCTTTAAAATTGCCGAAACCAACCTAGAATACAGCGAACTGCGCGCCCCATTTGCAGGGACTGTAGCCAAAGTATTTGTTAAAAACTTTGAAAACATTCAAGCCAAGCAAAACATTTTACGCCTAGAGACCCGCGATTTAATGGATGTAGAAATCCAAGTTCCTGAAAAAATAATAGCGCGCATTAAAAAAGGCAGCGACTACCACCCTACCGTTGTGTTTGACGGTTATGATAATAAAGAGTACACCCTTGATTTAAAAGAGTGGGATACGCAGGCAGATCCTACTACGCTCACCTACAAAGTTGTTTTTTCGCTGCCAGTACCTAAAGACTTTAACCTACTTGCAGGGATGACGGGCCGTGTATTTATCGATTTATCAAAAGTAACCAGCTCGCAAGTGGCTTACACTATTTTACCGGTAGAGTCGGTTTTTTCTGAAGCTAAAGAAAGCGTGTCGGATAACGCCTATGTGTGGATATATAACCCAGAAACCGGTGTTGTTAATAAACAAGCCGTTAAAGTGGGCCAAGTACACCGCGACGGTATTGAAGTGCTAAGCGGTATTAAAGAAGGCCAAATTGTCGTCTCTGCTGGCGTGCACTCATTAGATGAAGGCATGAAAGTACGTCCATGGAATAAAGAGCGAGGCTTATAATTATGAGCTTTGCGCAACTCTCCATAGAGAAAAAAGTAATTAGCTGGATGTTTGCACTACTGCTGTTAATTGGCGGGAGTGTGTCGTACTTTGATTTAGGCCAACTAGAAGACCCAGAGTTTACGCTTAAAACCGCCATGGTTATAACTATGTATCCGGGTGCATCGCCACAACAAGTAGAGGAAGAAGTCACCTTTCCTATCGAAAATGCGATTCAGCAACTCCCCTACGTAGATTATGTGACCTCTATTTCATCAAATGGTAAGTCGCAAATATCGGTAGAAATGAAAAGTACCTACCGAAAAGAGCAGCTGCGCCAAATTTGGGATGAAATGCGCCGTAAAATTAACGATTTAGCGCCTTCACTCCCGAGTGGCGTTTACCCAAGCACCATTTTAGATGACTTTGGTGATGTATACGGCGTTATGTATGCGGTTACCGGCGATGGCTACTCTTATGATGAACTTAAAGATTACACCGATTACTTAAAGCGTGAACTCGTACTCGTTAAAGGTGTGAGTAAAGTGACCATTGCTGGTGAGCAACAGCCTCAAGTAATGGTTGAAGTGTCTACCCGTAAATTAGCACAACTGGGTATTGCCCCAAGCCATATTTTTGGTTTACTGCAATCGCAAAATACAGTCTCTAACGCAGGTAAAATTAGAGTGGGTGATGAGTCTATACGCTTTCACCCAACCGGCGAATTTAAAGATGTTAAAGAGCTCGAAACCCTGCTTATATCTAAACCCGGTGCTAGCGAGCTTATTTACTTAGGTGATGTAGCCAAAGTATTTAGAGAATACGCAGAAGTACCCAGCAATGTTATTCGCTACAACTCAGAACAAGCGCTTTTAATTGGCGTTTCGTTTATGAATAGCGTGAACGTAGTAGATGTAGGTAAACGTATTGACGAGCACTTAGCAGAGCTTGAGTACCAGCGCCCACATGGCATACATGTAGAATCGGTGTATAACCAACCTAAAGAAGTAGAAAAATCGGTAGATGGCTTTATTGTCAGCCTAGTAGAGGCGATTGCCATTGTAATCGTGGTACTGCTTATATTTATGGGGTTAAAAAGTGGTATTTTAATTGGCGGTATTTTATTACTCACCGTTTTAGGCACCTTTATATTTATGAAGTTGTTCGCCATAGACCTGCAACGTATTTCTCTGGGTGCGCTTATTATTGCCCTTGGTATGCTGGTAGATAACGCCATAGTAGTAACCGAAGGCATATTAATAAATTTAAAGCGTGGCCAAACCAAGTTAAAAGCTGCAGTTAATATTGTAGAACAAACTAAATGGCCGCTACTAGGCGCTACAGTTATTGGTATTACTGCGTTTGCCCCTATTGGCTTAAGCTCTGATGCGACCGGTGAATTTGCGGGTAGCTTATTTTGGGTATTGTTTATATCGCTTTTACTAAGCTGGATCACCGCCATTACGCTTACGCCATTTTTTGCAAATTTAATGTTTAAACAAGATGAGTTTAAAAAAGCTAAAAATGCTGAGGGCGAAGAGGAAGATGACGACCCATATCAAGGCTTTATTTTTACCGGCTATAAAGCACTTTTAGATGTATCTATGCATTATCGTAAAACCACGCTTGTGCTTATGGTCGTGCTTCTTTGCTCGGCTGTGGTTGGTTTTGGTGCGGTTAAACAATCGTTTTTCCCAGCCTCTAACACCCCTATGTTTTATGTAGATTACTGGCAGCAACAAGGCTCCGACATAAGAGCAACGCTAGAGGGAATCAAAAAGCTTGAAAACTACCTTCAAAAAGAAGAGCTAGTTGAAGAAATAACCAGTACTACAGGCCAAGGTGCTCCACGCTTTATGCTTACTTATGCACCGCAAAAGTCGTACTCGTCATACGGGCAGCTCATTATTAGAGTAAAAAACCGCGAGGCGGTGGCTGTAGTAATGCAGAAAGTGCGTGAATACTCGCAAAATACACCGCTTTCAGCTGAGCTTAAAATTAAGCCCATGGAAATTGGCCCCTCAACCGATGCTAAAATTGAAGCACGCTTTACAGGCCCCGATCCGGTAATACTTAGACGATTAGCCGCCCAGGCTGAAGAAGTTATCGCACAGGACGACGGCGCTTATAATATTCGTGATGATTGGCGCGCACGCACTAAAATGATTCGTCCACAATTTAACGAACAAAAAGCGCGCCGTTTAGGTATTAGTAAGTCAGACCTTGATGATGTACTGCTTACTAGCCTTTCTGGCAAGCAAGTGGGTGTATATCGTGATGGTACGCAACTTTTGCCAATTATTGCTCGCTCACCGGCAAATGAGCGCCTAAATGTAGAAAGCGTTCACGATTTACAAATATACAGCCCAGTACTGGGTGTATTTGTGCCAGTAACACAAGTGGTTGACGAATTTGTGGTTGAATGGGAAGACAGCCTAATTATGCGCCGCGACCGAAAGCGCACAATAACGGTAATGGCCGATCACAACGTATTAGGCGATGAAACTGCCGCTAAGTTATTTGCACGCGTGCGCGGACCCGTAGAAGCAATAGAGCTACCGCGTGGCTACAAATTAGAATGGGGCGGCGAGTATGAGTCGTCATCGGATGCGCAAGCTGCTATATTTGGCTCATTACCGCTGGGTTATTTAGCGATGTTTGCGGTAACCGTACTGCTGTTCAATTCACTTAAACAGCCTTTAGTTATTTGGGCTACAGTGCCACTTGCCATTATTGGTGTGAGTGCGGGCATGTTAATAATGAATGCGCCATTTAGCTTTATGGCACTACTTGGATTACTAAGTTTAAGCGGGATGCTGATTAAAAACGGCATTGTGTTGGTCGATCAAATAAATCTTGAGCTTCGCGATGGTAAATCGCCTTATCAAGCTGTGTTTGAATCTGGCGTTAGCCGTGTACGCCCTGTAGCCATGGCGGCTATTACCACTATTTTAGGTATGATCCCGCTGTTGTTTGACGTGTTCTTCCAGTCAATGGCGGTAACTATTATGTTTGGTTTAGGTTTTGCAACCATACTTACGCTTATTGTAGTACCTGTGCTTTATACTGTTGTATTTAGAATAGACTACGAGCCTAGAAAGTAATTTAAAAGCCTTACAGCACGTTTAAAACGCAGCTTACCTCACAGTAGCTGCGTTTTTTATTATTTAAACCGAGGTTAAAGATGGACATAATAAACTAGGTTGTATTTGTATTCTCTTTGGCTATTTTAGCTTTATAACCGACGAAAATGGCAATGTAGATTTAAACAACTACCGTTTCACGGACGGTATTGCACTGGTAATAACAGGCATGTTTGACGGTACTTACGATTTAATTAAACGACTGCGCTCTAAAAACAGCGTATCTGCATTAGCCATTTATTTAGGGCTTTTTTTACTTTATATTGGCGTTGTGTTTTATAAATAACCCCTCAAATGACAGCAAAACAACTTTTTAGAATAATAATTACCGCTAGTTTACTATTCCCACCCCTATTTTTTATTGCTTGGGATGAAAATCTCGATCCCCCCTTTATTGCCAATACCGCTTATGATTTTTTAACACATAAGCTGCTTCCTGTTTTGTCAGTAATAATTAGTATTGCAGGGGGGATGTACGGATACAAAAAGTACAACGCATGCATAACATTTAAATCAAATTTTAAAGACTATGTAGGGCCTGTTTATCTTTCGAGGTTAAATTTGCAGCAGTGTGTTTGGCATTTAGGCAAGGCAGAGCCTATGTAGTGTGGTTATTCCCCATAAATAGGCGATAACGTGGAATAAATGCCAAACATGCGCTGCCCGGAGGGTTCTGCCTAGGGGCATTTTACTCTTTGTTGCTCAGTTTTTACTTAGTCCACTAGGTTACAAACCTCGCGCCACGATTAAACCGCCCCTAGTTTGAACAAATTTTAATCCTGAAAGGTCAACAGGCCCTAGCACGATGGGAAGCTTAGGGGCTGGCTGGGTATTTTGTTTATACCTGTTTTAGTTTATTTATGGCTGTGGGCTAGTTTTTGTATTTCAGTAAAGTTATGGACGTATTATTATAGCGACAATAGCTGGCAGCAAGAGTACCAGCTACTGGCTGTAGAGGCGTGTCCGAGTGATTACGAATACAGCTGCGCAAAACTGGTTGTGCTTGATTTACAAACTTACAGAAAGCGCTCTTTTAGGTGGTATTTAGATAAACCAGCATTAAAGCGGCTAAAAAATGAGAAAATAAACATCGTAGGCGTTAAAAGCCCACTCGGTAACGTTGTACATCAAATACAATGGTAAGTGCGCACGCTATTTTTTTAAACTTAACGTGCCAGATGAACGCGCTTTACCGTTTGCTGGCTTTTTGTTGTTTGCGCTTTTGCTATCGCCTTGCGTATTTTTACTAGCTCCACCTTTACCTACATAGGTGGTTGAGCGCTTTTGAAAGGGCGTGTTACTTCTTTGAGTGCGAGTGCCTCGTTCATTATTAAAGGCGCGTGGGTTTTCCCCCTGAAAATCACGCTTTTTAGGCTCGCCTTTGTTATTGGCATTTTGCTTATTGGTATCAACCGAGTGCTCTTGCGTTTTACCCGAATCAGCAATGGAGTCATTAATTTGCGCCATTTCTACGTCGGTTAAATGTCGCCACTGGCCTACTTTTAAGCCCTTTAACGTTACATTCATAATGCGGGTACGTTTAAGGGTCACAACTTCATAACCTAGGTATTCACACATACGACGAATTTGGCGGTTTAACCCCTGCGTAAGCACTATTTTGAATTCTTGCGGAGCTGTTTGTGTCACTTTACATTTTTTTGTAACGGTATCTAAAATAGGAATACCGTTGGCCATTTTGCTCACAAATTGGCGATTGAGTGGTTTATCAACTGTCACTACGTATTCTTTTTCGTGGTTATTACCCGCTCGCAAAATTTTATTAACGATATCGCCTTCGTTAGTTAAAAAAATCAATCCTTCTGAAGGTCTATCTAAACGGCCGATAGGAAATATACGGGTGGGATAATTAACGGCTTTGACAATATTACTTTGAACTTTACTCTCGGTGGTACAGGTAATACCCACAGGCTTATTATACGCAATGTACACGCGTTTTGGTTTTTCGCGCAGCGGTTTTCCATCTACTAAAACAGTATCGGTATCAGCCACTTTTACGCCCATTTCAGGCGTATTACCATTAACCGTTACACGACCTTGCTCAATATATTTATCGGCTTCACGGCGTGAACAAAAACCTGTTTCACTAATAAATTTATTTAAACGTTTTAATTCGGTCATGGCACTTAATGGTCCTAATTTTAAAGGCGACTAGTGTAAACCACACGCCATTATTTTTCGCCCCTAATTTAAACCTTTACGCATTAATTTTTGCAATTTTTGCTTGAGTTAACCTGCGCCAAACATATTCCAGCGGCCCTTGCTCATAATAGCGACAATATAAAGCTGTAAACAATAGCTGCACGCTAACCAGGCCAGTCGCGACTATCCAATAGTCTATTCGGTTAAAACTTAATACCCACTGCGGATACAACACTTTATAAAGCAACAGCTGCATAAGTGTTTGGCATATATATAAGGTAAAGGCTAAACGCCCAGCTTGCTGAATAAGCCGACCCACATGAGCACGGTTATTACAAAATTTAACGATGAGATGAATATAAAATACAGCCATGAACAATGCGGCAAAGGTATTTATAAACTCTTGTATGGCGAACCCTGCTCCCCCTGTGAACTTTGACGCATAAAGCCTCATGCCTGAAAAAATAAAGGCGCCAGCTATACAAACAATAAGGTGCGGCTTAGTTAAACCTTTACTAAAAACCTCATTTTTATATAAATATATGCCAATCAGCATTAGCCCTACGCACAGCCACATGATCATGATAGGAACAGCTACCAGCATTAATATATTCATACCTAGATTACTCAAAAAGTAATCGCTGTAATGCGGGCTATATAAATCGATATACTGTGCTGAATCACGATAAACGACCTCATCTGGCGCACTAAAAAGCACCAACCCCGTGGCTACACAACCAATTAAAAGAAACTCCCCTGCCCTTTTTATAAGCAGTTGGTTATTACTTTGTAAATATTTTAGGGCAAACCAGCCAGATACACCGTACAAAAATAAAATGTCGCCAGCCCAAAGTAAAAAACCATGTACCAAACCAAAAATGATAAGCCAATGCAATCGCGCTTTTAAAGGCGCTGTTGATTTAACTTTTTGCCATTGAATATAAAGCCCTGCCCCAAACAGTAAGCTAAACAGCGTTCTAAATCGGCCATCAACAAAAAAAGTACTCACAGCATGGATAAGGGTGTCGCTAAAAGGCGGGGTAGATAAAGGAATATAGCTATAATCCATTAAGCCAAACGCATAGCCATTCATATACACTAAGCAAAGCACAGCAATGCCGCGAATAAAGTCCATATTATAATTTCGCATAATGAGCGGTTACTGTCCTTTAACTATTATTTTTATAATTATCTGCCCAATCTACGGCTTGATTATATAACCCTGGCAGCACATCACTTTTAACATTAAGTAATATAACGGCTTTTTCTAATGTCCACCAGCTACCTGTTTCGTACGCTTGTACTACATTTAAAATATAATATAGGGTGTTTTTTTCGTTTAATAATGCCGCTTTAATATCATCAGGAAAAGGTAACTTTTCGACTAATAAACTCATAGGTTGATCGAGTATGGCATCTAGTAACGAAAACAAGCCGGTTAAAAACGCCTCACCCGCCAACGATTTAGACACTTGCTTTGCTATTAGCTCACAAAAGCGTGCTCTAACTACACACACTTGCATTAGTTCTGCTGGCTTTTTTCCCGCGGTGTGCGCGGTAACAATTAAACTAACAAACTTTTTTAAATGCTCATGCCCTAAATACACTAACGCCTGCTTAATAGATGATATTTTACTCTGAATAGGAAAAACACCGCTGTTAATTAGCCGCATAAGCTTATAAGCCAAGGCCGCATCGGCTTCAAATAACGCACTAATTTGCTTTATATCTGGGCTTGGTTTCATTACTTGCGCGTAAATAGCCACAACTAACGCATAGTTATAATCAATGTCTTGCTGTTCGTGCATTGTGGGCTTGGCAAAAAAGTAGCCTTGAAAGTAATCAAACCCCATTTTATGTGCTTGGTGATAATCGGCTTGGGTTTCTATTTTTTCTGCTAATATTTTTATTTTTTTATGCTGTTTTAGTTTTTCTATAATCTCAGCAATATCTGATAAAGGCGTTTGCGCAATATCAAACTTTACTAGCTTAATAAACTTTAAAAATCGCTCCCATTGCTCGTTATAAACAAAGTCGTCTAATGCGAGTTTATAGTTTTTATGAAAAAGCTCTCTGCAAAGCTGATAGTTATCGTCGGTGGGTTCAATGGTTTCTAACAGCTCAATGACCACATCTTTACAGGGTAAAAAGTCACATAAATTGTGCTTTAAAGAGTCAGGGCCTATATTTATCAGTGCCGTTTTACCGGAGGTGATGTGGCGTGTGCCTAAATTAAGCTGGTTTTCCATTATTAGGCGAGCAGTTGCTTGACCTTCTTCTATATCGGGAAAAAAGTTTTCAGCACTATTACGAAATAAAAGCTCGTAAGCAACTACATTTTGCTTACGATTGAATATTGCTTGCCTTGCAACAAATACAGACACATTACCTACTTCTTATTTTTATACTCAAACTAAGTAATTAATAGCGTAAATAGGTATAAATGTCACTTCTACTGCGTTTAATTTTAATGATTTAGCAATACATGCTTGAAATATAATCAGCAGCGACCGTTTCCCACGAAAAACGTGCTCCTTTAGCATTAGCTGTAATGTTACTCCATTGCTTAGGGTTTTGCTGTTTTAGCGTAAGGGTTTCAGTTAAGCATGTCATTAATCCATCAACTTGTTCATTCAACGAGCCGCCAGAAAATGCAAAGCCATTGTTGTTATGGCTTACGGTGTCTTTTAAACCGCCAACACTGTGGACTAAACAAGGTTGCCCTGCGCGCATAGCAAGCATTTGACTAATTCCGCATGGCTCGAACGAGCTTGGCATTAAAAATAAATCCCCAAGCTCATATAGGCTATCGCCAATACCTTGCCCATAACCTTTTAAAAACAATAAGTTTGCATTACGTGCCATGGCCTTGGTGAAAATGCTTTCAAGGGCTTTGTCACCAGAGCCTAAAATAATAAGACGACCATTAAAACGGTTAATTATTTCACACACTTTATCAAGCGCTAATGCATTACCGTATTGTTGGCAAAGTAATAACACCTTTTGCTCGGTCAGCCTGCCAATACTTGTTACGAGGGGCCCATCTATTGGCGTGTTTTTAAACTGCAGCATGCGCTGATGCGCCACATAGTAGCTCGTTTCAAGCTGCTCATGTTTTGCCATCCAGTTAAATAAAGTATGTTCAATACGCTCATACAAGGCCGATAAAGTAACCTGCTCAGGGTTTTTCTCAGGGTATTCACAGCCATTTAATATTCCCACCACCTTGCCTTGAGCCGATTGATTTTGTAAATCAAGCTCTAAGCCTTCTCCACCAAAAAAACCTTGCTGATAATTACTCGGCTTTAGTACCTCGGTACTGTAAGTAGGTGAGACTAAATGAACTTTATCTGCCAAATTTATAGCACTGCGCATAGGGTTAAAACAGTGTGGGTAACGAGGATCGCACAAATGTTGCCCGTTATAACCTAACGAAGGAAACCAAGCCTCTAAACTCGAGTCGTCGTGTTTAAAAGGCCTGATCCCTTGCAGTGCTAAATTATGAACTGTATAGGCAATATGTAAATTAGCGAGGGTATCGTAGCGTTTATCAAATTTTAATAATACGGCGACACACGCGCTATGCCAATCGTGTAAATGCAGTGCTTGAGGGCGCGTTATTAAACCCTGTAGCAGCGCTTCACATAGAGCGGCACTAAATAATGCATATTTTGTTGCATCAGTGGCAAAAGGTCGCCCGGGTTCGTCATTACAATACACCGAACCCGATTGACTAAACAGTGGGTGCGAAATAACAAATTGATTAATGTGTGTGTTGTCATCACTTATTTTAAATAAAGATAATACCTGTGGCTGCGCTCTAAATATAACAGTGACATCACCTATATATTCACGTTGCAGTTGCTCAAACCCATAATCAGGAATAACAACATCTACGCTCACGCCTTGTGCTGCTAGTGCTTTTGGGGCATCTCTGACTACATCTGCTACCCCGCCCACTTTAGCGTTTGGTAAAGCATCGTTTTCTGCGGCAACCATTAATACATGCATTTATTTACTACTTCCTTAACCTTTGTTATTCGCATCCGATTTTAAGCGAACTTTTTATTTTCGTGTGCTTGACGTTCAAGCTTTTTAGCAAGTTCCGTGAGCATATCACGGGTGACTAACACGATGCCTTTTTTAGATACCCTAAAGCCATTTTCTTCATCGGCTTTTCTATCGTAACCAATTTCAAGCCCTGCGGGTATTTCACAGCTTCGATCAATTATGGCTCGCTTAATTTTACAATGACGATTAATGAGAGCTCCGGGTAAAATAACCGATTGCTCTATTTCGCAAAATGAACGCACGTGCACGTTTGAAAACAGCAGTGATTTTCTAACCACGGAGCCCGATACAATACACCCTCCTGATACCGTTGAGTCTACCGCCATACCTCGTCTATCTTCATCATCAAAAATAAACTTAGCCGGTGGCAACTGCTCTTGATAGGTCCAAATAGGCCAGGTTGGATCGTATAAATCTAGCTGTGGCTCGGGCATTACCAATTCCATATTGGCTTCCCAAAACGAGTCTAACGTTCCTACATCGCGCCAATAAGGTTGCCCTTCTTGCATGGGATCTCTAAACGGAAACGCATACACACTGTGCTCTTCTATAATTGCCGGAATAATATCGTGCCCAAAGTCGCGGCCAGAACCTTCATTTTCAGCATCTTTTTTTAGCTGCTCAAATAAAAACTCAGTATTAAACACATAGTTGCCCATAGAGGCTAAGCAGGTACCTGGCTTACCAGGGACAGAGCTGGGGATCGAAGGCTTTTCATCGAAGCGACATACCCGATTTTTTTCATCAACGGTCATTACCCCAAAGGTATCTGCAGCCTCTTCAACAGGTACTTCAAGGCAACATACTGTCATGTCGGCGCCTTTTTGCACATGCTCGGCTAATAGAGCGCCGTAATCCATTCGATAAACGTGATCGCCTGACAAAATCATCACATATTTTGGCAGTTCGTGGCGAATAATATCCATGTTTTGAAAAACCGCATCGGCAGTTCCACAATACCACTCATCACCATTACGCTGAGATGCGGGTAAAATTTCAACCGACTCCCCCAGCTCTTTTTTAAAATGGCCCCAGGCGCGATTAACATGGCGAATCAAAGAGTGCGATTTATACTGTGTGGCTATGCCTACACGCCTCACACCCGAATTGATACAATTTGATAATGGAAAATCGATAATACGGTGCTTACCGCCAAAATAAACAGCGGGCTTTGCGCGCCAATCTGTCAATTCGTGTAAGCGTGAGCCGCGTCCACCAGCCAGTATTAACGCGTACGTATCTCGGGTTAAGCTACTTATGTAACGATTTGCATAACTAGGCATAATACTCTCTCCGTTTAGTCTGTGCTCTTAGTGGCATGGCTCGTAGTTGCATGTAAGTCTGTTTCACTAATAGTTAGGGGGGTTAGGTGCCAAATATCTTCACTGTATTGGCTTATGGTTCTATCGCTTGAAAATATGCCGCTTGCGGCCGTATTTAAAATACTCATTTGCGTCCAATGCGTTTGGTCTTGATACGCAGCCTCTACCTGCTTTTGCGCTGCCACATAGCTTTCAAAGTCATGTGCAACCAACCACGGATCGTGAGGGCTTTTAATAGCATTAATAATGTCGTCAAATAAATTAGGCTCAAACAGGTTAAATTGCCCGCTTTCGAGTAACTGCATTACATGGCTTAGGTCGCTGTTTTGCTCTATTAAATGAGAAGGGTTATATCGCGATTTAATATCATCAATTTGATGAGCCTGGGCACCAAACAAAAAGAAATTATCAGCGCCAACAGCGTCTCTAATTTCAATATTCGCCCCATCTAACGTACCAATAGTAAGCGCACCATTCATCATAAACTTCATGTTACCAGTGCCTGATGCTTCTTTACCTGCGGTCGATACTTGCTCTGATAAATCGGTTGCAGGGCAAATAGTTTCCATTGCGGTTACATTATAATTTGGCAAAAACGCAACTCGTAAATAAGGCGCTGCAAGTGGGTCTTTATTAATAACCTCAGCTACATTATTAATTAGCTTAATTATTTTTTTAGCCATGTAATAACCAGGGGCAGCTTTACCCCCTAAAAGCACACAACGTGGTACTAAGTTTGTAGTATCGCCTCGGCGTATACGGTCATATAAATGAATAACATGAAGTACATTTAATAACTGGCGTTTGTATTCGTGAATACGTTTAACTTGTACGTCAAACATCATCTCTACATCAAAATCAACACCACAGCGCTCTTTCACCAAATCGACGAGACGTTGTTTGTTTTCGCGTTTAACATTTTGCCATTGCTGATGAAACGCGGTGTCGTCGAAGTAGCGGCGTAATTGGCTTATATCTGCAAAATCGCTAACCCATTTTGAGCCAATTTTTTCTGTAATTAAATGACTCAAGGCCGGGTTGCAGTGTGCTAACCAACGCCTTGGGGTAACCCCGTTGGTTTTATTATTAAACTTGTTAGGCCAAAGCTCATAAAAGGTTTTAAATAGTCCTTCTTTTAAAAGTTGGGTATGTAGTGCGGCCACACCATTTACCGAATAGCTGCCCACAATCGCTAAATAAGCCATGCGTATTTGCGGCACGTCGCCTTCTTCAATTAACGAAAGCGCGCGCTGTTTACTTGCATCGCCTGGCCAATGCTGTGCCACTTGCGCTAAAAAGCGGGCGTTTATTTCATAAATAATTTCTAAAATTCGCGGCAATAGTTTCGCAAAAAGCGGCACTGACCATTTTTCTAATGCCTCTGGCAATAGCGTGTGGTTAGTGTAAGCCATTGTGCTGGTTGTAATTTCCCACGCGTTATCCCAATCAAGCTCGTAGTCATCAACTAAAATGCGCATTAACTCTGCCACGGCAATACTTGGGTGCGTATCGTTTAATTGAAATACATGATGTGCAGCAAAGTCACTAAAGTCTTCGCCGTATTGTTCAACCCATTGCGATACGATATCTTGAATACTCGCTGATGATAAAAAGTACTGTTGACGTAATCTAAGCTCTTTACCATTTTCACTGCTGTCATTTGGGTAAAGCACCATTGTGATTTGTTCTGCTAGGTTTTTTTGCGCTACCGCTTCTGAATAACTCCCCGCATTAAACTCGGTTAAGTTAAATTCGTCGGTCGCTTCTGATTTCCATAGCCTTAGCGTATTAACAATATCGTTTTTATAACCAGGAATAGGCACATCATATGGCACAGCTAATACGTCGTGACAACCAACCCATTGACGGTGTTCGCGCCCATGTTTGTCGGTATAACTTTGTACGTGCCCAAAAAACTTCACTCGTTGTGATTGCTCAGGCGCGGCAAGCTCCCACGGGTGCCCCTCACGAAGCCAGTTATCGGGTTGCTCAACTTGGTGGCCATTTTTTAATGATTGGTTAAACATACCGTATTCGTAGCGAATACCGTAACCAACCACGGGAAGCGCAAGGCTTGCACAACTATCTAAAAAGCAGGCAGCTAAACGCCCAAGGCCACCATTACCTAGCCCTGCATCGTGCTCTGCCTGGGCTACGGTTTCAATTGTGGTGCAATACTCTTGCAGTGCACTGGAGACTTGTTCGTCTAAGTCGAGATTTAAAATTGCATTACCAAGTGCTCTACCCATTAAAAATTCTAGCGATAGGTAAGCTGTTTTACGGCGTTTTTCTTGCTTGATTTGTTGTTTGGTTTCTCTGCAACGAGCAACAAGCCGATCTCTTATTGTCAGCGCAAGCGCATGATATAAATACAGTTGCGACTCACCCACTTTGTCACGCCCTAAACTGTAATAAAAGTGCCGAGTTAAATCATCTTTTAAAGTGCTTTCATCAATTACAGGGCCTTCTTGCCACCCTTTTACCACACACACATTTTCGTCTTGCTTAGACATGACCATCGTCCTCTAAATTTGCACTAAAAACCCAGCTGCTTTGTGCTGAAATTTCGACTATTGCATCCTCTTTACTGCTTAGCGATGCGTTATGTACACTTGATAAAACCATGTCCCATTGCGCCGCGATAGGCGATGGGGGTAACTTACAAAAAACTGTTTTTTTACTCGCATTTAAAATGATTAATAAGGCGTATTTATTTTGCTTATCTAACAAGCTATACATTAAAAACTGGCGCTGCGGCTCGTGCCAATGCTCGTTAGTCATTTTTACGCCTTGCTCGGTAAACCATTTAACCGTAAAGCGCTCGTCAATATCTTCTGAAAACACACTGTGTTTAAACGCACTGTGACCACGCCTTATTTTTAGTGCATCGTCAATAAATCGGGTTAGTGAATGATTTAGCTGTGAGTCTTTCCATGCCAACCAGCTGGTGCGGTTATTTTGACAATACGCATTATTATTGCCCCCTTGCGAGTGACCCATTTCACTGCCTGAGGCAATCATAGGCACCCCTTTTGAGAGTATTAGCGTAAGTAAAAAGTTCTTTTGTTGCTGCAGTCTTAGGGCAATAATTTTGGCATCATTAGTAAATCCTTCAACACCACAATTGGTGGAATGATTAGCGCTGTGGCCATCGCGATTTTGCTCGCCATTCGCTTCATTATGTTTATGCTCATAACTCACCAAATCGGCAAGCGTAAAACCATCATGGCTGGTAATAAAATTAATACTGTTTAGCGGCCCGCGCTGGCTGTGCTCAAAAATATCAAATGAGCCATGAATACGTTTTGCTACATTTGCAATAACGCCTTCTTCGCTTTGCCAAAATCGGCGTATGACATCTCTGTATTGGTCATTCCACTCTCGCCAAGGTGCAGCAAAAGCCCCTAGCTGATAGCCACCTGGCCCTATATCCCAGGGCTCACTAATAAGCTTTACACGACTCAATACAGGGTCTTGTTCAATGGCTTGAAAAAACGCATGGGCGCTATTAAAACCATGGGCATTTCGGCCTAAAATGGTGGCTAAATCAAACCTAAATCCGTCTACTCCCATTACTTGCACCCAATAACGTAAGCTATCAAGTACCAGCTTTAAGGTTTTAGGATGATCAATATTAATGGTGTTACCGCAGCCGGTATCGTTTATATACACCTGAGGCTTATCAGCCACCGTTCGGTAATAAGCTAGGTTATCTAGCCCTCTGAGAGATAAAATCGGCCCATCGGCGCCCGCTTCTGCGGTGTGGTTATAAACCACATCTAAAATAACCTCTATATCCGCTTTATGAAGCTCGCTAACCATGCGCTTAAATTCGTTAATGTCATCATCAACTAAATAATCTTTATGCGGAGTAAAAAAGTTGAGTGTGTTGTAGCCCCAATAATTTTGCAGCCCTTTTGCCGTTAAAAACTGCTCACTTATAAAAGCATGTACAGGGAGCAGCTCTAGTGCGGTGACCCCTAAATTATGCAAATGCTCAATAAAGCTAGGGTGGCTTAAGCCTAAAAACTTACCTTGTAAATTTTTAGGGATATTAGGGTGTCGGCACGTGGCGCCTTTTACATGGCACTCATAAACAACGGTATTAGACCAGCTATGGTTTGGCTTTTTGTGTTTATAAGGCTGGCTATTAACAACCCGTGATTTAGGTATATCAATGGCATTATTAACGGTGCTTTTCGTGCCAATAGGCATTTGCCCATAGTGGCGCTCACTCCATGTGAATTCGCCAAATAAGTCTTTTGCATAAGGGTCAATCAGCAACTTGTGCTCGTTAAACAGCAGGCCTTTTTCAGGACTGTACTCCCCTTCTACGCGATACCCATATAATGCGCCTTCGGCTAATGGCGCTACATGGGCTGTCCATATACCGCCTTCGTTGATATGCATGGTTACTTTTAATATTTCAGAGTGCCCACTTTTATCAAATAAGCACACATAAGCTTGTGTTGCTTTAGGTGCGTACAAGCTAAAGTTAACGCCGCCACTGCTAATAGTTGCGCCAAGTGGATGTGGTTGCCCATGTGAAACCTCAAATCGATTACTCATCTTCAACCTTTTGTAAATAAATACTCGTTAACCCGCCCATTGCAATTTTAATGCTATGCGAAAAGCCATGAGCGCTTGCCTTAACGCTACTAACCGTGGCGTTTTTGTTTGCTGTTACTTTAATACCTGAGCCAAAAAAAGCGTCATCATCGGTGTTTAAAATAACCTTATATTTACCCGCTGCGGGTACCCCAATTTCATACTCTTGATAAGAAACAGGCGTAAAGTTTGCCACTACTACAATAAAGTCGTGGGCATTTTTAGCATAACGTACAAAACTAAATATACTTTGCTCGTTATTGTTGTTATCTATCCATTCAAAACCCGCAGGGCTTGAGTCGAGTTCATACAGTGCAGGCGACTTTTTATAAACAGTATTAAGCGCTTGTACAGTGTTTTGTATACCGCGGTGGCTTTTATGCTCTAGCAAATGCCAATCAATAGAATGGTTGTGATCCCACTCTTTTCGCTGTGCTATTTCGCCTCCCATAAACAACAGCTTTTTACCGGGGTGCGCCCACATAAATGCGTAATACGCACGTAAATTGGCAAATTTTTGCCAATCATCACCAGGCATTTTTTCAATTAATGAGCCTTTACCATGTACAACTTCGTCATGACTTAGCGGTAAAATGTAATTTTCGCTAAATGCGTACACCATAGAAAACGTCATTTCGTGATGATGATGCTGCCTATAAAGCGGGTCATGTTGCATGTAATGAAGGCTGTCGTTCATCCACCCCATATTCCATTTGTAGCCAAAACCTAAGCCATTGTGATCAACACTTTGAGTGACTCCCGGCCACGCGGTCGACTCTTCAGCCACCATCATAATGCCCTGATTATTTTTATAACTACGCAAATTTACCTGCTTTAAGCACTCAATAGCGCCTAGGTTTTCTCGTCCACCATAACAATTGGCAACCCATTCACCTTCTTTGCGGCTGTAATCTAGATAAAGCATTGAAGCAACCGCATCTACGCGCAGTCCATCAAGGCCAAATTGCTCTAGCCAATACATCGCATTAGAGATTAAAAAGCTTTTAACCTCCGGGCGGTCGTAATTATAAATATAGGTATTCCAATCAGGATGAAAGCCCTGTCGAATATCGGCATGTTCAAATAAATGCGTGCCGTCAAAGTGGTGTAAACCATGCGGATCACTAGGAAAATGCCCAGGCACCCAATCAAGTAGCACGCCTAAGTTTGCTTTGTGGCACTGCTGAACAAAGTATTTAAAACTGCTGTAATCACCAAAGCGACTAGTTGGTGCAAACAACCCCACTGGCTGGTAACCCCAAGAGCCATCAAACGGGTATTCACTTATTGGCATTAATTGAATATGCGTAAAGCCCATTTCAACCGTGTAATTAACCAGTTTGTCGGCAAGTTCGCTATAGCTTAAATAGCGGTTTTCTTCAGCCCTTTGCCATGACCCTAAGTGCACTTCGTAAATACTTATGGGCGCGTCTATATGGTTACGCTTTTGACGATTTTTAAGCTCGCTATCACTGAGCGAAATAGGCGTTGCTTGCTGTTGTAACACACTGGCCGTACCCGGAGCTTGCTGCATTTTAAAGGCAAACGGATCTGCTTTTTCAAGCACATCGCCTTGCTGTGTCACAATAGAAAATTTATAACAGGTATCGGGCTGAAGCCCTGCGATAAAAAGCTCCCACACACCACACGCAGGATGAAAGCGCATATAATGACGATTAGCTTGCCAAAGGTTAAACTCGCCAATAACAGATACACTGGCTGCATTAGGCGCCCACACACAAAAGCGCACTCCATCAACCCCTTGTTGGTTAATAAAGTGTGCGCCTAAATGTTTATATGCATGCTCTAAACTGCCTTCGTTAAATAAATACATTGCATCCGTATCTAGGCTGCTTGCAAAGCTATATTCATCGTAAAAACATAATGCTGAGTTTGCATATTCAACGTTGCACTTATAAGGTTGCGTGGGCATTTCGTTGCTTGTTGCAATGAATAAATCACTACTGTTATAACGCTTAGCAATAACTTTTTTATCATTAATAATAATATTTACATTTTTAGCCTCGGGTAAATACACGCGTATTTCGTAGCCATTTTTATAAGCATGTGCCCCTAAAAAACTAAAAGGGTCTTTAAATCTGCCGCCTTGTAGTGCAGTTACCTGTGCATCGTAATGGGGCTGTAATGAATCCTTTGGTGCGGTACTACTCATATCCTTTCCTTATTGAATTAACTGCAGCCAAGGTACTGGCATTATTTTTAAAAATAGCGTTGCTTGAATGAGTTAAAACACGGCGCCAATTTGGGTATTCGGTATTAGTACCGGGTATATTCACCGGATACGTTTGTTTATCTAAATCATCAAGCTGAAGTGCAAATAAACGGGTCTCACTGTGTGCAAGTGCTTTGGCAAGTTCACCGTAAATGCACATAGCATCGCTAGTTTCGCTAAGTTGCTCTGCGCTATGTAACTGTATAAAACGTAGTAATCGTTGTTTTTCTTGTTGTCGTTCGTGCAATTGCTGTTGGTACTGCTGATCATCAATAAGCTGATACTGGCGTTTAATATCTAAATCATCTGTTTGCCACCAGCCGCAAAATGGCGGTACGTCATGATTCGCTATCATAATTAAACAATGCTTAGGTAATTCTTGTAACGGTAAAAACTCACCATCATCTTGTTTTTCAAAATAAAATAAGCTATTTGAATAAATACCACTTACAGCAAGTGCGTGTTTTACCTCGGGCGGGACTATGCCTAAGTCTTCACCTATTACTATGCACTGATTAAGGTGAGACTCTATTTTTAAAATAGCCAATAAGTGCTCGAAAGGGTAATAAACATAACAGCCATCTTGTGTGTGATTATTTTCAAAGCACCACCATAAGCGCCTAAGCGCCATAACATGATCAATGCGCAAACCGCCAACACCTTGCATGTTTGCGCTAATAAGTGAGCGATAAAAGGCAAAGTGATCATTTTTTAATTGTTGCGGGTTAAGTGCAGGCAGCCCCCAATTTTGCCCCGCTTGTGCCCAAGGGTCTGGCGGCGCGCCAACATTGGCATTATCACTAAAAAGTGATCGCTGAGATTGATACTCAACGCCATCACCTGCACAACCAACAGCAAGGTCATTAATTAAACCTATTGCCATGCCTTTATTTAAACAGTGCTGCTGACAATGGCTTAATTGTAATTTAGCCTGCCATTGTAAGTAGTAATCAAAGGTAGGATTGGCTGAATTTAGCGTAGTTAGGGTCTGGGCGTTTTGTTTGCAAAACTGTGCAAACTCATCGCGTCGTGAAGCGCTGGCATGTGCTTCAAAATGACTAAATAGCGCTTTAAATAATGCATATTTAACGGCGCTTACTTTTTCATAATTTATAAACTGTTCATTGCTGTTATAAAGCGCTTTTACCTCATCACTGTGTAACAAAGCATCTAATTGTGGATTGTTTTTAGCATCAGCTGATAGTTCAACACAAATGTACAAAGGATTTAATAACGCACGGCTATTAGGGCTATAGGGACTGGCTCGCTCACTTTGCTGTGCAAACAGCAAATGTAATGGGTTGAGTAATATGTAGTCCATGTGTTGCTGTGCACATAAGTCACATAGCTCTAGTAAATCATTAAAATCCCCTACACCTAGGCCTGCTTTGTTTTTAACTGTGTACAACTGCAGCGAAAGCCCAGTGCGCTTAGTATCATCTACTTGAAAAACTTTTTCTGGGGTGGCCCACAATTGAATCTCTTTGCTTTGCTCCCCTACACTAACCAGCGCCTGATGATAACCTACCGGAATAGCCCCTAACGGCACTGCTACTTCAATATAACGCACGCCATGTACATAGTAATCGCCAGTGATGGCCAAATTATGTAAGTTAGCACGCTCATAGGTAACGTTTAACTTTGGCAACGTTATCGCCACAGGTAAATCACGTTGACGCTCATCTATGCGAATATAAAAAAGGTTATCAGTTAAATTCACTAAGCTGGTATCGGGTGCTAACTCTAACCAAGGCGCAACATCTAATTGATAATTAAGCTGTGCTATTTGGTGTTCATCTTCGGTATTTACACCACAACATTGTAAGGCACGTTTGCGCGTGTCTTCGCTAAATATAACCTGCTCGCCCGTGTATTTAGTAAACTCATAACCGATACCGTGCAGATAAAACAACTGCGAAAGTGCGTCCATTTACTCGCCTTAATTTATGCGTTGAGTGTTCACTATGCTATTTTCTGTGCCAAATGTATTAGGTAGGTAGTCATCTGCTTGGTGGTCGTTATCCCAAATATCACCATTAATTAAATAACGAAAATGAAACTGCTGATCAACTGGCAAGCGTTGCTTACATTTAAACACCCCTTCTTTTTTATTAAGCTTCATAGGCACCGGCTGCCAATCGGTAAATTCGCCAAGTAAACTTACTTGCTCTGCATCAGGGTGGGTAAACTCAAAGGTAACTTCAGCTTCATTTTTTGTTTTGAAAAAACGTTTATTCAACATAGTAGGCTCCAACTAAACCAAAATGGGTACTTAATCTTTGCCACAGGGCCGATACAACACTTTAAAGGGCGATGTGGGGTGCATTTAAACATCATTAAACGCAGGTAATTTAAACAAATTTTTATTTACGCATTATTACAGTGCAAAAAAGTTTTGAGCTGCACATATAAGGTGCGATTACGATAAAAATTTTCGCTTATTAATGACAAACTAATGTACAGCAAGTATTAAACCAACTTAATCATTTTTCATTATTAATATATTGAGTAAAAAATCGTATAAAGGTTCACACTAACCTATAAAATTCTTTCGTTATCAGTGTGCTTAAGTAATAATACACAGCATCTTACGTCTCTGAAATACCAAAAATTTCATGTTGAAAAAAAGCATTTTATTTACTACGGTAATTGTATTTATTGCACTTGCCTCCTTTGTAAGCCTTTCTATATATACCCTTTATAGTAAAAAGCAATTATCAGTAGACCCTAAATTAAAAGAAATTTCAGGCATTGAGTTTGATAAAAAAAAGCGTTTGTGGGCGATTAATGATGGCGGTGACGACCCAAAACTTTATCGCCTAGGCGAAGATGGCGCTATTGAAAAAGAAATCCTTGTTACGAATGCTAAAAATATAGACTGGGAAGACATGACGCAAAATAAATTTGGTCATTTTTTCTTAGGTGATTTTGGCAATAATAAAAACGACAGAAAGTGGTTAACTATCTATAAAATAGAAAACCCAATAGATATAAAAACAGAGACCACCGAAGCCGAAATTATTAAATTCACCTATCCTGAAATGGACGGCACTCCCATTACGCCTAACAAACGCAACTTTGATTTAGAAGCTTTTGTAGAGTACAAACGCCATTTATATTTATTTACCAAAAATAGAACTGAGCCTTTCGATGGCATAACCAATGTTTATAAAGTGGGCGATCATGCAGCCAATTTTGATGCACAGTTGATTGATTCATTTAAAACTTGCACAACTTTAGAAAAACTCTGTTGGATCACATCCGCTGCTCTTAGCCCTGACAGGACTAAACTTGTGTTACTTGATTCTACAAGTATTTGGCTGTTCGAAAACTTTAAAGGCGACAAGTTTTTTTCTGGTGATGTGTCTCGAATCGATTTAGGTATTGTTACGCAAAAAGAAGCGATCACCTTTTATGATGATAATACGCTTATTTTTACCGATGAAGAATTTAAAGGGCTGGTAGGAGGAAATGCTTACGTTATTAAATTAAACGAAGCACAAAAAACCGTTATCAGACAAGCGCCAAAGGCTGCTGTAAATAAATAGCTATACAATATTTACACAAAATTTTGCTATACACGTGGGCTTTAATGAAACGCTGCTCACGCTATTAATTTAATGCGTTGTTATTAAATGAGTGCAGCGCTTTTTCTACATCAACTCCCAAAATAATAACACCAATATGATCGCCCTTGGCATTTTTTATCGGTAAACTTAATTGCACCTGAAAATGATGTGTTGAGGCATCATATTCAACACTGTCAAAGCGATACGCTAAAGACTGCTGGTATACGAGGCTAAATTTATTCTCATCCCCTTGCCAATAATCGCTGGTGATTTTGCTTATAGCCACATTTTTACCTTGCTTATCAGTCACTATAGTTTCGGTAATTATGCCTTTGAACTGCCTTTGCCATTGTTTTAAATATAATGAAGCATCAGTAAATAGCATATTTTTAGCTAAATCATGTTGATGTGTTTTAACTTCTTTTATCCAATGATCGTCAGCGAGTTTAAGCGCTTTGTTAGTCAGCTTTATATGGTTACTTTGCGCTGCGGCATCGGTAATTATGGGCTGTGAAATTAACGCCTTTATTGGCTCTAACAATGTATTTAGTATTTGTACTTGTTCGCCCTGTGATAAATAAAACGGTGCAGGGGCACATTGAGGAATCGTTTCATCGAATTTTTCTAAAAAAGAAGGGTGCGAATTAATAAGCTTATTAGCAGCAAAAACCCCTAGAGGCACATAACGATAAAATGAGCGCGGATAGGCAGATGCGTCAATACCTAAGTGATCGGCAGCATTATTAAAATCATCTAAATCAAGTAATACTTTGTCTACTCTATGATGGTGAAGTACGTTTACTATTTCTTCTAGCGAGTTTACTTCAACTAACGAGGTAATATTTTGCGTTTTAAACCAATTAGCCTGATAACTGCCATGGACCACGCCATAACGTAGTTTTTTCGGGTCTTTATTAACGCTATCGGGATGAGTAAACCAGTACCAATTTTCTAGGTAAATAGGTGATGACAACTTACCATACTGGCTCATCTCAGAGGTTAAATGCGTTGTAAAATACCCATCCAACCTATCTTGTTTTACCTCGCGACGAGCCCTCAGCCAAGGTAACGATTGCAACTCAAATGGCATATCCATATTGTGTAAAATGCATTGCACTTGGTTAACCGCATTATCTGGTGTTGTAAGCGATACATTGGTACCAAATTTTAAGGGTTCAGTTAAAGTTAAAAGTGCAAAAAATAACGTTGTGGGCATAATCCATTGCTAAATAATTGTGTTAATTACAATTAGTATAGTAAGGCTTTGCCAAAATATCTAACTTCGATAAAATTAAATATTAAGTTAAATCAATAGGTAACCTTTCGCTTCAGTAACACTTAACTTTAACGCTTAAATTTTGTTTCTAAAATCACTGACGACGTTGTGCGCTCTACCCCATCTAAATTACCTATATCATCAAGTAAATGGCTTAGCTTTTCTAAGTTTTGCGCTTGCACTACAGCAATTAAATCAAACTCCCCACTTATGGCATAAAGCTGGGAAATAGCATCAATTTGTTTAAGTTCTAAATTGGTTTTAGTGGTGAGTTTTTGCATCACCTTTATAGATACATGAGCCGAAACCATACTGGTCAAATAGTCTTCACCGTAATCTACGCTATAGCCTTTTATAACTCCTGTTTCTTCAAGTTTTAACATACGGCTTTGCACGGTAGAGCGCGATAAATTAAGCATGCGTGCCAAGTCAGAAATACTGGCTCTTGCATTGGTTTTTAAAATTGAAAGTAGCTTTTCGTCTTGTGGAGTTATCATATTGCTTATTAATTTCGTTATTTTGACTTTTATTGTAATCACTTTTCACAAAATAGCACTGCAAATTTAACCTACAACCTTCGATAATAGTGCTTAATAACAAAAATTACCTAGCTGAGAAAACGCTAACGTTTTTATTTTGCTAATCTTTATTCAATATTCACAATTTTTAGGTGTACATAATGCAAGTAACAAGAGACTTATTTAACGATGTAATGGTGCCAAACTACAATCCGTCGGCAGTTATTCCAGTGCGCGGCGAAGGCTCACGTGTGTGGGATCAAAATAACAATGAGTTTATTGATTTTGCAGGCGGTATTGCCGTTAATTGTTTAGGCCACTGTCACCCAGCGCTTGTATCTGCTTTAAAAGAGCAAGGCGAAAAAATTTGGCACTTATCAAATGTAATGACTAATGAGCCAGCCCTGCGTTTAGCACAAAAAATGGTTGAAGCGACATTTGCTGATAAAGTGTATTTTGCAAACTCAGGCGCAGAAGCCAACGAAGCGGCTCTTAAGCTTGCTCGTCGTTTTGCACTTGACGAACACGGCGAAGAAAAATCACAAATCATTGCCTTTAACAAAGGATTTCACGGCCGTACATTTTTTACTGTAACGGTGGGCGGACAAGCTGCTTACTCTGATGGCTTTGGCCCTAAACCTGGCGACATTATGCATTGTGATTACAACGACATTGCAGCATTTGAAGCACTTATCAGTGATAAAACATGTGCCGTAATGATGGAGCCACTACAAGGTGAAGGCGGCATTATTTCACCAACAGATGAATTTGCTAAAAAAGTACGCGAGTTATGTACTAAGCACAATGCACTGCTAATTTTTGATGAAGTACAAACAGGCGTTGGCCGCACTGGCGATTTATACGCTTACGAAGGTTTAGGTGTAGTGCCCGATATTTTAACTACAGCTAAAGCTTTAGGCGGTGGTTTTCCTATTGGCGCTATGATCACTCGTACTCATATAGCAGAGCACTTAAAAGTTGGTACGCATGGCTCTACGTACGGTGGTAACCCACTTGCCTGTGCAGTAGCAGAAGCTGCATTTGACACCGTAAACACACCGGATGTACTCAACGGCGTTAAAGAGCGTGAACAACTATTTCGCGATGGCTTAAATGCAATTAACGAGAAATACAACGTATTTAGCGAAGTACGTGGTAAAGGTTTACTTATTGGTGCGGTATTAAACGATAAATTTGAAGGCCGCGCACGTGACTTTTTAGTTGCCAGTGCTAACAATGGTTTAATGAACCTTGTTGCAGGCATGAATGTTATTCGTTTTACCCCTTCTTTAGTTATTCCATTTGAAGATATTAAAGAGGGCCTAGCACGCTTTGAAAAAGCAGTAAGCGACGTAGTAAACGGCTAATTTAATTAAGCGCGCCTTAGGGCGCGCTGTTGGAGCAAGTAATAAATGCAAGTATTACGTCCTATTACCACTGAAGACTTTGCTGCACTTAAGCAAATTGCGATTGAATCGGGCCATGGGTTTACCTCACTTCCGGTGGACGACCAGCTATTAAAAGACAAAATAGACCGCGCCGAAAAAAGCTTTGCTAAAAATATCAATCAGCCGTTAGATGAAAGCTACCTATTTGTTTTAGAAGACAGTGAAACAGATGAGGTTATTGGCACAACCGCCATAGAAGCCGCTGTTGGCTTATCGGTGCCGCTTTATCATTACCATTTAGGTAAAACAGTACACCACTCGCCTACACTTAATGTTTATAACACCGTTGATATTTTAAGCATGTGTAACGATTACACCGGATGCTCTGAAATATGTACTTTGTTTTTGCGCGAAAACAGCCGTAAAGGCTTAACCGGGCGCTTTTTATCACGCTCACGCTTTTTATTTATGGCGCAGCACAGCGAACGCTTTGCCGATACTGTGATTGCTGAAATGCGCGGTGTAAGTGACGAAGATGGTCATTCACCGTTTTGGCAGTGGCTGCAAGAGCACTTTTTTAGTATTGAGTTTCCCAAGGCCGATCATTTAGTGGGGCTTGGCGATAAAGTGTTTATTAGTGAGTTAATGCCTAAATACCCTATTTACGTCAATCTACTCAGTAAAAAAGCCCAAGCAGTGATTGGCAACGTGCATGAAAAAACTAAACCCGCACTTAAACTGCTCGAAAAAGAAGGCTTTGAGCACCGTGGCTACGTTGATTTGTTTGATGCAGGCCCAACGGTAGAAGCCAAGCTTGGTAATATTCGCAGTATTCGTGAATCTCAAGTATGCCCTATTACTATTGGCGAGCTGGAACATATTAGCCAGCACAGCTCAGATACTTTAGCCGTTTGTAATCAAGGTGTAAGTGGGTTTAGAGCAACCTTTACCCAGCACGCCCACTATAACCACGCTAAGCACACATTAGTAATAAGCCAAGAAGTGGCTGATGCCCTTAATTTATCCCAAGGAGATGCAGCGCGTTTTTTCCGCCTGTAAAACAAATATGAACACACACCTTATAAATAACCAATGGCATTCAGGCCAAGGCCCCGCTTTTAGCTCTGTTAATCCGAGTAACGGCGAAGTTGTATGGCAAGGTAATGGCGCAAATGCCGAGCAAGTAGATGCTGCAATCAATGCAGCTAGAGCCGCACAAGTACAATGGGCAGATACGCCTATTGAGTCGCGTATAACCATACTTGAAAACTTTGTAGCACAATTAAAAGAGCACAGCGAAGAATTTGCAGCCATTATAGCGCGCGAAACCGGCAAGCCTCTTTGGGAGACACGCACAGAAGTAGGCGCTATGACAGGTAAAGTGGCCATTTCGATTAAAGCGTACAACGAGCGTACCGGCACCACTGAAAACCCAATGCCGGGTGCTAAAGCCTTTATACGCCATAAACCACACGGCGTTGTGGCTATATTTGGCCCATATAATTTTCCTGGGCATTTACCTAATGGCCATATTGTACCGGCTATTTTAGCGGGTAACACCGTGGTATTTAAACCGTCTGAGCTAACCCCTCACGTTGCTGAATTTACTTTATCACTTTGGTTAAAAGCAGGCTTACCAGCAGGTGTTATTAACCTAGTGCAAGGTGAAGTAGAAACAGGTAAAGCTCTTGCTTCGCATCAAAACATAGACGGCTTATTTTTTACCGGCAGCTCAAACACCGGCCATTTATTACATAAACAGTTTGCAGGCCACCCAGGTAAAATATTAGCGCTTGAAATGGGCGGTAATAACCCATTAATCGTTAAAAATGTAGCCGATGTAAGCGCTGCAGTGCACGATATTATTCAATCGGGCTTTATTACTTCTGGCCAGCGCTGTACCTGTGCACGCCGCGTGTTTATTGAAAAATCGCTCAATGGCGATGCTATTTTAGAAAAACTTGTTAGCGCAACTAAAAACATTGTTGTTGATGACAGCTTTGCAAGCGATCAACCATTTATGGGTGCCATGATCAGCGAAAAAGCCGCCTTAGGCATGGTTGCAGCGCAAAAAGAATTAGTTGCAAGTGGTGGCGAAATACTTGTTGAGCTTAAGCAGCTAAAAGCAGGCACTGGGTTTGTAAGCCCAGGTATTATTGATGTAACTAACATTACCAACATGGCCGATGAAGAACACTTTGGCCCGCTCATTAAAGTGTATCGCTACAACGACTTTGACAGCGCAATAGCAGAGGCTAATAACACCAGCTTTGGTTTATCTGCAGGCTTACTTGGCGATAACGAAGATGATTACAGCCACTTTTTAAAGCGCATTCGTGCCGGCATTGTCAACTGGAACCGCCCTATTACGGGTGCCTCTAGTGCAGCACCGTTTGGTGGCATAGGCGCAAGTGGTAACCACCGAGCCAGTGCGTATTATGCCGCTGATTATTGTGCCTACCCTGTAGCATCAGTTGAGGCCGATAAGGTAAACCTGCCACAAACTTTAGCGCCAGGCTTAGTAATTGAATAATTGAATAACCCAATTTAAGGATTTAACATGCACACTAACGTAAATACATTATTTGAAAACCTATGGGATAACTATTTAGCCGTTACCCCCTCGGCAGATAAAATTCATGATTTATTAGGCTCAACGCAAAAAGATGACATTATTAACGACCATATTGCGCTGCGGACCTTTAATATTGAAAAAGTAGGCCTAGAAAAACTAGCCGCGCACTTTTTAGCACTTGGTTATACAGAGTGTGGTGAATACCACTTTGAAGCTAAAAAGCTCTATGCTAAACACTACGAGCATAGCGACCCTAAGCAACCTAAAGTATTTATTTCTGAGTTATTAGTAGAAAAGTGCTCGCCAGAGTTACAAGCCATTGTGACAGATATGGTAGAGCAAATAGATGAAAACGCAGTAACTGCCGATAACTTTTTATACTCAGGTACCCATTGGCAAGTAAGTAGCGACACATACAAGCAGTTACTTGCTGAAAGTGAGTACGCAGCGTGGATGTCGGCATGGGGCTACCGTGCAAACCACTTTACTGTAAATATTAATATGCTTGCTAAGTTTGATAATATTCAGGATGTTAACCAAGCACTTAAAGACGCAGGCTTCGCCCTAAATACATCAGGCGGCGAAGTAAAAGGCTCACCAGAGGTATTATTAGAGCAATCATCAACCCTTGCAGATGAGTACGCTGTCACCTTTAGCGACGGCGAACTGCGCATCCCTAGCTGTTTTTATGAGTTTGCCATTAGATACCCTAAAGCCGATGGCGAGCTTTACACGGGGTTTGTTGCAGCCTCTGCTGATAAAATCTTTGAAAGCACTAACGTGCGTTAAAAATAAAACATGCCTTAATGTTTTAACTTAAAAAAAGCCCGTTTGGGCTTTTTTTTATGACAAAAATATTTAGAACATTTACACTAAGTTTTATGCCTGTATTTACTAAATTTTTGATTATCTTGCATGTACTGCTTATATCATCATTGAGCCATGCAAATGAACCACTTACATTACTCTCTAGAGCGAATGCGTCTACTGATGGCTTTTTAAACTCAGATAAAACGTTCGAAAGCCTGCTCAATCATACAATTAATACTAAATTGCAGTGGACCAACCAAGCACGTTTAATCAAGCGGCTTATGGGTAATGAAGCAGTTTGCAGCTACGATATAATAAAAACGCCCGAGCGTGAAAAACATATTTTGTTCTCAAATATACCAACTACTATTTACGAGCAACGAAAAATATACGCATTTAAACGCACCTTACAAAACTTTCCTGAACGAGTCTCTGTTGCTCAATTACTAGAAAAAGATTTTACCCTAGCTGTAGACTCAGGAACGAGTTACCAAAAACTTGAGCCTGTTTTAACAAAGTATAATGAGCAAATTGCAGCGATAAGCTCAGAAGATACCAGCTCTCAACTGCCTCAACTTCTCATCCATAATAGAATAGACATGATTGTCGATTACGAGGTTAACGTACTTGGTGCACTCACCAGTGAGCAACTAAAACAAATAGATAGTCGTGAAATAGCTGAATTTCCAGAATTTGTTAATGGCTACTTTGCATGTAGTAAGTCAGAGCTTGGCGAAAAAGTAATAAAAACCATCAATATTTTAATGAACACCCCCGAAATTTACGACCGCTTACAAAAAAGTTTACAACAAGCCTATAGTGCTGATACATCCAGCGCTATGATGCTTGCTTACTCTCAAGAGCACGTATACTTAACCTCTGATGAGTAAAATCAATCGTCAAGATAAACTCCACAAATCAACATAAGCCAATGATTTTAATAACAAATAAATTATTTTGAATTTATTTAAAATTTTTATTGCGCTGGATAAAAACCTACATTATTATCTCGCCGCTTCTTGATGATAGCCAATCCGAGTACATTACAAACCCCGTTTGTAGCAAGGCGATAGAGCAACTATCCAAGAGTGAATTTGACTGTGCGTTTGCACTATTGATCTCACTCAACTGACTCGTGGATACACCATACCCGAGCAGTTGCTTAATTAACTCGGAAAATAAAATGGCTTTATCAACACAACTACAAGACACCGTAACTAAAGTACCTGCAGCAGCGGTTGCTGCAAATCAAGCAATTGATTGCGCGCAACCGAGTATTGCCGACATTGAACAACTTGCTTCACAATATGGCGCACCTCTAATGGTGCTTGACTGCGACGCTATACGTCGTCAATACCGTGCACTTAAACATGCACTGCCTGGCGTTGTGTTACATTTTGCTTTAAAGCCTTTACCGCATGCTGCTGTTGTGCGCACTTTGTTAGATGAAAGCGCAAGCTTTGATTTAGCAACCAGTGGCGAAGTTGACTTAGTAGCAAGCCAAGGCGTACCAAGCGAGCGTACGATTCACACGCACCCAATAAAGCGCGACAGTGACATTCGCGACGCACTTGCCTACGGCTGTACAGTGTTTGTGGTGGATAACATTAACGAGCTTGAAAAATTTATTGCCTATAAAGATCAAGCCGAAATTTTAGTGCGTTTAAGCTTTCGTAATAAAGATGCATTTGCTGATTTATCTAAAAAGTTTGGCTGCAGCCCAGAGGCGGCAATCGACATTATTAGCCTTGCCCAGCAACTTGGTATTCGTATTAAAGGGTTATCGTTTCATGTTGGCTCGCAATCACCTAACCCAACTAAATACGTTGA
The DNA here is from genome assembly GCF_023161805.1 of Pseudoalteromonas sp. 1CM17D. NCBI lineage: Bacteria > Pseudomonadati > Pseudomonadota > Gammaproteobacteria > Alteromonadales > Pseudoalteromonadaceae > Pseudoalteromonas > Pseudoalteromonas sp. 1CM17D. The sequence goes on along the minus strand of NZ_JALNTP010000006.1, from coordinate 56,831 downwards.
AGCGATAAATGCATCTGCAAAAGTGGTTAAACAGGTGGCTGAGTTAGGCTTACCAGCTCTTAGTACACTCGATATTGGTGGTGGGTTTCCTGTGCCGTACAGCGCAGATGTGCTACCAATTGATGTATTTTGTGCGCCTATTAATATCGCGTTGGCACAATTACCAGAAACAATGCAAATTATTGCTGAACCTGGCCGTTTTATTGTAGCAAGTAGTGTAACCAGTGTTGCCTCTGTAATGGGACAAGCCACGCGCGAAGGTAAAACATGGTACTACTTAGATGATGGCGTTTATGGCTCTTTTAGCGGTTTAATGTTTGATGAAGCAGCCTACCCTATCGATAGTGCAAAACAAGATGGCGAGCGTTTTGAGTCGGTACTTGCGGGCCCAACATGCGACAGTATAGATGTAATAAGTGATTCAATTATGCTGCCAAAACTAAACAATGGCGATTTAATTATTAGCCGTATGATGGGTGCCTACACACTTGCTACAGCAACCGACTTTAACTTTTTTAAACGTGCTGAGGTCGTTGTATTAAACGAGCAAATGCACAGCCAAGTATTAACAGGTTAAGAAAATAAGTTCCTCGCTATAGGTACGCTGGCTTGTACCTATACATTTCAACGCAGTTGCTCATTCCAACTGCGTTTTTTTATTGCGTTAAATAACTGGGGCTTGTTTACCTTTTTGCTCAACAGAGCAGGCTCTAATAAAAGCAACCTGCGCTACTTATTACAAAAATAATGGTTTATAGTCGTTTTCTAACTGTTCAAACGATAAGTCCCCTATAAATTTGCCAAAGCTTAGCCACGTTGCTAAACCTCGTAAATCTTTAAAATGTGGTGGTACAAATTTTGGGCTTTCTATTACACCTAAACTATGTAATTGCGATATAAGTCTAAAATCATCAATCGATATTTTTCCGACCAACAATAATGGCAGCTGATCAATGCGCCCAAGCTGTATAGCAACACGAATTAAGTTATATACCAGCACAAATCCTTTAATGTAAGCAATATCCTTAGTAAAAGGTAAGCCTGTTGCCGTGCTGCCTCTAAATACACGTTGTGCTAACGTATAGCTTTCATCTTTTGAAAGCCCTTGCGCTAAGTAGTCACGGTATATATCAACAAACTCTGCGCCATCAATCACTTTAGTAACTGCTTGAATACGATTTACTAACTTTGATAAACGCCTAGGCGTTGATTTAAGGGTAATTATTTCTGTTAAAACAGCTAAGCCTTCTTGAGTCACTGTTGAGCTTGGCGTCCCTTTACTTAAACAGGTTAAATAAGGCTGAGCTAGCCCGTTTTGCGTTGTACCTACGTGTATCCACCCTTCGTGCACTTCTAAAATATCGAGCTCACGCTGTGAGAATTTAACATCTTGATTTAGCTTAATGTTATTTGCACCTGCAGCAGCATCACTGACAATCCCATCGCTGAGCATAACCTCTACATTAATACCCGCCATACTGCTATTTACTTGCTCAGACAGAATACGCACGGCATCACTTGCATTAATATTTTTAGGATCATCAGGCAAAATATCGGCTATTAATAAGTTTTGCAGTGGTTTTTCTAACATATTGGCAAGTTCGAACAGTGAAGGTTCACCTGCATGAAATAAATCTTTTGGATGACCAAAAAGCTCTACCGACAAATCATGAAACTCAGGCGTTCCTCTATACTCAAGCATACTGAGCACCGTTTTATACTCACTACACATTTTACCCATGTATTGAGAAATAGGATTTAGCTGACCTAACTGGTTAATAATATTGCGATGCAAGTTAGAAAACGCTTGGCGTAATTCGCTGGGGACAAATCCTAAATCTCGTTGCTGGTAATAGGCGCTATCGATTAGCGGATTTTTTTGGCACTTTTGCCTAAAAAACGTCTCTTTGATTTGTTTATCCCAGTTAATGGCATCGAGTATTCTAATGGGTGTTTGTAAAGCAATTAATTGCTCTGACAGTTCGCGAGTTTTAAGGAGTAAAGCCTTGTCTATCATGGTGTAAGCTCAACAAAAAATGAGGCTTGAGCATAAGGTAAAACCAGTTAATAGCAAGATTATTTTAGCGCTTATTAGGCATTGTTTTTACGGTGATCGACCCTCATATATAAAACGTAATAGCTTTAAACAATAAAGGGTTAATGATGAAAAACGAACTCGATAACAAGCAGATCCTCTCTGTATACGAACGTATTCAGCAGCGCGGTAAACAAAATGATATTGGTAAACATTATCAAGGTGTTACGGCTTACTCTGACATTGACGGCTACACTATTTACTTAGAAGGTAGCGGCGTATTATTGCGCTTTGGGTTTCATAATGCTTATCACCTAGATTATGAGCATGACAAACATAAAGACGACTTTTTAAAAAAACTATACAACATTGCTAATGAGGAATAATGCAGCCAAGACGCATTCGTAAACGCACCACAAACACGCAAACCACCTCGTTTATAAACCAGGTAATTACTGAGCTGCAAGCGCACCCAGAAAAGCTGGAGATAATCCGTCGAAACCTAAATGAATACCGCGAACAGACTCACCTTAAACGCGGTTTTTTGCTGGCTATTGAACGCTTTGACTGGGTGTTTGAGGCCAGTAATGATGTTAATTTTATATGCCAACAAATCTTAGCCGATGATTACATAGGTAATCGCCTTAGACGCTACCCGCTATTATTTAAAGGCGTTATTAATAGCGCCTAATTTACACGCCTTTTTTAACCTTAACCCTCCTCTTATAGCCATTACACACTGCTACTTTATTAATTAGTACACTAATTAAACATGTGAAATGGTTTCGTTTGCTTATTTAAAATACCCTTCGTACTCTAACTATTACCATTCTAACGAATATTTATCTTTTTTATTACTCATACCCCGTAAACAAATCCTTACTATTTTTAGCGTTTAAAAATTTAAATATAACTCACTGAATATAAACAATTTTATCAATCAAGACCTGCATATAGCACTACTACAATTTAACCCGTTTTTATTAATAATCCATCTACATCTTGGTATCTGCTTGTTTACTTGCGCCTTGAATTGTTAGAGCTATTACATTAAGCTTATCTTTATTGAACGTTCAATTAATAAAAATTATGCCTAAAGTCGGAATGGAACCTGTCAGGCGTCAGCAGCTAATTGACGCGACCATTGAGTCAGTTGCACAGCGCGGTTTGCAAGGAACAACCATTAACACCATCAGTAAAAATGCGGGTTTATCATCTGGCATTATTAGCCATTACTTTGGTGGCAAGCAGGGGTTAATAGAGGCAACCGTTAGGTATTTGTTATCGAATTTAAAAAATGAATTAATTGAAAAAGTTGAGCCAACCACCAGCGCAATTGAGCGTTTGATGTTTATTGTTGAGGCCAACTTTGCACTTGTTCAACAGCGCAATGACACCACGCGAACGTGGTTAAGTTTTTGGGCGCAGTCAATGCACGATCAAGAGCTGCACAGGCTGCAAAATGTAAACAGTAATCGCTTGCAAAGTAATTTAGCATTTTCTTTTAAGCAACTAATGCCCGTAAAGCAAGCAAAACAAGCTGCAGAACTTAGCGCCGCCATGATTGATGGCCTATGGTTAAGAGCAGTATTAAGTCAATCTGACGAAAACCAATTTAAACACAGTGAAACATTAGCAAAAAGCTATGTACATTCACTCATCAAGCAATATGGAGCCTAGCGTGACTACACCTGTCTATCAAAACTTTATAAACGGCCACTTCCTTGCAAACCAAAGTGGTGAAACTTTTGATGTAAAAAACCCAGCCACAGATGAAGTTATTTACTCGGTAGAAGTTGCCGACGAATTTATTCAAAACGCGGCTATCGAAAGTGCAAAACAAGGCTTTGCTCAATGGTCAAAAATGAGCCCAATAGAACGTAGCCGTATTTTATTAAAAGCGGTTGCTTTATTACGTGAGCGTAATGACGAGCTTGCCTTAGTTGAAGTGCTTGATACAGGTAAACCAATGCAAGAAGCTAACTGCGTTGATATAGAAACAGGCGCAGATGTAATTGAATACTTTGCAGGCCTAGCACCAGCGCAAGTTGGCCAGCAGCAAATGGTTGGCGAAGACTTTTACTATACCCGCAAAGAGCCACTAGGCATTTGTGCTGGTATTGGTGCATGGAACTACCCGCTGCAAATTGCATGTTGGAAATCGGGCCCTGCCCTTGCTGCAGGTAATGCGTTTATTTTTAAACCTTCTGAAGAAACCCCTTTAGGTGCTATTAAACTAGCTGAAGTTTTTGTTGAAGCAGGCGTACCTGCCGGCGTATTTAACGTTGTGCAAGGTGCGGGTGATGTAGGTCAGTGGTTAACCTCTCACAGTGAAATAGACAAAGTGTCGTTCACTGGTGAAGTAGGCACAGGTAAAAAAGTAGTGGCAAGCGCTGCCGGTACATTAAAAGACGTAACAATGGAATTAGGTGGTAAATCACCTTTATTAGTGTTTGAAGATGCCAATATTGAGCAAGCAGTCAGTGCAGCCATGCTAGGTAACTTTTATACGCAAGGCGAAATTTGTACTAACTGTACCCGTATTTATGTTCATAAAAATGTATATCAACAATTTATTGATGAGCTTAAAACACGTACTGAGCAGAATATTATTGCCGGCGACCCACAAGATTTAAATACTAACTTTGGGGCATTAATTTCTAAAAAGCATCAAGAATTGGTAATGAGCTACATAGAAAGTGGCTTAGCCGAAGGTGCAACACTACTTACTGGCGGTACAACTCTTTCTCCTGAATCAGCGCCTAATGGCTACTTTGTTGCACCTACGGTATTTACCGATTGCAACGATGACATGACTATTGTTAAAGAAGAAATTTTTGGCCCAGTTATGAGCGTGCTTGTTTTTGAAGACGAAGACGATGTTATCGCCCGTGCAAATGGTACACACCTTGGCTTAGCCGCAGGCGTATTTACTAGCGATATTAAACGTGCGCACCGTGTTATTCACCAATTAGAAGCCGGTATTTGTTGGATTAATGCTTACGGTAATTCACCTGCTGAAATGCCTGTTGGTGGTTACAAGCAATCAGGTATTGGCCGTGAAAATGGCATAGAAACGCTTGATCATTACACGCAAACTAAGTCTATTTATGTGGGCATGGCCGACATAGAAAGCCCGTTTTAAGGTGGCAACTATGAGTAACACTTACGACTATATTATTGTTGGCGCCGGTTCTGCAGGTTGTGTACTTGCAAATCGCTTATCTGAAGATACAAACAATAAAGTGCTATTGCTAGAAACCGGTGGTAGCGATAAAAGTATATTTATAAAAATGCCAACTGCGCTCTCTATTCCTATGAATACAGATAAATACGCATGGCAATTTCACACTCAGCCAGAGCCGTATTTAGATAACCGAGAAATGCACTGCCCACGCGGTAAAGTGTTAGGCGGTTCGTCATCAATTAATGGCATGGTATATGTTCGCGGCCACGCGAAAGATTTTGACGAGTGGCAGCAACACGGTGCTAACGGCTGGGATTATCAGTCGTGCTTACCTTACTTTAAAAAAGCAGAAAGCTTTTATTTAGGTGAAAATGCGCACCGTGGTGGCACAGGCCCGCTTGGCGTTAATAACGGTAACGAAATGCAAAACCCGCTTTACACCACCTTTATAAAAGCAGGTGTAGAAGCAGGGTATGCACACACAGACGACTACAACGCAGCTCAGCAAGAAGGCTTTGGCCCAATGCACATGACTGTTAAAGACGGTGTGCGCAGTTCGGCCTCGCGCGAGTATTTAGACCCAGTAAAATCACGCAGTAACCTAACAGTTATTACAGGTGCTTTAGCACAAAAAGTGATTTTAGAAGGCAAAAAAGCCACAGGCATTGAGTACACAGTAAATGGCACTCTTAAAACGGCGCATGCGACTAAAGACGTTGTATTAAGTGCAGGTCCAATTGGCTCACCTCATATTTTACAGCTTTCGGGTATTGGCGATAAAGCCATACTTGAAGAAGCCGGTGTTGAGGTAAAGCATCATTTACCAGGCGTAGGTCAAAACTTACAAGATCATCTTGAGTTTTACTTTCAGTACAAGTGTAAACAACCTATTACCTTAAACGGTAAATTAGGTCTTATTTCAAAAGGCTTAATTGGCGCTAAATGGCTGCTGACCCGAAAAGGCTTAGGTGCAACCAATCACTTTGAGTCGTGTGCGTTTATTCGCTCAAAACCAGACGTTGAATGGCCAGATATTCAGTACCACTTTTTACCAGCGGCGATGCGCTACGACGGGCGCAGTGCATTTGCGGGTCATGGTTTTCAGGTGCATGTAGGTCATAACAAACCTAAAAGCCGTGGTAGTGTCACTATTCAATCAGCTAATCCTGAGCAACCGCCGAAAATTTTATTTAACTACTTGCAGCATAAAGACGATATTGAAGGCTTTAGAGCGTGTGTGCGCTTAACTCGCGACATTATTGAGCAAAGCGCATTTGATGACTACCGCGATGAAGAAATTCAACCAGGTAAGCACATTCAAACCGACGAAGAAATAGATGCCTTTGTACGCCAAGCAGTAGAAAGTGCCTATCACCCGTCTTGTTCTTGCAAAATGGGCGAAGATGACATGGCCGTGGTTAATTCTAATACCCAAGTTCATGGTATTGAAGGGCTGCGTGTTGTTGACTCGTCAATCTTCCCTACGGTGCCAAATGGCAACTTAAATGCCCCTACAATTATGGTTGCAGAAAAAGCAGCTGATCTAATTTTAGGTAAAACCCCACTTACACAGGCATCGGTAAACGTTGCCATGAGCAGTAACTGGCAAACAACGCAACGTAATAGCGAGATTTAATTAAGCCATAACGTGCCTAACACTATGTAGGGCACGTTCAACTTGCAGTGGCTCACGGCGTAAATTGGTTACGCGGTGTTTGTGCAAGTAATAAAACAAAAACGGAGAACTTATGAGTTACTTTTATTCATTTTGGGAGGGCGATAATGACTATATGGCTTAGTGCTGGCATTATATTTACGCTACTTGCTGTTATTACTATTTTATTTAAATGGGGTAACGTACGCGTAGTAGGCGTAACACCAGTGAGAACTTTTACCTTTATCGCAATCTTATTTACCTCAGGCCTAGACGTTGGCCTAATCATGTTTCCATTAACCGAATTTGCAGGTTATGCAGACATAAAAGCAAGCCCAGAATACGCGTTTGCAAACCCACTGGCTATTGAGTTTGGCTATTGGGGATTCTTGATCTGGGGATTTTACTTTCTTACGTGCTTTTATTTCTGTGTAATAGAGCCCAAAGTTAAATTTTTCGAAATTTCATGGGTTAAGTTCATTAATAACGTAGTTATTATTGGCACTTGTGCCTTTACAGCTTACCTACTGCTTTCTAACTTGCCGTGGTACTTACCAGAGCTAGGCGATGGTTCGAGCGTTATACCTACCTTCTACTTTATTGTATTTGCAGCTATTTGCTTTGCTGTGTACTCAAGTACAGATATTAAATACGTGCGCTTTTTAAGTATTTCTACAACGTGGTTATTTATCGCATTAATTGCCTTTATGTGGGCAGGTGCCTTTGTCGTTGGTGATAGCGAAATGTCGGCATTTACCAATAACCTTGCTGAAATTGGTACTTACTTTGCCAATATAAATCAGTTTGTTTTACCGCTTAATGACTACCATGAATTTTATCTATTTTGGTGGTTTGCGTGGAGCATTATGATTGGCCAATTTACGTCTCGTTTTGTAGGCGGCCTTAAAACATACCAAGTATTAGGTGCAATGTTGATATTTCCATCTATTCCGATTGCGATTTGGTTTAGCGTACTTTATCACTACCACGAAATGGGTATTTCAACAGCGGGTATTAAAAACTTTGCCATGGTATTTGTTGGGATAGTGTTTGTTATTAATTCGCTTGATTCATTAATACGCTTATACACAGATAACCTTAACTTAACGGTTAAACGTTTAGGTAAAATGAACTATATGATACTCAATATTGTTGCCCTTTCGTTACTAACCCTATTGTTTAAGCTTGAGTTTTTACAAATTCAATGGGTTGGCGCGTTAGTAATTGCACTGTTTTTTGGTTGTGCTGCGTTTATTGGCTACAGCAAATTTAAAACGGTTAACAATATAGACAGTTCGCCAAAAGCAAACAAAATAGATTACACAAAAATAGAAACTGTACATTAGGGATCAACAATGAATAACAAACTAAAACAACTAGCAGTAGCGCTACCTTTCGCACTTATATCAACTACGGTGTCAGCTAACTGGTCAACAACCATTACAGCAGCATCTGACTATACTTTTAACGGTGTAACTCAAACTGATAGCGACCCTGCAATTCAAGCAAGTCTTGATTACGCTTTCGACAGCGGTGTGTATGCGGGTGCATGGGCATCTAATGTAGATTTTGGTGATGACACTGATTTTGAACTTGATGCCTACCTAGGTAAATACGTGCAATTAACTGACACGGTTAGCGCTGATTATGGTATTGCTTATTACACATACCAAGGTAATAACAGCGATGGTAACTACGCCGAAGCCTACACAAAATTTGGCTATGCAAGTGAGTATGGTCAAACAGAGCTAAACTTTTGGTATAGCTGGGATTACTTTGGTACAGGTGCTGGCCATGTTATTTCTATGATTGCCCACACCTTTGAAATTGCCCCAAATCATGCCATTCGTGCAAGCTTTGATATTTCTAATTCGCTTGATGGCGAAAAATGGGCATGGGATGTAAACCAAAAGAAATCATACAAACATTACCGCCTAGCGTACCAAACTAGCTACGAAGGCTTTGGTATTGAGATTGCTGCTGAAGACACAAGCCTAGATTACGATTACGCTGATGAGCGTATAGTACTTGCTATATCGCGCACATTCGATTTATAAATTTGTAGTTGTTAGATTCTACAAACAAAAATGCCACTTTTAAAAGTGGCATTTTTTTTACTAAATTTTAAGGCTGTAGCCCTAAAGAACTTAGTTTTATTTAGGGGCAATTAAGCACAATACAGGGTTTAACGTTTTGTGGGCTAAATAGCTGGGCCAGTGAATGCTTAAGTTAATCGCTATCGGTAGGGGCAATTTCATAAAATAGCCTGAGCCTAAAACCCTACATAAGCTATTAAATTACCTATAATAAACAGGCTCTAACTTTCTATTTCCCACGCGCTGGTACCCGCTGCAGATAAGTTAGCCGTATTTTTACGCAAAACTTTGTTACCCACATTGATAGAGGATTCTGGGCGACTAACCAAATAACCTTGCACAGAGCTTACTCCCATGCGTTTTACAAGTTCAAACTGCTCGATTTCTTCTACGCCCTCTGCCACTATTTTAAGTCCTAACTTTTGACCTAATTCGCTAATCGTATTAAGGATGTCATTGTACTTTGGACTTTTATCGGCTTGAGAGATAAACGAGCGATCTATTTTTATTACATCAATGGGCAAATCAGCCAATGTACTTAATGAACTAAAGCCGGTACCAAAATCGTCAATAGCAATTGTCACACCTTCTGCACGAAGCCGCTCAAGCTCTTCAATCATACTTTTACTGGCTTTAATAAACGTAGACTCTGTTATTTCTAGCATTAAAGAATGCGATGGCAGCCCTGTGTTTTTTAGGTTTTTCATTATCCAATCGTACACTGAGCGGTGTTTTAGTTGCACACCCGATACATTAACCGAAATTTTTACTTTGCGCATACCGGCATTATGCCATGCCGCCATTTGCCTACACGACTCATGCATAATCCAATCGCCAAGCTCTAAAATAAGGTTAGACTCTTCGGCAATCGGTATAAACTCCGCCGGTGATATCATCCCTTCTATAGGGTGATCCCAGCGTGTAAGCGCTTCAAAATAATCTATCATGCAATCTTCTACATGCACGATAGGTTGAAACGATAAGTAAAAGTCTTTACACGCAACCGCTAAACGCAACTCTTCTAATAAATAGTGATAGCGGCGCATTTTATTACCCATCTCTGGGGAGTACACTTTAAAAATGCCTTTACCATCGCTTTTTGCACGGTACATTGCCACATCGGCCAATTGCAATAATGCTTGTGGTGTTGATGCGCTCTCTGGGTAGGCCGCTATACCAATACTGGCGCTAATTTTTATTATTTTATTACCTAGTACAAAGTCTTTTTCAAGTTCACTGAGTACGTGCTTAGCAATATCGACTACTTTATTATCGGTATCTACTGACTCAATAAAAATTGAAAATTCGTCACCGCCTAAACGAGATAAATTTTGCTCTAACTGATTCGCCTCGTTAATATTACTTAATTTATGATGGCGCAAAACGTTGGCTAGGCGTGTAGCAACCTGCACCAAAATTTCATCACCAAAGCTGTGGCCAAACGAGTCATTTACCTGTTTAAAGCCATCTAGGTCAATAAACAATAAGGCGCATTTAAGCTGCTCTTCGTCAGTAAAATTTATTTGCCTATCTATATGCTCAATATAAGCATGGCGGTCAATGAGCAAGGTTAGTTTATCTTGGCAGATACTTGTTTGTGTTTGCTTTAAATAATTAGCAACATGGGTATTTAAATTGTTTATTGACTGGCTTAAATTGCCCAGCCCTGACGGGTTGTCGTGTTGGGGTTGTAGGTTAAAGGCAACAAGCAATTGATTAGCGTTGTTATTCAGTTGTGCAATTTGATGCTGATAAGAGATTTTTTTACGCTCTTTACGAATAATTGTAAAGCCAACAAACAATACCATACACACCAATATAAAGTTTATTGGCGACGTTAGCGTCATTAAAATAAGCTTTGTTGCGTTTGCAGCGATAAATTCCGTGTCGGTAGTTTTAACTAACAAAAAATCGGCAGAAGGCTGGTGTATTAAATAGTGCCCATTGAGCATAGGGTTATACCAAGGCGCCATTTCGAGCGTGGTATCTACAATATCAAAGTGGCGTAAATCTATATCAGGGTTGAATAAATTAATGCGGTTAATCTGGTTTGTTAGTTCGATGTTTAAACAAAAGCAAAACAAGATAAATACAAAAAAAATGCTGCCTAAGGGTTTAAATTTATTCATCAACAAAATCCATCTAAATTACTTATCCTATAAACCCGTCACTAAAAGACGATTATATCGCCTGTTTTTAGTACTAAGCAAGCCATAGCACAGTCCTTATTCATTAAAATTTTTAGAACTGTACTCAAAAAGAATAAATTAATGCTTAATAATTAACTAATTATAGAGTGTGATGAATAAAAATAAACCACTTTGTTAAAGTTACATATTTTGGCCTAACAACTTATAGCTGCCATGCATAACTCACTTTTGTAAAAAATGTGCGTTGATCTCTTTCAACGTGTTTCAGAGAATCGTCTTGATAGCTTTTATCTGAGTAGCCTAAATAAAATAATGTTTGAGCATTAATTTTGTACGAGTAAACTAATTGGCTGCCGTAGTCTTTATTAATGTGGCTAACTTGGTAGTAGTAGGCGTCTTTATTTCTATCAATGTCTTCAAATTGCAATATAAGCTTGAGCATAGCGCGCATGCTAAATTTATAATAAAGCCTAAAATCTAATAAGTTCGCAGTATAAACTCGCTCCCCTTGAGGGTTATCTAAAACGCTGTAGTTATGTGTAGCGTCTACTTGCCAATGATCGTTTATATCCCACGTAACTTGTATTTGCGTTGCATACGAATCGCCAATTTGCTCATTGGCGTAATCAATGCGGCTGCCATACTCGCCATAAAACGAAAGCCATATATTATTTTTAGGTTTAAAGCCCGTATAAACAAAGCCAATATTTTGGTTATAAAAAGCATCATTATAGTTTTCATAACGATGCAGTAAGCCAATTTCAAAAATAGACTGCTTTTGCCCTTTTAATGTTATAAACCCTTGGTATTCTTCTTCAAGTAGGTCGCCATTTTGCGCCCATGTTTTATCCCAATCAGCCTCATAAGACCATGACGTTAATAAGCCAGACTCATCTGCATACCAGGTTTGCCCGCCCCCAAAGCCTATGTTCTCATAATCTACTTTTTCTTGATAACCTAAGTCAGTGCGATAGTCTTTACCTATATTTTCGTAGCTGGCAAACAAATTGTAGTCACGTTTATCACGGGTAAACTCTATAGCGTACGCTTCATCAGATTGAGTTTTAGATAAGTTATAGTTACTTGTTAAAAAATCAGAGTTTTTAGAATCTGTTGTAGCTACCTGGTAGGTCAGTAGATCTGATTGATTAAACCAATAGCTGCCATCGACAGAAAGCACTGTATTGGAGTAATCATCGCTTTCGCGGTGAGTCGTACTTAGCCCTATAGTGCCTTGTTGGCCAATATCGTATTGATAACGCGCTGCTGCTGCATGGGTTTTATCCTCTAAAATTGCAAAACCAGAGCCTTGATTTGTAGGCAATAAAATATTGCTATTATTGTCATCGGCATACATAAATGCATAGCTATGTTGCCCTGTTTTACCTGTTAATTTCGCCCCTACTTCAGGCTCTGCAATAGTGCGGGTATACAATAGTTCAAATAAACTGCTTTTAAAGTAGGATGCGCCATCTAAAAAAAATGGTCGCTTTTCTGCATAATAAATTGAGTACGTGGTATTTACATCAAGGGCTAACGCATCACTTTCTATTTGCGAAAAATCTGGGTTTATAGTGGCATTAATTACCGCATCTTGTGTAACCCCCCAGCGTAAATCAAGGCCAGCTTCGGTGTCTATATCGCCATTATTCCACTGCCCTGGCAAGGTAGGTTTTGAATCATTTCTGAGCGCAGTAAGCGTTGGCGTTAGTTGCAGATTTTTGCTGGCTTTTATATTTTTAAAGCCATTTAATTTATCAAACTGACATAAACTGCATTTTATATCTCGGTCAAACCCCATATTTGAAAGCTGATACAGTACATCACGTTGGTAATTTCGCATAAGGGCAAAGCCCCATGTTAAATCTGTTTTATTTTCAGGAAATCTTAGCGCTTTAAAAGGTATACGCATTTCAACCACAAACCCTTGGTCGGTAATTTGCCCTGCGCTATCCCATATTGCATCCCAAGACGGGTCTGATTGCCAGCCATCGGTGTCACTCATCCGCGTATCACCTTGCGCACCCAATGGATTTACATAAAATTCGTAAGCTGAACGTTCGTCGTTAAAAGTGTCAATAATTAAAATAACCGTATCATCTTGCCAAAGCGTATCTCTGTCGCGAAGAGAAGCTGTTATTTCGCTCGGCTGTGGATCTTCGGCTACAAATGCAACATATAAGTTGCTGCCATCTTCATACATGTAAGCATCGGTTTTAACCGGTGGGGTGCCCTTTTCGTTAGGCTCATCTTGAAATGCTATAGGAACTAAAGTGGCATTTTGCCAGTGGGGCTCATCAAGTACTCCATCTACAGTAATATCTGCATTTATATGTACAAGAGAATGCTGCTGTTTTTCACTGGCGTAAAGGTGGTTAGAAAATAAAAGTGCTAATAAGAAGGGGAATAAAGCACTGCATTGTTTTTTTATAATTATTAAGTACTGCATAAACATCCATTTAGACGTGTTTACCCTTAAAAGGTAAACTTATTTATGCAGTGTAATTTAAGTCAGTACATTTGTTAATAGTTTGATACTAAAAACAATAGCTTTTTTAACTAATTAATATTAAAGGCTTAATTTAAAAGCTAGGTTTCAATTAATTTAAGCTTATTAGCCACGCCATTCCAACTATCGGCATCAGCAGGCGCTGGTTTTACCTCAACAATGCGTGGCCACACCAATGCAAGCTCAGCATTAAGCTCGGTAAACTCTTTTTGCTCTTCTGGCAGCTCGTCTTCTTGGTAAATTGCTTCAGCTGGGCACTCTGGTACGCATAATCCACAATCTATGCAATCAATAGGGCTTATTGCTAAAAAGTTAGGGCCTTCGTAAAAGGCATCTGCAGGGCACACTGCCACACAATCTGTGTATTTACACTTAATACAGTTTTCGGTGACCACAAACGCCATAATAGTTTAAACCTAGTAATTAATTATTCAAAGCGAGGATCATACCCAACCCCATTAAAAACACAATAAATATGTGCCATCTGCGGTCAATTTAACGTAATATATGCGCCCTTAATGTATAGCCATTACGTGCCCTACACTTCTTATTGTGAGCGGATAATATTACCGCTAAGACACCTAAAAGAGATAACAATGATACGTTTAACCGAAATAAAGCTGCCGCTTGATCATAATGAAGACGCTATAGGCCAAGCCATAGTTGATAAACTAAAAATACAGCCAGCGCAGCTACACAGCTACAATGTGTTTAAACGTGGGTACGATGCACGTAAAAAAACGGCTATTTTACTTATTTATACCCTCGATATTGAAGTAGATAACGAAGAAGCGCTGTTAAACGCATTTGCAAAAGATCAGCACGTAAAACCTGCCCCTGATACCTCATACAAATTTGTTGCCCACGCCCCCGCTAACCTTACTGAGAGACCTGTAGTAATTGGCTTTGGCCCGTGTGGATTATTTGCGGGCTTAGTGCTGGCTCAAATGGGTTTTAACCCTATTATTTTAGAGCGCGGTAAAGAAGTACGCGAACGCACCAAAGACACCTTTGGCTTTTGGCGTAAACGTACCCTTAATACAGAGTCTAATGTGCAGTTTGGCGAGGGTGGCGCAGGTACATTTTCAGACGGTAAACTATACAGCCAAGTAAAAGATCCAAAACATTACGGGCGTAAAGTTATCACCGAATTTGTAGAAGCCGGCGCACCAGATGAAATTTTATATGTAAGTAAGCCACACATTGGTACGTTTAAACTTGTTACCATGATTGAAAAAATGCGCGCACGTATTATTGAACTTGGTGGTGAAATCCGCTTTAGTACCCGCGTAGACGATATTCATATAGATGATGGACAAGTAACAGGCTTAACGCTTTCAAACGGTGAAAAGCTAAATACCCGCCATGTAGTACTTGCTGTGGGACATAGCGCCCGTGATACCTTTAAAATGATTCACGATAAAGGCATTTATGTAGAAGCTAAACCGTTTTCTGTGGGCTTTAGAATCGAGCATAAGCAATCGATGATTGATGAGTGTCGTTTTGGGCCTAACGCGGGTAATCCCATTTTAGGCTCTGCTGATTATAAACTCGTTCACCATTGTGATAATGGCCGCACAGTTTACAGCTTTTGTATGTGCCCAGGAGGGACTGTTGTAGCCGCCACCTCTGAAGAAGGCCGCGTAGTAACAAACGGTATGAGCCAGTACTCTCGTAGTGAGCGCAATGCAAATAGTGCCATTGTAGTAGGTATTTCACCTGAAAAAGACTTCCCTGGTCACCCGCTTGCCGGCATTGATTTGCAACGTAAACTAGAAGAGCAAGCCTATGCATTAGGCGGTAGCAACTACGATGCACCAGCACAGTTAATTGGCGACTTTTTAAAAGGAAAAGCATCGGGCGATTTAGGTGATGTACAACCATCGTTTACACCAGGAATAAAACTCACCGATTTAGCAAATGTACTCCCGCAGTTTGCTATCGATGCAATACGCGAAGCCATACCTGCATTTAATAAGCAGATTCGTGGTTTTTCTACAAACGACGGTTTATTAACAGGGGTAGAAACCCGTACATCATCACCTATTAGTATCAAGCGCGATAAAAGCTTCCAAAGCATAAATACTAAAGGTTTATACCCAGCGGGTGAAGGCGCAGGTTACGCAGGTGGTATTTTATCTGCAGGTATTGATGGTATTAAAGCGGCTGAAGCCGTTGCACTCTCAATGTTAGAAAACGCTTAACCCTTTTAAATTATTAATCAAAAACCTCACTTAGTGAGGTTTTTTTGTTTATACCTTGAGCTAAATTGAGGCACAAAAAAACCTGAGTAAACCTCAGGTTTTTAAAAGCGCTACACTTTGTAAGCTTACTTTTTAAGGGTAAGCTTGGCGCCTTTTAAGCTTTTACGCACATTTGAAATACGTGAGCGATTTACCGCACGTGCTTCGCCTGTTGCTTGGCCTGTTGGCTTATTCGTACGGCTACGACGTAAATGCGCTGGTTTTTTACCTATTTTATCAATAAGTACTTCACGGCTACTTACTTCATAACCCTCTAAGTAAACACGCTTGATTTTTTGGCCAATTAACGACTCTATCTCAAACAAGGTGTTTTCTTCTTCGCGGCTTACAAACGAAATAGCTTGGCCTTGATTACCAGCACGACCTGTACGGCCAATGCGGTGTACGTAATCTTCTGCAAGCCATGGTAAATCAATATTAATTACTCGTGGTAGGCCTTCAATATCAATACCACGCGCTGCAACTTCGGTAGCCACTAAAACACGTACTTTGCCTTCTTTAAATTCACGAAGTGCACGTCGGCGGTTACCTTGCGATTTATCACCATGACATACAGTGGCAGGAATACCATCAAGGTTAAGTTCTTTAACCAGCTCATCCGCCGTTTCTTTCATGTTTACAAACACAAGTACCTGTTGCCAGTTCTTTTTACCAATCAGCTCAGAAAGCAGCTCTTGCTTACGACGCTCTTCAACTGGGTACACAACATGCTGTACTGTACTTGCAGTACTATTAGTTTGATCTACGCGAACAATTTCAGGCTGTTTTAATACTTTTGCTGCAAACTGCTTAATAGCCGCTGGAAAAGTGGCTGAGAAAAGTAAAATTTGGCGCTGCTCGTCACAACTTTTAATAACACTTTGCATATCTTCAATAAAGCCCATATCAAGCATACGGTCAGCTTCATCAAGTACTAAGTGTTTAACGCTTGCTAGGCTTAAATTACCTAAACGAATATGATCTAGTAAACGCCCTGGGGTTGCAACTACAACATCTACGCCGTCTTTAAGTGCATTTGCTTGGCCTGCGGTATTAACACCGCCAAATAGGCTCACTACTTTTAAAGTGGTATGTTTTGCATAGGCTTTAAAGTTATTTGCTATTTGCTCTGCCAGCTCACGAGTAGGCGCAAGCACTAACGCGTGCGGAGCATTGCTTGTGCTTAGCTCAGATTCAGTTAATTTTTGGATGATAGGTAAAGCAAACGCAGCCGTTTTACCCGTGCCTGTTTGGGCACTTGCTAAAACGTCTTTACCTTTACGAACAGCCGGAATAGCTGAACGCTGAATGGGCGTAAGGGTGTGGTAATTAAGTTCGTCTAACGCCTGAATAAGTTCAGGGGAAAAACTAAAAGATTTAAAATTCATGCTGTATAACCTGCGGCCACATTTATCAAGGGTCGCAAATTATACAGCAAAAACGAGTCAACAGTTAGTTATAACTTAACTAAAGTGCCTTTTAATGCAACGCCAGCGATAATTGTACCAGCACCGCATTCATATTCCGTGCTACTTACAAACTTACGCTTTTTATAATATGATTGTATATTTACAACTGCGTTCATGCCTTCTTTTATGGCACGCTCTTGTAGTGCTTTTAAAGCACTAAGCATGACCCACTCGCACGCTTCACGATCACTTTTATTAAATGCGTTAGTTTTTTTATTAGTGATCACTTCACCGTATTTACTGCTCTCACTACCGTAGCTTTGATCAGCAAAGTAAAGAGGTACATCTAATAGCGCACTTTTGGCTTTACTGGTTTCTAGCAGTGATTGAATAGGATATTTACCTATATCATCACGTGCTTCAACCGCACTCACTGTTAACAAAGATGTAGCTAATAATAAGCTTGTCATTAATTTCATTTTATATTCCTTCTTTTGTATAGAACTTCCATGCAACTCCAAAACCAAACGAGATATTACTATCGTGTTTCACTAAGGGACTACGTTGCTGTTTGCTTTGGGCTAAGTGGTGATATTTAATAAAGCCACCTAGCCAATATTTTTTACTATCTAAATTAAGCCCCAGCGAAATATCGGCGCCCGAATACCCCGACTGAGTATTAAACTTTGAACGTGAATCATGCGTATCTGATGCTGATATACTATAATAATAATTTAAGTAACGACCGTCGGCAAAATTGGCATTTGCTCTTACGCTAGTGGTAATTTCATAAGTTGGGGCAATAAACACCGGGCTTTCATAGTAGATGCTCGGCCCATAACGCCAACCGACGTTAGTCACTGAGCTAAAATCAGTTGCCATAGCTTTACGGGTGAATAAGCCAATATAAAATTGTTCTGCCGCTTGGGGATCACCTTTAAAGTAATAATTTAGCGAAGGTCCAAGTTCAAACACCCAATCTAAATCATCCATGCCTTCTCGAGCTTGGTTATCTGCGCTGTCAACGGCTATACTAACTCCAGCAGATATATCTAGGTGTACATTATCAAAATGCCATAAGTAACCAGTAAAGCTATTGCGGTCCACATCTAACTCATCACTTTGATAACGAACATAAGGCACAGGCATTATGTATTGCTCACTTTGATCTGATCCTAGATAGTGGGGGATATCAGCCACAAACACACCACCGCCTATTTCTAATTTAGATGTAGCAAAACTCAATGGGCT
Source organism: Pseudoalteromonas sp. 1CM17D (assembly GCF_023161805.1). NCBI lineage: Bacteria > Pseudomonadati > Pseudomonadota > Gammaproteobacteria > Alteromonadales > Pseudoalteromonadaceae > Pseudoalteromonas > Pseudoalteromonas sp. 1CM17D. Next base: position 38,297 of record NZ_JALNTP010000006.1, on the reverse strand, counting down.
AAATAAACACAAAAATAACACTAACCAAGGCATATTACTCACCTTTAAAGCGTTTAAAAATCAATGAGGTATTAATGCCACCAAATGCAAAGTTATTACTCATTATATAATCGGTATCTATTTCACGGCCATGTTCTGTAATATAATCTAAAGGCGCACACTCATTGTCTACTTCTGTCAAATTAATTGTTGGGGCAAACCAATTATCAGTCATCATATTAATAGTAGCCCATGCTTCTATTGCACCACACGCCCCTAAAGTATGCCCTAAATAGCTTTTTAAAGAACTAATAGGTTTAACTCCCAGCGCATTAAAAGTAGCATGAGACTCAGCAATATCACCTCTATCGGTTGAGGTACCATGCGCATTGACATAACCTACTTTATCAGGTGATAAATTGGCATCTTGCAATGCCATTTCAATGGCTATTTGCATTGTATCTGAAGATGGTTGAGTAACATGTTGTCCATCAGAGTTACAGCCAAAACCGACAACCTCAGCCAATATATTTGCCCCTCTAGCTTTAGCATGCTCATACTCTTCAAGTATTAAAGTACCGGCTCCTTCTCCTATAACCAAGCCATCACGGTTTTTATCAAATGGGCGAGGCGTATTTTTAGGGGTGTCATTTTTAATACTTGTAGCATACAGCGTATCAAATACAGCTGCTTCGGTAATACAAAGCTCTTCTGCCCCCCCTGCTACCATTACTTTTTGACGACCAAACTTAATTGCCTCATAGGCGTAGCCAATACCCTGCGAGCCAGACGTACATGCCGAACTTGTGGTGATCACTCGTCCTTTTAAGCCAAAAAATACGCCTACATTTACTGGTGCTGTATGTGCCATCATTTGAATATAGCTTGTAGCTGTGACTCCAGACATTGAGCCACTTTCCAACATATTTGCAAATGCGAGAAGTGGCGGTGTTGAGCCGGTGGATGAGCCATATGCTACACCGGTAGAGCCGTCTGTAAGACTTTTATGTTCAAGTAAATCAGCTTGCTCAAGCGCACGCTCAGTTGCACGTGTGGACATAAGTGCCACTCGCCCCATTGAGCGTATTTGCTTACGTTTATAATGGTTAGGTTTTTCAAAATGGGTGACAGGGGCAGCTAAGCGCGTATTAAGCCCATCAGCTTTATCCCATTCACGCATTGTTACAACTGCATTTTCACCTTTAATCAAGGCGCTTTTAAATTCATCCCAATCATCGCCCAATGCGGTTATAACCGACATCCCTGTAACAACAACACGTTTCATTAAACCATCCCGCCGTTAACCGAAATAACTTGGCGAGTGATGTAAGCAGCATCATCAGACATTAAAAATGCAACTGTACCAGCCACTTCGTTCACTGTTCCCATACGTTTAAGTGGAATCATTTTCATCATTTCAGCAACCGGAAGCTCATCCGTCATTGCTGTTTCAATTAAACCAGGCGCTACACAATTTACAGTAATTTTTCGCTTAGCTAGTTCCAGCGATAGGGCTTTGGTAGCGCCAATAATACCTGCTTTCGCTGCGCTGTAATTTACTTGCCCTCTGTTGCCCGCAATACCCGACACTGAAGCCATAGTAATAATGCGCCCACCTTTACGAGTTTGTACCATGGGCATAACTGTTGGGTGCACAACATTATAAAAGCCATCTAACCCAGTTCTAATTACGCTATCCCAATCATCGCCCTGCATTGCCGGAAAAGCCATATCGTTGGTAATGCCCGCATTACACACCACACCATAGTAAGCACCATTGTTTGTAATATCTTGCTCAATTTGTTGCTTTGCCGCTGCTCTATCGCATACGTCAAATTGTAGTAGTGTAGTGCTTTGTCCAAGTGCGTGTATTTCTGCACATGTTTGCTGAGCTTGCTCTAAACCAGTTCTGCAATGAACAGTAATGTCATAACCTTGAGCTGCAAGTTTAAGTGCAATAGCCTTACCTATACCCCGGCTAGAGCCGGTCACTAAAATTCTTTTATTCATTGGTTTTCTCTTATAAATTCCAGCGGATCTTCTGGCTGAAATACATTTATTTTTGCATCACACAGTATTTTTTTATTTTCGCTTATTTGGCATTCAAACACACTTAAACCAGATTCTTCTTGGTAAAGCTTGTGAACATAAATAGTTAAGGTGCTGTTTTTACAAAACATGGCCTGATGTGTTTTATATTTTCGCGTGCCGATCAAAAAGCCAATTTTAACCGCTTCATTAATATCGTTAGCTAATGCTCCAGCATAGGCAGCTATAGACTGGGCCATATATTCAACACCTATATAACTTGGCACTCCCTCAATTTGCTCATTATAAAAAGGGCTTTGGGGTGTAATAGTCACAGAGCAGGTTGCACTTTCATCGCTGTATTCAACTAACTGATCTATTAAAATCATAGGAGCATCGTGGGGTACAACCTGCTCTATAGAATAATTATTCATTATGAGTACCTAAAATCAAACTAGCATTATTACCACCAAACGCAAATGAGTTAGATAGACAGTAATTTAATTTAACCGTGCTAGCTTGCTCAATAACGTTAACATCTGCCAGCTTATTTCTGTGTGTGCATTTATTAAAAGGCAAAGTAATATTTCCTCTCCCTCTGAGCAACAGCCAACAAATACCTGCTTCAATTGCACCAGCTGCACCTAAAGTGTGCCCAGTTAAGTACTTACTGGAGCTCAGCGGTGTATTGTTGCCAAACACACTATTAATTGCAAGGGCTTCCATTTCGTCATTTTTAATTGTTGCTGTGCCGTGTGCATTTATATAGTCAATATCACTAGGTAATAAGTCAGCAACGGTCAGAGCTGCTTTCATTGCCGATTTTGCACCATTACCGCTAGGGTCTGGCGCCGAAATGTGATGAGCATCAGAGCTTTCCCCACCACCTAAAAACATGACGCCATTTTCTAACGGTGCTTCTTTACTCATGACAAATAACGCAGCACCCTCACCAATATTAATACCATCTCTGTCATCGCAAAAAGGCTTACACATTCCAGTGCTCATTGATGCCAAGGCATTAAATCCATTAATGGTAAGTTTGCAAAGGCTGTCTACGCCACCACAAATTACAACGTCTGCTAAATCAGCAGTTATTAAAGCTTTTGCGCTAATGAGAGCTTTAGCACTTGAGGTACATGCCGTTGAAATACTATAACAAGGACCTAACGCCCCTACTTTTTCGGCTATGTAATGCGAAGGAGTAGCAAGTTCTTGATCAGCATATAAAAAGTCACTTGGCCACACACCTGAACTGTCGTGTTCAGCTCGAGCTTGTTCGCCATCATGCACCCCAGATGTACTTGTACCTACCACAACAGCAATTCGTGATTTATCAATATGTGAAAAACGCTTAAGTGTTGGGGATATTTGCTCAAGGGCTATATCAATTAGCGTATCAATACGGTGCTTTTGATTTAGAGGAACGCAGTCCACGTGCCCAACATAAAATGGCAAACCCTCTGTGCTTAAATCTTTTGTCTTTAAAAGCTGTGGGGCTTCATTATTTTGTAAGTTATTTAGGCTAATAATTGTATCTTCAACGCCTTTGCCCATTGCACTTACAATGCCTAAATCATTTAACCAAAAAGTCACTAGTTTACCTTCTCAAATGTAATTTGATAATGTCGCTCACTATTATTTAGTACTGTTTTATTATCGCTATAATTTATTGTAATAATCGAGCGGTTATTTTTTACTACACGCCTTTGTGTGGCTATCTGCTTTATAATCGCCCCAGATATTTTCTCATTAAGAAATAATACAGGCCAATGCACTAAGGCAATATCTGCCAATATATAAGCTGGGTCTAAATCAACACCGACTATCATTTTAGTAACATTAGGTGGTTGGTTATTTAGTTTTTCAAGCTTTAAAATAGGTAAGCCTTGTGTAGTCATTAACAATAAGTTGATAGTACCCTGCTTGTTTATTTCTAATTGTGCTAATAATGTATGCTCTTTCTCATTGTTTTGAATATATAAAACATGCTGCCAATTTTGATCAAACATTTGTACAGGCACATGCGAAATATCAAGTGTAGTGGCTGCAGAAATATCAACACGCTCACTGCTTTTATATGTGCTACTACATGCTGTTATGCAAACACACACTAAAGCTATAAAAGTACATTTTAAAAAGTGTCTGATATGAGCCTCAATAACTGGGATTAATTTTGACATAGCTGCGCTAATACATTTAAACGTCGCTCACTTTGAGCAACAAATGGATTATTTTTATCCCATGCGTAACCCGCTAAAATAGCACTGATCATTTCACGAACCTGCGAGTTTTGTTCTGAATAAAAAATAACGTCTTGAAATCGGGTATCGTACCAACCTTTAACAAAGGTTTTAAAACAATCAACTCCTGCCTGCAATGGCTCGGCGTAACATTCCTCAAAATCAATCACTTCTCCATTTAAATAATCATCAATAAGGGGGGCAATTAAGTGTGCAGACTTTAAAGCAATAGTCACCCCAGATGAAAACACCGGATCTAAAAATTCACCCGCATTGCCTAGTAAAGCAAAATGCTTTCCATGTAGCGTACATACATTAGCAGAGTAACCACTAATGCTACGCGCTTGTGTTATAGGTACGCGATTAGCTAAAAGTTTTTTTAAGTAAGGGTCTTGCTCTATAAACTGTTTTAAGGTGTCAGCTTCACTACTCTCATTAAAGCGTGTTTGCTTTGCAACAACCCCAATGCTGGACGTGCCATCACTAAAGGGGATGAGCCAATACCAAACATCATTAAATTTAGGGTGAACGGTTATTAAAATTTTATTTCTATCAAACAGCTCGTCAGTAATGCCATCATTAAAGTGACTGAAATAAGCACTACGCACAGGAAAAGTAGAAGGTTTTTCTAAACTTAAAAGTTTTGGTAAAACTCGGCCGAAACCACTCGCATCAAGTACAAACTTAGCCCTTACATCATACGTTTGATTTTTATTATTTTGCACTTGCAGCGTCGCACTAGCAGCTTCATCAGTAAAACCAATAACACTATGCTGATAGCGAATTTCAACGCCTTGATGCTGCGCTCTATCAGCAATCAGCTTATCAAAATCAGCCCGTTTAACTTGAAAAGTAGTACCCGGGCCTAGGCTAAATTTTTCAGTAAAATTTATAGCTGTATTTTGGCCATTACGATGAAACGCAGCACCATCTTTAAATTGAAAGCCAAGCTCATCTGCATGTTCATGTATTGTGTTAACTAGCCCAGCATCAGCTAAATACTCCATACATTGAGGTAATAAGCTTTCGCCAATTGAAAAACGAGGAAATACTTGTTGCTCTAGCACCAGCACTTTCCAGCCTTTTTGTACTAATAAGCTACTTACAAGTGCACCTGAAGGCCCTGCTCCTATAACCACAACATCATACTGCTCAAGGTTGTTCAAATTATTATTCCTTTTGAGACTTTAATACACTTAATGGAGATAAAATATATACGGCTAAAATCCCTACCATAACAGTAAGGCCAAAACTAAAAATGGCGGGGGTACCTGAAAAGGCGAGCATACCAAACACACACATCGAAGAGGCGGCCGACAAGCTAATGGCCAATACATTTACCGCCGTTAAGTTGTTAATTTGGTAAAACACTAAATAATCTATGGCTAGGCCAATAATGAGTAAGCCACCTAGCAGATTAAAAATTGAGATACTTCCTTGCGCTGCATTACATACCCAAAGCATAGTCAATAGGCTGGCACTTAATGTTATCACCTGCACAGTGCCAATCCGAAGGCCAAATTTATAGCTAAATAAAACAAAGCAAATAACAATGGCCACGCCCAATGTAAGCAATAAATACTGGCTGTAGTTTTCAAGTAGGCTACTGATTTGCTCAGGCTTGTTATATATAATCGCATCTTCATAAGCATTAACGCTAGAAGTTAACGCGTGCGTGGATATTCCCGATACAGAAAACCAAGTAACAGCCTTATTAGGCTCAACAAACATTTGTGCATTTAAAAGTGCTGAAAAATGACTATTTGCTAAAGCGTCGTAACTCAAAAGTTCTGTGTTAGCTGACTCAACTTTTATCCCTGTATATTTTTCAGTGATAATTAACACATCGTTTTTAACAGCTCCGTTAAAGAGCGCTAAATTATTTTTTTGCGTGCGCTTACTAGGTAACCAACGCTTAATAGCATTGTGTTTAAGATGTGGGTTAATACGCTTTAAATCATCTATTAGTTGCTCTTGCTTTTGCAGTAGTTGTTCAGCATTTGATGCAAATAAAAATACAATGTGGGCATCTAACTGTCCCAATAAAGTTAAATGCTTTTGCTCATTAAGTATTAGTTGCTGTGGGCTTGCATTTAGTAAACGTACATCGTTGTTAAATGAAACCGGTTTAAGGTAAAACAAAAACATTAACACCAGCCCCAATACGAGTAAAACCGATTGCTTACAACGGTTAAAGCGCACCATTAAACCTAATAACTGCTGACTTTTAATCAAACTTCGCTCAGAGAGTACAAGCTTAGATTGCCAGATAGGTAATATAATTAATGTGAATAACCAGGCGCTCGCAAGCCCAGCAATTACAAACACTGCTACTTGCGATAAAAGTGAAATTGGCGCACCTAATAAACAGCTATAGCCGAGGCCTGTTGTAATAAAAGATAAAAGCAAAGCTGTTTTTGTGCCTTTACTTAACCCACTACTTTGGTAAAAACTGTTGCCATACGCTAAATCAGTCATCGCATGAAATGCATAATCAATAGCTATACCAATTAGGGTTACAGCAAAAACCAGTGTTAATAAATGAATCGAATTAAACACAAATACCATGGCCGTAGCACCACCAGCCAGTGCACTAAGTACGGTTAAGCTTGCAAGTAAAATGCTACTGACTTGCCTAAATACCCAAAACACCATTAAAAGTAATGCGATTACACTAAGGCCACCAAATAAGCTCATTTCATACTTAGCTTGCTGAGCGTTTTCAGCTGTATGAAAAAGAGCACCTGAATAGCGAATAGTGGTCTGTGGGTACGTATCATTTAAACTTTCAAGCTTATTTTTAATGCTGTTCGCAAGCTTAATAGACTCATCAATTGGGAGGCTATTGTTAGGAATGGTAGCCAATATAACAGCATAATCAGTATGCTTTAAACGGCGCGTTAACCGCTCATTTCTTAAAGAGAATAACTGACTTTGTTTTAAATTATCACCTATAAATGCAGCAAGACTTAAACTAATATCGGCTTTTAGTGTGGCACTTACAAAAGGGTTTCCTAATTGATTTAATTGAGTAAGGTAAAATGACTCAAACTGTGCTTTATCAACCATACTATTTTTATAATTGTCGCTGAGCAGCGCATGTTGATACGCAGAGAACACTGAAGATAACTGCTCAATGCTTGGCAGTTCAAAGCTATTTTTTATATCACGTTTTAACAGCCATGATTTAAGCTCGTCATGTGCTAAGTTTTTACCATCACCAGTAAATGAAAACATAATACGGTTTGCATTTTTTTTAAAAAAGACCTCTTCGCCGTACGCCAATTGAGAATGTGATTTTGGTAATAAACTAAACATATCAGCATTTAATACAGGCTTAGTGATATACAAAGCAGCACAAAGTAAAACAGCTAAAAAACCAAACCATGTAATAAGTACACTAATACGTTTAATCACATCACTTTTCCGAAGGTTACTTACACTTATTAATTATTAGGTGTATTTGCATAAGAAAACTCTATTACTGTGTTGCTACCCGAGTGCTCATTTAAGGTTATACTTTGTACACGCTGGTTATTTTCACAAAGAATAAAATGGCTAAACAGCTGTTTTAATAGCGTATCTTTTGGCTTTAATAATAAACAGCCTGTTTGATTTGTTACATCAAAACGCGCATATAAGGCTTTCATATCTAATGCGAGTAAGTCAGTTAATAAGCCTACAAACTGCTCGCTGCCAGGCTGAGGAGTAAGCTCACCCTCTTTATTTTTCACAAATACTTGGCCATTCTCGATTAGTAATGTACTTTGCACTGGTGTTTTTACATACCAAAGCAGCTTTTCCCCTTCAAGTGTAAATTCCCCTTTAGAGATGAATGGTTTAGAGAAGCCGGCAAAATGCTTTAATTGCTTAAATTCACCCGAAACTGTCGTAGCAGCTAATAAACTGGCACTAAAAAAAACAAAATAAAGACAACTAACAAACACACAATTTTTTAAATAATTCATAGCATCATCCAATATTAGCTAAGTATTTTTGCAAGCTTATCAACTATCACCGCTGGTGAGGCAAACTGCATTTCTTTAGTCGATATCTCAACAGCAACTTGAGTGGTAGTCGCTTTAGTAATACGCTTATTCGTTATGGCATCTGTAATTACATAATCAATTTTTAATCGGTTTTCGAACTCTTTTAAATGCGCGGTCACTTTAATTTTTTGGGTAAATATGGCGGATGCCACGTACTTAATTTGCATATCCACTATTGGCCACGCATAACCCGACTCCATCATTTGAGGATAGTCGTAATCAAATAATCGCAGTAACTCACAGCGAGCCACCTCTAAGTAGCGAGGGTAATTACCATGCCATACAACATTCATCGGATCGCAGTCATGAAATGGAATTTCAATTTCCACTTCATGAGTTAGCAAAGCGCCTTTACTATTCATATAAAGCCCAACGTTTTTCTTGAATATAACTAATGGTTTGTCTAAGTACCGCTTCCATTGGCCTATCTTCAGTTAGGTTTTCGAAATAATGAGTTATGTCAGTATACATCGCTTGCATATCTGCAGTTAAACTTGAAAATTCGAGTTCGCCTTGTTTAATACGCAGCCTCACCCCTTGAATACTTGCTAGTAACGTACTTGCAATAACCTGCTCTGTAAGCTGTAAAATACGCAAACAATCACGTGAGGCAATAGTCCCCATACTTACTTTATCTTGATTATGGCACTCAGTAGAGCGAGAAAATACACTTGCAGGCATCGTTAACTTAAGCGCTTCAGCAGTATAGGCACTGGCGCCTATTTGCACGGCTTTAAAGCCATGATTTATGTAACGACGTTCAGCCTCACTGTCTGATAAATTTGATGGTAATCCATTATTAAATTTAGTATCGACCAATGAAGCGATTTGCCTGTCAGCTAAATCTGCCAGATTTGCAATCGCCGTTTTCATACTATCCATTGCCATTGCAATGTGGCCGCCATAAAAATGGCCACCATGAAGTACATGTTCACCCTCGCCATCAATAATGGGGTTATCGTTTGCAGAGTTAAGCTCGTTTTCTATCATCTGCCTGAAAAATGGCAAACTATCTTGCAATACACCAATAACATGCGGTGCACAGCGAATAGAGTACCTATCTTGCAGTCTATCAGCGTTACGAGGATGGTCATGATGGTTTAAATCATCTCGTATCCATTTAGCAACTTGTTGCTGCCCAGGATGAGGCTTAACAGAGAATAAAATTTCATCAAAATGATGACTATTACCTTTAAGAGCAAGGCTAGACAATGCAGTAATCCTACTTGCAAGTTTTGCTAAATAATTGGCTCTATCAAACGCTAAACAAGCCAGTGCGGTCATCACAGCTGTACCATTCATAACTGCAAGCCCCTCTTTTGGGCGAAGCGTTAAAGGCTTTAAACCAGCCGCTTGCATTACCTGCGCGCTGTTAAGTATTTTATCTTTGTAAAAAACATCACGTTCACCAACCATAGCACCTGCTACATACGACAGTGGGGTTAAATCACCGCTAGCGCCTACCGAACCTTCTTGAGGAATAACAGGTACTATATCAAGGTTTAAATAGTCTTTGAGAAGATTAAGCATTTCCCAGCTTACGCCAGAATAGCCTTGTGAAAGTGATGCTAAGCGCGTAGCTAAAATTGCACGCCCTTGTACTTTATTAAACACATCGCCTAGTCCACAACCATGAAAGCGCGTTAAATGTAATGGTAGCTCATCAACTAAGTTAAGTGGTACAGGAACCGTGACTGAGTCACCATAGCCTGTAGTTACCCCATAAATCACACCATCTTCTTTGAGTAGAGAGTCTAAAAAGCTAAGCGCGCTATCAATTTTTGCGCTAAATTGCTCGCAGCCACTTAATTGCACCTGAGTATTTTGATGTGCAATATTAACAATATCTTCAATAGAAAGTTGTTGGTTTCCAAAAAGCTGTACTTCCTGAGCTGACACTCTACTTCTCCTTTGCATTGCTGCGTTCTACTTGCTGATCGTTTTGCCAAAAATCATAAAAATTAAACCACTGATAAGGATACCGCGCGGCATAAAAGCCTAAACGTGCAGAAAAATCTGTAATTACAGTGGTTAATAGACCTTGCCTTTGTGAGCGGGGTATTTTTAATGTTTGGCTATAATGTTCAAAAATCACATGATACTTTTTTGTTTTTTTATCTTTTAAGCAAAATAAAAAGTAAACGGGGCAATCTAATAATGCAGCTAATATAAAAGGCCCTTGAGAAAAAGATGCTGGCTTACCTAAAAACTCAACACGTGTTGATCGCTCACCCGTTGTAGCGCTTGTTCTATCACCAACAATAACGACTATTTCACCCTGCTCTACTTTATCTTTTAATAAAATAGCTAGATCAGGCCCCATATCGCTCACTTGAATTAAGTTAACCGACACCGCGGGGTTAATTTTTTTAAGCATTTTATTAAATTCAACAGCGTGATGAGTAAATACAAGCACATTAATTTTTTTACTGCTGCGATGCTGGCTCAGTGCTCTACATACCTCAAGGTTACCCAAGTGAGAGCCAATAAAAATGGCCCCTTGCTGTTGCTCATTTAAATCAATAAACAGCTGTTCATTAGTATATTGGATATCCTTTTTTGAAATTCGACCGAGCCAACCATCAATTTTATCAAGGGCGCTATCGGCAAAACTACAAAAATGCATAAGCTGTTGTTTAAAAGTTACTTTACGCTCAACATTATTGTAATTATTAACTTGGACTAAAAACTGCTTAGAAGCCGCGCGTGCAACTTTACCGGTAATAAACAAATAGCAAACAACCGGGAACAAAATAACCCACAGCCCTTTACGACCAAGTACTTTATGGGCAAATAGTAATATTTGTATACCTAAAAAGTTACCTCGCTCTTGCATTTTAGACCAATGTTTAACGGCCATAACGTCTCTTATATTTATGCCATAGTAAAACAGGTGAACGAAGCAGCATGCCAAAAAACAAACGCGTATGTAACCACGAAATACGCACATTATCTTGGAGTGGCTGGAAGTGTGACAAGCCATTTTCTGGGTAAATAACCTGGCTTGGTAAAAAAACAAATGGAACGTTGCGCCAATATAACCTAACCAGTATTTCTGGATCAAAGTCCATACGCTTACCGAGATTAACCTCACTTATAAGCTTATTAGTCACATTTAAAGGGTAGACTCTAAAACCACACATTGAGTCCACAATTTTAAAGCTGAGCGTTTCTATCCATACCCACACATGGGTTAAATAACGTGCTAAGTAACGGTGCTTGGGAACCGATTCATCATACATTGGGCAACAACTAATTAATGCCTGTGGGTGTGTGTTTGAAAGCTCAATCAACTTTTTGATATCTGATAAATTATGTTGCCCATCTGCATCTACTTGTATTGCATGGCTATAACCTTGCCCATACGCGCAGCGCAATCCTGTTTGTACCGCACCGCCTTTGCCTTCATTTTGCTCATGCGATATAAGAGTGAGGTGGGCATATTTTTTCTCAAGAGTAGCAAAAAGAGATTTAGCCTGCACACTACTGGCATCATCAACCATTATTATTGGCAGCGTATACTCAGTTAACGTTGCAAGTACTTCATCTATAACACTTACATGATTAAAATTAGGTATAACAATACAAAAATTATTCATCTGTATCACTTTTAAACACTATACGCCCTGAGGCGTGTTGGCCTTTATCTGATTGATACGAAAAGCCATACTTACCGCCAGGCTTTTCTTCTACAGTTAATTTAATTGTTAGACCAGGGGTAATAACAACCTGAAACTTAAGCACTTCAATATCTTTTACTTCACGTTTAACATTAAAGTATTTTCGCACGGCATCTACGGCCCAATCGAGCTGCACTACACCTGCTAAAATAGGGCCTTGACTAAAGTGACCTTTAAAATAATCTAAACTTGGCGGTATAAAAAGCGTTAGGCAATGACTCTGTGTTGACGATACACAGTTAACAAGTTCAGGCTTTGTGTTAATCAGCTTTGACAAAAAGAGACTCCAATACTTTTAAATTTATTTTAGCTTGCGTGTTGTAGGGTAAATGATTTAGAAAACGCCATTTTTTAGGCGTACAGATCCCTTCAAAACGATTCAATGTATGTGTTTTTAAAAGCGTATTAGTCGCTAACTTTCCATTGGCGTTTAAATATGCTTGTCCTTTATGTGTAAGCACTATAACAGCGCCTAATACTAAACGTTTCCCATTTAGCGTTATTACTTTAGCTTCCTGTACCCACTCACTTTTGCATAAATGTAGCTCTAGTTCGTCAAGGCTTAAGCGTTTTTCTTCAAGCTTTATAATACGGTCAAAACGACCTAGTAATTCAAATTGGCCATTATGAAATAATGTACCTCGGTCATCTAATAAATAGTTTGTTTGCTCAACTAAAGGCGAATTCAACACTAATCGTTGTTCAGAGGTACTGTGTAATGTGATCCCTAAAAATGGCTGCCAATGACTAACGTTCTCTAAAGACACAACCTGACGATATGCAATTCCGCCAGTTTCGGTGCTGCCAAATACTTGAGTAATGGGTTTATTTAGCTGTTTATTTAAAGTGACAGCGTCTTCATTTTGAAGCGGCCCACCGGATGAGAAAACCCACTGTAAATGTGACTTTTCTTCTATTAAAACGTTATCTTGATGCAGCCGCTTTAGCTGTGCCGGACTGGATATAAACACGGCCTGTGTAATTGTTTTAAGTTTAGTAGCAATATGCTCGGGGTAGTTAAGCAAGTCTGTATCAATTATGTGGTTATTGCTAAGCGGCCATAACACTCTAAATAACAAACCGTAAATATGCTGATGCGAAACACTGGCAATAAATACAGGGTTACGTTTTAAAGCAAACGTACTGTTGAGCGTTTTTATCTCTTTATTAAGCACTCGCCACGATTTAAAAATAGGCTTAGATTGACCTGAAGAGCCAGAAGTATAAAAAACAAGGTTACCTTCACTCGGCCAAGCAATTTTATTGAACGGTGTGTAGTTAGGTGTAGTTGTTAAATTACCAATATTTTCAAATGGCGTAGTCGCATGCTCGACCAAATCACTATCGCCCAAATAGTAAGGGGTTTGCTCTAAAAGCGCATTGAGTGTTTCGCTTTGACCATTAGGCGGTAAAATTATAGTCCAGCCTTTATGCGCCAATGCAAAAAGGTTTACAGCAAAATCATAGCTACTACTGTTGAAAAGCACTGCCGATGCTTTAGTAGGCGATTGCGGAATTTTAGCCAAAACTTGATTAATATCATTAACAAATTGACGCTCAGATAACGCTGAGCCATTATGATTAAATCGAATATTTATGCTTGCGTTATCTAAAGTATTAAACACCTGCATTCCTTTTTACTTTTTTCCTTACTAACCACTCTACTGCAAATAAAACACCCATAATAATGTATGCAATAAAACCGTTATAAAATGCCCACACATCAAGAGCTGTATACACACTAGTGTATAACGCTATACTGGCGTTAAAAACAAAAAAAACGCACCATATTTTAGTTACATTTTTAGTGTACGAAATGGCTCTTTTATCAAGCTTTGGCTCAGTGATACGCGCAAACGTTTCTATGATACTTGGACCTTTATAAAGCGAGTAAGCAAAAACAAAAAACATAACAGTATTTACAATAACCGGATAAAGCCGAATACCAAAATCACTGCCCATCGTTTTAGATAAGCCAATAGCTAAAATTCCAAGTAATGAGGCTGGCTTTATCCATGGCATTTTAGCTAATAAAGGCTTGCTTAGCCAAAGCCTTATTATTAACAGTGTTAATAAAATCACAGTGAGTAAATAACTGTTGAAACGTGTCAGCCCTATATAAACAATGAAAGGGTAACAGGTTAAAAAAATCATTATTAACGCTGTTAAAAATGCCTTAAACATGCTTATTTAACGAGCTTTTCTATTTCAGATACAACATCTTGCACAGTGCGAACTTGTTTAAATGCGTCAGGCTCAATTTTCTTACCTGTAATTTCACGTAACTTAACAACTAAATCTACAGCGTCAATACTGTCTAAGTCTAAATCTTCGTACAGGTTAGCTTCTAAAGAGATATCTTCAGCATCTATTTCAAATTCATTTTCTAAAATGCCGTGTAATACATCATAAATTTCAGCAGCGGTTTTCATTATTATTCCTAGTGTGTGTTAATTAAGTACGTGATTGTTCTATAAATTGCGCTAAAGAGTTAACACTCGCAAAATGCGCTTTAGTTTGTTCTGAATTTGCATCAATTTTTACGTCAAATTCTTTTTTGATAGCAAGCCCGAGCTCTAGCGCATCAATGCTATCTAGCCCTAAACCATCTACAAATAAAGGCTCGTCGTCTTTTATATCGGCAGTGGTCATATCTTCAAGATCTAGGCTCGAAATAATCAATTGTTTAATTTGTTGTTTTAATTCACTCATATATAGCTAAGCTCTTTTGTAAAGTATTGTTGTAAGCCTTTCGTAAGCTGGCGGGACTGTATTGCAGGTACGTCGCTTGTATAAATAATATCGCTTTTGAAAGTATGTGGTGCTAGTTGCATAGAAAAATGCGCTTGGTATGGGGCTACTTTGTACCAAGGCGTCCCTTTAGTTAACGTATTAGGTTTCATTTTAATCAATACGGTGGTTATAGGGGCATGACATCTAAGGGCTATATTTGCAGCCCCTCTTTTAAATTTAAGCGAATTATGAGGTACTGAACGTGTTCCCTCAGGAAAAACAATTAAGTTATTCCCTCTTTTTAGTGTTTGCTCGCATTCTTTTAATAATTCTTGCGGGTCTTCATTGCTTATATAACCTGTACTTTTTATCACACCACGCATAAAAGGGTTTTTAAAAAGGTGTGCTTTTACAACGCAATCAACATTTTTAATAACCGATATAAGTACCACAACATCAATAAGTGATGGGTGATTAGCCAAAACAAGCTCGCCTTTCAAATTAGCTAAATGGGCTTTATCTTTAATATGAAAACGGATAGCGCCAGTATAATGCATTAAAGCGACAAAAAATTTAAAGCTATAATGCACTACCGTACGCGCATCTTCTTTTTGCTTTACAGGACAGCGTTGAAATAAACGTTGAACGGGGAATAGTAGTAAGGCTAAAAATAGCCCACCCAAACCAAATACACTAAAACAAAGGCCAGTGGCTATAATGCGCCAAACAAGGCCTATTACTCTTATTATTGTATTAAGCATAGTGTGTTAACAACCAACCATTAGCACTGGCGCTTTGTTTGTTAAACATTGCTTTAGCAAGCTCTAAACTTAAAGGAGTAGTTGTTTGTTCGCTATTGTTAGTGGCTTGTTTAGTTAAACTAAAATGAGCTTCTTTTTCTGTAGCTAAACGTATAACTAACGCAATAGAATGTGTTATTTGTGCCTCATCAACAAATGTTGTGTACGGCTCTGGGAGTGACTCATCTGTATGCACAAGTAATATATGTGGTTGTTTATACTCAACCAACTTTATATATGCTTCAATCAAAGCGCAAGCAAAGCTATCCTTACCCGCTGCGATAGCGTTCATAGGTTGGGTGTTACCGCTAATAATGCTATACATACCAATCGCAGCGTTGTGCACACTTAAACCAAAGCCTGTCGGAGATAGAGGTTGTTTCTCACCAAGCTCTCCTAATAAATTAGCTGTTTTATGGAAATCGCCATGGCGTGATGAAAAAATAACAGGCATGTTTTCATACCCTTTATCATTTGTAACCTGGTGCGCAGTATGTAAAACCATTTTTACAAATGGTGTCATTCTTCTGCGCTGCATTGCAGGTACCCAACTTAATGTAATTGGTGATGAGTCGTACCAATTTTCAGAGGGGCTTTGTCGCTGTTCAGGCTTAATCCATGTAGCGAGTTGTTCAACAACAAATTTCACAAATAAACGTTATTTAGTAAGTAAGGGGGCGAGAATTTTACCGATATTAGCAATAAAAGTAAAATATTCATTAAATAAATGCCAGCACTTACTAACTGTTCAGCGCTGGCTCATATAACCTAAGAAAGCAAAGCAATATCACTTTGTTTTATACACTTAGCTTTATTGCCCACAATATCATCAACGTTAAGCGCGTTTATTAAGGCCTCGCCTTGTGCTTGTTGCTCATCGCTCAGTGGCACATACGGTAATCTAAATACGGGATTTACCGCGCCTGTCATCATCATTGCGGTGTTTATTGCAATCGGGTTTGGCTCGCAGAATAGCCAGTTCATTAAAGGTTGTAATGAGGTATTTAACGCATCATTTTTAGTATCCATTAACTGGCGGAACAACCCTGGTATAAGATTAGATGTGACCGATATAACACCGTGTGCATTGTGCGTGTGACGTGCATCGTGTGCTTCGTCATCGTTACCTGACCAACACGCAATGCCTTGCTGTTCGTAATGGGCAATACGCTCGTTACCACCACATTCTTTTACACCAATTAAATTAGGGTGTTTTGCTAATGGCTCAATAATATCAGGGGTTAAATCTTGCCCTGTGCGCCCTGCTACGTTGTAAATAAACGCAGGGCCAATATCCAGTACACGTTTAAAGTGCTCGTTAACACCAGCAATAGAAGTGCGGCCATAATATGGGTTAATTTGCAGCGCGGCATGCATACCACTTGCAAAGCCATATTTAGTGGCTTTAATAGCTTCGCGGGTATTATTGCTACCCGTATTCCCTACAATCACGAGCTTATCGCCATATTTATTTGCACTGTGCGCGATAAGCATTAAATGCTCTTCCCAGTTCATTAGCTGGCCTTCGCCGGTTGTACCACCAACCACAATGCCATCTACACCCGCTGCAATTTGTATTTCAACGAGTTCATCGTACTTTGCTAAATCTATTTCACCATTCGCTAAGTATGGGGTTTTAATGGCGGTAATTAAGCTTGCTTGTTTAATTTGTTCTAGGGTGCGCATAAAAATTCATTATTTATAAAACTTGCGCTATTTGTAACATACTTGCACGCATTTTTGCAGGCCTAAGCGAATAATAAACGTAAAATGGCTTGTGTTATTTAGTTTGATAATACAAAATACAAACACTGTACATTTAAACAGTATTTGTGTTTTTAACTTTAAGCGAGCCATTATGCGTTTATCTGACTACTTAGCCACTCATTTTTATAACACCGATGAGCTTTGCCATGCTTTAAATATTGATGCCGAGCAACTAGATACATGGCAGCAGCAAAGTATTTTTCCTAAACCAAGTTATTGTATAAAAAGCCAATTAAGTTGCAGCTCGTACTCTGGTTTGTATGAATGTGAAGAGTACGATGACTATTACCCGCGCGGCTGTGTAAATTGGGGGCAAGGGCTAATAAAACAAAAAATTGAATCCTCAAGCAATGCCTTTAATTACTTTGCGCAGCAGTACACGGCAAGCCTGAGTAAACTTGCCCAGCAAGGTTTTATTTTTAATGAAGAATTATTTGGCTGCGAAATAGACGAGCATTTACAGCAAGTGTGGCAACAGTTTTTATGCAGCAAATACGGCGTACTGACACAAAACGGTTTAATTGACGAAATAGTATGTGTGGATATAGGCCGCTTGCTGGTAGACGATATTACTGAATTGCGCACTAAAGGAAGTTTAAATCAACAAGAGCGTACGCAGCTTCACCCCGCGATGAAATTACTCAATAAAGCATTAGGCCACGGCGCCGATCACGAAAAACAACACACATTACGTGCCCGTTACATAGATGCACTTATTTTAAAGTACGATTTATCGATTAAATAAAAGGCGGAGGTTTTAATACGAGGTGGGTATTTAAAAGACTAAGTAACGCAAATGGCGATGTATGTTTACGCCGCCACTGAATTTTACTAATTAACTAATATTAAGAGTGCTTTTTACTAGCCGATGGTGCTGTACACATCAATATTACTGCTTGTTACAAGCCCGGTAACTTGGGTACCAAATGCTTTGTAGTGAGGCTCTTGTTTATGAGCTTCAAAGTGTTCTTGCGACGCCCATTGCTCACTTACAAGGTACTCGGTATTGTCTGAGTCACGTTTAACCGACAACTCATAACGCAAACAACCCACTTCTTGACGTGAATACTTTTGCAGATTTTCGAGCGCAGTTAAAACAACCTCTGCGTCGATATTTTTGCTCGCTATAGTGGCAATTACCGTTAACATACGGAGTCCTTTTAAAAAAATAAAGGTGCAGCTTTGCTACACCTAATGTTGTTTTGCGTATTTTATTACTGATCCCACTGCGGCGCAAAATCAGGCGTTGCTTGGCGGTCGCCACAATCAAGTCCGTCAATACGAGCAATGTCTTCAGCATCTAATTTAACATGGTCATTAAAGTTATCTTCTAAGTTTTTACGCTTAGTTGACGATGGAATAGTGGTCATGCCGTTGGCATTAATCCATGCAATAACTACTTGCGCTGGCGATGCCTCATGCTTATTAGCAATATCAATAATAGTTTGATCTTTAAGTACTTTACCAACTACAAATGGCATATACGCTGTAACGTGAATGTCGTGCTGGGCACAAAAAGCGCGTAGCTTAGTATTGGTTAAATACGGATGCACCTCAACTTGGTTAGTAAATATTTCACGCGAATCAAGTGTTTGCATTGCTTCGTTTAAGTTGGCAATAGTAAAATTAGATACGCCAATATGTTTTGTTAAACCAAGCTGCTTAGCTTTTAAAAGCTCCGTTAGGTACTCACTCATTGGTTCATCATTTGAAGGAGCAGGCCAATGAATAAGCAGTAGATCGACAGAGTCTACTTGTAATTTCTCAAGTGACTTTTCAACGCTGGCAATAAAGTCAGTTTTGTTAAGCTTGTTGTTCCACACTTTGGTGGTTAAAAATATTTCGCTGCGCGGAATGTTACTATCTTTTATGGCTTGGCCTACTTGCTCTTCGTTACCATAAATTTGCGCAGTATCAATGTGACGAAACCCCACTTCTAACGCCATTTTTACTGAATTGTAGGCGGTATCGCCTTCTAAACGGAATGTTCCCATGCCTAAATCTGGCATTTCTATTACACGTTGTGTCATGGCTCTATCCTTATAAAATAATCGGTTAAAAATACAAACTGTTTAAAGTTTTACGAAATACACCTTTTACTTCTTTTGTGTTGTCACCTAAAAATTTATGACCTCAATACAGGTAATGAGGTCATAAATTTAAGTTTCAACCTTAGCAGAATACTTTATGCTTGTTTGACTTCTCGCTTATCAAGCATGCCACTGTAACGAGTTACTACTAATGCTAGAGCACAAATTGCTGCGCCAATCCAAGCGGTATCTTGAAGTGTCATACCCTCTACTACACTGCCACCAATAATTGAGCCCAGTGCGATACCAATATTAAACGCTGCTATGTTTAAGCCCGATGCGACATCTACCGCGTTAGGAGTGTGCTTTTGCGCCTGCTTTACGACATAAAGCTGTAAGCCCGGTACGTTACCAAACGCAAATGCACCCCATACTAAAATAGTCAGTACGGCCGCTACTTTTGACTCCATCGTAAAAGTAAAAGCCAATAAAATAATTGTCAGCGCGCTAAATATAATACTCAGTGCGCTAATTGGGCCGCGTTTATCAGCCAGTTTTCCGCCCCAAATATTACCAATGGCTACCGATACACCGTAAACCAGCATAATTAAACCAATCGCTGAAGGAGCAAAACCTGTTTCTTGCTCTAAAATAGGTGCTAAGTAAGTAAACGCAGTGAACGTGCCGCCGTAACCTAAAATTGTCATTAAATATACGAGTAATAAGCGCGGCTTAACAATAACCTGAAGCTGCTCTTTAAACGTTGCCGGAATAGACTGTTTTAAGTTTTTTGGTACTAAAATAGCGCTGCCAATTAAAGCGATTAAACCCAGTACCGACACCACTAAAAACGTTGCTCGCCAGCCAAAGTGTTGGCCAATCCAAGTGCCTAGTGGCACACCCGTCACTAGCGCTACAGTAAGTCCGGTAAACATAATAGCAATAGCACTGGCTTCTTTATCTTTACTTACTAAGCTTGTGGCAATCATTGAGCCAATTGAGAAAAACACCCCGTGAGCCAAGCCTGTTAAAATACGCGCTAGTATTAGTGTTTCGTAACTAGGCGCTTGCCATGCAAGTAAGTTACCTAAAACAAATAAGCCCATTAAGCTTATTAGTACAATTTTACGGTTCCAACGCCCAGTTAGTGCGGTCAGTACTGGTGCACCAATGGCAACCCCTACTGCATATAAACTAACTAGCAAACCAGCTGAAGGTAGGCTTACGCCTAAATCGTTTGCAATAGTAGGCACTAATCCCACTATTACGAACTCGGTTGTTCCTATTGCAAATGCGCTTAAGGTGAGCGCCCACAAAGCCAATGGCATAATTAAATCCTCATTATTAGTTAAGACTTACAGTTTGACTAAAAATGTGTTTGCAAAAAATAGCATTAGTGACAAAATACTTTTGTAATTAATGCAAAAGTAAGGTGCTCACGTATGGCTCAGCATGCAAAAACCGAAGACTTAGAAATGTTTTTAACGGTAGTAGATAGCGGAAGTTTTTCAGCAGCAGCTAATTTGCTTGATCAGCAAGTAGCAAAAGTGTCGCGGGCCGTGTCTCGCCTTGAAAACACGTTACAATGTACATTACTAAATAGGACCACTCGCCGATTAGAACTAACCGAAGAGGGCCATACCTTTATTAAATATGCTCGCGATGGCTTAAACACTTTACAAACCGGCGAAGAAGCAATAAAGCTTTTAAAACAAGCCCCTAGTGGAAAATTACGTATTGATGCAGCCAGCCCCTTTGTACTACACCAATTAGTACCTTTAATTGCTGAATTTAATAAGCAATACCCCCACATTACGCTTGATATAACCTCCCACGACAGCATTATTGACTTGCTCGAACATAAAACCGACTTAGCAATTCGTATAGGCGAGTTAAAAGACTCCAACCTACATGCAAAAAAGCTCGGCGTAAGTAAATTGCATTTAGTTGCAAGCCCTAGTTACCTTAAACATACACCGACTATTTCGCACACCAGCGACTTAAACCAGCATAAACTCATTGGTTTTACCGACTCGCCCAAACTTAATAACTGGCCGCTAAAATCGCCCACAGCTTTAAATTTTGGCTTAACCGCCAGTAGCGGCGAGACTGTACGCCAGCTATGCTTGGCAAACCAAGGGGTGGCGCTGCTTTCGCACTTTATGATTGGTGGTGATTTAAAATCAGGCAAGCTAATAGAAATACTGCCAGGGAGTATTAGCACGCCAAACAACCGCGAAATTGTGCAAGCGGTGTATTACAAAAACAGTGCTGTATCGTCGCGTATAATGGCCTTTTTAGACTTTATAAAACCACTGCTGAAATTGTAAGTGACGTTTTTATACCAAACGCTTAATTAAGTAATCTATATTGAGGCTGGGAAAACGTGTTGATAGCTAGGCAAAAAATTGGCTATTTCGTTGTTCTCAGCAATTGCTCCTGCATCCTTATAATCGTAAATTAAAATTTTTTAACGCAGGTAGCGACACGTTTAGCCCCGCAATATGATTAAGTATTATTGTGGATTGGTTTTAAGCCCAAGGGCAGTATAACTAACTCCCTAAATAAAAAGGAATAAAATGGACTCGTTAACGCAGGTAGTTTTAGGTAGCGCAGTAGGTTACGCCGTATTAGGTAATAAAATTGGCCGAAAAGCCGCTTTATGGGGTGCTGCTTTAGGTACTTTACCCGACTTAGATGTTTTTATTCCTTATGGCGGGCCAGTGGAGGCATTTACTTATCATCGCGGTTTTAGCCATTCGTTTATTGTGCACTTATTAATTAGTCCCCTTATTGTTTGGCTTATTTTAAAAATACACTCCGGTATGCAAATACATAAAGCCCGCTGGTTTTGGCTGGTATTTTTATGTTTATCGACCCATGCATTACTCGATAGCTTTACAGTATATGGTACGCAATTAATCTGGCCGCTTAGCGAGCACCCTTTTGCTATTTCAAATATATTTATAATCGACCCCCTGTACACCTTGCCGTTATTGTTGGCCTTTCTGTGCACTTTAATACCTAAAATACATACACCGCGCATTTATAAAATTAACGCCGCTATGCTTGTGCTCAGTAGCCTTTATTTATGTAGCTCTCTTATTTTAAAAGTAATAATTAACAATAAAATAGACGCCGCGTTTGCACATAAACACATACACATTAATAACTATGTAAGCACCCCCGCCCCACTTACGACCTTGCTATGGCGAGTTGTAGCGATGTCTGATGGGCAATATTACATAAGTTATGCCTCGGTATTTGACTCCCCTGAAGAGGTTACAATAAACCGCTATAACACAAGCCCCGCTTTGCTAAACGATATTAAAAATGAATGGGGCATAAAACGTTTGCAGTGGTTTACTAAAGGTTTTTATAGCGTGAAAGAGCAGCAAAATAAAATTGTTTTATCTGACTTACGTATGGGCATGGAGTGTTATTACGTATTTAATTTTGCAGTTGGCGAAAAAACTAACAAAGGAGTGCAGGTAAGCAACTTTGAAAAACTAAATCAGCGCTCAAATTTAAGTAGCCTAAGTAAAGTGTGGGGTAGAATTTGGAACCCTGATGTCAGTTTAGCCCCGCCCTATGCAGACAAAAACTGTATGAAAACGCCTTAACACTCTGATTATAATTGCATTCATTAATCTGAGCTGGCGTTAAAATATTTAAGTTTGCTTTCGCTAGCTAAAAAATTTAAGTGAAAACAAAACAAATTAGCAGCTTGAGATAATTTTATTATCCAAAGCTCAGGTTGGTGGTTAATTAATAAGGCGCAGCTAAGTGAGCGTTTCACCTGCGCCTAAGTATTAATTTTGGTGCTCGTATTGTCCGCGGTATACCTCAAACACTTTTAAAACAGTGTGCTGTTCTTTATTTAGATTATCAAACCAATCGTCAAATAGTTCGTCGTTATCTTGCTCACTTAACGCCATATATTGTGCTAATAGCTCAATAATATCGTTGTGTGTACAGTCTATTGGATTAATTTGCTCAGATAAGACTGTGTGATCGCGCTCTCTAAGGGTTTCCATCACCCCTTGGTCTATTTGTTCTTGTTGTGCTGCGTCGCTCATAGCTTACCTCTAAACCGTAAAAATTTTCTTGTTAACACTTTTTATATAGTTATAACAGCCTAAAAACTAATAGCCAGTATTTTTGGTTTAAGTGGTTATTTTTTGAATTGTTTGCGCAATTAGCCAGCAAAAATACCAGTAAATGAGAGTAAAAATCATTTGCACAAATGCCGTAAACGCGATAACCTATAGTTATATTATCACATAACAACTTGAGGCGTATTATGAAACCTAATATCCATCCAGATTACAACGTGGTTGCTTTTCACGATACAGCTGCCGATAGCTACTTCATTATTGGCTCAACCATTAAAACAGACCGCACTATTGAGCTTGAAGGGAAAACGTATCCGTATGTGCCTATTGATGTGTCTAGCGACTCGCACCCATTTTATACTGGTAAGCAAAAAACAGTGGCTAGTGACGGCCGTGTCGCGCAGTTTAACCGTCGCTTTAAAAACTTATCTACTGCCAAAAAAGGTGAGTAATGAAAGTATTAAGCTCGCTTAAAAGCGCTAAGCAACGACCAGGATGTCAAATAGTGAAGCGAAAAGGACGTGTTTTTGTAATATGTAAAGACAATCCTCGTTTTAAAGCAGTACAAGGAATGAAGAAAAAATAACACTAATTCCGTGAAGTGTACGGGTAAACGAACCATGTTTACCCGTATTTTTTATTTAACAACTACAGAAAACTCAGGTTGGGCCTGAATCACTTTTTTAACAGTACACGTATTAACCGCAGCAATAAGTGCTTTTTTATATTTTTGAGGAAAGCCATCTGGTAAATTAATTTCGATAGAAAATAATTTTTTACCTTCTTCATCTACGTTTTCATTATTTTGTGTAAGCGTCATCCCTTGTGTAGAGATATCGCGTTGCTCACAAAATTTACGTGCATAAAACCCAGCACATAGCACCATGCTTACTAAAAAGTAGTCAAACGGTTCTGGGTGTTCGGCACCGCCACCAGCATTAATACTTTGATCGCTTATTACTTCAAGGTCTCCAAATTTTGCACTTTGTTTTTGACCCTCTAACAATGACACTGAAATTTCCATTACTATTCCTTAATTAATCTGCACCCTAGATAAGAGCTTTACTAAAATATTGAAAAATGAGCATTCAAACTTTTTAATCTGCAGCTATACATTTTATTAAAACATCACAAATCTGTGCATCAATAATGCGCTATAGCGAAAAAGTTAGCATATGTAGCGCTGAAATAACTGCTCGACATTAATTTACAAAAAAGCTGAGGTTAATTACCAAACAATAAGTCAAAAAAACCCGGAGGCTCGTGCAACTCATGATACTTCTTGCGTAAATCATCTATATTTTTAAGGGCTGGCTTTGCTGCATCAAGCCCGCGCTCATTCGCTAATTTTTTTGCCAACTTTGCTTGCGCAATAACTTTATCTAGCCCTTGTAGCGACATTTGTGCTTCTTTATGAAAGGTCGCTTTTTTACTGGTTTCAACCAAAGTAATAAACTTATCTATGGCGGTATTAAAGCCACCTATACCTACTGCTTGCACCGCATTTTTATAAGCAAGGCCTGTATTTTTCATATTAACTTCGAGATCAACTTCTTGCTCTGAAATGGCCGCAGTACTAAATACAAAAGTAAAAATTAAAACTAAAAACTTCATGGTAAAACCTATTTATAAAAAACAGTATAAGTGTATCAAGTTTACGTAATAAAGTAACTCAAGGTGCATAGGATGCTAGATAACTGTAAAGGGGCTTTACAAAAATTGTGATACGGCAAGTGTTATAGTGAAAAATTTTCAAATTTAATTTTTATTCTTACTATTTCTCAAAAGTTGACTCATTTAACAAGTTAAATTAAACACATAAACCTTACAAATCCGCCTATAATTAGAGCACCCCATTTAAAGGTTAAAATACACTCAATGGTTATATTTAAGCCATTACCAAATCAAGACGCTCAAAATAAACTCTTTAATATTATCAGTTCAATTCCAATGTAAATTAATTGACAGCAATTAATAAGCAAAGCGTAAACACCCATAAAACTTATACTCCTAACATCACCTCGCTTTATTGTTAATTTAACAACAACTCACCTGTAACTTATTTCATGTTAGTGCTTTAGGCTTATTTTAGTTGCTTTTAATAAAATAATACGCATGCAATAATCGCCGGCCCTATAACAAAAGTTATAGGGCTTAGGCTAAATGCACTGTGTATTTAGCTAAAAGTTAATGTATTTAATTATTATAAAATCTCCTTTGGGAAACACATGAAACGTCATAATTTACTTTCTACTAGCATTAAATGTGCATTGATTACTGCTGCTGCAACAGCGAGTAATTCTGTGCTTGCACAAGATGAGCAAGCGACAAAAATTGAACGCGTTGAAGTAACGGGTTCGCGTATTTTACGTGAAGGCGCTATTGCACCGGCACCAGTAACAGTTATAAGCGGCGAGCAGCTAATTAATACTGGCGCTGTAAACATTGGTGAAGCGCTAAACAACTTACCAGCACTTGGCAATACATATTCAATGGCTAACTCAGGCCGCTTTATTGGTACTGCTGGTTTAAACATTCTTGATTTACGTAACATGGGTACCGACCGTACCTTAGTACTTGTAAACGGTAAACGCCACGTATCTAGCTCAGCGGGCTCTCAAGCTGTTGATACAAATACTATTCCGAGCGTCTGGGTTGAGCGAGTAGAAATCATTACTGGTGGTGCATCAGCTGTATACGGTGCTGATGCGGTTACAGGTGTTGTCAACTTTATTTTAAAAGACAACATTGAAGGTATGGATTTTAGCGTTACCCGTGGTTTTGCCGATTTAAACAGCTACAACAACGAAAAAGCTACGTTCTCGTACGGCTCTAATTTTGATAACGACCGTGGTAATGCCGCTTTTGCTATTGAGTACTCAGGCCAAGATTCATTAAATGCACTTGACCACCCTTGGACTAGCACATCTTTTAGCAGCTTACCTAACCAAGCCCAAACGGATGAGAACAAAAATAGTGCTGACTTTCCAGATAAAATTTTAACACCTAATGCGGGTTATTTCGCCATCAATGATGCAGGTGTTTATGCACTTGAAGATCCAAGTAAATTTATTAATAGCTTTAACCCGGATAGCAGTGCTCGTGACTTATACATAGGCAATAACGCAGATCCATATTCATGTGCAGAATGTGACTTTTTTAACCTAGGCCAATTTGAGGAAATACAACCTGAGTTTGAGCGTTACAACGTAAACTTTAAAGTTAACTACGATGTTACCGACGATTTAAACGTCTACTTTGATGCAAAATACGTAAACAGCCAAGGCGAAAGCATAGGTCAACCTGCGTTTTTCTTTTTTGACAGCGACAACAGCATTAAAATTAATAACCCTTACCTAGACCCAGATATCAAAGCGCGTATGCAAGAGGAAGGCGTTGATTCAATCATGATTAACCGCATGATGAGTGACCTTGGCCGCCGCGTTGAAAATAATACCCGTGAAACAACCCGTTTTGTTACAGGCTTAAAAGGGACTGTGTTTGAAGATTGGGAATTAGATACATCAGTTGTGTATGGTCAAACTGACTTAGAGCGCGAAAATGGCGCTAATATGATTTTAGCCAACTACTTTAATGCCCTTGATGCCGTTGAAGATGCAGATGGCAACATCGTATGTCGCAGCGCTGCAGCACAAGCTGATGGCTGTGTACCGGTTAACATTATGGGTTTTGGCGCACCATCTCAACAAGCGATTGATTACATAAATACGGTATCTGTAGGTACGTCAACTATTAAGCAAACCGTGGTTTCTGGTTCACTTGCCAATGGCGCTATTTTTGAATTACCAGCAGGTTATGTAGGTGTTGCGTTTGGTGCTGAATACCGTAAAGAAGAAAGCGAAACAAAAGAGCCAGATAACGCAGAAGGTACATTTTTTAACGCTTTAGGCGAAGATAAAGGCTCGTTTAATGTGCGTGAAGTATTTTTTGAAGCAACTATGCCTATTTTAACTGACTTACCGCTTATTCAAGATTTAGTATTTGATACCGCAGTACGTCATGCTGATTACAGCACAATTGGCGAAGCAACTAGCTGGAAACTAGGCCTTGATTGGACTGTTAACGATGAACTACGTGTGCGTGTAACGCAATCTGCAGCACTTCGTGCGCCTAACATAAGTGAAGTATTTGGTGCAGCAAGCCAAACTTTCTACAACGTAGAAGACCCGTGCCGCGCTGAAAACATAGCTAATTTATCAAATGCAGCAACACGCACTGCAAACTGTGCTGCATTAGGTGTTGCAAGTGACTTTAACTCAGGTTACGACTCAGCCTCTTTAGATGGCTTAACAAGCGGTAACCGTGATGTTAAAGGTGAAGAGTCTACAAGTACAACGGTTGGTATTGTTTATCAACCAGAGTTTTTAGAAAACGCTGTGCTTACTATAGATTACTGGGAAATTGATCTAGAAAATGCAATTGACACAATCGACGCGCAAGAAATACTTGACCGCTGTGTTGATAGCACAACAGGTATAGACAATCAGTACTGTAATTTAATTACACGTAATGCCAGTGGTGAAATTTCGCTGATTCAAAACTCAGTGCTTAACGTAGCTGGTCAAAAGGCGTCTGGTGTTGATTTTGAACTAGGCTATGACTTTGATGCGCTAGAAGGTAGCTTTAAAACACGTTTAATTGGTACTTACTTAATTGAACGTAAAGATTACCCGTTCCAAGATGATCCTAGTTCATATATTGAGTACGCAGGTACAACCGGCGAAGCGAAATGGCAGACTAACCTGTCGGTTAGCTATGCAATGGATAACTTTTATTCAACGGTTGAAACACGCTTTATCAGCGAAGTTGATTTATACACAAATGTAGAGCTTGCGAGTAACTCGAACCCAAGTAACCAAATGTCTTACGGTAAATACTTTATTACCGATATGACAGTGGGTTACAACTTCGATAGCGGCTTAGGCGTTAAAGTAGGTGTTGATAACCTATTTAATCGTAAACTTCCGTACGGTACACGCGGGACAGGCGAAAACAGCGCAAGTTACGATAACATTGGCCGCTTTGGCTACATTAACTTAAGCTACAGCTTATAATTAGTAACAACGTTTATTAATTAAGTTAAAGGCTCGCACTGCGAGCCTTTTTATACCAATGCGCTTAATTAAGTGAGCTATTTTACAAATTGGTATTACTGCACTTTATTTAATATTACTTAACCATACACTTTGATATGGCTCTAGCTCTATAGTGAGTTGATCCTCGGTAATTGTTTGATTAGCCACTAAATCAAACCACTGCTGGGTGTTAATTAAATTTAAATCTGCAAGGGTAAGTACTTGTGGTTTATCACTTATGTTATAAACGCAAAATATACTTTGGCGCCTGTCTATACTTTGCCGCCAAAAACCAAATAACCCCCCCGCTAAGTGCAGCGTAAATTGCGTGGCATTAGGATGAAATGCACTTTGTTTTTTTCGAATACCTAATAAATGCTTAATACCATTAAACACTTTGTGATGATGGCTATATTTATCACCTAAAGCCGATAATAGTTTTGACTCTTGCCAACGATGACGGTTAATTGCACGGTTATGCTGTGAGTTTTCAAAGCGTTCGTAATCGTTCGTTGTGCCAAGCAAGCTATGAATATAAAGCCCTGGGATCCCTTCAAGCGCAAACATAATGGCGTGTGCACACATAAATCGCTCAAGGCCAAACTTATCTTGCCCATTGTGCGTGCCTTGTAATGCATCAAAAAGTGCAATATTTAGTTCATACGGTGTGTGCGTACCATCGTTACTGGTGCGCATTGATACACGCCCGCCAAACTGCATAGACGTACTCACCAATGACGCTACTTCGCTTGGTTGTAACAAGCCTTCTATTGGCCTAAGCCCAATGCCATCGTGCGAGGCAATAAAGTTAAAGTATGTGGTGCCGTTTTGCGCAGGCGGCATACTCATCATCCAATGCTTAATGGCTGTGCTATCTCCACTGAGTAATGTATGCAGTAATAAGGGCGGTAAGGCAAAGTTATAAATACTGTGGGCTTCGTTAGCGTTACCAAAGTAAGAGAGGTTTTCTTGGTTTGGTATGTTTGTTTCGGTAATTATGACAACGCTTGGCTCAGTATGCTCTATTAGGGTGCGAATAAGCCTAACTGCTTCATGCGTTTGCGGTAAATTAATGCAATTTGTATTGAGCTGCTTCCATAAAAATGCAACCGCATCTAGCCTAAACAAACGTACGCCGTTATCTAAATAATGGCGAATAATGCTTATAAATTCTTTTAAAACTTCCGGGTTACCAAAATCAAAATCAACTTGGTCGTGGCTAAACGTACACCATACATGTTTTTCGCCGCTTGGTGTGGTCACCGTATTTAATAGCGGTGACGTACGTGGGCGTACTACATTAGATAAATCATCGGTTAAACTTGCTGTTTTAAAGTAATCTTTGCCGGGGTCTAAATCGTTTAAAAAGTTTTCAAACCATACACTTCGGCTAGAGCAGTGATTAATCACTAAATCTGCCATTAGCTTTACATCTTTGGCAATATTTTTTATGTCTTGCCAATCCCCTAGCGATTCATTTACTTGCACGTAGTTCATTACCGCAAAGCCTTCATCAGAGCTATACGGGTAAAATGGCAATATATGCAAAGCATTAAGCTGCATATCGCACTGCTCTTTTATAAACCGGTGCAAGGTTTTAAGCGGTGCTTCTACAGGTTTTGCAACAGCTTGATCTCCCTCATCGTGCTTAATAATAGAGTCGCCATAGGCTATTAATATAATATCTTGCTCGTCCCAACGGTTAGTATGGGGTGTAGGGTCGCGCAGCGGGCTGTCGCCTAAAATTATAGTTATAAGCTGCTCAGCCAGCTCTGTAATACTTAAGGGCAGTTCAACATCTTTATAAATAATATGTAGATGTTGCTCTACCCGCTGTAAAAATAATTCACTTACTGTATTCACACGCGCCCCTTATTATTGTTTTATTTATTCACTAAATTCTTTATTATCAAGATCAACCGCTTCTCTTAAGCGCTCAAAAACATCTGGCATTGCTGATACAACACGGTTCCAACTTGGCACAAATGGCGCTTCCATTGGGTTATCTAAAAAGTGCTGACCTGCTTCCATGACATTTTTGGCAAACATTTCTACGGCTTTTTCTTCTTGGTGCACATCTAAGGTTAAACCATTCATCAGTGCATCGTTATGATACGTTTCTATAAAGTCTAAACCAATACGGTAGTAAGTTGCTTTTAAAGAACGAATTGTTTCGCTGGTAAAAGTAACCCCTTGTGTGGCTAATTTTCTAAATAGTGCCTTGGTTATATCTATCGACATTTTAGATAAACCGGCGTTTTGGTCATCAAGAGAAAGTTCCTGATGCTTATGATCGTAGTTATCAGCAATATCCACTTGGCATAAGCGATTATGCGAATAATTACGGTACATTTCACTGAGTACGCCAATTTCAAGACCCCAATCACTCGGAATACGAATATCGTTTAGCACATCACGTCTAAACGAAAACTCCCCTGCTAACGGGTATCTAAAGGTATCCATGTACTCAAGGTAGTCGGTATTGCCTAAAATAGTTTTGAACGAGCGTAATAACGGCGTTACTAATAAGCGCGATACTCGGCCATTAATTTTGCCGTTTGCAGTACGTGGGTAAAAGCCTTTACAGAATTCATAATTAAAACGCGGGTGCGCTACAGGGTAAATTAAGCGCGCTAACAAACCTCTGTCGTAAGTTAAAATATCGCAGTCGTGCAGTGCTATCGACTCTACCTCTGAGGTGGCCAATTTATAACCCATGCAATACCACACGTTTCTGCCTTTACCAAGCTCACGCGGTGCAACGCCTAGCTCTTGTAATTCTTTATCAAGCGCTTGCAAACGAGGACCATCGTTCCAAAGCACTTTGTGGTTTTGGTTAAGCTCTTTAAAAAAGCCTAAAGCATGGCGGTATTGTGACTCGTCTGCCCTGTCTAAACCTATGGTAATTTGCGATAAATAAGGAACCTCTCTGAGTTCTTTTACAATGTTTTGCAGCGCTGGGCCTTCAAGCTCACTAAACAACGAAGGGAGTATTAACCCCATTGGACGTTGCTTACTAAAACTAATTAGCTCTTCTTCAAGCGCTTCTACCGGTCTATCGGCGATGTTATGTAAGGTTGTGATGATGCCATTTTGATAAAAATCAGCCATGTGATTTTCGCTCCTCAATAGTATTTAAAATGCTGCTAATACAAGGCAATGTGGTTATTTCTTCAATCCAACCCAGTGGAGCGGGCGATTGCGAATAACGCGCCTTGTTATGTGTTAACTTAACCGGCTTTTTACTGCTTGGGTTATGTATGATAATGGCGATATCAGCTTGCTCTAGCATCTGCTTATCGTTGTCACTATCACCTAGTGCAATTACCGTGAGAGGCTTTCTAAAATGTTGTGAAATTTGTTTAACTAACCACTGCTGTGCAGCGCTTTTATCGGTGTTTTTAGCAATATGTATAAACCGCCCGCCTATTTTTATTTCGTAGCCGAGTGCTTTAACATCGTTTACAAACGCATTAAGTAATTCATCGCTTCCGTGCCAATAAAGTGGGTCTGAAAAATCGCGTGTTTGAGCGCGCCTTGCATGCGCTTCATCAAGCCCGGTGAGGGATGATATTTGCTCGCTCGACAAATCACTAAATAACTTATAATGCGATTTATATTCGCTGCTTAAGGAGTCTAAATCACTAAGTAAGTTAGATAAGGGTGATGCAAATGCATAACACCAATACGCCCCTACTTGCGTGCAGCCAATGGGTTTAAGCTCAAAATAATCTACGGGTAAATAAGCCGCCGCGCCATTTTCAACAATAAAAGGCTGTTGAATATTAAGCTCGTTTTTAAGTTCAACCACTTCGCAAAATGTTTTACTCGTATTAAACACCACAGGAATGTGGGCTGCTTGTAAGTCTTGCAGCAAGCTACTGATATTTTTAGTGTTGTAATCGGCGTGATCGAGTAACGTGCCATCTAAGTCGGTAAATATAATAGGTTGCAGCGTATTGTCGCTGGTTAAGTGCATAGCACTAATATCGCGATTACTATCAAGCTCTATAAGGGCGTTAGCTTTAGCGCTTAGGGTGTTTAAGTTTTCGCGAGTAATACGCTCAAAATGAGAAATAAAGTGCACCAGTTGCTCATCATTCATGGTGCCACCGCCCTCGCCTTTAGCGGCAATAAGCTTTTGTTCTTGCTCTTGTCGCCACTTGAATACATCTTCAAAGCTCGGCGCTTTGAGCATCACCGTGTAACCTATTTTACTAAACACACTTTTGTATTCATTTGCTAGGCAACTGTTTACACAACGACGCCACACGCATTCTTTATCGTGCTGTGTTTCTAACTCGTTTATAGGCTCACTTAAAGAAAATAACGGTTGTGGCTCACTGCCTACGCACCAGCCTTCTAAAATAATAATATCAATGGGTTTATTGTTACATTGCCATGTTTGCTCGGGGCTGCAATCGTCGTGATGCTTGTCAAATTTAGGCAAAGGTACGCCAACCTCTTTTGCAAGTAACCGGCTTATGGTGGTATTCATTAACCCTACATCGTGGGTGCCAGGCACACCGCGGGTGGCAAATAATGGGTGTACGTCTTTGGCAAGTCCTTGGCGGTGTGCTTTAGATAAGTAAAAATCGTCAATAGAAAGTGCGACACTGGTAAACGGCGTGTTGTTACTAAACCAAGTAACTAAAAAATCTGCGAGGGTGGTTTTTCCTGAACCTTGGCAACCATTTATGGCGACAAAAATGGGGGTGTTATTTTTTTTTGATTCTAGAATATCGTGTGCAAGCGGGATAAAAAATTGCTCACTAAGGTACTGATACTTTAAAGGCAATTGGTGCTTTGCTAAAAATGGGGTTATATCCACAATACTGGCCTCTGACATAGTAACTCCTTATATTATGAAGTAACAAATGCAGGTACTAGACCACTATTATTTTTATTTAATTATTAGTGACTTACAAAAATAGCGCAATTAGCATGCGCTATTTTGGTGCGTAAATTTTACATACAGTGCAAAATTAATCAGTTTCTGGTTCGGCTTTTGGCAATACTAAGTTAAGCACAATACCTAAAATGGCGCACAAGCTAACCCCTTCTAAGCTAAATTGGCTGCCCCCAATGTGCATACCGCCAATACCGCATACTAATATAAGTGCCACAATACTTAAATTACGGGGTGCAGTTAAGTCATCCCCAGATTTAACCAACGTATTTAAGCCCACTACCGCAATTGAGCCAAATAACAAAATCATTATGCCGCCCATCACAGGTACAGGAATAGTTTGTAAACCAGCGCCCATTTTTGCCACAAAGGCCAGTACCACAGCAATTATGGCAGTCCACATCATTACTTTAGGGTTAAAGTTTTTGGTAAGCATCACTGCGCCAGTTACTTCAGAGTAAGTAGTGTTTGGCGGACCACCAAATAAAGAGGCAGCGGCAGTGGCTAAGCCATCACCAAATAAGGTGCGATGTAAGCCTGGTTTTTTTAAAAAGTCTTTATTGGTTACTTGGCTAATAGCCATCATATCGCCAATATGCTCAATAGCAGGTGCAATGGCAACAGGCACCATAAAGAGAATTGCTTGCCACTTAAATTCGGGCCATGTGAAGTTTGGTACAGCCAACCAGCTCGCTTCGTTTACGCTACCAAATTCAACCACACCCATTACCAGTGATAAAACATAACCCGATATAACACCGGCTAATATAGGGATCAGCTTATATACACCTTTGCCCCACACAGCAAAAATAAGTGTTACAACAAGAGAAAACAGCGAAATAATAATGGCTTTATCGTAAGCAATAAGTTCAATACTGCCGTCGCCACTTTTACCCATTGCCATATTTACCGCAACCGGTGCAAGGGCTAAACCAATCACCATAATAACGGGGCCTACAACCACAGGCGGCAAAATTTTATGAAGTGTTGCCACCCCTTTAAATTTAACCAATAGCGCTAACAGCATATAAGCACAGCCCGCAGCCATTAAACCACCCATGGTGGCTGGTACGCCCCACATTTGTACTGAGGCAATAATAGGCGCAATAAACGCAAATGATGACGCTAAAAATATAGGCACCTTGCCTTTCGTAACCACCTGAAATAATAAAGTACCTATACCCGCTGTAAACAAAGCGACACTTGGGTCAAGCCCCGTTAATAAAGGCACTAACACTAACGCACCAAATGCTACAAACAACATTTGGGCGCCGGTTAAAATGGTTTTTATAGAAAATGTAGAATTATTTTGCACGGTTAAACCTTAGTAAACCGTACCGAAAATTTTGTCACCTGCATCACCAAGCCCTGGGATAATGTAACCCTTTTCATTTAAATGGCTATCAACTGAGGCAGTAAAAATCTCAATATCAGGGTGAGCGGCTAATGTTTTTTCAACACCCTCAGGTGCAGCAACCAGTACAATTACTTTAATGTCTTTACAGCCGGCTTTTTTAAGCATATCAATTGTAGCAATCATTGAGCCGCCAGTTGCAAGCATTGGGTCTATAACTAAGCTTAAGCGCTCATCAATATTGCCTACTAACTTTTCAAAGTAAGGTACTGGCTCAAGCGTTTCTTCGTTACGCTCAAGGCCCACTACACTTACCTTAGCCGCTGGGAGTAATGACATTACGCCATCCATCATGCCAAGGCCTGCGCGTAAAATAGGCACAACAGTAATTTTTTTGCCTTTAATGTGCTCTACTTTTAATTTGTTGCCGTCCCAGCCAGTAATTTCGTTATCTTCTAACTGTAGGTTTTTAGTTGCTTCGTAGGTTAATAAGGTACCTACCTCAGAGCATAATTCACGAAAGCTTTTAGTACTTATACCGTGAGCGCGCATTAAGCCTAATTTGTGTTGAACTAGAGGGTGTGAAATTACGTGAATTGACATGATAAAAACCTACTGATACTAGAATTGGCGGTATTTTATATTAAAAAAGGTCATTTGACCTGCAATTTTAAATAAGTTTTCATAGATCGTGCCAAAATGTATTGATTTGCTTGATATTTATGCAAGCGACACACTACTTTATGTTTATAAATTGTTATCCGATAACGTTATATTTACTTGCGCCATCATGTAGCTATTTATTTTAAAATGAGTTGGGCTCCAACCCGCTAAAAAACGATAAAAATCGGCCCAAGCTAATGGCCATAATACATGCCACTTTGCAATCACGTCATCAGCATTTATTTGCGGTTGATTCACTAAAAGCGCATTTTTTAATTGGCTAAAGTAGTAACGTAAATACTCATCGGCGCAGGTATGTAACTGCTCGTCGTTTAAGCAGCTGGTCATAAAATACATTACATCGCAAATCCCTACCCCAGCCCCAACATACTGAAAGTCATAAGCGAGAATTTCACTTTGCTCATTTGCAGCAAAATTGGCAAGTTTAGCATCGCCATGTATCAAGGTTTTGTAGGGTGATGCTTGCAGTGTTTTATCAATTTTATGAGCCGCATTTTTAATATCGGACTTTTCGTCAGCGCTTTGTTTTAACTTATTAAACTCATCTGGCCGTGTGCTCAAATGCCAATAGTTCCCTTCTTGCCATAAGCCCTTTGCAGGCTTATTTAAATTAAAGGCATGAAAAGATGCTAACCAGTTTAGTATTGCCTTTATATGCTGGGAGCTTGCTTGAGCAAAACCATATTGAGTAAAGTTTTTAAATACTAACGCATAATCATCACCATCATTAATTGCATTAATACAGGTAATACTTTTAGCGCTTGTCGGTAAGTACGCGCTGTATAACCTATAAAAATTATATTCAACTTTATAAGACTGCTGCTTTCTCTTTAATGCAAATTCGCTTTGCTTAATTTTTGGATGGTTTATGTAGCTTGGTATTTTAATCGCTTTAATAACACATGGCTCGGCATCAAGCATGCACTCGACAATACTGCCACACCCGCTCCAAAGCGATGTTAGCGTATCGCCCATTTCAATGTGTTTAAAATGAGGCTGTAAAAGAGGAAGATAAAATGCCATAGCTATATTAAGTCATTAAGTTTTTTATAGTTTAACATTAGAAGGTATTTTTAATAAAACGATAGCATCCATAGCCCCTTTCTTTTTAAAGTGACACCCACTTTAATTTCTACAAAGTGAATTACAAAAAGTTAAAGTTACCTAATGAATTTATGTTTTTTAACTGTCCAAAAATAATTTGAGTTTTAAAATAGAGGTATTACTAAATAAACCTCAAATGCCAGCCACAAAAAAACCTACATTATGTAGTTGGAGTGCTCAAAAAGTGATTTGGCTCTAAGCGAATAACTTTGCGCAGTTACTGATATTCGCTCGCCGCTTTCGGTTTAAGTTTTCGCAATACCCTTCTTGTGAGGCTGGCCTGCCCACTGCACCATGAAATATGCGCGTAAATTGTGTGGTGAGTTTTAACCAGTTTTCTGATGATATATTAAGCCTTTCTAACAAAGGAAGGGTCATATTATCTATATGCCCGTGCTTATCCTCTCGCATTACTCGCCCTGTTAGCTCAACGAGTTCAAGGTACGATTTAAGCTCAAACGGCAGCCCTTTAGGCATTACTTGACGTGGCATGCCTACAAAGCGAAGTAGTTGCTTTGGCTGCTTGCCTTCTTTTGCACATATTAAGCGTACTTGAGCGCTGGTATGGTCTGACTCTTCTGGCGTGTTAGCCATCTTGGCTCTAATGGGGTTTAAATCTACATAGGCCATACACGCTGCAAGTGCTGCTTCATCAAGGAGTGCTTGTGATTTGAATCTACCTTCCCAGAACCTCCCTGTGCAGTTATCTTCTTTATTTGCTCTACGCGCTATATTTTCATTTAATAGGCGCATAAACCAGCTGATACTTGCTAAACGTTCTCGGTATTGTTTTACCGTTTGATTGAAAAAGATGAGTTCAACTTTACTTAGCTTCTCGCCTTGTATGTATTTTTGCGTTAACAATGTGCCTTTACAGAGTTTATGCCAGCGAATAACAATCGCTTTATCATTCAGCCTATTTGCTTTTTTATCATCTACATACAGTACTAAATGGGTGTGATTGCTCATTACGGCATAAGCGCACACATCAATACAAAATACCCTAGCTAATTCACCCAGCTTATCTTCAACCCATCCTCGTCGATGCTCGTAACATTGACCAGTGAAACGGTCTTCGCCACATAAAAATGCACGACGAACACACCGTGAAACACAATGATAGTATTTTGTATCAACCAAACTTACTTGTCGCTTTCTTGCAATTGCCATAAGACACTCTGCTTATTTTTCGCACTAAATAAAAGCTAGCCTTTAATTGCGTTAAGTGCAAAATTTAAGATGGGTGTCTAGTTTATTACTAGCTAATTCACCCAGCTTATCTTCAACCCATCCTCGTCGATGCTCGTAACATTGACCAGTGAAACGGTCTTCGCCACATAAAAATGCACGACGAACACACCGTGAAACACAATGATAGTATTTTGTATCAACCAAACTTACTTGTCGCTTTCTTGCAATTGCCATAAGACACTCTGCTTATTTTTCGCACTAAATAAAAGCTAGCCTTTAATTGCGTTAAGTGCAAAATTTAAGATGGGTGTCTAGTTTATTATTCTCTAAATAAAAGCTAGCCTTTAATTGCGTTAAGTGCAAAATTTAAGATGGGTGTCTAGTTTATTATTCTTTCTTGCAATTGCCATATGACACTCTGCTTGTTTTTTACACTAAATAAAAGCTAGCCTCTAATTGCCAGATTCAAGGTCGAAGTGCACCACCTTTACTAAACTATAAGTTCAGGAGGTGTGCCATGGGTACCCAATATTCA
>NZ_JALNTP010000005.1:0-292021 GCF_023161805.1 Pseudoalteromonas sp. 1CM17D | reverse complement strand
TGAATATTGGGTACCCATGGCACACCTCCTGAACTTATAGTTTAGTAAAGGTGGTGCACTTCGACCTTGAATCTGGCCAATGTAGTAAGAAATATATGGTTAGATTTATATGTTGATTTGAGATGTTGAATGGTAATGGAGATGTTTGAGTTTATATACTTAAGCTTTTTATAATAATCTTATGGCCAATAAGAAACTTCAGGCACAATAAAAGCTCAGCAAAGCTAAGTGACATACTATTTATTTAACGGTTTTATTAGGCTAATAATTTTTTACTATTTGAATAGCTAGGCCTTCGCTTAATAGCTTGATGTTTACAATAACTATCTAATGAACTTACACGCCCCACGGCTCCATGAAAAACATTGCCAAATTCGGTTGTAAGTTTTAACCAGTTCTCTGCCGCTATATTCAAACGTATCAATAATTCAGGTGTTGAATGCGCAATAAAGCCTATTTTATCAGCGCGAATACATCGACCTGTTAATTCAACTAACTCTAAATACGTTTTTAATTCGAATGGTAAACCTTTTGGCATGTATTTTTTAGGCTTTCCTGCAAAGCGTAATAACTGTTTTGGCTGCTTAACTTTTAACGCCTGGTTGCTTTTAAGTGCAATTGATTTTATGCGTTGTTTTACGCTCGTAAAGTGCGAACCCTCAGGTGTTTCAGCCGCTTTGGCGCGTATTGGATTTAAATCTACATATGCCATGCACGCCAACAAAGCAGCTTCATCTAGTAACGCTTGAGATTTAAATCGTCCTTCCCAAAATCGCCCTGTGCAGCCATCTTCTTTGTTAGCTCGCCTTGCAATATTTTCGTTCAATGCTCGCATAAACCAGCTAATACTACTTAAGCGTTCTCGATACAGCTTTAGGCTCTCGTTTAAAAACCAATGTTCGGTAGCAGATAACTTCTCACCACGTATAAATTTATGCGTGATAGCGGTGCCTTTAAAAAGCTTATGCCAACGAATTGCTATTGCTTTGTCGTTTAACCTATTAGCTTTTTTATCATCTACAAACAACACAATATGTGTATGATTACTCATAACTGCATATGCACAAACATCTATACAAAATACCTTTGCAAGGCTGATAAGCTTATCCTCTACCCACCCTCTTCTATGCGCGTAATTTTGTCCTGTAAAAGGGTCTTCACCACACAAATATGCCCGGCGAACACAGCGTGAAATACAGTGATAATATTTTGTATCTGCCAAACTTATTTGGCGCTTACGAGCAATAGCCATAACACAACCCTGTTCATTATTTAAGCTAAAGCGTAGTCCGAGCTTGTGTTTTATACAACTATTATGATGGGTGTCATTATTATTTTATTATTTGTGTTTTGATGGGTGTCAGAGTTATGTTTGTGTTTTGATGGGTGTCATAATTAAGTTTTAGATGGGTGTCATCATTATTTTAATAATGCTTTTCGTACTTATTTACTAGAAATTGAACTTTCAAAAGGATGTGGTGGTGTATTCCCAATAAAGTATTAACTTGTTATTTACAAGCAATGCTATAGTTAGTTATATCGTTTTAGGTGTTGATTCAGTAAAAATAAATGACGAACAATATAATAATAAAAATCAATATGGTGTGGTTTCGCTTTTTTGTGCTCCTGTTATTTTTACTAACAAGTAGTGCTACATTTGCTAATAGCTCTTCACTAACTTCACCTGATATAAAATCAATCCAAAGCCTGCTTAGTGATATTAAAGCCAACAAGCTAGATTACCTTTTACACCAAAAACAACTAACCCACGCTTATAATGTCACTAAACATACAAAGCATAAACAGTTGCACCTTGAAGCGGCTGCCTTATATTCAGAGCTACTTTTTCGACAAGAACAATACACCGCGCTAAGTACCCATTTGCTAATGTATTTAAAGAGTACTGAGCTTGTAACATATAAAAACAGTCACCTACTATTTTTAGAGGCTCAGCTTAAGCTTTTCGCAATTAACAAAGAGTTAAGTAATGCGCAATCGCTTGCTAATCAACTGCAAACGCAGCTAAAACAGCTTTCTCCTAACGAACAAATCATTGTTTTTCGGGCTATAGCCTATTACTACACCGAAACCGACGAACTTAAAAAAACGCTAAGTGCAGCGTTAACAGGTTTAGAGCTTGCTATAAAAGAAGAAGACATAGCCTCGCAGGGCTACTTTTTTAGAAAAATTGCCGACGCTTACAACTACCTCTACAAAGATGATAAAGAAAAAGCCATTTATTATGCCCAAAAAGCGGTAGATGCCTACGAGCAAACAAGCGACGGCCTATTTACTGCTAAAGCTTATTGGAGTTTAGGGAACGTATTACTTGAGGTCGGTCAGCCTAAAAACGCGCTTGTATACTTAAATAAAGCGCTGGCTTATTTTAGCAAAGTTAATATGAAAAAAGGTTTAGCCTTCGCTCAATATTCTATTGCAAATATTCAATACCTGCAGGGTAATTACGATACAGCTTTAATGCTTACAAACAAAAATATTGCACTTGCAAGCTCTGCCGGCATTAATGACATGCATTTAGCATCAATGATTTTATTATCAGACATCTACACAAAGCAAAATTTATTAAATAAAGCCAACCAGGTAAACGACGAAGTATTTTTAAACCTAGATAAATTTAGCCGCAGCATTTATAAGGCTGATTTTTTAAGCAAACGCTATAAATTAAAGCGCCAGCTTAACTTCACCGAAGATGCATTTAAAGCAATTGAAGATGAGCTTGCTTATACAATAAAACACTACGAAGCCACCAGCGAAACCAATATAAAAACCTTGCAGGTTAAATTTGAAGTAAAAGAAAAAGAAGACAAAATTTTACAGCTAGAATACGAAAAAGACATAAACAAACTGCAGGCTACAGAAGAACACCAGCAAAAAATAATTTGGCGCTTAAGTGCTTCAATTGCCTTTATTTTAGTCATCGTGTCGCTATTTTTATTTTACCGCCAAATGCGCCAACGTAAAAAATACCATGCTATAGCATTAACCGACTACCTAACTAACAGCTTAAACCGACGTGGCATTTTGCAAAAAGCAAATGAGTGTTTATCCCAGCAGAGCCTAGCAATAGCCATCGTTGATTTAGATTACTTTAAAGCTATTAACGACAAATATGGCCACGATATAGGAGATTTAGTACTTATAAAATTTGCTCAAGCAGCAAAAGACACACTAAGTACTAACGATAAGTTTGGCCGCTATGGCGGCGAAGAGTGGCTATTTGTTTTAAAAACGCAAAATCGCGATAAAATAAACAACTTTTTTGAAAATCTTGAAAATAAGTTAGCGCAGTACTGTAGTCATATTGAGGCATTGCCAAGTAAAACACACGTTACCTTTAGTGCTGGCGTGGCAATAAGTAATGCTAAAAGCGACTCACTTAGCGAGCTAATTAAACGTGCAGACCAACAACTTTATAAAGCAAAAGAAAATGGCAGAAACCAAATAGCAATCGCGTAAATATACGTTATTAGTCACCTTCAATAATCATTTGTTTTATTTTTATCGCTTTTTCAAAGTGATCTAACTTATGGATGTGTATCCACCACGTAGCGGCTTGCATCAGCAGCTCTGGATTGTCGTTTTTATTTGCGAAAAAAGCGTAAAAAGAAAGGCCTACGTTTTCGCCTTTGGCTGCTATTTTTTTATCGCATACAGCTATAATTTTTGCTTTTAGTTCTTCCTGCATACATACCTTATTTAATTGTATTTTAATTATCTAAATATACCGTTTAAAAAACTAACAATTAGCTGTAAAAGACTTCTATCAACAATACTATGATTCTCAAACTCTTTATTAGGCGTATTTACTTTTGTAGCTTTGCATTCATTATCTAGCGGCTCATTTTTATGTATATTGGTTTCATAAGCTATATCAGCTTGCTCCATACATTTTGCAGAGCCCGCATAAGGCTTTGCCGCACAGCCAGTTAAAAATATACACAATGAAAATACAATTAAAAACGCTTTCATATTCAATCCTATTTTACGCACCCTTGTGCTTTAAATTATAGCTGTAAGTTTGCTTACTTAGTCGGCTATTAAAACAAGTAGATCAATAAAAAACACACCAACTTCATCAAAAAAAGTGTCGCCTTTAGCATCCTTTTTTATTTGAGCGCTTACACATTCATTGTAAACCTTTGAGCTTGTTTTAGCGCCATTTAGCTCAGTCATTTCTGCCTCTTGTATGCATACACGTCGTTCAGAATGCTCGGCTGTACTACATGCACTTAATAACGCGCACAGTAATAATGCTGTAGTGGGGCTTTTTAAGTTCATCCTTAAACTATCCTAATATCTAAAGTTTTATAAAAATATAGGTAAGGCAAGTATGTACAGCTTGTACCCAAATAATGCGCTACTTTACCACCTCAATAAAATACCCAACCAATAAAAATATGTAAGCTTATGTAGCGTCAAAAGCAATCACCTCTTTTAATCTGAAAAAATTGCAGCTGTTTGTGTGTAAAAGTTACAGAGCAACGCCATCCAAACCAGCCAAAAGTACATTAAAGTCAACTATATCAACATATTAAAATCTGGCACTGCGCTTGCTTTTAAAAGTCTATAAAGCAATTACAGCAAGGAAAGAGTTATGAATATTTTTGAAGCGCTACGTCACGACCACGATAAACAACGCGAGTTAGTAGATGCCCTTATTCAAACGCACGGCGATACGCAGCAGCGCCACAAGCTAATGGACGAGCTAAAAACCGAATTAGAAGATCATGCAAAATTTGAAGAGCGTTATTTTTATAACCCACTTATGTTTGACGATCTAACGCACGAAAAAGCACGCCACAGCGTTGCTGAGCACCATGAAATTGACGAATTAATAGAACAACTTGAAGACACCGAAATGAGCTCATCGGCATGGTTAGTTGCTGCTAAAAAATTGCACCATTTAGTGCATCATCATTTAAGCGAAGAAGAACATGAAGTATTTCAATTAGCGGGTAAAGCCCTAACCGAAGGGCAAAAAGAAAGCCTAGCTAAACAGTACAACGATGCCATGCATTAGTTATTAATTAAACCGACTTCCATACACTCCCTTGTGTACTTATTGGTTATAAGCCGTATGGCTTATAACCATTTTTTTTGCAGTGCTACTTAATGGTAAATTTAACGTCTTGCTCGCGTAACACATAAAGTGCAAAACACGCTGCCCACATTGGCCACGCTGTAAAAAACAATAAGTTATTAAAGCCATCAATATACTGATTATAAGATGAAAGCGTAGAAAGGCCGTGCATTACAAATATAACGCCATACGTAAGTCGCTTTTTAATACCCGCTAAAAAAGCCAACACTAAAATAAGCTGTAACGCCCCCAGTACATAAGCAACCACATCTGTAGAGCCGCTAACACCATAAAAATGCTCAAAAATTCGTGCGCTATGCCCAGGGTTAACAAACTTATCAAACGTCCACATAATCATTACAATAAATACGCCTAGGCGTAGCGAAAAAAGCGACCACTGCAAACGATTTTGAAAGTCAGTACCTGTCGTACCAGTCATAAAATTTCCTTAAAACTAAATAATTTAATGTTGAAACTAGCAAGACCGCTCAACACATATTTTATTTCACCTTAATGTATAATTTTTTAATAAATTCGGTGCCCTGCTTTGCGTTTGTTTGCGTATAAAACCGCTATTTATAAATTACGACCTTATCATGGCAATAACTAACTACAGTATTTGTAAAACAAAAAGATAGTGCCAAAAACTGAATAACGCTTTTGAGCAATGTGCTAAACTTTTAACGTTTCATTCTAAAAAACAAAAAGAATTAATATTTACTGAAAGTTATTCACAAAGCTGCAGGTCTTTATTGCCACATTCACACTAACCAAAATGAGAACCCTTTTGAAACATTCATATTTGGCACTTTTTATAGCCGCTTCACTCACACCTAATTTTTATGCTAATGCGGCACAATCTGCAGCTAATACCGACTCAATTGAACGTATTGAAGTAGCAGGCCAAACTATTAAATCTCAAGGGCTTTCTGTAAAAGATGCCACTATTAACGGCCCCTTCGGCGACAACCTTGCACTGCAAGACATAGCACGCTCAGTAACGCCTATTTCAAGCGAGTTAATAGAGCAACTAAATATTACTACCCTACAAGACGTACTAGCAGTGAGCCCAAACACTTACTCTGCAAGTGGCTTTGGTGCACCCAGCTTACCTACTATTCGTGGCCAACTGGGTGAGCTTTTTCAAGATGGTACACGCCGCCAAGCAGGTAATAATGGCTTTGGCGTGCCGTTATCGTTCAATTCTGTAGAACAGATAGATGTAGTAAAAGGCGCACCGCCGGTTTTATTTGGTTCAAGCCAACGTAACGGTGGTTTTGTAAATCTACATTCTAAAGCTGCCTCTACAGATGAAAGTAAAGGTAAAGTTAAGATCTCAGCGGGGCGATGGGATCAATACAGTGCGCAAGTAGATTACACTGCCCCCATTATAAAAGATAAAGTGGGCCTTAGAGTAAGTTACGAGCACCTTGATGAAGGCAGCTACTACGATTACTCAGGCACTAAAAGCGACAGTTTATTTGCTGCGCTTAGAATTTTGCCGGATGATAAAAGCAGTTGGGATATTAACTTTGAGCTATACCAAGTTGAATTTACCGATAACG
Source organism: Pseudoalteromonas sp. 1CM17D (assembly GCF_023161805.1). Taxonomy (NCBI): domain Bacteria; kingdom Pseudomonadati; phylum Pseudomonadota; class Gammaproteobacteria; order Alteromonadales; family Pseudoalteromonadaceae; genus Pseudoalteromonas; species Pseudoalteromonas sp. 1CM17D. The sequence goes on along the minus strand of NZ_JALNTP010000005.1, from coordinate 285,355 downwards.
CCGGTATTAACCGCCCTACCCAAGCCTTAATTGATGATGGCCTTTATATTACCGGCCAAGGCGTGCAAGCCAATGGCAGTACCGTACCAGCAGCGGGTTCAATTGTTTCGCCTACTGGGCAAGTAAAAATAGATCGTAGCACCGTGCTTACCGACCCTGATAACCAAAACGAAGCAACCACTTATTTAATTCACAGTATTTATAAGCGTGAGCTAAGTGCTAATGCCTCACTTAAAAACATTACGTACTTTCAGCATTTACAGCGTGAAGAAATAGCCCAAAACAGTTTTGTAGAAATTATAGACGGCGCCGATACAGCGCAAAACCGCACTGAGCTTACCTACCGTTGGAATAGTGACCAGCAAACAATTTTTGCTTTTGACGTACGCTATAACAAAGTACTTGGCTACAGCCAATTTACTACCGAGGCCGATTTACCAATTGATTTAACTGGCCCACTTTCAAACCGCCGCATTCCCTTAACCGATGCACAAAAAGCACGTTTAGTAGAGCTAAGCCCAGGTGTATTTGTATCGCCTGGTGGTCAATACGATTTAGATAACGATGGCAGCGGTGACTTTAACTTATCAGACACCACCGACTCACGCTCATGGCAAACAGGGCTTGCCATTCAACAAGACTCAGATTGGGGCGATAAACTTCATACCAGTGTGGGTTACCGCGTTGACTTTTACGATGTAGAAGCAAACGACCCTATTGCACCACAAGGTCAAGTTGCCGCAAGCGACAGCATTAACGAAATACTGCATTCTGGCCAAGTTAGCTTTAATTACAAATTAAATGCCGACTACACCACTTATGGTGCAGCAAGTTATAACGAAGCCACATCAAACAGTATGGCGGGCGGTACATCGCTTGGCAGCGATAACACGATTAGCGCACAAAATTTTGCTACCGAAAACACTTTAGTCGAGTTTGGCTTAAAGTACGCCCCAACCGACAGCGACTGGTACGCTGATGGCGCGGTATTTAGCCAGCGCCGTAGTTTACGTAATCGCGACGGCAGCAATACAGGTATTCGTACTACAGGTTTTGAAAGCCAAGTATTTTACGATGCCTACCCTTATTGGCTAAGTGCGGGTTACAGCTACATAGACGCTCGTTACGACAACTCTGCAAGCAGTCAAGATTCTGCTCAAGTAATCGATGCGTTTGACAATTCACGCCCAGACATTATTGCCGGTACCGGTGTTGGCGCACCAAGTTTTACCGCATTTGCACCTTCAAACCGCCAAGTTCAGGGCATTCCTGAGCAGTCGTTCAGTTTTAACGGAAATTATTCAATTAATTCGAAATGGCAAATGGGTTTTTCAGGTCTATATACAAAGAGTTACCCATTAGACTTTTTAGCAACAGTTAAAATTCGTGATCAATACACGCTAAACGTTAATACTAGCTACGCTTTTACGCCTAGGACTAAGTTGCGATTAGATGTAAACAATGTCACTAATCAAAAAAACTGGCGCCCAGTATTTGAAGGGGGTTACTTTGGTGCAACATTGGCATTTCCTGAACTACCAATAAACGCAAAATTAACACTAACCCATAATTTTTAAGAGCGGTTGAGAGAACATGATTAAAAAACTATTTTTGGTATTGATTGCAGCAGCGGCTATAGGCTTGTTCTTTCACTTTAATTTACACCAGTTACTTACGCTTGAAGGCTTAAAAGGCTCGATGGATCAATTTAGCCAATATAAAGAGCAATCACCATTATTGGTTTTTGGTGGCTTCTTTTTATTATACGTAGTGGTAACGGCTCTCTCATTACCGGGGGCGGCTATATTAACACTGGCTGCAGGTGCGTTATTTGGCTTAGTTGAAGGTTTATTGGTTGCCTCGTTTGCCTCTACGGTAGGTGCTACGCTTGCCTTTTTAGTATCGCGTTACTTACTGCGCGATACAATTAAACAACGTTTTCCTGAGCGCTTAGACGCTATTGACGCGGGCGTTGAAAAAGAAGGTGGCTTTTACTTATTTACGCTTAGATTAGTGCCAGTATTTCCGTTCTTTTTAATTAACTTATTGATGGGTGTTACCGCCATTAAAGCATGGACCTTTTACTGGGTAAGCCAAGTAGGCATGCTGGCGGGTACATTTGTATTTGTAAACGCAGGTACGCAACTTGCGCAAATAGAGAGCTTATCTGGCATTTTATCGCTCGATCTTATTTTATCATTCGCTTTATTGGGTGTGTTCCCTTTTATTGCTAAAGGAATCTTAAACGTGTTTAAAAAGCGTCGCGTATACAAAAATTACACTAAACCTAAAAAGTTCGACCGCAACATGATTGTTATTGGCGCAGGTGCTGGAGGCTTAGTAACAAGCTACATTGCAGCAGCGGTTAAAGCCAAAGTAACGCTAATTGAAGCCGGCGAAATGGGTGGCGACTGTTTAAACTACGGGTGTGTGCCAAGTAAAGCCGTTATTAAAAGTGCTAAAATTGCCGAGCAAATTCGCCACGGTGAACACTACGGCCTTGAAAACATGGCACCGCAGTTTTCGTTTAAAAAAGTAATGGCACGTGTACATAAAGTAATTGCCGACATCGCCCCGCACGACAGCGTTGAGCGCTACACAAACCTAGGCGTAGATGTAGTAAAAGGCTACGGTAAATTATTAGACCCGTGGACTGTAGAAATTAAGCTTAACGACGGTGGCACGCAAACGTTAACAGCTCGCACGATTGTTATTGCCACAGGCGCACGCCCATTTGTACCGCCACTTCCTGGTATTGAAGAAACAGGCTACGTAACAAGCGATACTTTATGGACTAAATTTGCTGAACTTGAAGAAGCCCCTAAAAAGCTTGTTGTACTTGGCGGCGGCCCAATTGGTAGCGAACTTGCACAAAGTTTTGCACGCTTAGGCTCAAATGTTACGCAAATTGAAATGGCAGAGCGTATTATGATCAAAGAAGACCTAGAAGTGTCTACCTTTGCTCACGAAGCGCTTATTGAAAGCGGCGTAAACATTTTAACATCGCATCAGGCACTGCGCTGTGAAGCGCGCGATGGCAAAAAGTTCATTGTAGTAAAACATAACGATACCGAAATCGATATTGAATACGATGAGCTACTATGTGCTGTGGGCCGAAGCGCTCGCCTTAAAGGTTACGGCCTTGAAGAACTCGGTATTGAAACTAATCGTACTGTAGTCACTAACGAATACCTTGAAACGCTTTACCCTAACATTTTTGCCGCTGGCGATATTGTAGGTCCGTATCAGTTTACGCACGTAGCCGCTCATCAGGGTTGGTACGCAGCAGTAAATGGCTTATTTGGTAATCTTAAAAAGTTTAAAGTCGATTACCGTGTTATTCCGTGGACTACGTTTATTGACCCAGAAGTAGCACGTGTTGGCTTAAACGAGCAAGACGCTATTGATAAAGACATTGACTATGAAATCACTCGCTTTGAATTTGAAGAACTAGACCGCGCCATTACCGACAGCGCCACCAAAGGCTTTATTAAAGTAATTACACCAAAAGGCAAAGACAAAATACTCGGTGTTACTGTGGTTTCTGAGCACGCTGGCGATTTAATAGCTGAGTTTGTACTGGCAATGAAACACGGTTTAGGCCTTAACAAAATACTGGGCACTATTCACAGCTACCCTACATGGGCTGAAGGTAATAAGTACGCGGCGGGTGAGTGGAAACGCGCTCACGCACCTGAAAAAGTACTTAACATGCTTGAAAAATACCACACATGGCGCAGAGGCTAATATGTTTAAAACACCTTTAAAAGCGCTATTGTTAGGTAGTGCTTTGCTTGCAACATCGTTTGCAACGTCATTTTCGGCCCAAGCTAAAAATATGCACGAGGGCTGGAACGCATTATTAAACAACCATGTTGTAGCTATTAATCATGGCCACAGCACAGAGGTTGATTATTCAGCAATAAAAGCTAAGCACAGCGAGCTTAAAAGCTATTTAGATTCACTATCGGCTGTTACACAAAATGAGTTTGATACATGGGAAAAACCTAAGCAGCTGGCGTTTTTAATTAACGCATATAACGCCTTTACTGTTGAGCTAATATTAACAAAATACCCAAACCTTAAGTCAATTAAAGATTTAGGCAGTTTTTTTAGCTCACCATGGAGCAAAGAGTTTGTGCCATTACTTGGTAAAACGCGCAGCCTTGATGATATAGAGCATGGTTTAGTACGTGGCAGTGGTAAATACAACGACCCACGTATTCACTTTGCTGTAAATTGCGCAAGTATTGGCTGCCCAGCACTACGTGAAGAAGCCTACACAGCCACTGATTTAGAAAGCCAATTGCAAGCGCAAACGGTGCGTTTTTTATCAGATACAACCCGCAATATAGCGCAAGATAACACGCTAAATGTGTCTTCAATATTTAAGTGGTATGGCGAGGATTTTGAACAAGGTTTTAAAGGCGCCAACACATTGCAGCAGTTTTTTTTGCAATACCCTAAAGCACTAAAACTGGTACCCGCTCAGCAAAAAGCGCTTAAAAATAACGACATGAAAGTTAAGTTTTTAGACTACAACTGGGATTTAAATGCTCGCCAATAAATGTTGGCAAACATTATCGCGATACAGCTTTTGCTGTGTCGCGTTTTGCATTTGCCTTGTTATTAGCTTCAAAAGCCTAGCAAGTACACAACTACAAAGCCGTTGGCAACAAATAGAAAGCTTAGGTAAAAACCAAAGCGTATATTTTTATGCGTGGGGCGGCGATGCGCAAATAAATGCATATATTAAATGGGCTGCGCAGCAAGTAAAAGCCAAATACAACATTAACTTAGTACATGTAAAACTCAGTGATACCAGCGAAGCCGTTAGCCGGGTACTTGCCGAAAAATCAGCAAACAATAACGATAAAGGCAGCGTAGATTTAATTTGGATAAACGGTGCTAACTTTGCCACCATGAGCGAGCACTCATTGTTACTTAAACAATGGGCTAATAAGCTGCCTAATTTTAGCTACACCGACCCTAGCAATAATCCCGCTGTTAATTTTGATTTTGGAATACCCACTAATGGAATGGAAGCTCCTTGGGGCCAAGCATCGCTCACCTTTTACTACGACAGTTTAGCAATTGGCGGCACTGCAAATAACACACTACCAACAACCCTAAACCAATTACTTAGCTGGAGCGCACAAAATCCAGGGCGCTTTAGCTACCCAAAGCCGCCTGACTTTTTAGGCATGAGCTTTTTAAAATACGCGCTTGTTATGCTACATCAACAAAGTAATGACACACTTAAAGCACAGTTAAATCAGCCAGCTACTGCACAAAACACAGCCCAAGTATTAAACCCGTTATGGGATTTTTTAAATAAACTGCACCCAACTCTTTGGCGCGGCGGTAAACACTTTATGCAAAGTGGCGCGCAAATGCGCCGTTTAGTAGGCGACACCGAGCTAAGCATCGCGTTTACGTTTTCAGCACCCGAAGTGCCCGCAGCCGTTAAACGCTATGATTTACCAAAAAGTATTCGCAGTTATGCAATGCAAGATGGCAGTTTAAGTAACACCCACTTTGTAGCCATACCTTATAATGCAAGCCATGCACAAAGTGCGCAGTTAGTGGCTAATTTTTTATTAAGTCCAGAGGCGCAAGCTCAAAAACAAAAAGCGCCTATATGGGGCGATAAAAGCGTACTTATTCAATCAACGCTAGCTCCACAGCAACAAGCTTTATTTAAAACAACGCAACCGCATCCAAGTGCCCTGCCTTTAAATAGTATTAAACGCACGCTAAGTGAGCCTCACCCAAGCTGGGTAAATGCTATTTTGCAAGGTTGGCAAACACGTTTTGGAGTAAGCCAATGAGTGTTGTTTCAAATAAGTTAGCAGCGAGCTCAACGCTTAAACCACATAAAAGCGCCGATATGTTTAGTAAATTAGTTACATTAAGTCCACGCTTTTTACTGGCATTGCTTATTTTACCTGTAATAGGCGGCTTAATTAGCGTGCTATTGCCCGCTTTTGGTTATGCGCCGGTACTTGAGCATACAACACTTGGCCTACATGGCTTTACTATGCTCATGCAAACACCCGGCCTAACACACATGGTTATGCTAAGTGTTGGCAGCGGATTAATAAGTACCTTACTAGCCTTTACCATTACATTAATGATTTTAGCGGCATTTTTTAATAGCCCGTGGCTTAACCGTATTCAGCGTTTATTGAGCCCGATACTGGTAATTCCCCACGCGGCAGCGGCTATAGCGGTTGGTTTTTTAATTGCGCCTTCGGGAATGATCTCGCGTTTAGTATCGCCTTGGTTTAGTGGGTGGGAACTTGCGCCTAACGGCATGTTTCCGCATGACGCGTTTGGTATTAGTATAATTTTAGGCTTAACCCTTAAAGAGCTGCCTTTTTTACTGTTAATGGCGCTAGGTGTGCTTGCCCAACCTGAGCTTGGCAAAAAACTGCGCCAACAACATAAAGTAGCGCTTAATTTAGGCTACTGCCCTATGACTGCTTTTTTTAAAGTAGTATTACCAAGCCTTTACCCATTATTGCGTCTACCTATTCTCGCAGTATTGGCTTATGCCAGTGCAAGTGTAGAAATGCCACTTATTTTGGGGCCAAATACACCACCCACATTGGCTGTAGCTATCATGCACTGGTTTAACGATGTAGATTTAAACCTGCGTATTAAAGCCTCTGCGGGGGCATTATTGCAGCTTGTCCTTACTGGTGGTTTACTAGCTCTTTGGCTTGGCGGCGAAAAAGCGATAAAAGCATTATTTAGTAATTTACTCACCAATGGCGAGCGAGAATATGGTGGCGTTTATTGGCAAAAAATAACAACCGTATTAACGGTATTTGTAATTGGCTTTATTTTGCTTTCGTTAACTGGCTTAATTATGTGGTCGGTTGCCGGATTTTGGCGTTTTCCGGCGGCACTGCCCGAGCAGCTCACGCTACTTCACTTTAAAAGTGCGCTAATGCAAATGCAAAGCCCGCTTTTTAATACCCTTGCTATAGGGCTAGTTACTACGTTATTTGCCATTATTATTACCCTTTTGTGCTTAGAGTCAGAGCAATTAAGTGCCAAACCCATGTCGCGCTTTACCAGCTTAATTATTTATTTACCGCTGCTTGTACCAAGTATTGCGTTTTTATTTGGCCTAGTGTGGCTGCAACAACTAGTAAATAACCAGGCCGCGTTTTTTAATGTGGTATTTACCCATTTATTGTTTGTACTACCGTATGCGTTTTTATCGCTTGCGAGCAGTTATAGGCGCTTAGACCCTCGCTTTGCTCATGTAGCAGCAAGCCTTGGCGCAACGCCCTGCAAAGTATTTTTACAAGTGAAATTACCCCAGTTATTTGCTCCTATTTTAATTGCGGCGGCACTTGGTTTAGCCATTAGCTTTGGCCAATACCTCCCCACGCTTTTAGCCGGTGGCGGGCGCATAGCAACCATCACAACCGAAGCGGTTACCCTTGCTAATGGCGCAAGTAGGCGCACCAGTGCAGTGTATGCCATTATGCAAATGGCATTGCCACTCATTGGCTTTATACTGGCGTGGGTGTTACCTAAGTACTTTTTTAAAAGCGCCCATCGCTAACCCATAAATTAAAAGGTTTTTAATGCAGTCATCTTTAGAGATTAAAAATTGTGAGCTTTATCGTCAAAACCAGCAATTACTTAGCTTAAACGAGCAGGTAAAAGGCGGCGAAATACTCACTGTTATGGGGCCATCAGGCAGTGGTAAATCAAGTTTATTAAACTGGCTTACCGGCACATTACCCAGTGGTTTTAGCGCAAATGGCGAAGTGTGGCTTAACGGCGAAAATATTAATAACTTACCCGCTCATTTACGCCACATAGGCGTGCTTTATCAAGATGCGTTATTATTTTCGCATTTATCGGTAAGCGGTAACATTGCCTTTGCTATGCCTAAAGGCAATAAAAAACAGCGCCTTGAAAAAATAGAGCACGCCCTTGAACAAGTTGGATTAAAAGGCATGGCTAATCGCCACCCCGACAACCTCTCTGGTGGGCAACAAGCACGCGTAGCTTTACTGCGTATGCTATTAAGCGAGCCAAAAGCTATTTTACTTGATGAGCCCTTTAGCAAGCTCGACACCCAATTAAGAGTAGATACGCGCGAGCTGGTATTTAGCCAAATACGCGAGCATAAATTGCCCGCTATTATGGTAACTCACGATCATAGCGATGCAGAGGCTGCAAATGGCAAACTGATCACCTTAAATTTAGCCAAGTAAACGCACAAAAAGCACAAGGCACCAAGCATGTTAGACAAATACATCACCCCAGTAATAAAGCCACTGTTAACCCCTGTTGTAGCGTTAATGCACAAGCGCGGCATAACGCCCGATCAACTTACTGTGGCAGGCTTTTTAATAGGCCTATTAGCTGTACCATTAATTGCGTATGAAATGTGGTACGCAGCGTTAACGGCTATTGCTTTAAATCGTATTTTAGATGGGCTAGATGGCGCATTAGCACGCCATGCAAATTTAAGTTCAAGCGCTGGCGGCTTTTTAGATATTACCCTCGACTTTTTATTTTATGCGGCAATTCCGCTTGGCTTTATTTTGGCAAACCCTGAGCAAAACGCGATTGCAGGTAGCATATTACTGGCCACCTTTATAGGCACTGGCTCAAGCTTTTTAGCCTTTGCCATAGCCGCCGAAAAATTTAAGCTCGAAAAACCTCAGTTTAAATACAAAAGCTTTTACTATTTAAATGGTTTAACCGAAGGCACAGAAACCATCGCGCTGTTTATTGCCTTTTGTATTTGGCCGCAGCACTTTGCCCTAATGGCGAGTATTTTTGCCACTGCGTGCGCTATTACTATTTTTACACGTATACATGGTGGTTATAACACGCTTAAACGCCAAGAAGCTGATGAGGTTAAACAAGCCAATGAGTAATGAAATTTGGTGGCGATTAGGGTTCTTTTTTAGCATTTTGGTTATTATGATGCTGCTAGAATCGCGCATGCCTGCCCGTAAATCGCCGATAAAAAGTACCACTCGGTGGTTGGCCAATTTTGGACTGGTGTTTGCAGCCTCTGTAATTGCTCGCTTAAGTGTGCCAATAGGCTTAACTGCCGTAGCGCTTTATAACCAAGAGCACGGTATCGGTTTATTTAATCAAATAGCCACACCAAGTAGTGTTGCTATTATTTTAAGCATATTACTGCTAGATATAGTTATTTATTGGCAGCACCGGCTGTTTCATCAAGTGCCTATTTTGTGGCGCTTGCACCGTGTGCACCACGCCGATGCCCATGTAGATACCAGCACAGGTTTGCGTTTTCACCCTATCGAAATTGTGCTCAGCATACTTATAAAATTAATTGCCGTTAACGCTTTGGGCGTACCTGCTATTGCTGTATTAATATTTGAAATAGCACTTAATGGATTAGCGCTGTTTAACCACGCCAATATACGTTTACCCAATGCAATAGAAAAACCACTTCGGCTCATATTAATGACCCAAATACTGCACCGTATTCATCATAGCCAGCGCGTGAGCGAAACCAATTCAAACTATGGATTTAGCGTTATTTGGTGGGATAAACTGTTTGGTAGTTACAAAAATGAAGCGCAAAAAGCCGATAACGACATAGATATAGGCTTAAAAGAATACCCTAACCCGCAGCAAAACGCCTCGCTGTGGGGCTTGCTAATTATGCCGTTTAAACGTAAATAAGCTGCCATTTCAAGTGGCTACAATACTATTAAAATAAATAATAAATTAAGGGGTAAATGCGTATTTAAATTTACACATTTACCTTATTAAATCCCGCCAAAGCCTTACTCCCTATAATTTAACCTTTACAAGCTAAGCGCTTTAAAGGGTTTACTAACCTATTGAATGCTATACCACTTTCACTTTTTTAACTTTCGTTTTTTGTAAAAAAGCAAAATTACACGCCATATAGTTAGCCTAATACGGGTAAATCATCGCAATTAGCACTAAACGTAATTGCTGCAGGTCACTTTAATATTTACCGCTTAAGTAAAATATTAATAGATGTATTAAAAATGCAACATTACAAATAATGTAAGCTGTTAAATTTGTTAGCGATTTAGTTAATAACTCCAATTGGTAAACTGGTCTTACCGTAAACTAAATGTAAATAAAACACACAAATATGTTGACCATTTACGTAGTGCGCAATATTATTTGTAAGCGCTTACAAAAACACATGATAAATGTAAGCGCTTACAAAAATAAATATGGTTCTTTTTAATAAGTTTAAACACACATTCTGACAACAATCTGTGAAACCGGGGTTCAGCTATGAACATTGAAAAAACACACATTGCTCGCTTATTGGCTGCTATTTCGTTAGCGTCTTTAGCTGGCTGTGGTGGCGACTCTGCCACAACATCTAATTTTGAAAATATCGACGCTTCTGAGCCAGTTTCAGATTGGCAACTAGTATGGAGCGACGAGTTTGAAGACTCAGCCATTGATACTAATAAGTGGAACTTTGAATTAAACTGCGATGGCGGTGGTAACAACGAAAAACAATGTTACACCGATAACGAAGAAAACGCCTTTATACAAGACGGTGTGTTAAACATTGTTGCCCTACCCGCGACAGAAGGCGCTGAAAAGCCCTACACTTCTGCGCGTTTAAATACCCGTTACAATGCTGATTTTACTTATGGCCGCTTTGAAGTGCGCGCAAAGCTGCCTTCGGGGCAAGGCAGCTGGCCTGCGTTTTGGATGCTACCAACCGATGAAGAATATGGTACATGGCCACGCTCAGGCGAAATTGATGTTTTAGAATCAGTAAACCTAAAAACCGCTGACGAAGATGGCGGTGTTGAATCAAGCATTCATGGCACATTGCATTACGGCCGCGCTTGGCCAGATAACAGCTACACAGGCCAAGAGTACAAATTTCCTGAAGATAGCAACCCAGCAGATGACTTTCATACTTACGCAGTAGAGTGGCAAGAAGGTGAAATACGCTGGTACGTTGATGGCTACCTATATGCCACACAGCGCCAATCAGAAGTATTATATAATTCCAAAGGCGAAGCCGCAGGTTTGAAACATCGCGGTTGGTTTGCAGAGTATTTTGAACAAGGTTCTGGCGAACTAGAAACTCATTGGGATAGCGCTCCTTACGATAAGGACTTTCACTTACTGTTAAATTTAGCAGTAGGCGGCGACTGGCCTGAAAACGTAAATGAGTTAGGCGTAGATGCCAGCGCATTTGAAAACGGCCAAACGTTTGCAATTGACTACGTACGTGTTTATCAATGTGCATCAAACCCAGATACCGGCAAAGGGTGTGAAACTATTCGCCCAGGTTACGATAGCCTAGACGATGCCCTGCTAGAGGGCGAAGCGCCTATTCCTAGCCCGCCATCTACAGGTATTGCTACACCGTTAACTATTTTTGGCGACAGCTTTAACCCTAACTGGCCAGCATGGGATTGTTGTGGTGGCTCTACACCTGCAATTGTAAGTGATGAAGAGCAAGGCGACGTTGTTGAATTTACAATAGGCAGCGAGCCTACAGTGGTTGGCTTTATTAGCCGCGATGCATTTATTACTGACGAAAACGGCGCTGCAACGCCTTTTGATGCATCACCTATGCTAGAAGAAGGCTACGTACGCTTTAAAATGAAAGTAACCAGCGCACCAAGCGTGCCAGACACACCTTGGTTTGTAAAACTTGAAAGCACAGAAGCCTCAACCGATGCTGATATGCCGCTTACAAGTAGCGTTGAAGGCCAAGCACCTGTAGTAGGTCAGTGGCAAACCTATACGTTTTTGCTTTCTGACCTTGCTGACTTAGATTTAGATATCAGCGCAATTGACGTACTTATGGTATTTCCTGAGTGGGGCACGGGCGAAGGCGCAACCTTTTTAATTGACGACGTTGAAATTACACAAGACAACCTAGGCGCATCACCAGAGCTAACTATTTTTGAAGATGAGCAAAACCTAGCATGGCCAATGTGGGATTGTTGTGGTGGCTCAACGCCTATCGAAGTGGTAGATGATGAAGCGCACGGTGTAACCGCTGAATTTAGTATTGGTGCAGAGCCTACAGTAATGGGCTTTAACAGCCGTGTTGAAGTAGGTGGTGCAGGTGAGTCATTTGATGCAAGCAGCATTTTAGATGAAGGCGTTATACAGTTTGACTTAAAAGTAACATCTACCCCTAGCGACCCTTCAACTGCGTGGTTATTTAAAGTAGAGGCAAATGGTGCAACTTCATTTGCAGAACTTGAACTAACGCAAAGTGTTGAAGGTGTAGCGCCAGTGACTGGCGAGTGGCAAACTTATACATTTAAGTTATCAGATCTCGCAGGTGCAGGCCTTGATGTAAGTGCAATTGATGTACTTATGATTTTTCCGGCATGGGGCGCAGGTGAAGGCGCGGTTTACCGTGTAGATAATGTTAAAATTTACAACCCTAATGCAGCGCCCGTTGCCTCTGGTGAGCTAAACGTATTTACAGATACAGTCGCCGATCAGTGGAGCATATGGGATTGCTGTGGTGGTTCAACACCTACTACAGAAACCGACGATGATCAGCACGGCGCAGTGGCTCAGTTTAGCATTGGTGCAACACCTACTGTAATGGGCTTTTTAGCCGATGAAGACGTATCGTTTGATGCATCAGCCCTGTTAGAAAATGGCGTTGTACAGTTTGATTTAAAAGTAATAACAGCACCTTCAAACGTGGATGCACAATGGTTATTTAAAATTGAATCAATTGGCGCTTCAAGCGCAGTAGAGCTGGCATTAACGCAAAGCAATGAAGGGCAAACACCTGTTACAGGCGAATGGCAAACATACACCTTCCCTATTCAGGAACTATTTGATGCGGGCTTAGATATTAGCGCTATAAACGTGCTCATGGTATTTCCTACGTGGGATATGGGCAACGGCGCACTATACCGCATAGATAACGTGATTATCGCGAATCCATAAAAACACACTACAATAGGCGCATGGCGCCTATTGCTACACAACAACATTTTATAAAGCAGAGCTATTATGAACACATTCAATTTTAAAAAGAGCCAACTTGCGGCTTCTGTGTCTCTTATCATTGCTGCAAGCACGTTAAATACGGCCATTGCTGCCGAGGCAGACACTGCAGCATCTCCTGATGTAGAAGTTATTGAAGTAAAAGGTATTCGTGGTTCACTTATTCGTTCTATGGATATGAAACGTGATTCATCGGGCGTAGTAGATGCCATTTCAGCAGAAGAAATGGGGAAATTTCCAGATACCAATTTAGCAGAATCATTACAACGCATTACCGGTGTATCGGTGAGCCGTGCAAACGGTGAAGGTAGCCAAATTACCGTACGTGGTTTTGGCCCAGAGTTTAACTTAATTACGTTAAACGGCCGCCAAATGCCAGGCACAGGTTATACGCGTTCGTACAATCTTGAAAACATTGCCTCAGAGGGCGTAAGTGCGCTAGAAGTATTTAAAACAGCGCGCGCCGATGTACCAAGCGGTGGTTTAGGTGCTACGGTAAACATTTCTACTGCGCGCCCTTTTCAAAAGCCAGGTCAAAATTTTTCAGCCACGGTTAAAGCAAATCATGACTCATCAAACGAAGCCGGTGATGATGTAACCCCAGAGCTTTCTGCTGTTTATAGCAACACATTTGCAGATGACAGATTTGGTTTTGGTTTTTCGTTTTCGCACCAAGAACGCGACTTTCAAAAACAACGCGCCAATATTCAAGGTTGGCAAGCCAATGTTGATTTACCTGAATTAGATAGCAGTAATGTTGTTGATAACCGTACTGACCCATCAGGTAACTACTACTTCCCTAAAGACATGAACTACTCTATTGAAGATGTAGAGCGTGAACGTACTAACGGCCAAGTTACTTTTCAATTTGAACCGGTTGATGGCTTTGTAGCCACCTTAGATTACACAGCAAGTAAAGCGGTTACGGGCTCTGAAAGTATTGGTTGGGGTATCTGGAACGACTTTGGTAGCAATATTAATGGCTACGAGCTTGATGAAAACGGCACCGCTGTTTATGCCGATATTAGCGGTAACGATGCCTCGTTTACAGCTAACAAAGGCACCACAGAAGTAAAAGCACGCTCTATTGGTTTAAACCTAGAGTGGGAAATTAACGACACGTGGCACGTAGAGCTTGATTACCATGACTCTAAAAATGAAACCGATAACGGCGCCGATGATGGGCTAGGTAGTACTGGCCAAGTGATTTTAGGCTCTGATCAGCTAGCAAACAAAATTTACGATTACCGCACAGGCGAAATCCCAAGTGCTCAAGTTAACTGGTTAAACGGCACAAGCGAATTAACGCCAGGCGAAATTGACTCTAACTTTAGCCAATTTACGCACTCGCCGGGTGAATCAAACATTGAGCAATTACAATTACATACCACTTGGTACAATGAAAACTTTGATATTGGCCTAGTTAAAGTAAAATTTGGTGCATCGCGCACTGAGCAAAACACTGGCGGTTACACTGCTTGGAGTGGCTTAGTGGGTGGCCCTGGTTTTAACCCATCGTACACAGAAATATTCCCAGATAGCATGTTTACTCGCCACGATACGTCGGGCCTTTTAGATCAATTTGATGGTGGCGGCAGCAACTTACAACCAGGTTACTACTACACCTACGATTTTGACGAAGCAGTGGCTCGCCAAATGGCTTACCTAACTTCTGATGTAACCGGTGGCGATGCATACGCAGCCAATGCTTACATGGATGGTATTGATAGCGAAAGCTACGTAGAAGAAATTACAAACAGCTTTTATATTCAATCAAGCTGGGAGTTTGATGTAAGCGATTACTACGTAAAAGTAAACGCAGGCCTGCGCTACGAGCAAACAGATGTAACCAGCACAGTACGCCAGCGTGTTGAAGAACAAGTAAACTGGATCAGCGCCTCAGAGTGGATAATGCAATATGCAGCCGGCGGCGATGATAACTTCTTAGAGCAGCAAGGCGATTACGACATATTATTACCGTCAATCGATGTAAGTGTTGATTTAACCGAAGACGTTGTAGCCCGTGTTTCATGGGGTAAAACTATGTCGCGTGCACCACTGGGTGATTTAGCCGGTGGCCGTAGCTTAACAGGCAGCCCAAAACCTGGCTCGCGCACGGGTAGCCAAGGTAATACAAATTTATTGCCGTTTGAATCAACCAATCTCGACTTATCATTAGAGTATTACTACGCAGAAGGCAGCTATGCCTCTGTTGGTTACTTTAAAAAAGACGTAGATAACTTTATTCAAACCACCATTACGCAAACCACGATTGAAGGCCTATACGACATTTTAAACGGCCCGCGTTACTTACAAGCAGTTAGCGATATTGAATCGCGCGGCGAGCAAGCAACCACCGATGCTATTTTTGCGCAAATGATTAGCAATGGTTATGGCAATGCGAATGGCGTCATTGAGCCAAATAGCGATGACCCACTTATGGTATGGAACATAAGCCAACCACAAAACACCGACAGCAAATCGGTAGATGGTTTTGAAGTGGCTGTTCAGCACTTAATTGGCGAAACTGGTTTTGGTGTAGGTGTTAACGCCACGTTTGTAGATGGCGATGTAGAATTTGATAGCGAAAGCCTAGACCAACAAGCGCCGCTTACAGGTTTAAGTGACTCTGCTAACTTTCAAGGCTTTTACGAAAAAGACGGCCTATCAATCAAAATTACTTACGCATGGCGCGACTCGTACTTAATTGGTGTAGGCCAAGCACAAGGCTCAGCCGATGCGCCACCGCAATATGCTAAAGCCTACGGCCAATGGGATATGAGCGTAAACTACGATGTAAACGAAAACGTAACCGTATTTTTTGATGGCATAAACTTAAATAATGCCACCGAAGAAGGCTACGGCCGTTACGAAGAGCAGTTTTTATTTGCTAATCAGTACGGCCCACGCTACTCAATTGGTGCCCGTTACACCTTTTAAACTATTCCCTAGTTAGAATAGTTAAGCCGCTTGTTGAAACAAGCGGCTTTTTTATAACGTTTTTATTTGCTCAAGCAATACATTGGTTGTCCAATCAATGCCGTTATATGCCACATCGGGCTTATAAAAATCCCCTGCCCCATGTAGCGCATAATATAGTGATTGTATTTTGTTTTAACCAAGCTTACTTGCAATTACCACAAGACAACTAGTCTGTTTTTTAGGCAAAAAAATCCTAATGCATAGTTTACCAAACTGCAAAATTAAGATGGGTGTCTCGTTTATTTTCATGCAGTAAAAAAACCATGCCAATTAATTTTGGTGCTTGAAGGTAATCTTCGGCCACTAAAAATTGTCCAATTAATCTCGGGGATTGCGTAACTTCATAATCAGTTGATCATAGTTTTCACTTTTCGGCACAATACTTAATTCACCGTCGGCCTCGAAAACCACCGCCATAACTGTACTTAAATCACCAAAACCGGCTTTTCGAACACTCGCTTCCACCTCGGTGCTGGTGAGACGAGTGTCTTTCATAGCAGCCTCTATATATTCACCGTCGAAAAAGACTAATTGTGGAGAGGTTTTGACTACTTTGTCGAACGTCGAAAAATGGGCGCTGATCCAAGTGAGTAAATATTGTAAAAAGAGGAGCAGGCTTACCGCGACTAAAACCTCAACTATAACCACGTCTTTCAATAAGATAGCAGAACCTAAGATGGAGCCTGCCGCAACGGTGATTATCCAGTCAAAGTTATTCATTTTAGCAAATGAGCGTTTACCCAATAAATGCGTCGCTAGGATTAAAAAGGGATAAATAATCAAGGTTGTAGTAACAATGCGCGCTATTTCACTCCACGATTCAAAAAACATATTTCCCTCTACTTAAGGTGCTGAATATACTAATAATCATATAAACTAAACAGCCACCTGAATCACACAAACTAGGCAGTCACCTTAATAAAACAAACAACACTGTGCAACTAAATCTGCCATACAGATTCAGGATTTATCTTTTATTAATGGGTCTCTTTACAGATGGTTTTTAATTTATGTCAGGGCATCAAATTATGATGGGCCCTAACCAATTATGATGGGACCCACTTTATTTAGCCTATTAGAATCTGGGCATCAAAAAGTGCAAAGTTTAAGATGGGAGTTTTGTTAATTCTTTCTCTGAATTTTTTTAACTAAAGGCACTATCGCTAAAGCTAGCAATACGGCAAGAAAAAAGCCCACAAACGTATTACCAAACACCCATCTAAAAAAGATTCCTGAAAGAGACAAAACAAAAGCTGACCAAAGCCATGGATTTATATTCTGCATACTATCTAGAGCACCTCATAGCACCCTGCTTAGGGGCGCAAACACATGGGCTATAATTTGGATCGAAGCGACGCTGCCCATGTGTATGCATCCCAGCGAACGAAGTGAGTGTGTTGATTAGGTTGTTAGGTGCGTGCATATTTAAACCACTACCCTAGGGGCTTTACCATGAAAGCCCAAGTATAGTTTTTTGAGATTACCTGGCACGAGAGGCCAGCCACGCTCAATACCTTCTTTTGTACCTTTCCAGAATAAGTGCTCTGTATAATATACATCTATGTATTCGAATTCTGCTTTGGTTGCAGTATCTAGTTTTTCGCTCATGTACTGCAACTGTTCTAATGCTTCTTCTAAATTACCTTGGTTAAACAAAATGGTTGTCAAATTTGCGAACTCTTCCATTAGGAATGTGAGTGCCCATTTTTCATGTTTTTCCATGAGAGGCACAACGTCAGGAAATTTAGTGCGGATCTCTTTTAAGAACTGTCTTATCTCTGATTTGGCCATTGATTTCTCAGAATCACCTAACGCCTAAATCAGGTGCACCGTAGGCGTCACCTGGATTTTCTTGTTAGCCGTTCCTCAATAAGGGAACTTAATGTTTTGTTTTTCTTCAGAGATTTCTTTATAAAAGATAAAATCTATGTGAGGTATTTCAATATCACTTTTATTGAAACAGCATTCTCTAAACACACTACCACTTTTACATGGACATCCTGAGTCAGCTTGAACACTATTAAATTTAGCCCTTGGGAACTTCTTGGTTTTCTTTTCGTAATTCCAATCTTCATAAGCATTTTCAAGAAAGCTAAGCAAATGCTCGAGAACTGAAAAATCCAAGGTGCTATCATCGTGTACGACTGAATATTTTTGGACAGGGCTGCTAACAATAGAGATTTCTTTGAAATTCATATCATGAGCTACATGCAGGCAAAGTTTACCATTGTAAAGTTTTCCTTTCTCATGCCCGCATCTGGATCTAGGTCTTATTTTATGATTACAAATACTGCACGTGTAATAACCAACTGTGAATCCAGGACTAACAAAAACACAATAAGGATATAAAGCCTGCCACTTAGGGATTTGACTTGAAATGAATTTTATTCTTTTCCTTGATAAAAAATCATCATCTGAGTTTTCTTCGAGAAATTTACACTTGATCTCGCACTTTTCAAAATCCACCCATGCTTGTCTATAATTCCCCTTTTTTAACTCATTGAATGCACCAATAAATAGGAAGTTGGCTTCAAGCGCTTCATGCTCTCTCCAGAGATCATTTGCAACTTTTTCATTATTTTGCTCAATCGCTATTTCTTTAGCTTTACACACCTTTCCTATATATTCTTTAACTTCAGGGAGCTGCGTTTCTTCATAACTTATGAGTTTAAGATTCATCACTCAGTTCCTTGACAGCATCCAATGCCTTATTAAGGTTTTCGACCTTTCCATCATATGAAACTGATGTTGTTTTTCCATCCTTCTTTTCAACTATGAACTTCAAAGAAATGTTGTCATCATTTTTTGCTTTCAATTTCTCATATATGTATGTAGCTGCAACCCCACAAAATATTGGAATTAGGAAATTTTTAACTATAAAAGTACCAAGCCAAATGTCAGCACCGTGTAATCCTAATTCTTTATAATTGTCATCAGTAGAGTATATTTCAGTAGCTATCTCGCTATTGTTAAAAAAATCAAGTGTATCTAATGTGCCTGAATAAAACTCATCATTTGTTCCATGAGAGGGCAATATTATTACATTTGCTTTTTCTACCAGTTTTGCAATTTCATCAGGGGCTTTTTCCAGTAACTCTTCAAAAGTTATGTTTTCGTCCTGAACTTTAAAATTATCTCTTCTATCCATAATCCCCATTTGATACCCCATAGGTGATGTTTTGTATTGACGGCTAACGGCCCGCATAACGGGCAAAAATACGTAGGCTACAATACCAAGCGAAGCGCAGGGAGCCTACGTGTTTTTGTCCCTAGCGAGCGCAGCGAGTGTTAATGCGTTTGTTAGGTATACATTACTCACCGTACTCTGATAAGTACAGCTTGATACCTAGACGCCCCATTATAGACATTGCTTCTGGTGACAATATTGCCCCGCCACCACATGCATTCTCTCTTACAGTAAAACCAAGATCTGCTATGTACTTTGCTGGTGCGAGATTGAGAGGATTTGTGAGAAGCCAGAATTCTAGTGCTTCTATCTGAGATGGTAATTCCCAATCACCTTCTGCAAGGTGAGCTAATTTTTCACCTGAACCATCTACTTTGACATAAATTGGCACTGAACCTTCCTTGTATACCTAACAACTTTGTCTACGACATTTGTCGTTTTACAAACCGACAAATGTCCCTATATTACGATGCTTTTATCTTAGCCAGCAAATAACCACCTGTAAACAATTAGTTAACTATAAAGAAGTTTCCATTAATGCAGTAACACACTAAATTGGGGGAGATCAGTAATATCCGACAATGCATAAATCACAGCACATTTTTAGAGCAACTTTTATAAAAAATTAATATTGTAAAATCGTTTTTTGACGCAGGTAATGGGCTATTTAACGCGCTTAGGTTTTAACGTTTTGAATGCGGCTGGTATTGTACTTATATATTACAACACGCTTAAAATAGTGTTGTGAGCAATGTGAATAAAAGCGCTGCAAATATGCAGCGCCCTTATCACTTAATGGTTGTTGTGTTTAAGTTTGAACTGTTTTATTAAAAAAAGCCGAGCGGATCTTCGCTGTAGCTCACTAATAAATTTTTAGTTTGTTGGTAGTGATCGAGTGCGAGTTTGTGTGTTTCGCGCCCTATACCTGATTTTTTATACCCACCAAATGCAGCATGTGCTGGGTACATGTGGTAACAGTTGGTCCACACTCGGCCAGCTTCAATTTTGCGCCCCATGGTATAAGCACGGTTCATGTTTCGGCTCCACACCCCTGCGCCTAAGCCAAATTCTGAGCTGTTGGCAAGTTCGAGTGCTTCAGCTTCATCTTTAAAGGTCGACATAGAAATAACAGGGCCAAAAATTTCTTCTTGAAACACACGCATGTCGTTTGTACCTTTAAGCAGTGTAGGTTGTATGTAATAACCACCGTTTAAATCGTCATTTAGCTGCTCTACGTTTCCGCCGGTGAGTACTTCAGCGCCTTCTTTTTTACCTATGTCTATGTAACTAAGTATTTTATCAAACTGTGCTTTTGAAGCTTGAGCGCCCACCATGGTTTCGCTGTCGAGTGGGTTACCACGTTTAATTTGTTGGGTACGTTCGAGTATGCGCTCAATAAATTGCTCGTATATATCTTCTTGAATAAACAATCTTGATGGACATGTACATACTTCGCCCTGGTTAAAGTAAGCAAGTACGGCGCCTTCTATTGCTTTTGATAAAAACGCGTCGTCTTTTTCCATTACATCATTAAAAAATATATTGGGCGATTTACCGCCAAGCTCTACCGTTGACGGAATAATGTTTTCAGCAGCACATTTTAAAATATGTGAGCCGACAGGTGTAGAGCCTGTAAATGCAATTTTAGCGATACGTTTACTTGTGGCCAGTGCTTCGCCTGCTTCCTTACCAAACCCATTTACAATATTGAGCACGCCTGCAGGCAGTAAGTCACCAATAATGTCCATTAAAACTAAAATAGAGGCCGGTGTTTGCTCAGCTGGTTTTAGTACCACACAGTTACCTGCAGCAAGCGCTGGTGCAAGTTTCCATGCGGCCATTAAAATAGGGAAGTTCCACGGGATAATTTGCCCAACCACACCTAACGGTTCGTGAAAATGGTATGCCACCGTGGTTTCATCAATTTCGCCAATACTGCCATCTTGCGAGCGCAAGCACCCTGCAAAGTAGCGAAAATGATCGGCCGCGAGCGGAATATCGGCCGCTAGTGTTTCACGAATTGCTTTACCGTTATCCCATGTTTCGGCAACAGCTAGTAGCTCTAGGTTTTGCTCAATTCGGTCGGCTATTTTTAGCAGTATATTACTGCGCTCGGTCACCGAGGTTGTGCCCCATTGCTCTCGCACTGCATGCGCTTTGTCGAGTGCTAGGTTTATATCGTCTTTGTCGGAGCGAGGTATTTGGCAAAATACCTTACCATTTACTGGGCTTATATTATCAAAGTATTGGCCGTTTACAGGTTTTACCCACTCCCCGCCAATGTAATTACCGTATTGTTTTTTAAAGTTTACGAGTGCGCCATCGCTGCCTGGATTTGCATATATCATGTGTGTGCTCTCTTTATTGTTGTTAGCTAAAGGTCGAACATTTATATAAAACAAAATGCTTTATATTTAATCAGTGTTGTTTGACATTAGCCTAACGAGCACCTAAAAACTTGATTAGCTGTCCACAAAAGTTGTCTGTGAGTCCACACTAATAAAAATTTAAAGGATTGATATGCACACATCTCAGTTAAACAAAAAACGCCAACAACTTGATGTTTTAATAGAAAATAAAGTGACATTTGCAGCAGATAACAGCGAGTTGAGCATTTACGACACGTACCAAAGCGCACAAAAGGTGGCACTGCATTCAAAGGAGTTACTGTTTTGTGCCATGCTCAGCGGTAAAAAAGTAATGCACGTAGAAAGTAGCCAATACCATAAAGCATTTTTACCCCACGAGTCGTTTGTATTAGCGCCAGAGCAAGGTGTATTAATTGATTTTCCACAGGCATCAATGCACGCCCCAACCACATGTTTAGCAATTGAAATAAGCAAAGATAAAATAAACGCTGTGGCAAATGCGCTTAACATGCAGCAAAGCTTTGCACACGATGGCGACTTATTCGAGTATGTTCCGCAATTGGTACACAGCCAACATAATAGTCAAACACAGCAATTATTAGAGCGCATGGTGCATTTATTTAGCGAACAAGGCGCACAGCGACATTACTTAATTGACTTGTCATTAAACGAATTGATCACCCGGTTGTTACAACAACAAAGTCGTGACTTATTACTCGCTAATAGCGATAAACCACGCCTTAAAACAAAAATAAGCGATGCACTGCTTTATATTGAAGAGCACTTAAACGAAACGCTCGACATAAATACCTTGTGCAAAATAGCCTGCATGAGCCGCAGTAAGTTTTATCAGCAGTTTAAACTGGCATTTGGCACTACCCCAGCCCTTTGGCAGCAACAATTAAGACTTAAAAAAGCGCGCAATCAATTACTGCAAGGCCATGCAATTAGCCAAGTGTGCTTTGATGTTGGGTTTAATAGCGCGAGCCACTTTAGTCGTGTATTTAAACAAACCTTTGGTATTGCGCCTAAAGAGTGCCGGCATTAAGGGTAAAACCTTATTTTTTACTTTGCTAACGCTCTGAATATGTTAGTTTATTAACATGAGTATTGAGTAAAGAATTGGTATGAGTAAGCAAACCCGCTGGACCCTAAAAAGTATTGCTAAAGAGTTAGGTGTATCTAACGCAACAGTCTCTAATGCGTTTAACCGCCCTGATCAGCTATCGGCTAAACGCCGAGACGATATTCTTGCAGCGTGCAAAACCTTGGGCTATTACGGGCCCAATAAAGCCGCGCAATCGCTTCGCAGTGGTACATTTAACATTGTGGCGTTAGTGCTGCCAGATAGCGTGGAATATATGGTGTCGGACCCTGTGGCCAGCAGCTTTATGCGGGGTGTAACCTCGGTGCTTGAAAAAAACGGCATTAATGTTTTATTGTTTTCTGGTAATAGCGATAACCTTAAAAGTGTGGTCGACTTTGTTGATGGCTTTATTTGTTATGGCCGCCCTCGAAATCACGCATTAGTAGAGCAGTTAAAAACGGTCTCTAAACATGTGGTAACTATTGATTTTGATATAGCCCGCAATGCCTCAGTAAATATTAATAACGAGCAAGCAAGTTACGAAATAGCCAAGCATGTTTTAAAAAATCAAAGCGATAAAGTCGCTATTTTAGGCTTAAGATTACTTGATGAAAACGTATTGTGCCGCGTATATGAGCATCACGAATTTGAAACAGGGCAATCTATTTCGCACCAACGTTTACGGGGTTATCAACGTGCTTTAAGTGAGGCAAATATAACCGTAGCTGATGACCGCATTTGGAATATACCTGAGAGCAGCGAGCGTTTTGCTAACATTGCCGCTAAAGAGGTGTTAAGTGCCTCCCCTCGCCCTAACGTTATAATTTGTATGAGTGATTTAATTGCCCTTGCCACCATGCGAGAAGCGATAAAACAAGGCATAAAAATAGGTGAAGAACTGCGTATTGTCGGCTTTGATGGAATAGATGAAGCCGCTCGTTTTGTGCCGCGACTAACCACTATTCATCAAAACAGCCAAGAAAAAGGCGTAATGGCCGCCGAGCTCTTTATATCAAAAGAAGAAAAAATATGTGATGTAAGTTACGAGCTAGATATTGGCGCAAGTGGTTAATAGGTTACGTTAAGAAGGGCTGGGTAAACAAAAGCCAAGCTCAAGAGCTTGGCTTTTATGTTTTAATAGCCTGTTAGGCTAACAATGCGTTTAAACTTATCGTTGTTTCTTCATCACCATTTACTTGGGTAATAAGTGCATCTCGCGTTTTAAAATTAACACTTAATGCAATAGACTTATCTTCTAGTTGCCACGTTAAACAACATATTCCCTGTGTACCGTGAGCACTAAACTCTCCTGCAAAAGCGGGGTGTTCATTACGTAATTTAATGAGCTCTATTAAACCTTTTACTACAGGTTTATTGAGTGCGTGCTCAATTGTTTCAGTATTTAAATACGGACGGTTAATATCACGGCCCACATTGGTACGCGCAAGTAAATCCATATCGTTTTCGCAGGCAAATAAACCACCGTAGTACACTTGCGGCACACCGGGGGCAAAAAACTGTATGGCACGCGAAATCAAATAATCTAAATCGTTAGCGCCTAATGCATTGTAATACGTGCAATTTACTTGGTATAAATCAACGTTACTGGCAGCAGCACCTGTAGCTTGGCGGCTTTGGTTGTTACTGTTGGCATGCATGGTTTCTACAAGGGTGTCTATTTGCTGTGCATTTAATAGCCCTGGCTTGTCGCCCATTGGGCCAGCATCAATAATGCCTATGCCGTCGTGTGTATCAAGTACCGTTAAACAGTTGCGTGGTGAAATTTGTAACCATTTAAGTAATGCATCTACATCGTTATTAAATAAGCTATGTAAAATAAGCGGCGGTAATGCAAAGTCATAAACCATGTTTACACGCTTTGCTACTTCTACTTGTGTTTGGTAGTGGCTATGAATTTCAGCAATGGTTTCCATGCCAAGCTCGTTTGCTTGCTTTGATAAGTTATCTAGGTAGCCAAAGGTTTCGTCTAGCATAAAACAGTTAGTACCGGCTTGTTTAATTGCGTAACCCGCTGCATCTAAACGAATAATATTTACGTTATTTTCAGAAAACTTAGTTAATACGTTATTTAAATACGCAATACCTGCTTCAACTTTTACGTTTATATCAATTTGGTTATCGGTAAACGTGGTCCAAAAGTCATACGTTTGACCATCGCCACACTGCATTGGCGTAAAACAGCTACCGGGGCGCGGGCGATAAATTGCTTGTTGCTCAGCTTCGCTCATACCATTTGGAAAAACGTCTTCTTTTGTTAAAAACAAATCCCAAAATTCTGATTGCTTGCCTTTAGCTAGCACATCTTGAAACTGATAAGACTGCGCCGATACATGGTTAACGATTAAATCAGCCATTAGATCATGGTTTTCACCCAGTGCTTGAATATCAGCCCATGTACCAATGCGAGAATCTACTTCGCTGTGATCAATCGGGTCAAAGCCCGCATCGCTGCCATCAATAGGATTATAAAAAGGTAAAAGGTGCACACCACCAAATACGCCCTTCAAAGGACCTTTTAACAATGTTGTAAGTGCGTTTATATCTTGACCTGTGATTCGATCAGCATATGTGATCAATTGAACTTTATTCTTCATCATGTGTGATTACCAAGTTGAAACTTAATCGATTAAGATATATCTTTAACTAGCACGTACAATTTTACAAGTAATTTTTAAATATTTTACATACAAAAGTTGTGGCAACGGTAATACTAACTAGAGTAAGTGATTGAGTTATTACTATAACTTGAGCCACAACGAGGAAAAATCACATGACGAATTTACACACACACTCGCAAAGCGACCCAATGCAGCGCATACGAATACTCACTTACATGATGTTTTTTATGTTTGCGATGACCTCAGATGCAGTAGGTATGATCATCCCTGAACTAATCACAGAGTTTGGTTTAAGTATGACCCAAGCCAGTGCTTTTCATTATGCACCTATGGCACTTATTGCCTTTAGTGGCTTGTTTTTAGGCTTTTTAGCCGACAGCCTAGGCCGTAAACAAACCATAATGCTAGGCTTACTTATTTTCTCGCTCAGCTGTTTTTTGTTTGCCTTTAGCAATAGCTTTTCGGTGTTTTTGATTTTGCTGTGCTGTATAGGGCTTGCCATTGGTTTATTTAAAACCGGCGCACTAGCGCTACTTGGCGATATATCTGCAAGTAACGCAGAGCACACTAAAACCATGAACAAAGTAGAAGGCTTTTTTGGTATTGGTGCCATCGTTGGCCCTGCGCTGGTAGGCGTACTGCTTACCCAAAACGTGAGCTGGACTTACCTGTACATTATTGCCGGCGTTATGTGTTTAATTTTAGCGTTAATGGCATGGCGCGCCGACTACCCAAGTGTTGTTAAAAACACAGAAAAGCCCGCTTCACTTGCCACCACCATGAAAATGATTAAAAACCCGTATGCACTTGGTTTTTCGTTGGCTATTGCATTATATGTGGCTACCGAGGTTGCTATTTACGTGTGGATGCCAACACTTTTAAAAGATTACACAGGCTCGTGGCCTTTACTTGCAACCTACGCACTTACTATATTTTTTGTATTACGTGCTGCTGGACGCTTTATTGCTGTATGGCTTTTAAATCACTTTAGCTGGCAAGGGGTCATGGCTTATTTAAGCTTAGGCATCGCGCTGTGTTATGTAGGCACTTTGGTAGGCGGTGTTGATTGGGCGGTAGGCTTGCTTCCGCTTTCGGGTTTATTTATGTCGATGGTTTACCCTACTTTAAACTCTAAAGGTATATCGTGCTTTCCTGTTGCACAACATGGTGCAGTAGCGGGTGTTATTTTATTTTTTACCGCGCTTTCGGCCGCACTTGCGCCTTTATTTATGGGCATGATAAGTGATTACTTTGGCCACGTACGCTACGGTTTTTACTTAGCTACCGGCTTTGCTGTGATCTTATTTTTAGCCATGCTTTATAACTTTTACCGCGACCCTGCGGCAAAAGCATTAACTAAAAATGCATAAATGGCTGCTCAAGCCAGAATAAAAATACCTTTAAAATCAATATAAAAACAAAAAAAGTGCAAATTACACACAAAAATAATTTGCATATTGTAAAAACTTTGTTATTTTTACTTAATCGATTAAGTAAAAATAACAAACTCACACAACACAATGAGGCGTTAACATGACAACACACCACACACCTTTATATTTAATCAGTGCCTTAGCACTTGCAGTAAGTCAAGGCGTTCATGCACAAGACGAGCAAGAAACCAAAGTGCAAGCTAAGCAAGGGCTTGAAACAATTGTTGTTACCGGTGTACCTCGCCGCACAACTATTATGGCATCGAGCTCATCAGTAAGCAGTTTATCGCTTGAGCAAGTTGAGGTATCAACGCCACGCTCAACGGCTGAAGCATTTAGAATTATTCCGGGTGTTCGCGCTGAATCAACAGGCGGTGAAGGTAATGCAAATATTGCAGTGCGTGGCTTACCTGTAGCATCGGGTGGCGCTAAGTTTTTACAACTGCAAGAAGATGGTCTGCCTGTAATGCAGTTTGGTGATGTTGCCTTTGGTAACGCCGATATTTTTATGCGCCTTGATAACACAGTGCAAACAATCGAATCAATTCGCGGTGGCTCAGCCTCTACATCAGCCAGTAATGCACCTGGCGGCATAATTAACTTTATTTCTAAAAACGGCGAAAACGAATCGGGTAGCGTATCTACTACTGTTGGCCTAGATTACGACAGTGTACGCACCGACTTTGAATACGGCACCTATTTAACCGACAGCGTGCGTTTTCATGTAGGTGGCTTTGTACGCCAAGGCGAAGGCCCGCGCGAAACAGGCTACACATCAAATAAAGGTGGCCAAATTAAAGCAAACCTTACTAAAGATTTTGAAAACGGCTACGTTCGCCTTTATTACAAACACTTAGACGATAAGAGTGTTGGCTACCTTCCTATGCCAATGTACTCAAATGGTGACTCTATTGCTGGCTTTGATGCGCAATCAGATACACCGCATTCAGCATTATTTACCAAAACAGTGCGCCTAAATGGTGAAAACCAAATTAGCAGTGGCGATTTACGCGACGGCATGAACCCTAAAGTGGATGCGGTAGGTTTTGAAGCTGTATTTGATTTAGATAACGATTGGCGTATCGAAAACCGTTTTCGTAAATCGTCAATTAGCGGCAACTTTAACTCGCTTATTCCTGCTGAGGTTGGCAGCGCATCGTCTATTGCACAAAGTATTGGCGGTGTAGGCGCAACACTGAGTAACGCAAACACAGGCGAAGCATTTAATGATGAACTTGCCATGCGTATTCACACTTTTGATGTAACGCTTAATGACTTTGGCTCTATTGTTAACGATTTTAAACTAACTAAATCGTTTAGCGATGACACTAGCCTAACCTTTGGTTACTTTGCCTCTACACAAAACATTGCTATGTCGTGGTTATGGAACTCGTACTTAATGGAGCTTAAAGGCGACAATGCGGCACTTTTAAATGTAACCGCAGCCGATGGCACTGAGTATTCAGAAAACGGTTTATACGCATACGGCACGCCTTATTGGGGTAACTGTTGTCAGCGCGATTACGACACCGAGTACGATACTCGCGCACCGTATGTTGCGTTTTCAACAAAACTTGGTGATGTAAGCATTGATGCAAGTGCCCGCTACGACAGCGGTGAAGCACGCGGTAACTACGCAGGTGCCGTAACCTCAACAGTAGATATGAACCGCGACGGTACTATTTCTATTCCTGAGCAAAACGTAGCAGGTATTGATATAGCTAATGCAAGCCCAGTAAATTACGACTGGAGCTACTCGTCTTATTCTGTAGGTGCTAACTATCAAATTGACCCAAGCCTAGCTACGTTTGCACGTATTAGTAAAGGCGGGCGCGCAAATGCAGACCGTTTATTATTTGGTAAAGTACGCAGTGACGGAAGCGTAGCTGATGAAGATGCAGTAGATGAAGTAAACCAATTTGAGATTGGTGTGAAAAAACGTTTTGATTCGTTCTCGGTATTTGCAACAGCCTTTTACGCAGAAACAGAAGAGCAAAACTTTGAAGCAACATCGCAAACCTTTTTCGACCGTGAATACGAAGCAAAAGGGATTGAGGTTGAATCAACTTACTTTATGGATGCATGGGACTTTAGAGGTAACTTTACTTGGACCGATGCTGAAATTGCAAAAGATGCGCTAACTCCTGAAGTTGTAGGTAACACACCACGTCGCCAAGCGGATTTAATTTACTCACTAATGGCGCGTTACAGCTACGATAACGGTGCGGCAGGTGTAAGCTTTATTGGTACAACCGATGCTTATGCACAAGATAACAACGACCTTAAGTTTGACGGCTACACGCAAGTAAATGCGTTTGTAAGCTACGACTTATCAGAAAACTTAAACCTTGCGCTTAATGTAAACAACCTATTCGATACAGTAGGTATTACAGAAGCCGAAGAAGGCTCAGTACCTGAAAACGACATTATTCGTGCCCGTACTATTAACGGCCGCACTACGTCGGTTACTTTAAAATACGCTTTTAACTAAATGTGTGTATTGCGCTGCAGTGAGTCATCGCTGTAGCGCCTTTTAAAGTATGAATAAATAACACCCTTCATGTTTTTAGCCTAGCCTTGCTAGGCTTTTTAGGATATTCCAAATGACCAAACTCCTGTGCTTAGGCGAGCTTTTAATTGATATGCTGCCACAAGATGCTCATAACTCAGCGTACTTACCCATCCCTGGTGGTGCACCTGCTAATGTTGCTGTTGGCTATGCAAAACTTGGCGGTGAGGCTGCATTTTGTGGTGGTAAAGGTGACGATCATTTTGCCAATCAATTAAATAATGCACTGGCGCAATACAATGTAAATACAGACTATTTATTTACCATTGCTGGCTCACAAACCGCCATGGTAATAGTAAGCCTTGATGAAACAGGCGAGCGCAGTTTTGGCTTTTATCGCCATAACACAGCCGATGTACTTTTAACCCAAGCGCATTTAGCGCAAATAAATTGGCAAAGCATAAGCACCCTGCACTTTTGCTCAAACACCCTAACCGATCCAGCCATAGCTAGCACAACGGTTAAAGCGCTAGAACTTGCTAAAACACATAATAAGCTCGTTAGTTTTGATGTGAATTTACGCTACAGCTTGTGGGAAAACACCCATGATATAGCCAGCAATGTAAAGGCCTGCTTCGCTTATTGCGACATAGTTAAACTTTCGCGTGATGAACTTAATTTTTTAGCAAAGCATAGCGAAACAACGGGCGAAGATTACATTCAAATGCTATTAAATACCGGAGTTAAACTGGTGTTTTTAACCGACGGGCCTGAGCCTGCTACGGTTTACCACAGCGAATTTATACTTAACGAATCGGCACCAAAAATAAACGCAGTAGATACAACAAGCGCGGGCGATGCTTTTATAGCGGGAGTTTTATACTATTTAAATAACTTAGGGAGTAATTTAGTGCTGGCAGATAAACTAAATGATGAAACCAGCATAAAAAACGCCCTGCACTTTGCCCTTCAGTGTGGCTCTAAAGCCTGTTTAGTTAAAGGCGCTTTTCCGGCATTACCAGTGCTAGCTGATGTAATATAAACAGTTAAAGCCCCAAATAGCGGGGCTTAACCTAATTTATAATTATTGCTTAATAAAAGTAACGCCTTTAGGAGTTTCACCTTGTGGTAAACGGGTTGAGTGCATTTGCGATAATAGCCATTTGTCACCCACTTTTGATACAACCACGCTTTCTAACCAATAAATGTCACCGCTTTTATCGGCGTTTTTAAAGTTGGCTTTATTCCAGTAATTAATAAACGCAACATTTCCTTCTACACGCGAATTTATAACACTAAAATAATTCGTTCTGATGTAATCAGCGGGTTTAACAACGTTTACAAAGTCATCAATAGTCCACACTTCACCGTGCTCTAAAAGCAAGAATGAATCGTCAACAGCCGCGCGCATTTTTGCGTGATCAAAGTTAGAAACAGCTAAAAATAAATCGCTTACGGGCGAAAATATGGTGTTGTCTTTTGCATGTATTGATGTAGAAAATATGAGTAATACAAAAAGGGCAAGTACGTGTTTCATTGTTATTATAATGTATAGTTTTAGTAGTACTAAGGAGTGTATTTTAATTAAGCAACATTAACAATTAAAATAAAGCAAATTCAAAAACTTATTAACGCTCCTATATAAAAAAGCACTCTATAAGAGTGCTTTAACTTAAACTTTATCAATCAAGCTATTCATCTAGCCAATCGATGGCGGCGGTGGCGTTTTCATAGTATTGCACCTCGCCTGAAATAAACCAGTTGCCTATTTTAGCCATGCGGGCTTGCCACTCTTGATTGCCATAAATAGCAATTTTATTAAATTCTTTTGAGTGTCTTACGCCAAGCTTTAAATCATCCCACGCGGCGCGAAGCTCCCAACCTTCTAGCTCGCTGGCATCAATAAGCACGTTTGCTATAGGGTGTTTAACCTCGCCAAGCGCTGAGTCGATCATGGGGGTAATGACTTTATAGTCGTCGTGGGTTAGCGTTCCTACAGCTTTTAGTTTTAAAAAAAATTCTCGGCCTGCGCGTTCAATACCAATAGATAAACCATGTGTTGTGTGTACCATGCTGCTCTCCTTAATCGGGTGCGCTTATGTTATTTACAGCCTGTGTGAGTGGGTTTAATAACGAAAGTTGGAGTTAATTAAAGCCTATAAAGTGAAATTATTCCCTTTAAAAAATAAAAACCCCAAAAATACCCATCACTTACTGAGTTAAACTATAAAACTACACCGTATTAAGTTAATTAGTACTGAACTAAATCAAACAATACTGCTAAATAATGCTATTTGCTAAGCGTTTTGTACGCGCTCTATTTGCTTATCTACATCTGTTAAGTGCCCTAATTTAAGCCACACTTTTGCACCTTGCTTACCTGCGGTTATATTAAGTTCACTATTAATAGGCAGCCTTAACCAACTGTGTTTTACTAATACGTCTGATTGCTCACTTATTTCGCCTTCAAGCACGAGTAACTCAGCCCCCTCGCTTGCGCTAATTTGCATGTTAGCGTCTGCCTCAAAATGCAATAAGCTCACATCTTCAAAGTCATCTTTATAAAGAGGGGTTATGGCAAGGCCTTTAAATGTGGCGTGTTGCACACTGCCCATATGCTGTGTTTGTAAGCGTACGTGGGTTCTATCTTGTGGCTGAAATTGCCAAAGCTTTACAAATATTATGCAGCCTTCATCGGAGCCTGGTTTGTGCTTTGATTGCGGTGGGTTACGAATATAAGAGCCTTGTGGAAAATCGCCATGCTCATCTTGAAATACCCCTTCTAGTACAAAAAACTCTTCGCCGCCTGTATGCACATGAGGCGAAAACTCGCTCCCTGGTGCATAACGTACAATGCTTGTAGCACGGGCTACTTCTGCGCCTACTCTATCAAGTGGGCGCCTATCAACGCCCGCCATTGGCGAAGGGTTCCAATTAAGTTGCTCACTATGAACAACGACTCTCTGGGTAAAATCGGCGGCTATTTTCATTTTATTACCTTTAATATTGCATAGTGTGAGGGTAAATTTTATGCATAAAAAAAGCGAGCTTAATAAGCTCGCTTATTTAATTTTTAACGCTTTACGCTACATCTAGCTTTTTATGCTTAGAGTGTACAAACACTAAACCTACTAAGCCAATAACAACCACAGCGGCACCAATTGGTTTACCTAAGTCGGCCGATAAATTAAAACCAATAGCAGCAGTCATAATGTACGAAAGTGTTACGCCAGTAGCGATAACGGCAGGTATGCTGGTGATCCAGTGGAATGCACGTCTATCAAATAAGTACTTAGTTGCAAGCCATAGCACACTGGTTGAAAGCAGCATGTTTGAAAATGCAAAGTAGCGCCAAATAACTGAGAAATCTAATTTAGTCATAAAAAAGGCAATCGTTAAAATTGGCACTGCCAGTAATAAGCGATTACGTAAGCTTTGCGGAATATTAAACGCATCAACCACGGTTAAACGCAGTGAACGGAACGCCGTATCGCCAGAGGTAATAGGGAACACCGCAACAGCAATAATGGCCATAATACCGCCCATTACGCCTAAGTAACTATTTGCTACATGGTTAACCACTAAACCTGGGCCACCTTGATCAAGCAATGCTTTTAAGCCTGCGTAACCTTCTGGGAATGCAGCAATACCCGCAAGTGCCCATACACAACCTACAATGCCTTCACACATCATTGCGCCGTAATATACTGGGCGTACGTATTTTTCGTTTGTTAAACAGCGGGCAATAATAGGCGCTTGGGTAGAGTGAAAGCCACTAATAGCACCACAGGTAATGGTAATAAACAGTAACGGCCAGGTTGGCAGGCCATCAGGGTTTGGCTCTAAAAAGTCATGCGCGTGGTCGGCTTCAAAGTAGGCTAAAAAGTCGCCTGCAACTGGTAAGTGTGGCGCATCTAGTAATAACGCACCGGCTATTAATGTAGTCATTACAATCATTAATAAGCCAAATAGCGGGTAAAACTTAGTAATAATTTTATCAATAGGTAGCAAGGTTGCTAAAAAGTAGTACGCTAAAATAGCCAAAACCCAAAAGGTATTATTAGCAAAAAAAGTGCCTTCAAATACATCTAAGTTACTTAATAAGCCTGCTGGGCTCATAATAAATACAACGCCCACAAAAAATAGCAGCATGGCTGTAAATATTAGCATAAAGCCTTTAAACACAACGTTGTAATAGTGCCCAGCTATTTCTGGTAAGCTTTTGCCATCTTCTTTAATGCTCATCACACCCGAGAAGAAGTCGTGTACTGCACCGCCTAATACGTTACCAAGCACAATCCACACAAGTGCTACCGGTCCATAAAGTGCACCTAAAATTGGGCCAAATATAGGGCCTACGCCCGCAATATTTAAAAACTGAATTAAAAATGCACGCACAGGGTGAATGGCTACATAGTCAACACCTTCGCTAAAGCGTTTTTGCGGTGTATCAACTGTTGTATCCATACCTGCTTGTTTTTCAACAAACGGGCTATAAAACTTATATCCCAGTATTAAGATTGTTATGCAGATAAAAAAGATGATCATAAAGCACGTTTCTCTTTTTGTATTTGGAGTATAGAGCGCCTAATTGCCGCCCCGCCTTTCAATCCATGAATAATCGACGAACATTAACAAAGTATTAATCCCCCCGCTATAAGACGAATAGCTAATACACAAGGGTCTGTAGACCTTTCAAGGTTAAATTTGCAGCAGCCTGTTTGGTATTTAGGCAAGGCAGAGCCTATGTGGTGTGGTTATTCCCCATAAGTAGGCGATAACGCAGCATTAATGCCAAACAGGCGCTGCCCTTCGGGTTCTGCCTAGGGGCGATTTACTCTTTGTTGCCTACATGGATGTAGGTAAGGGGCGTGAGCAGGACGCGGAAGCTTTGCTCGGTTTTGACTTATTCTTACATGGATGTAAGCCATTAGGGTAACGCAGGAGCAGTTATCGAGCCCACTAGGTTACAAACCTCGCGCCGCGATTAAACCGCCCCTAGTTTGAACAAATTTCAAACTGCAAAGGTCAACAGACCCTATTTGAGTTACTTTTTATGCACCTTGCTCAACACTTAATCTAAACGGCTTCATTAATAAAAATTAAAGCAAAAAAAAGCGGCTTTACTATAAAAGTAAAACCGCTTACACACACAATGATTGGGTGTAACTGTGATTTTTTACGTTACGCTGGGCTCATAAACTCGTTAATTTGTTCATGAGTAAGTGTAGGTGTAGCACCGGCACTTTCGGCCACCATAGCACCTACTGCACACGCAAAATCAACAGCATGTTGTGCACAATCGCTACTACAAAGCTGATAAATTAACGACCCTAAAAACGAATCCCCCGCGCCTACTGTATCCACAACGCTAATTAAATAACCTGAGTTATAGTAATTTTCGCCTTTTATGGTTAGTAGTGCACCGTGGCTGCCTTTAGTTACACATAAGTATTCGGTGTTAGTTTGCTGTGCAATAAACGCTAAGTTTTGCTCAAGTGAATGGAACTTACAGCCCATTGCTTTGGCAATTTCATAAAGCTCTTCATCGTTTAATTTGATGAAGTCGGCTTTATTCATTAAATCTACTAATGTGTCTAACGTGTAGTGTGGCGCACGTAAATTTACGTCAAACACTTTAAAGTTAGCTACATCAACTAATTGGTTTAATGTAGCAAGTGAGGCTTCGCTTCGGCCAATTAGGCTGCCAAATACAAATACATCACTGGCTTTTACTTTTTCAATAAGTGAGTCTGTAAGCTCAATGTTATCCCACGCAGTGTCGGCAACTATTTCGTAGCTGGCTGAGCCGCTTTTATCTAAGGTAACTTGTACTGTGCTGGTTTTTTTGTCGTTATTAACGCCAATGTATTCGCAGCTTACGCCTTTGCTTTTAATTTCGCCTAGTAGCTCAGTACCCAGTTCATCGTTACCTACAGCGCTTATCATGTCGGCTTTAATGCCCAGTGAGTTAATACGCACACACATGTTAAGCGGCGCGCCGCCTAAGCGTTTATCGTTTGCAAAACAATCCCATAGTACTTCGCCAAAGCAACTTACGCTTACGTCTTTACCTTGTTTAGAATCAATTAAAATGCTCATTATTAGTTACCTTTAGGCTCAAGCACGTTATTCATAATTGCTTTAATTTTGCTAGCCGGTGCGTATAACGCTTCTACATTGTTTTTGTAGTGAGACGTAAAGGCACTTTGCGTGTTTAAATCGCCAAATAAGCTAGTTAGCGATAAAAATGCAAGGTCATCAGTCGCCGTTTTAGCCGCGGCTTCATGTAACTCGCTTTGCATTGCATCGATTATTTCAAGCTTATTGCCTTGCTCATCTTCGCCTTTATCGCTGTAAAAACACCATGCAGCAATAACCAGGGTCGCAAGTGATACATCACGGCCATGGGCTAGATTTTCGTTAATAGTGGCAATTAAAAACTTAGGTAGCTTTGCTGCGCTTTCTGAACAAATGCGCGATAAGCTGTCTTTAATGTTTGGATTAGCAAAGCGCTCAATTAGCGTGTCTTTGTAGATTTCAAGGTCAATGCCTTCTAATTTCTCTAGGTTAGGCGTTACTTCTCTATCCATAAACGCACGTAAGTACTTTGCAAATAAAGGATCTGATACTGTTTCGTCAATTGTGCCGTAGCCATGTACAGAGCCTAATAAACCCAGTACCGAGTGGCCTGCATTTAATAAGCGTATTTTCATGGTCTCAAAAGGTGTTACGTCACTTACAAATTGTGCGCCAACGCTATCCCAATCTGGGCGTCCGCAGCAAAATGAGTCTTCAATTACCCATTGAGTAAACGACTCACAGGTAATTGGCCATTCATCGCTAACACCGTAGGCATCAACAACGTAGTCAATATCGCTCTTTTTAGATACTGGCGTAATACGGTCAACCATTGCATTTGGGAAAGTTACGTTAGTGGCAATCCACTCGCTTAGTTCTTTATCTTGCTCGGCCGCAAAGGCAAGTAGCATTTTACGCGTTACATTACCGTTGTGCTGAATGTTATCGCACGACTGTACTGTAAACGCATCAAGGCCTTGTTCTTTACGTAGCTTTAACGCAGCAGTAATGTAGCCAAACGCCGTAATTGGGTCGTTCGGGTTGTTAATGTCGTTAATAATGTCTGGGTTTGAGTAGTCAAACTCACCCGTAACTGGGTTAAAGTTATAGCCGCCTTCGGTAATGGTTAACGACACAATATGCGTATCGCTGTGCGCAAGCTTATTAATAACCGCTTGTTTGTCCTCTGGAGCAAACAAAAAGTCAATCATAGAGCCAATAACTTTGTTATCTATTTGCCCGTTTGGGTGTCTTACCGTTAACGTGTAAAGGTAGTCTTGCTGCTTTAAAATATCGCGCAGACCACGGTTACCCTCTAATAAGCCAACACCACAAATACCCCACTGTTCAGCACCTGGCGTTTTTAATAGCTCGTTAATGTACACCGCTTGGTGAGCACGGTGAAAGCCGCCCACACCAATATGAACTATACCCGCTTTTAGCTTACTACGGTCGTAGTTTGGTGTATCTACATGGCTTGGCATATCTGCCAAGCTTTGTTGGTTTAGCCCTTTAACAAGAGCGTCAGTGTGCTGGTGTTGCGTCATGGTGCGGCCTTACTAAAACAATATTAAAAATTTAAATTAAGATGCAGTATTGAGTGCTTTATGGCGCAATAGCGACCAGTAAGCGGTTGCAAAATAAATAATGGTGCAAATAAAACATGCAATTTCAAACTGAGATTTATTTCCTGCGTAAATGCTCATGCTGTCACTAAAAAACATTACTTGGCTGGCAAAGCCAAAAATAATAAGTAACGAAACTGTCGACACGCCATTTAACACTTTGGTTAGCATTGAGTTATCAACAACTGGAGCTTGAACGTTTTCTGCAAGCCCTGCTTGGTACTCTTTAATGTCTTGCTGCTCTTGCTCTTCTGCTGCAATTTCTTTGCTGTAGTCTTCACCTGCGCCATATTTTTTAGCCAGTAGCGTGTAAATAACAATGGTGAAAATCCAAGTAGGAATAAATAAGTAGTAAAACGACATTACATCAATCGCATTTAAACCAAAGCCAAACACAAGTGCTAATGCCCAAGAGGCAATGGCTGGTACGCTACGTGTAATGTTTTTGTATTTAGCCCAGTAGCGGGTTAAACCAATTTTAGGAAATAAAACATGCTCGGCAAATACAATGCCGCCTACAGGTACTACTAATAAGCCTGCGTAAGTTAAAAGCGGTAACATTTGCGAAAATACAAACGGGAAACACGCAATTATAACGGTTACAACACCGACAATTGCGGTAGTGCGCTCGCGCGATTGGTCAACAAAAATAGATTGTGCTGCAAGGCCTGCGCGGTAAAGGTTAGCGTTAGCTGTAGTCCAGCCTGCAATAATTACAATAACAAAGCCTGTCCAGCCTAATGCGTGGTAAGCAACGTCACCTGGGTCAAGTGATGAAATAGTTGTTTTAAGTAATACCGCAACACCTGCGCCCATAATACCGGCCGAGATCCATGCTAAGTAATGGCCAAAAAACATACCTACGCCTGAAAACAAACCGTAGCTTTTGCGTTTAGCAAATCTAAAAATTGCCATATCAATTAAGCCAAAGTGGGTAATAGAGTTTGCAGCCCATGCAAAACCAATAACCTCTAATAAGCCAATACCTTTTTCGCCATCAGCGGTGGTACCGGTCCAAATAGAAGAATCCCCTATCGCCATAAAGTCATCAAACCCTGTTAGCGTGGTCACTCCTAATACATGATTAGAAAGCTCAGGGAACAATGCAAACGAGCCCGCTATAAAAATAACAAATAACCATGGCGCACAAATTTTAGAAAAATCAGCAACGGTTGAAAAACCATACATAGCCACAAATACAACAATAGAGCCAACCGATAGTACAATGGCCACAAATGCTAAGCTGTTAGGGTACCAATCGAGTTGCGCGGGTATATCAAACAAAAACCGCACTGCGGTTGCCGATACCGTGATCATGGCGGCGGATATCACACTAAATATGACCACGTTTGCCCAGTTATAGAGCTTGGTCATTGAGTTACCCGCAATTTTATTTAGGTAGTTGTATAAACTTAAGCGTGTTTCTACCGCAATTGGAGAGGTAATTAGCCACCACGAACACATAGCTAATAGGTTACCAATTAATAAACCTAATAAAATGTCGATGGTCGATGCGCCTAATGCAACAAAGGTTGCACCAATAACAAACTCGGTTGCAGCAACGTGTTCACCAGCGTATAAACCAGCAAAGTGCTTCCAACCATGAAGCTTATGATTAGCAACGGGCAATTGCTCTTCGTTAACATCGTTAAATGTTTGTGTGTGTGGACTTGATGCCATGGTATTTTCCTATTGTTTTAAGCACAGCCCTAACTAACCTGAACTCTGGATAATAAATCTATCTCAAGCAGCTATTTCCAGCGCTAACTACGTTAAATTTACTTGCAATAGGCTAGCTATTGACGCGTAATTTCGCCTTGTTTTCACTGTAAATCTCTGGCTAGAGAAAATAAACATAGATATCACTTTTGATTTAATATGTTAGTAAATCTCTTAACCAAAGTTCAGGTTAACTATTAATTTAAATAAGTGTTTTTTATTTAAATTAATAGTGAGTAAATCACCGTGCCTTTTTATAATGCTACTACTATAACTAATTAATAATTAATGCATTTTTACGTTAAGCTTTGTCAGTGTCATAAAGCTTAACGTTGATATTCTATTACTGTGTTTGTAATGTTGGGTACTGCTTATAAAAGTCATCCCAATGCGTTAAATGCGCTACCTCTGGGTAAGCTTGGTGAACAAAGTTCACTGCATCTTGCATATGCCCACCCCCGCTGTAATGCAAAACCTGCATATTGGCGGCAAGTGCGGCGCACACGCCGGCTTTTGAATCTTCAATCACTAAACAATTTTGTGGCTTTACGCCCATTTGCTCAGCGGCATGTAAAAATAAATCGGGTGCGGGCTTACCATTTTTTACCTCACTTGAGGTAAATACTTTATTAAAGTGCTGCGATAAATTAACCACATTAAGCGCTTTAGCGGTGCGTTTAGGGCTACTGCTTGTTGCAATGCAACAAGGTACAGATAATTGCTCTAGCACGTGTTTAATCCCGTTAGTTGGCATTAATGCAGTTTCGAACTCGTTTAATAATGCTTCTCGGTAATCGGCTTCAAAGCTCTCAGCTAAGGTCACGTTAAAGGTATCGAATAAGTTTTGGGTGACTGTTTTAAAATTACAGCCCAAAAAATATTGTTGTACATAGGCTCGGTCAATATTAACGCCAATCTCTGCAAGCATGTTTATTAACACTTGCGCGCTTAATATTTCGCTATCTATAACAACGCCATCACAATCAAAAATAACTAATTCTATTTTAGTATTCATATTGCCCCTTTTTATGCACCTAGTTTGGTGCAACCTTAACTTGAGCATAAGCCCAGCAAGTGAGCATATTCTCTTTATTGTTATAATAAGTCAACATCTTGTTAGTGAAAAACGCACCACAGTGGTGAATATTTATTCATTAAATATGAAATTGTCTGTATTTTCATTGATTTCAAAATTGCAATTACGACTAAGGTCGAACATTACAAAACCGCTATTTAGAAAATAGAAGGCAGCACGCAAACAACAATCTAAATTTGTGATTACTCCAATCTAAACAATCAATTTTACCGAACTCACTTTTGTTAATACACTCGTTAACAGTTAAACAGCCAGCAACACTGCCGGCACTTTTATACAGATGAGGTCGACAATGAATACTCAAAAAAACACGATTAATAATAAATCTACGTTAACGCTAAGCGCATTAGCTTTAGCAATGGCATTACCTGCAAGTGCCGCAACTACCCTTACTAAAGACAACGGCGCAGCTGTTGGCGACAACCAAAACTCTATTACCGCAGGTGAGCGCGGAAGTGTATTACTTGAAGACGTACACCTAATTCAAAAGCTACAGCGTTTTGCACGTGAGCGTATTCCTGAGCGTGTAGTGCATGCGCGTGGTACAGGTGCACACGGTGTGTTTGTAGCGTCTAAAGAATTAGATGACTTAACAATTGCTGCACCGTTTACAGAAGCGGGCAAAGAAACTGACGTATTTGTACGTTTTTCATCAGTAATTCACTCAAAAGGTAGCCCAGAAACACTGCGTGACCCACGTGGTTTTGCTACTAAGTTTTACACCGACCAAGGTAACTGGGATTTAGTAGGTAACAACTTACCGGTATTCTTTATTCGCGATGCGATTAAATTTCCAGACATGGTTCACTCGTTAAAGCCATCACCGGTAGATAACATTCAAGATCCTAACCGCTTTTTTGACTTTTTCTCATACGAGCCAGGTTCTACTCACATGTTAACGTGGGTATACAGCGACTACGGTACACCAGCAAGCCTACGTAAAATGGACGGCTGGGGCGTACATGCTTACAAAATGATTAATAAGTCAGGCGATGTTAAATACGTTAAGTTTCATTGGGTAAGCCAACAAGGTATAGACAACCTTGATGCTAAAGAAGTAAACGAAGTGCAAGGTAAAGACTTCCAACACTTAACACGCGACCTATACAGCGAGATTGGTAAAGGCAACTTCCCTAAGTGGGATCTATACATTAAAACCCTTGATCCGTCGCAGTTAGATGACTTTGACTACAACCCATTAGATGCAACAAAAATGTGGTTAGACGTTAAAGAAACTAAAGTAGGCACCATGACCCTAAACCGTATGCCAACTAACTTCTTCCAATCTACAGAACAAGTTGCAATGGCACCGGCAAATGTAATTCCGGGTATTGAGCCATCTGAAGACAGACTATTACAAGGGCGTGTTTTCTCTTATGCCGATACGCAAATGTACCGCTTAGGTGCTAACCACCAGCAATTGCCAATTAACCGTGCAAAAGTTGAAGTGGTTAACTACAACCAAGACGGTGCAATGAACTACGGTAATACAACAAGTAACGTGAACTACCAACCAAGTCACGAAAA
The DNA here is from genome assembly GCF_023161805.1 of Pseudoalteromonas sp. 1CM17D. Lineage (NCBI taxonomy): Bacteria > Pseudomonadati > Pseudomonadota > Gammaproteobacteria > Alteromonadales > Pseudoalteromonadaceae > Pseudoalteromonas > Pseudoalteromonas sp. 1CM17D. Next base: position 244,087 of record NZ_JALNTP010000005.1, on the reverse strand, counting down.
CGTTGCAGAAAACCCAATTGCACGCAGAAGTAACACAGAGCTTAAAGGCTACGTACAACAAGCAGCAATTAAAAAGCAGCAAAACTTTGCTCAAGCGGGTGTACTTTACCGCAGCTTTAGCAAGCAAGAGCGCACTAACTTAGTTAACAACTTAGCCGGCGATTTAGGCAAAGTGAAAGACAGCAAAGTTATGCACAAAATGCTTAGTCACTTCTACAAAGCAGATAGCGAATACGGTACACGCTTAACTAACGCTGTAAACGGCGACATGAAACAAGTTAAGCAACTAGCCGCTAAGCTTTAATATTTTACCCAACCTGTAAGTTATTGAGGAAAGCCTAGCTTTCCTCTTTTTTAAAAAGGTAAACAGTATGCGTAAATTACTTATTATATTTACTTTAGTGATGAGCTTTTCAAGCTTTGCCAATGAGCCACAAAGCCCTGTAACGGAACAAAGCACCACCCAGTCGCAATACGACAGCTTACTTGCTTATTACTTTGCAGCCGCACGCACCGACGACACCGCCGTAATAACGCAATTTGTAGATGCTGGCATTCCTATTAATAGTTACAACAACAAAGGTTACACCGCGCTAATGATTGCCACCTACCACGGCAATAAAAATACGGTAAACACCTTATTGCAATTAGGCGCTAATGCCTGCCTTGAAGACAACCGCGGTAACACAGCCCTAATGGCCGCCATATTTAGAGGCGAATTTAGTATAGCTAAAACACTTGTAGGCCTTGATTGCGACAACGCACATCAAAACAAAGCCGGTCAAACAGCCGAGCAATTTGCACAAAAATTTGGCCAACAAAAAGTGCTCGACTTATTAGCACAGGTAAACAGTAAATCTAATTAACCAACTTTTAATATACCCATTAGCCCGTTATTGTTAGTGACAATAAGGCTACATTAGCAGCCAATAACAAGGCTCTAGCAAAATAAGTAGTACCCTTGAATTATTTAAACCTTCCTCTCGCCCCATTTCATCTGGGGCGTGGTTTAATACCAACGCCAATAAATAGCTGATCTATTTTACTTGCTAAATCAACGCATTTTTTTGTTGTAATTTTCGTCGAGGGAACAACCATTTACATCAATTTACGCCTAGGACTGAATTGTTTATTCGACGTAAAATTTAAAACACATACTTAATGGGGTTGGTATAAACAACGCACTCCCCTCTTGCCGAGACTGGTCTAACCAGCTATTATTTTTACCTGTGTACTTTATATGGGAAATAATAATTCTAATGACCGCACCACACTTTGAGCACACCACTATTACCTGCAATAATAGGCAAACCCTAAGCGCCCGTGTATTTACACCCACCAGCCCTATTAAAGGTGCGGTGATGATTGCCCCTGCAACCGGTATAAAGCAGCAGTTTTATGCAAACTTTGCTACTTACTTACAGCAACATGGCTATGGCGTTATTACGTTTGATAACAGTGGCATTGGCCAATCGCTTAACCGTAGTATTAAAAAAAGCAAAGCCAGTTTACAAAGTTGGGGTGAGCAAGACATGCCTGCGGTGCTTGAGCATTTGCAAAGGGTATTTCCTAATACGCAGTATCATCTAGTGGGTCATAGCGCCGGCGGGCAATTAGTGGGGCTAATGCATAACGCTAACGAGCTAAGCTCCGCGTTTAATTTTGCTTGCTCGTCGGGTAAATTAACTAATATGAGCTTAGCGTATCAGGTTAAAGCGCACTTTTTTATGAATGGGGTTATACCCTTTAGTAATGCCTTGTTTGGTCATACTAAATCGCAGTGGTTTGGCATGGGCGAGCCCCTACCTAAAGGCGTAGCTAAACAATGGCGAAAATGGTGTAACGCCCAAGGGTATGTGCAATCAGCATTTGGTGATACCGTATTCCAACACTGTTACAACACGCTTTCTATGCCCTCAATATGGGTTAATGCCACCGATGACGATATTGCTAACAATGCAAATGTTGCCGATATGCTCTCGGTTTTTCCTAAGTTAAAAGCACAAACCCTAACCTTAAACCCACACGACTATGGTTTGAAGGAAATTGGCCATATGAAATTTTTTAGCAAAAAATCTGACGGATTATGGCCACTTGCGCTTAACTGGCTAAACAAACACAGTTAAAAAGGATGCGTTTACACCGTTAATTTACGGCGTTAATTTGCTTTTTAACTGGTTTCTCACGCGTTACCAAATAGCACACGAGTGAGCCGCCAGTTACCATTATTACTCCTTGCCAAAATGTGGCACTAAGGGTAATAGACAAATAAAGCGCCGAAATAATCGCCGAAAAAACCGGCGTAAAATACGAAAGCGTACCAAGCAACATTAAGTTACCGCCAATAATAGCTTGGTTCCAAAGAGCATACCCGCTGCCAACAACCACACCAGCTAACACAAGCGTTACGGTCGCGTGCAGTGTAAAGGTCATTTTTGGCTCGTCACTTAATCCATACAACACCCATAAGCTTAGTGCTGTGGCGATAAAAAACAGCACAATGGCATTTTGCCCATTGCTATTTTTTTGAGTAATTACACAGTAAACAGACCAAATAAAAGGTGCTACAAACGCCAACAAGTAGGCCGTTGGGTTACTGGCAAAATTGCCCATAATACTATTAAGTGATAACCCACTATCGCCACCAACGCACCAAGCCACACCAAAAAAAGCGAGTAGCATACCGGGGTAAATCCAAACACTTACTTTACTACGGTTAACTAGAATACTGAGCAAAATGGTAAGTGTGGGCCATAAATAATTTATAACTGCCATTTCTACCGCTTGGTGGCGATTATTAGCAAGCCCTACAAACAGCGCTAAACACACCTCGTAAAGTGCAAATAAAGCAGTGCCCAAAATAATATAACGCTTATTAAACCCAGCAAACTTGGGCCGCCCCATTACCAAAATTAAAAACAGCGCGCTTACACTGTACATAAGTGCCGCCCCACCTATGGGGCCAAATAACTCCGAAACATCCCTGAGCAGAGCCACTAAACAACTCCATAATAAAATAGCGGCAATGCCATAAAGCGTGTATTTATGATTAGAAAAAAAGTCCATTAACAACCTAAAAGTACTACTTACGTTTGACGTTACGCTAACAGTAATTAATGGGTTAAACAATTGTTGCTCATCATTTATTGTTATAAAGATGTTTTTGGCCTGCACTTAAGTGTTTGACCTTTTGGTCAGTAAAGTTACAATCATTCAACACGTTAAAAACAGCATCGCCATAATGAGCACACAAACAAAGCCAAATAAAAAAGAACTCACCCGAGTAAAAAACCAAACATTAATACTCGATGCCGCCGAGCAATTGTTTTCTCAGCTTGGTTACGATGGCACCAGTATGAGTATGGTTGCCAAAGAAGCAGGCGTTCCTAAGGCCAATATTTTATATTATTTTAAAAGCAAAGACGGCCTATACGAAAACGTAATAGACCGCATTATTGCACACTGGAACTTAGGCTTAGATAACGTAACCCCTGAGGACGACCCTGCACATGTGCTGTATCACTATATTAAAAGCAAAGTCATACTTGCCATAAATCAGCCGCTGCAATCACGTTTATTTGCCAGTGAAATACTGCGCGGCGCTCCTTATTTGCAAAACTACTTTAGAACCAACACACGCCCGTGGGTAAAACAAAAGGTAGACGTGTTTCAGGCCTGGATAGATGCAAACAAAATGGATAATGTTGACCCTTACCATTTATTATTTACCATTTGGTCAACTACGCAGTACTACGCCGATTTTCAGGCCGAAGTGCTACTGGTAATGAACAAATTAGAATACGACGAAACCGATGTGGCACAAATAACGCAATCAACTGCCCACATAATTTTAAAAGGTATTGGTTTAAAAATACCTGAGCACAGTGAGGCTTAACCCATGGATAATTTTACCACCCCAGACTTATTTGACGATCACCGCAATAGCGTACAAGTCGCCGACAGCGGCCTGCGCCACTTTGGAAAAAAAACCACGTTTAGTGGCCAAGCAGTTACCGTTACCTGCCCAGACGATAACTCGTTTGCCGCCGACATACTGCATGAAAACGGCAAGGGTAAAGTACTGGTTATTGACGGCTTTGCTAGCAAACGCTTTGCTTTTATAGGCGATATTATGGCGGAGCGCGCGTTAAAAAACGGCTGGGAAGGCGTGATTATTAACGGCTGTTGCCGCGACATTGAAATACTTGCCACAATGGATTTACCGGTTATGGCACTGGGCTCAACCCCGCGCAGTACATTAAAGCGTGGCTTTGGAGATAAAAACCAAACAGTGACCATGCTTAGTACCACAATTAACCCTAACGATTGGCTATACGCCGATGTAAATGGCTTAATTATTAGCCCTAACGCATTACTATAAACGCCATATTTGCAACCAAGTTGGTGCAATCACGCACCAACTTGGTGTGTTTTCACCTCTAAATTACGCCTTCTTTAATACTTATATTTTTATAAATATCTGCTAAACCCTATACAAACCAAATAAAACCTGACCGAGCGGACAACTTTATTGCATTTGGCATTGCTTTTGCTTAGCTTTTAGGCAATATAATAGCTAACCGATTAAAAAGCGGATCAGGCTCTGTAAAATAAAAATAAGATGTTACGCAGTGGGCTGAAAAATAATAATAACTAATTCGTCTTTTTAATCACTCTAAATCTGATTATAACCAGTTGGTCAGATTTACTTTATTACGAGTGGTGATATGAGTACCAAAACACATAATAATTTTACCGGTATTTTTTGTGACCATGGCCCTAACGCATGGCAAACACAAACCCACGGCACACTTGTAAATAAACGCCTTGCGGTAAAAGATGTATTTGCTGTTAAAGGCGAGCGCAACAGCGCAGGTAACCCAAGCTGGTTTAAAGCAGCAAAACCTGCACAGCAAACAGCAAGTGCCGTAAACAAACTAATGAATGAGGGTTGTCGCTTCACAGGCTTTACCCATACCGATGAGCTGGCCTACAGCTTAGAGGGCAATAACATTCACTATGGTGCAGCACAAAACCCAAAACTTAAAGGCCATGCAAGTGGCGGCTCAAGCATGGGCTCGGCAGCAGCTGTGGCGGCTAAACTAGCCGATATTGGCTTAGGCACTGATACTGGTGGCTCTATAAGGATACCGGCAAGTTATTGTGGCTTATTTGGTATAAGGCCAAGCCATAACGTAATTGAAAAAGATGGCCTAATACCGCTAGCGCCTCAATTTGATACCATTGGCTGGCTTACGCAAAATGCAGAGCTGCTAAGCGATGTAGGCAATGTACTGTTACCAAATCAAGCTATTAATAACGTTGATACTTTAGTTAATTGCGAGCCATTATTTGAGCTGGTTGACCCTGTTTTACAAGCCCCACTTAAACAATTGCTTGAAAAAACCAAACCTTATTTTAAACACCATAAAGAATTTGAACTGCCTAACAGCAGCTTATTAAGCGAACTGGCTGACAGCTTTAGAATACTGCAAGGGCGAGCAATCGCAAAAACGCATAAAGATTGGCTTCAATTGCCAGGGCAACTTCCCCAGTTTGCTCCGGCAATTGCGGCACGTTTTAACATGGCGCTTGCCCTAACCGCCCAAGAAGAGCAAGAAGCACTAAATGTACAAACCCAGTGGCAAACACTAATCGCTAAAAACCTAAACACAAACAGCTGTTTATTTTTGCCAACCACACCCACAACTGCACCTAAATTGGGCGCCGACACAAGCGCCTTACGTATGCAAATAATTACCTTATCGGCCATTGCGGGCTTGAGCCGCTCGGCGCAAGTACACTTACCATTGGCTAATTTAGAAAATGGCCACCCGTATGGGTTTTCATTAATGATGAGCCACGGCAACGATAAAAGCCTACTTGCCTGCGTACAACAATTAGCTGCCCACTTTAAACAGGACACACTTGCATGAGCACACACAACATTGCCTTTACTGCCCCGCATTTTGCAGCAACCGAGGCAGGCACCTTAATACTAAAACAAGGCGGTACAGCCACCGAAGCCATGGTAGCGGCAGCGGCTGCGATTAGCGTGGTATATCCGCATATGAACTCAATTGGCGGCGACAGTTTTTGGCTTATTGATAACCCAAACCAAAGTATACCCACTGCCATTGATGCCTGCGGGCGCGCTCCAAACGATATAAGCGCCTACAGCAATGAGCCACACATACCAGAGCGCGGCGGTTTAAGCGCGCTTACTCAGGCTGCAACACTTCGCGGCTGGCAAAAAGCCCTTGCGGTAGATGAGCACGCAGCTCTTTCGCTAAGTACTATTTTAGCCCCAGCCATAAAGCTCGCGCGCGAAGGCTTTACAGTATCTAAAAGCTTGCAAGCAGGCTGCGAAAAGCTTGCCACCGCTTCAAACACTAACGCTGCCTTTAAAGAACTTTACATACCTAATGGTAAACCGTTGCAAGCGGGCCAACATTTTAAAAACCCAAAACTTGCCAGTACCTTTGAGCACTTAGCCGAGCATGGCTTAAACGCCTTTTACCAAGGCCCTTTAGCAGAGTCGTTTGCAAACGATTTAGCTGCCGCAGGCAGTACAATTACACGCGCTGATATTGCCAATACCCAGGCCGATTTAGTAACGCCGCTCAGTGCTAATTTATCGGGAATACAGTGTTATAACTTACCCGCCCCCACGCAAGGCGTGCATTCTCTGCAAATAATTGGCGCTGTTAATAAACTAAAACATTTAGCTAAAACAGAGGCTGATTGGATGCACTTAATTGTTGAGGCAACCAAACAAAGCTTTACTCACCGCCCTACACTTTGGGCCGACCCAGACGCGCTTGGCGATGATTATAAAAACGCACTAAATGATGAGCGCTTAAATGCGCTTGCCAGCAATATAGATATGAGCCAAGCCAAGCAATGGCCATTTAATGCAGAGCCAGGCGATACCGTTTGGATGGCCGCACGGGATAAAAACGGCCAACTAGTAAGCTTTATTCAAAGTGTTTACTGGGAATTTGGCAGCGGCATTTTGATGAGCGAAGGCGGCTTTGTGTGGAATAACCGCGGTTTAAGTTTTAGTTTAAATAGCAACGATGCCAATGCCTTAAAAGCGCATAAAAAACCGGCTCATACACTCAACCCTGCTTTAGCAAAATTTGACGATGGTAGGCGCCTTGCCTACGGCACCATGGGCGGCGAAGGCCAACCACAAACACAAGCTGCTGTATTTAGTGGTTACGCATGGCGTAATAAATCAATTACCCAAGCAGTAAGCGATCCGCGTTGGTTATTAGGGCGCACCTGGGGCGATACAAGCACAAATTTAAAGGTAGAGCAAAGCTTAGTAATTCAAGTTAAACATGAATTAAATCAACGTGACCACGACTGGGTAAGCGTTGATAATAACAATGAAATGATGGGTCATGCAGGTGCCATTTTAGATACGCCTACCAGCCTTGAAGCAGCCACCGATCCTCGTTCAGATGGTCGCGCAACAGTAACTACAGCAGGAACACAATGACAGAAATAATAAATCAATGGCCAATTATAGCGGCCTTAATAGCAACCGGTATTTTTGCAGGTATTTTAGCAGGCCTATTTGGTGTAGGCGGCGGCATAGTAATTGTGCCTGTGCTGTACTTTTTACTGCAAGGCTTTGGCGTAAGCCCTGAGTCGGCCATGATGATAGCCACAGCGACATCGCTTGCCACCATAGTGCCTACTTCTATTTCGTCGATTCGCTCGCACCATGCCAAGGGCAATATCGACCTTGCTTTAATTAAATACTGGGCCCCGTTTATTTTGGTAATGGCCGTGATATGTAGCTACTTAGCTCATTCTATACGCGGTAATGCGTTGGTACTTATGTTTGCCTGTATTGCCATTTTAGTAAGTTTAAACATGTTATTTAGAGCCGGCGCGCCTGCCCTAGTTAGTAATTTACCAGGTAAATTTGGCCAAGGCATTATGGCAAGTATTGTCGGTGGTTTATCGGTAATGATTGGCATAGGTGGCGGTACTATTGGCGTACCCATACTAAACGCGTTTAATGTACGTGCTCATGTTGCCGTTGGCACCGCTGCTGTATTTGGCTTATTAATCGCGTTACCGGGCGTTATTACTTTATTAAGTATTGGTACTACACCCACCGATGCGCCGCTTGGCACGTGGGGCCTTGTAAACCTACCTGCTTTTATACTTATTATTCCGCTTACTATTTTGTTTGCCCCTATTGGCGTAAAAATTGGTAGCAAGCTAGATCAAAAACAATTAAAACGCGCCTTTGCCGTTGTATTAATGATAACGGGCATTCGTATGCTTATTCAGACTCTGGGAGCCTAAAACATGTTTAGCGACACGCAAATTCAAACTTTAAATCCGCCACAGCGATTACTCATGGGCCCAGGCCCAATAAACGCAGATCCACGCGTGCTACGTGCTATGTCGGCGCAGCTAATTGGCCAATACGACCCAGTAATGACCGGTTTTATGAACGAAACCATGGCCCGCTATCGCGAAATTTTTAAAACCAAAAACGAATGGACCATGTTAGTTGATGGTACATCGCGCGCAGGCATAGAAGCCGTTTTATGCTCTATTTTACGCCCAGGCGATAAAGTACTGGTGCCCATTATGGGCCGCTTTGGCCACTTGCTTGCTGAAATAGCCGAGCGCGTAGGCGCAAAAGTACACACCATAGAAGTTCCGTGGGGCGAGGTATTTACCCCCGAACAAATAGAAAAAGCCATTGTTGATGTAAAACCCCATGTACTTGCTATGGTACAGGGCGATACCTCTACAACCATGAACCAACCCCTTGAACACATTGGCGATATTTGCCAAAAACACGACGTATTATTTTACTGCGATGCCACCGCATCGATTGTAGGTAACGATTTACCCGCCGATGAGTGGAAACTCGATGCGCTTTCGGTTGGTTTGCAAAAATGTTTAGGTGGCCCGTCTGGCTCTGCCCCTTTAACACTGAGCGATAAATGCGCCGATTGGATCCAAAAACGCAAAAAAGTAGAAGCGGGTATTCGTACCGCGCAGCATACCGACGGCACCGAGCCATTTGTACGCTCAAACTATTTTGATTTAGGCATGATCATGAATTACTGGGGCGAAGAGCGCCTTAACCACCACACCGAAGCCACCAGCATGCTGTATTGCGCATCAGAATGTGCTCGCATTGTTATTGAAGAAGGCGTAGATAACTGCGTTGCCCGCCACAAGTTACACGGCGATGCCATGCTAACGGGTATTCAAGCGCTGGGCTTAAACGTATTTGGCGACTTAAACCATAAAATGAACAACGTAGTGGGTGTTTATATACCCGAGGGCATTAATGCTGACCACGTACGCGGACAAATGCTAACCGACTTTGGTATTGAAATAGGCACCTCGTTTGGCCCGCTGCATGGCAAAATTTGGCGTATTGGCACCATGGGTTACAACGCCCGTAAAGATGCCGTATTACAAACATTGGCAAGCCTAGATGCCTGCTTACACGCCAACGGCTATAAAGGCCCTAAAGGCGAAGCCGCTATTGCCGCCCTAGCCCATTATAAATAAAAAAAGGATTTAGCATGACGATTGCAAGCCCCCTCCATGAGCCATTATTAAACAGTGAGCTGGCTAATAAATTTGCCGCGCGCGCGTTATTGCGCTGTAAAACGCTCAGTGGCCTATCGCAAATGCAAGGTGGCATTCACCGTGTGTATTTATCTAAAGAGCACAAAGAGTGTAACCGTGTAACTGCAACGTGGATGGCTGAGGCGGGCATGCAATCGTGGCAAGACGAAGTCGGCAATTTATGGGGGCGCTTAGCATCATCTAACCCAAACGCTAAACGTTTAATTATTGGCTCACACCTAGACACCGTACCAAACGCCGGTGCATTTGATGGTATTTTAGGGGTATTACTAGGTATTGAAGTAGCCGCCCTTGCACACACGCTTAAGCTTGATTTACCATTTCATTTAGATGTAGTGGGCTTTTGTGATGAAGAAGGCACTCGCTTTGCCACCACGTTAATTGGCTCAAAAGCACTGGCGAACGAGTTTGACCCCCAGTGGTTAAATATACAAGATACAAACGGCATTAGTATGCGCCAAGCCATGCTTGATTTTGGCCTAACCCCTGATGATTACGCTAAAGCCGCCCTTAACAAAAACGAATTACTCGGTTATTGGGAAACCCACATAGAGCAAGGCCCAGTGCTTGAATCGGTAAACCAGGCGCTAGGCGTAGTAACCGCTATTGCTGGCGCCAAACGCGCTATGATCACCCTAACAGGCCAAAGCGGCCATGCAGGCACTACACCAATGAACTTACGCCAAGATTCGTTAGTTGGCTGCGCCGAGCTTACCCTTGCCATAGAGCAGCTAGCAAAAAACGCGAGTAATGGTGAAGTAGCCACCGTAGGGCAAATTCATGCTCGCCCAGGCGCTACAAATGTTATTGCCGGTAAAACGACTATAAGCCTAGATGCACGCGCACAAAATGATGCCGACCTAGCAGTATTACTTAATGCAATACATACCCGCGCCGATCAAATTGCAACATCGCGTAATTTAACGCTTGATTGGCAATGGACACATGCGGCCGACGCCGTAGCGTGCGACACTCAAATTCAGCAATTGTTTAGCAGTGCCTGTAAATTGAATAACCAAGCCTCGCCTTCACTTGCCTCTGGCGCTGGGCACGATGCCATGGCTATTGCCCCTATTTGCCCTGTGGGCATGCTATTTATACGCAGCCCAGGCGGGATAAGCCATCACCCCGCAGAAGCTGTTATTGATGAGGATGTAACAAAAGCCCTTAGCGTAATGTACAGCGCACTCATGCTGTATGTAAAAGAGTTAGAAAAGTAACTAACGGTTATTAAGCGCAGGGTAGGTTATGTGCTGTTAGCTTAGCCCTGCGTATTAAACGAGGCTGTGGTTATTAATTAAAGCCAGTATTTAAAGTCGGTGTTTAAAACTTAATTAAGGCTTAAACCAAGCTCATTTAAACTCGCTTCAAAGCGCTGCCATTTTCTATTTATTTTACGCTTAGCCGATGAGCTCACGTAATTACTAATAGGAAAAAACTCAGTATTACCAATATCATCAACAACAACACACCGCTCAATGGTGCCGTTATTATTAACACACGCTATATTGCGTGGTTTTATTTCTTTGGTGATCACTAAATTGTGTAATAAATAATCTTTTAAATTTAATAGTGGCTCAGCTAATGCTTCACTATTTGGCTGATTTAAATAATATTCCAGCGTTTTAGCCGGCTGATTATTTGCATCAATCACTAAATCAAACACATACCCTGTGCCAATATTGGTGTGTACCGTACCATGGTATCGCGCTAACAACTGCCACTGAATATTTCGGTTACTAAGTCGCTTATAATAAGCCAGCTCTTGGTCTTGCTCCTGCGAAAACCCTTCATGGCTTACTTTTATACATAAATTATGTGCCTCAGGGTGCCTGTAACACGTTCTATGCGCCCCTTTACCTACAATTAAATCGTCGTTCAATGAGATCAAACCAATTTTCGTCCTAACGTAAATTTACAAATACCAATTCGCTTAATTAAGTAACCTGTTTTGAGGATTGGTATAAAACGAGGTAAATAACACGCCTTAAATTGCACGCTTAGTATTTACATCTATTAATGCAGCTTTTATTACTATGTCAGTAATAAAGTAGGCACATTCGTTAAATAAGCCGGCCATTTTAACTATAAATTAGGGTTTATCAAGGTAAATTAAGAAAGCAGTGGGTATACAAGCGACTAAAATAGCCTTACGAAATAAGTATCACACTAGGCTGGGTTATAATTAAATAAACCAAAAGTGTATGCAGCCATACATTTGTTAATTAGCGCGCTTCGACCTAATAATAAGCATTCATAATTAGCTTAATAAAAAACGAATACGTATACTTTGATATTTTGGGAATGGAGACCATAGGATGTTAAAAAACATTTTATTTTTAATAGGTTGCATACTAATAACTATTGCAGCATGGCTTGTTTTTCAAGCTTTTGGTCAACAAACTTTTTCAATAATGCTAATAATTTCTGCTGTAGTAATTATCAAAATTGGCTGGACTAAACTTAAGCATCGAAAGTAATCTCTCGTCTATTTCGCCATTCAACATACTTACTAAGGTTTGAATGTTAATGGCTATATACCGCACAACTATATAGCCATTTGTTTTACTTAAGCCTGTTAAACCTTAGCTTAGTTACTCAATCGTTACTTTTGCATCACTTACCCATGTTTCGGTTATCGCCTCTTCGTTTCTATCAACCAAATACGCGCGTATACTTACGGGGTCGTTATTGCTCTGTTTGTAGTCAAACGCTAATCGCCATTGGTTGGTCCCCACTATTGGGTAAGCACCAATTGGCTCAAGTATTTCGCCGTTACTGGCTTCAACAATAGGCTTTATGCCACTTTCTCTATCTAGGCCTTTAAATACTGGGCCTTCAAAATCAATCACCATTTTGTTTACGCCCTCAGGAATAGGCTGGCCAGGAATTCCGCCCTGTCCTTGGCGAGTATTAACAACACTTGCTAGGTTTTTTGATTTTGGATCGAGTGGACGCCACTCAATATCATAAGAAAAGGTAAACTCATCGCCTTTACGTACCTCTTTTTCAGGCACCCAATAGGCAACAATGTTATCAAACGTTTCATCTTTAGTTGGGATTTCGATTAGCTGCACAGCGCCTCTCCCCCAATCGCCCGTAGGCTTTATCCACGCTGATGAACGCTTATTGTAAAACACGCCGTCGTCTTGGTAGTTATTAAAGTCACGATCCCTTTGGATTAAGCCAAAGCCTTTAGGGTTTTCATCAATAAAGCTATTGGTCGACACCGACTGCGGATTATTTAACGGTCGCCAAATATACTGGCCCGACCCAGTATGAATAGCTAAGCCATCGCTGTCGTGAATTTCTGGGCGCCAGTCTTTCGCTACCGTTTTATCTTTTTCTGAGTACCAGTACATGCTGGTTAGCGGCGCTATACCTAAGCGCTCTACATCGGCGCGCATATACAAATTAGCACTTACAGAAGTAACATGCCCTTTGGCCTCTTTGTTGTCTTTACTTAAACCAAACCGATAAGCACCTGTAACAGAGGGCCCCTCAAGCAATGCCCACACAGACATGCTCTCACCTTTATTTTCTGCAGGGCCTAACCAAAATGCCGAAAAGCGTGGAAATTCTTCTGGCTCACTCATACCGGTATTAATTGCAATACCACGAGCCGACAACCCATATTGCCCCTGAGGGCCATCAGTTCTAAAATAAGACGCCCCCAAAAACGATATCCAATCTGGTTTTATATCGGGGCGCATAATTCTAAAGCCTGCAAACCCAAACCCTTCTGGCAGGTCGTGGGCAGGGCTATCGTCAGGCATATCAAAAAGCGCATTACTAAAAGGCAGTTCTTTAACGTTGTTTTTATCATCTCTGATGAAAATACTTACCGGTTCAGGAAAATACCGCCCAGGGTAAAATAATTGCACCGGTGCCTTTTTGCCATTTGGGTAGAGGGTTTCATCTTCTTTAAAGCGTATTTTCCAATGTTCGTCATAGGTAATTTTATCAATAAGCTCAGGTGCTGGCACTTCCACAGGCGTATAAGGCTTTTTGGCAGAGGCTTTTGCCATTGCTTTTAAATCTTCAAAAGTAAACTTAGCACTTGCTTGTGCTTGCGCCGCGTGTAACGACACAGAGGAGGCAATAATAGCGGCAATAAATAACTTTAACTTCATAAAAAGTATCTCTAGTAAAATGAGTCTAAAAATAAGCGCCCATTACGAACGCCTAACTTAAAATGCTTGTAAAGATATTACACACCGCAATATGAACTCGCGTTTACTAAAATAACGTTATTTGGCGAAGCTTTTATGCTTAGCTGTGTTTAGGGGAGATTGTGTTTGAATACTTGTGTTTAGGGGAGATTGTGTTTGAATAGTTGCGTTTGAATAGTTGCGTTTGAATAGCTGTATTAAATAAATGCGGCTGATATAGCTTTTACTTAGTTAAAGCCTGTTAGTACTTTAAAATCGAAATACTGATCTGTGCGTCGCTGCTACGCTTAGTATAAATACCTGATTAATGCAGGCTTCTCAACAAAAACTGAGAAGTCGAGTAGCATATTCAATCCTTTTTTAACTTATAACACCCACTTAAAAGTGTTAAGCGTGAGGAATTGCCCTTATATTGGTTTGCTATGTATTAAAGGCCACCACATAAGTCTAAAAAATTCCCTGTCGAGAACGATGACTTTGCTGATGAAAGCCAAAAAATAGCTTCGGCCACCTCCTCAGGTTCACCTCCGCGCTTCAGAGGAATAAGCTCCTTTAACCTTTCTACTCTTTCAGGTTCACCACCATCAGCGTGCATTTGCGTATTAATTAGCCCAGGACGCACACAATTAACTCTAATTCCTTCACAAGCAACCTCTAGTGATAAACCTTTAGTGAGTGTATCTATAGCCCCTTTTGAGGCAGCATAATCAATATATTCATTCGGTGAACCTGAACGAGATGCCCCCGATGAAACATTTACAATAACCCCACCGTTTCCGCTATGGCGTGTAGACATACGCTTTATGGCCTCTCTACAGCACAAGAAGTAACTAGTCACGTTATTTGCTAAAATAGTATTAATTCTTTCAGCTGTTAAATCCTCCAAACGCGACTGCTTACGTAAAATACCAGCGTTATTAACAAGTACTGATAACGGGCCTAGCTCTGCATCAATTTTTTTAAACAGTCTCAGCACATCTTTCTCAACCGAAACATCTGCTTGGACTGTAATACAACGATTACCTGCAGCCCTAATATCGCTTGCGACAGCTTCGGCAGAAGCTAGATTAGACTTGTAATTGATACAAACCGCATACCCTTTTGATGCAAATAATTTAGATGTAGCAGCACCAATACCTCGACCTCCGCCCGTTATTAAAACCACTTTTGTGTTATTCATTAGTCATCCTTAAATAATGATGATGGAGGAATATAAAATGCATTACTAAATAATAAGTAGTTGGCATAAATTAGTTATACAGGAGACAAACCAGCTGTTTAGGTTCTGCTTTTCATTTTTTTATTACGCTAAATTTTTTACTACGTAATTGAATACCAAGTAGCGTCCCTAATAAAACAGCAATTACATGCAGCAAAGCTGGAATCAAATATATTAAAGGCTCCATTGATATTTCTAGCAAAATAGATAGTAAGGCACCGACACTTAAGTTAATAAACCAATAAACAGCCGCAACTAAAAAGGCGTATTTATAAGGCCTCACTGTTTGCTTATAGCCTAAATAGCAATAAACAATTAAAGAGGTTCCAAACCCGAGGACGTAATGAGTATAAATGTATGATGTGCTTTGAGTCACCTCATCAAAGCCAACAATCTTTGTTGCTATTGTTGATAAAGCAATTAGTAATAAATACAAGCCTACTAAAAAGAGTAAAATCCTAGAGTATTTCACAATAATCCTTTAGTAATATAATTAGGCTGTAGAATAGCTCCAACAGCCTAATTTAATTAAAAGAAGTAATTTTACAATCTCAACGCAACAATTTTACGGCTTAAAATAGCTGGTTAAAATAAGCTAGGTAATAATAAAAAAGCTAGTTATTAGAGTTTGGTAGCTTGTACATATTTACAGCACTGTCTTAGCAAGGCCTCTGCGGACTCTTTGTTAGATGGATCGTGTTTACTCGAACCAAGTTCAACACCTATTGCCGTATAAACACTGCTATTTAATTGTAAAAATTTAGTTTGATTAGGTGCAATTATTAGCTGTTTTGTATTACTCCATCCCCCTGTGAGTGGGCTCCAGCTAATTTTTAAATCATAGTTACCCGCCGGTAATTTTATGTAAGAAAAAGTATTGTTTGGTAGTGCTACGATTTTTTTATCATTTATACTTACACGCATATCCGATGCCGCTGGTGGGGTAAACAACCTATGGAATACCAAAACACTATGTTCTTCATTTGGTTGAGGTAGCTGTACCTAGTCAAAAGTTAAAGCATTTCTTGGGGCTGAAGCACAACCACTTAAAAATAATAGTAAGCAAAAATATATATAACGCATAAGCACCTATGAGATTTAAATTCTAACGAGTATGTAGATTAACTCGTTTTTTATTTGTTTTTGTTAATAAGAAAACAATAGCCGAGTTCCTATTTTGGTTCAATTGATTACTGTATTTTTACGCAGAATATAAAAAGAGCTTGGTGTTGTTTTAATTGGCGTTTTGGAATGTATGCATTTAGCACGTATGAGTTAAAGCATTGGCGAGATAAGCGAGCCTTAACATATTGACGATACAGGCCCGCTGAAGTGTTTATGATAAAACGAATGGGTTAGTGATTTACTTTACATCAAAGTTCACATGATCAAAGTAAGGATTACTCTTACGCGCTTTAATTACGCTTATGCTGGTAAGTTCTATAAACTTTAGCTCGCCATTTACGTTAATGGCAATGCACTCTTGTTTGAGTGCATTGCGTTTTGTATCAGTTGCTACACCACATACACTATCACCATTTTTTAATATAAGCTCAATGCGTAAATGGTGCATACAGGCAATTTCGATGTAATCGTAATGGTTGCAACTGATCATAACGTCCTCTTTAAATTATTTAGCTGGCTTAAGTAGCATTAAAGTGGCAATAACAATTAAGTTGCCTACATACCATAAATCTTTAATTACAAATTGCCCTAAACGCTCTAATAACGTGCTTGAGCTAAATGCACCGGTGGCGGTTATTAAAAATGTTTGGGTCATTAAAAATACACTTAAACACGCTAAGCCACTTATAATAATTAGCTTTTTATTATTTAAAAATAGCCCTAAGCCCAATAACACAGCAAATAATACATCAAACCCGCCAATGATATTTGATGCGCCTTGTACGCTAAATACCGTGTATAACCACGACATAAACGGTGAGGTTTCTACAAGTCCTACAATGGCTTTGGCTTCAAACTCATAAAATTTCATGCCGCCAATCCACAGTAAAACCATAGCAACCGGTATAAAGTTTAAAAGTACGTGTTGTTTGTCTGTTAGTTTATTTTTATAAAACAAAAATAAATACAAAGGGATGATAGCAAAGTATTTAATTATGCCTTGCCCACTGCCAATAATTGGAAAGCCGCCTAACTGTGCCATCCAGCGGTTACTGGCAAATAAGGTAAGTAAAGGCACTATGCTAACAACTAACGCGAGTATAAGTGCAGGCATCGGCTTTATTAATTTTAAATGCGCAGCTAAGGTGGTGACTGCCAACGCAATCATCGCGGTGCCTGTGAGCAAACCTAATGTATTGTTACTGAGTAAGGTATCAAGTTCATAAAAACTAAAGGTAGCTGAGAGTGTGTTTGGGTTTGCACCTAAAGCAAACGATACACCAAGTAATGCAAAGCTGAGTGTAAGTAAAAAGGTGAGTGCGTTATTTGTGTGTGTTATGTTCATTGTGTGCCCATTAAATCTGTAATGGCTAATAAAGACCTAATTTTTACAGAAAGTGATTCAACTAAAGTTAAATTTTTTAAATACAAGGAAGGACATTTTGGTTTTTACGTTTACAAAAGCCACGCGTGAATAGAGGTTTAACCTGAGCTTTGGTTAAGAGATTTAGATATAGTTGGTTAGTAATGTTACTGGGTCTGTTTTCTCTAGCTAGAAATTTTAAGTGAAAACAAGGCGAATTTGCGCGTCAATAGCTAGCCTATTGCAAGTAAATTCAACGCAGTTAGCGCTAAAGATAGCTGCTTGAGATAGATTTATTAGCCAAGGCTCAGGTTATTAATTATGTCTTAGAAAACTTACTATGGTAGAGCACCTTGAGGTGGCCGGCTTGTTTTTAACTGAGCAACAGCATAATGAAAGGGTTGACGAGCAATTCGATTGCTCTCATCTTATACAGTTTAATGGTGAAACTATAGGTACGCTAAAGTACAAGATATGGGGTAGCCACATTGAAATAATGCAATTGCAAATACACCCCAACCATCAAAATAAAGGCTACGGCAGAGGCGTTATTGAGCAAGTAATTAAAACTGCAAAGTTAAAGCCTATCAAACTAACAGTACTTAAAAACAACCCTGCTAAAGCACTTTATACTCGACTAGGCTTTAAGATCACTGGGGAAGATAACTATGAGTACCATATGCAAACTCAGCCAATTAATAACTCCCGCCTTAAAACCTAATCACACTGATTTTTAAAATCTTTTTTTCTGAAAATGGTTAGGTGCCAGCCCCATTTAAGCGAGCCTAGCCTTAAAAATACCGTAGAAAACAATGAGCCTAAAATACACCAAATATAATCAATACTTAAAGTAAACAACGCTGCATATACAAGTCCGCCAATTAAACAGGCTGAGGCATAAGGTTCGTTTCGCATAACCGAGGGCAACTCACGACAAATTACATCGCGTATAAGCCCGCCAAAAATACCGGTTGTTACACCCATAGTAATGGCGATTAACATACCTGTGCCGCTAATCAGCGCTTTTTCGATCCCCATAATATTAAACAAACCCATGCCTATGGCATCGACGAATAAAAAATAAGAGTTATTTACATGAGGCAAGTAACGTACAAATAATATTGTGGCCACAATGGCTGCGTAAGTTGAGTATAAATATTCGGGCGTAGCAATCCAAAATACAGGCTTATTTAGCAAAATATCTCTGAGAGTACCGCCGCCAAGCGCAGTGACAGTAGCCACCACAACCACCCCAAAACCACTTATGTTTTTTTCGTAGCCTAGCAGTGCTCCTGCAACCGAAAAAAAAGCCACTCCGAGCAGCCCCAACACCATAAAGTATTCAGCAGTCATGTGCATTCCCTTTTAAATTTTATACTTTGGTGTATCAATTTATATGCCAGATGTAATTAGCAAAAGCCAAAAGCGAGGATTAAAAGTACATTTAAAAACAATGGGTTAATAAATTTTTGATGAAATTAATGATGGGTTATTGTGATATGCGGTATTTTAAAAAGGTAATTATTTTAAAAGTGAGTAGTTTTTACACATTATTTATTTTTAGCTGAGTCGCCTTTTTTAGTGCCCACCAGCACTAGGGTCTGTTGACCTTTCGAGGTTAAATTTGCAGCTGCCCTTCGGGTTCTGCCTAGGGACAATTTACTCTTTGTTGCTCGGTTTTTACTTAGCCCACTAGGTTACAAACCTCGCGCCGCGATTAAATTGCCCCTAGTTTGAACAAATTTAATCGGCAAAGGTCAACAATTTCAACCGCATGGCATTGTTCTTTTTTCATATAATGCCATTGTAAAAATACCCTCAATAGGACAAATGCAAATAAGTATAAAAATTGATGCAGCAAAGGTTGTTCAATAAATACCTCTACCCAAAATAAAATAATAACGGCGATGAACGTATTACACCCAAGCGTCCAAAGTAGTTTTGCGCTGGGTGCTTTTTTGTACCTTGTCAGTTTTTTCATAAATCCCTTTAAAGTATTATCCTTCGCTGAGCATTGCTCATGCTAAATATTACTTACTTTTGTTCCCGCTATATGATCGTGTAAACAGCGTTTATCTTTTCCTAATATAAATGCAGGGTTTACAAATCCAGCAATAAACTGACCTACCGAAGGGACTAGTGATAGCAGCTGCATAGGTAACATGCGTTTAAAGTAAATAGTTGTAAAACTTGCTTGTGTGCCGTCTAGGTTTTCTATACGAATAGACATGCAGTATTTACCAATAGTTTGTCCGCGGTGATACATAAGGTAACCATGAAGCACTAACATAGAAAACACACCGAAGCCCCATAAAAATGCCGTTAAACTCAGATTTGGTTGGCTTAAACTTTCAAAACCGATATACATTATTACAGGTATAAAAACCGCTATACCTAATAGGCCGTCAATAATAGCAGCAACAAGCCTGTCCCCGCGTGATGCTTTTTCTCCCGCTATTTTTAGGTCGGCATTGTGTGCGGGTTCTTGCGCTTCTCGGGTTTTTATAAGCTCGTCTATTTCTTTTGCGCGCTCAGGAAAGCGTTCTCGGTCAATGACTTTTGCGCTGGAGTAAAGTTCATCTAATGTGTAGGTAGAAAAGTCTATTGGGGTGTCCATGCTTGGGGTATTCCTTAACGTAATTTAACCCAAAGTAGCATAGCTTTAGTAATTTATTCAATAATCTATGTAAAAAATCTAGTTCAACATTTAGCTTTTTGAGCATAAAAAATGGCGCTAAAAAGCGCCATTCAAAAAACAATTAAATTAAAGCGCTAGGCTTAAAATTTTCTTCGCTTTAGCTATGTCAATATCACCATGTTCGCCAAGGGCTGTCATGCCGTTACGCTCAAGGTTGTTGGCAACGGCTTCAACCGCGTCTTCACCTAGGTCGTAATCGCCAAGTTTTGTTTTAATGCCCATTTGCTCAAAAAAGTCTTGAGTATGTTTAATGGTTGCATCAATCAGCTCGTTTTTGTCTTGCATATCAAGGCCAAATACACGCTCACCTAACTGAATAATTTTAGCGCGTTTTTGCTCTTGCTGAACAAACATAAGCGGCGGTAATACAATTGCAAGTGTTACAGCGTGATCTAAGCTATAAAGCGCTGTTAGCTCGTGGCCAATCATATGCGTAGACCAATCTTGCGGTACGCCTTGGCCAATTAAGCCATTTAGTGCCATCGTTGCCGACCACATTACGTTTGCACGAACATCGTAATCTTCTGGGTTTTCAAGGGCTTTAGGGCCTTGCTCAATTAGCGTAGATAAAATACCTTCTGCAAAACGGTCTTGCAGTGGCGCATTAACTGGGTACGTTAAGTATTGCTCAATAACATGTACAAACGCATCAACTACACCGTTAGAAATTTGGCGAGTTGGCAGTGAGAATGTATACGTAGGATCAAGCACGGCAAATTGCGGTTGTACAATTGGCGTACCAAAGGCACGTTTTTGCTGGGTTTCTTTACGGGTAACAACCGAGTTACCGTTGCTTTCTGAGCCAGTAGCCGGAAGCGTTAATACCGCGCCAATAGGTAATGCACTTTTTACTTCTGCGCCATTAACTAAAATATCCCAGCCGTCGCCTTCGTATTTTGCTGCTGCCGCTACGTATTTAGCGCCGTCGATAACACTACCGCCGCCTACAGCTAATATAAAGCTAACGTTTTGCTCTTTCACAATTTCTACAGCTTTTGAAAGTGTTTCGTAAGTTGGGTTTGGCTCAACTCCCGAAAACTCCACAAAGTCCACACCTTCAAGTGCATTTACTACATCGTCATATACGCCGTTCTTTTTGATCGAACCGCCACCGTATAAAAACATGACCTTGCCTTGGCTTGGTACGCGGCTTGCGATCTCATTAATTTGATCTTTGCCGAATAAAATCTCGGTGCGGTTTTTAAATGCAAAATTTAACATATTTGTACTCTACTTGGTTACGGGGCTCAGCCCCTGGTGCTCATTGCTTTATAAAATGGGAATTAATAGTTAACTTTCAAGTAATTAATTACCTATTTTATAAATTAAATATGAAAATGTTTAATGTCTAACTGAACGAGCGCAAGTGTACGCGCACTTTACAATAAGTAGAATTCAGTTAATCTTGCTTTACCCATCGGATTTCTGATACCTAATGTTTTATGTCTTATTTTGTACAATTACGCACCTTTGTTGAGGTATATCGTTGTAAAAACATCTCTCGGGCTGCTAAAAATTTGGGGCTTTCGCAACCAGCTGCAACCGCGCATATACAAACAATGGAGTCGGTGGTAGGTAAATCGTTATTTGAGCGGCGTCACCGAGGCGTAGAACCAAGTAATGCCGCCCACGATTTAGCAGGCCAAGTGGCAAATCACCTTGATGCTATAGAGCAAAAAGTTGCCTCTGTACGCACCCGTTCAAACGATGTGAGCGGAACGATTACACTAGCCGGACCCGCCGAATATATTAGTTATGTTGCCTCAGCACAGCTGGCAAATTTGTTACAAGCAGGCAATGTTGATGTGGTCGTGCTGCCTGGTAATCGTGAGCAAATTTATTCAGCGCTCGACACCGGCGTTGCCGATATGGCTATTACAGCCTCTCTGCCCGATAACAAAATTTACGACTTTGAAGTGCTCGACAGCGAAGAGCTAGTACTGGTGGCGCACCGTTTATTAGCGCAAAGCTTAGAGGGGCAAACCATTACGCCAGCACTTTTAAATACGCTGCCAGTGGTCAGTTACGACAGCCAATTACCGCTTATACGCCAGTATTTTGATACTGTATTTAAACAAAACTGTACGTCAAAAATAATTGCACGCTGCCCCGACATACGCGCGCTCGCCGGCATAGTAAGAACCGGTGTAGGCTATACCGTGCTGCCTGATTATATATGTCATGACGATATTCAATCGGGTAGATTAATTAAACTTGGTCCGCAAGGGCCGGAAAACAATTTGTACTTAGCGTGGCGTAAAGGGGCGCTTGCTCACCCGCGGCTTAATTATGCCCGCGATGTGTTAATGGCTTTTTCTAATATTAATAAATACGCAAAATAGTTTTTTAACTTATACCAATCCCCATAATTAAGTGATCTATTTTGAGGATAGGTAAACGTGATGATAGCAAGGCAAAAAATTCGCTACTTAGTTGCTCTCGGCAATTGCTCCTGCATTGCTCTACCTTCTGCATCCATGCAGTCGTAAATGAGAATTTTTTAACGCAGATAGCGACACGTTTAGCCCCTGAAAATCATTATGTATTATTACGGATTGGTATTGAACGCTGGTTATTTAATAAAATAGCCAACCGCGCGCCATTGCCCACTGCTTTTACTTAATGTAAGGGTTTCAACCGCAAGCCTTGCTGAAAATTGCGTTTTAAATTGCACAATAAGGTATTTACCTTGCGGGGCACCAGGTAAAGATGAGTAAGCGTTAGCACTTATTTGTTCTCGCGTAGCCACTTTACCTAGTGGCGCACGCACTGTGTTTAGGGCGCTTTTCCAGTTTGCTTTACTTAATTGCGATTTAAATAACGCATCGGCTTGTTGCCAACTTTTTGTGTATTCACCCGCATCAATTAACTGTAACCAGTTTATTGCTACGGGCATATTTTTAGTGGTTTCGGCCCACACTGAGCAGCTTATAAACAAGCATAAAATTAAAATGAGGGGTTTCATCATTCTTCCTTTTAATCTGGCGTTAAAAGTAAATATAGATACTCCAAATTACAACACATTGGTTAAATGGTTAACCCCTAATATTAAAAACTTTTGCAAATAAGTGCCTTACTCTCCTTTAATTTTTAAAACCTGCGCGTATGTGCAATCGCTTAACATAGAAAAACCATGCGAGGCTTGCTCTTGGCCTATTACAAATGGATGCGCCGCCTCGGGGGCTCTATTTTTAAGTTGCTTTATGCGCTCAAACGAACCATCGCGTTTAGGATGGTTTGATATAAACACATCTACACCGGCTTGCATTGCCACATTACCAAAACGTTTAGCGGCAACACTGTAAGCGCTAATTCTCTCAATATCAGGCCCATAGTTTAGCCCAGTCCCTCCCCACAGGCTTAGCATATGTTTTTTGCCGTTATCGTATACTGGGAACAACAACGAAATAGTGCCAGGGGTGTGTCCAGGCGTTAAATGAACGCCAATGCTAGTATCGCCAAGCGTAATTGTATCTGCCTCTTTTGTGCTTATATCTCTTGTTGGCCGTTCACCCCAACGGGGGCTTTCAAAATCAAGCTTTGGTTGTTCTAAGCGTCGCCACTCAACCTCACTCATTACAACACGCGGTTTGTATTTATTAACTAAGTACTCTTGCCCACCGTAATGATCACCATGCCCATGGCTAATAATTAAATACTTAATATCTTCGGGGTTTAAGCCTAGTGTGAGCAAACCTTTTTCAATGTAATTTTTAGCTTGTTCGTTGTTATTTAGCGCATCAATAACAATAAGCCCTTGTGATGTTTTAACTACCCAACTTGCCACTCCACCAGTACCTACATAATAAAGGTTGTCAAACACTTGTGTAGGTTCAATCGTTGATGAGCGCCGTTTACTACCCAACTTTTTACTGCGCTTTTTACCTTCATTACTAGTGCGGACACGCTTTGTTAAATCACGTAACGGGTTTTGTATATCGCATAGGCTTGTTAGCCCCGGAAACTCATCAGCGTACTGCATGCCTTTTTCGACATAATCTTGCGCTGTTAATTGTGTATTTTGCGCAATAGCCGGATACGTAGCTAAAAAGCTAAGTACCACAGCAGATAATATAAATTTTGGCATAAAAACCCCTTATAGTTTTGTATCTATAGCTAGCCAGTAGCGTCGGCCATCTTCTACATAGCCGTATTCATCGTAGCTGGTTGCTTTATCAAATATATTGTAAATACCAAACATAACTTTAACGTTACCGTTTACTTGCCACGCACTGCCTATATCTGCTGTTGCAATAGAAGGGGCTGAGGTTAAACGGCTAGTTATAGAGACTGCTTCGGTTTCTTTACCGCGGTAATTAGCACGTGCCCACGTATTAATATTATCGCTTACATCCCAGTTAATATTTAGCGTTGCTAAATGTTTAGGTATTTGCGTAAGTGGCTGGCCTTTATTGTCGCCACTGCGTTGCTCAGAAAACGTATAGCTGTAGCTAGTTGCAAGGGTAATATCTGCACTTAACATTGTTTCTATATTTAGCTCAGCCCCATAAGTCACCGCTTTATCAATATTGATGTTATAGCGGTCGGTTTCATCACCACACACTGTGATAGGGCATAAAACGGTGTTAATTTTGTCTTCAAAGCTATTATGAAAAACCGTGATATTAGTTTGAAAATCACTGTTAGCATAATACACAGCCGCTTCTTTACTGACGGATGTTTCGGGCTCTAGGTCAGCATTTCCATATAAATCGCCACCGCGGCTGCTTTGGATCCAATTAGGGCTAAGCTCGCGTAAATCTGGCGCTCTGTAACCGGTAGCTACGCCCGATTTAAAGGTCCATGCCTCATTAATATTCCAAACTCCGTATAGGCGTGGACTCAAGTGCGAATCAAACTGCTCGTTATCATCAACTCGTAAACCCGTGGTAATGGTAAAAT
This sequence comes from Pseudoalteromonas sp. 1CM17D, assembly GCF_023161805.1. Lineage (NCBI taxonomy): Bacteria > Pseudomonadati > Pseudomonadota > Gammaproteobacteria > Alteromonadales > Pseudoalteromonadaceae > Pseudoalteromonas > Pseudoalteromonas sp. 1CM17D. The sequence goes on along the minus strand of NZ_JALNTP010000005.1, from coordinate 218,966 downwards.
CGGGGTGTAAGCTCCACTCATCTTCAGCAAATAGCGACCATTGTTTATTATCTATTTTAGTAATAGTGGCTGCGTTTGTTGTTTTGTCATCAAGCTTTTCTTGTTCAAATGCGCCGCCTAATGTTACATGGTGGTTTTCAAGTGCAATTGACCACTGCGTATTTGCTAAGGTATTTTCGATGGTTATTTCACGGCCTTCGTTTTCAACCGACTCTTGTTGAATATACGAATGCGCAGCGCCCCAACTATAGCTGCCTTTATGTGCTAACGACCACGTGTTGCGGTTATTGTTCGTTTCGCTAGAGCTATTTCGACTAGGTAGCGATAGCCCCGAGGTAGAAATACGTTTTTGATCGTGTTCGCTGTATTCAAGCGATATCACATCGTGCTGGGTGGCTGTTAAATGCAGTGTACCACTGTAACTTGTCAGCTCTTTTTCACCGTAACCGCGCTCAATTTCATCTTCTTCACGCTCTTGGTAAAGAACCGAAAGGTTAACGCTTAATAAATCTTTTATTAATGGCCCCGCTGCATATATTTGCCCTTGGTATTCATCACCCGAATTACTGTTTTCTTGCTGTGTGGTTTCTAGGCGAACATTAGCATGCCAATTGTCGTAATTTTTACGGGTTATAACATTAATAACGCCGCCAATTGCATCCGACCCATACAACGTAGACATAGGCCCACGCACAACTTCAATACGTTCAATAGCGTCTAGTGGTGGCAGCCAATCTTGCTCAAAGCCACCGCTGCCGCTTGGTTGTGATTCACGCCCTGACTGCTTTTTACCGTCTACCAAAATAGCAGTGTACTGCGCTGGCATGCCACGCACGCTTATATCTTGTCGCGAGCCACCACCGGTAACCGTAACCCCTACAACATCGTTAAGTGCATCGGTTAAGTCTTTATAAGCGCGGTTTTCTAGCTGCTTTTTGCTAATTAAAGTAATAGAAGCTGGCGCTTGCGCTAAGGTTTGTTCAAAGCCAGAGGCGGTCACTACTATTGTTTCTATATCATTGTTAGCGTTAGCCAAAGTGTAAAATGGCGCGACAGCAATTAGAGGCAGAGCTAAAGTGTTTTTCAGAGTCATTACGTGGTATTTAATTAGTTATTTTACGTAATGATAACAATTATCAATAACCTCAGCAATTAACATTTCATTAATCCACAATAAAACTTAACCGATTAAGCTGCAGTTACTCCAGTGCCATTATTAACAATAAGCCAATTTTATTGCGTTTAATGTACAAAAAAGGCTGCATTAACTAGCAGCCTTTTTTGTATTCTGTAACGCTTAAAGTTTTAAAAATGCCATTTAACCATTAGGTTTGGGTTGTGCTCTGTTTGACCATCTACACCAAACTTATTTTTCCAATATACGTATTCTATACCTACATCAAGGCGACCTGTGTCTAGGCCAAGCATAGGAGCAATGTTGTATTTAAGTTGTGAGGTAAAGTTAAAGCCGCCTTCGCTTTTACCAAACATAGTGTCGGTACTGTCAACAATATCTAAAAAGCCATCGTATCTAAAGTTACCCTTGTTATAGCCCCACGTTACGGTTATTTGGTTGTTATCTTCACGCTCTATGCCAATATCGTCCTGAAAACGACGGTAATAAGCCACATTAAAATATTGAAACCCTGGTACATCTAACGATACGCCGCCACCTAATAAGTAGTTATTTTGATCGGTATCGCCCGAGCCATATTCTGTTTGTAGGCCTAAAAACACCCCTTTAACAAAGCTGTTTTGTGGCTTGTAAAGCGTTGGGTTTATGTTTAGCTCTCCGTATACTTCATCTGGGTTACTTAATCTATCCATAAAAAAGAAGGTACCGCCCCATGTATGCCCCGATGCATGCTCAATGGTTACTACGCTTCTGTCATCTTCCTCCCCCGAGAACGGCTCGAGGTAATCGGCGCCGGTCATGGCGGTTATACTAAAATCTGACCACAGCTCTTTTGCCGACACACTACTTGAACACACCGCGATAGCACTGACTAAGGCTAATTTTTTAATCGTTGTAATTTTCATTGTTAATCCCTTTGTTATAATTTTATTAGTCTAGTTAAGATGATCTGTACTTGCTGAATAATTTTCTGGTAAAACAAGCGTCATAACGATGGCGGTTAAACCCGATACCGTTACAGCGCTGCCAAAAATAGCGGTTACCAGCTTAGGCGCATTTATAAACATTTCGGGCACAAAGCTAACCCCTAGCCCCATACCTAAGCTCACCGCAATAATAAGTAAGCTACGACGATTTATTTTTTCGCTTGCAAGAATTTTTACCCCTGCGGCTGCCACTGTGCCAAACATGACAAGCGTTGCACCGCCTAGCACTGGTTTAGGAATATTTTGTAGCACAGCACCAATCACCGGAAATAACCCTAAAATAATCAAAATTACACCAATCCACAGGCCAATGTATCTACTTGCTACACCGGTTAATTGAATAACGCCGTTATTTTGGCTAAAAGTAGTATTAGGAAACGTATTAAATGCGGCAGCAATCATTGAGTTAACCCCATCGCCTAAAATACCGCCGCGTATACGCGCTAAATAGCTTGCGCCTTTTACCGGTAATTTAGACACCGCACAATTTGCGGTTATATCGCCTGTGGATTCAATGGCGGTAATTAGGTATAAAAAGCTAAAGGCAATCATGGCGCCAAAATCAATGTTAAAACCATATTTAAACGGTAGTGGCATGGCGATTAAATCAAATTCGCCCATTTTAAATTTGGCTATACCTAAAATAAGTGCAAGTAACCACCCTACTAACATGGCAACGACTACAGCGGTAAGCCTTACCCACTGATTTTTGCTAGCATTAAGTAATACCACCAGCGCCACCACCGAAAAGCCCACAATTAAGTTGCTTGGCGAGGCAAACTTTTCAGGCATATTAGTTAATAACCATTGCCCGCCGCCTATGTCGGTCATGCCTACTTTAATAAGGTAAACCCCAATGGTGGTGATCACCACACCGGTCACTACAGGCTTAATTACTTTGCCAAGCTTTTCTATAAAAAAGCTAATAAATATCTCTACAAAGGCTGCTAAAAAACACACAGCAAAAATGGTGGCAAGTATTTCATCGTTTCCGCCTCCAGTGGCTTTTACGGTAAAACCGGTTGCCAAAATAGTGCCTAAAAACGCAAAGCTGGTGCCTTGTACGCATATAAGCCCTGAGCCAATTGGCCCCACACGGCGAGCCTGAATAAATGTACCAACCCCCGATACAAACAACGCCATACTAATTAAATACGGTATTTCGCTACCAAGCCCCAACGCACCACCAATAATAAGCGTGGGCGTAATAATACCTACAAAACTTGCCAGTACATGTTGCAGGGCAGCAAAAAAGGATTCGGTCAGCCCTGGTTTATCATCTACTGCGTAAATTATGTCTTCTGAGATTGCTTCTTGGTTTGACATAGTCAACATCCTTTTAGCGCTTTAATATGGGCAAGGTATAAATGCCTTGCCCAAGTTTTAATTTAAATACAGTGGCGCTTATTTAAGCTGCCCTTCAACACCCTCTACATAAAAGTCCATTCCCAGTAAGGTTTTATCATCAATTGTTTGCCCGGCTTTAGTTACCAGCTCACCTTGCTGATTGTTAATTGGGCCACTAAATGGATGAAACTCCCCATTGGCAATTTTGGTTTTAATCGCCTCTACCTCGGCAACAACATTGGCAGGAATATCTTTACTCAGTGGCGCTAAGCGGGTCATACCGGCATCTATGCCTTTCCATACATTTTGCGATTCCCATTTATCATCAAGCACTTGCTGCACGCGCTCGGCGTAAAACTCATCCCAATGATGCACAGGCGCCGTAAGGTGCGCTTTTTTACCATAGCCGCTCATATCTGAGTGGTAACCAATCGCGTATATTCCAGCGGCTTCTGCGGCTTGAAGTGGGGCGGGTGAGTCGGTGTGTTGGGTAATAATATCAACACCTTGGTCGATTAAACTGTCGGCAGCTTCGCGCTCTTTACCAGGATCAAACCAGCTATTAACCCACACTACTTTTACTTTTGCGTTAGGTTTTACTGAGCGCAGGCCTAAAGTAAACGCGTTAATACCGCGTATTACCTCAGGAATAGGAAACGCGGCAATATAGCCAATACTGTCAGATTTACTCATGTGCCCAGCAATAACACCGGTTAGGTAGCGCCCTTCGTAAATACGGTCAAAATAAGTGCCCACATTTTTAGCGCGTTTATAACCTGTTGCATGCTCAAACTTTACGTTAGGAAAACGTTTAGCCACTTTAATGGTCGGGTTCATGTAGCCAAACGAGGTGGTAAATATTAAATCGTGCCCGCTTTTGGCTAATTGTGTAATAACTCGCTCTGCATCGGTGCCCTCTGGCACGCTTTCTACAAAGGTGGTTTTTATTTTTTCGCCAAATTTATCCTCTAGGTAGCGGCGGCTTACATCGTGGGTGTAAGTCCAACCAGCTTCGCCAATCGGGCTTACATATACAAACCCTACTTTTACGCTGTCTTTTGCCATTGCACTCGCGCTTAACCCTAAGCTAAGTGCTACGCCAAGCGCTGTTATTAGTTTTTTCATTGTTATTCTCCGTGTTGTATTTTTAATATCCTGTTGAAGGCTTATTGTTACTCTTTGTATAAAATTTTAATGGCCCTTATGCCAAGGCTTACCTAGCCACATGGGTTCGTACATTTTTAGTTTTTGTTTATTTTTACTTAGCATAATCAGTACTATAAGCGTTGCACCATAAGGCAGCATGGCCAGTAAATTAGAATCCACCGCTAAGCCAAGCGCCTGTGCCACTAAGTGCATAATGCTGGCAAAACCAAATAAATAAGCGCCTAGCATCACCCGCTCAATTCGCCAACTTGCAAATACCACTAAAGCCAGTGCTATCCAGCCTCGCCCCGAGGTCATGTTTTGTGTCCAAAGGGGTGTGTAAGCAAGCGACAAGTACGCCCCTGCAATACCCGCCATTGCGCCGCCAAACATAACGGCTAAATAGCGAGTACGCATTACAGGCAAGCCTAAGTTATTACCAACGCCTGGGTTTTCACCAATAGCGCGTACCGCAAGCCCTGCCCTGTGGTATTTAAAAAATAAATAAGCGCCAAGTACTAATGCCCAACTTAAATACACAATGGCATCTTGCGAAAACAGCGCTTTGCCCAGTAGCGGAATATGCTCAAACCCTGCAATTGCTAAAGTGGGTAAGGCATTAATGGTTTTACCCTCGTAATCAACGCCTAAAAATGCCGACAAGCCCGTGCCAAAAATAGTTAGCGCTAACCCCGCAGCCACGCTGAAGCCTATAAAGAGGTTGTCGCATTGGTACATGGTTATAAACCCTGCCACCGCGCCTAATAACATCATGCCCTCTTGCCCAAGGTTAAGTGTGCCGCTTTTCTCGCATACCATTTCACCTAGAGCCACCAGCAATAAAGGCGTGCCGGTGCGAATAGTGGCGTATAAAATATTTGTGATTACCTCTAAATCCATGTTTAAGATTCCTGTGCGATGGGTGTTAGCTGCGTTTTTTGTTGTTTAAATGGCAGTAACAATTTAATGCGATAACCAATAAGCACATCGCACGAGAGTAAATAAAACAGCATTAAGCCCTGAAAAATGCCGGTAATGGCATTGGGTAGGCCAATTTCTATTTGCGCCATTTCGCCGCCCATATAAATAAGCCCCATTAACAGCCCAGCCAAGGTGATCCCAAGCGGATGTAAGCGCCCTAAAAAAGCCACAATAATTGCAGCGTAACCATAACCGGGTGATATTTGCGGTACTAATTGCCCAATAGGCCCAGCTACTTCGCCAGCCCCTGCAAGCCCAGCTAACCCGCCACTTATTACCAATACCCCTGCAATTAAAAGCGCACGTTTATAGCCCGCCATTTTGGCCGCCGATGCATCAAGCCCAAGTACTTGTATTTGAAAACCCACAAAGGTTTTACTAATAAACACCCATGTGGCACACAGCGCTAATAGCGCAAATGCAAGCCCTATATGAAGGCGAGTACCCTCAAATAAAACCGGTAGTAAGGTGCTATCGCCAAATAAGGCGCTTTCAGGAAAGTTATAACCGTATGGGTCTTTTAATGGCCCGTGTACTGACCACAGCAACACATTAACGGCAATGTAATTGAGCATAATGGTGACTAAAATTTCGTTGGTGTTTAAACGTAATTTCATAAACGCGGCTAAGCCTGCCCACAGCATGCCACCGGCAATACCTGCAAGTAATGTAAGCCCTAATGCAAAGGAACTTGTAGAGTCAACAAAGTTAACAGCTACGGCACTGGCGCATACGCCGCCAATAAGTAGCTGCCCTTCGGCACCTATATTCCACACCGACGCCCTGTAACACAGCGCTAAACCATAGGCACATAATAAAATTGGAATGGTCATTACTAATAGCTCGGTAACGCCGTACCAATCAGAAATAGGCGCTATGAGTAAGGTATATAAGGCATTAAGCGGGTCGTGCCCTAATAAGGCAAATACCACATAACCTGTTATTAAAGTGAGTAAAATGGCTAAAACAGGAGAGAAATAACTCCATGTGTTTGAGCGCTCTACGCGGGGTTCAAGCTTTATCATGCCAGCGCTCCTTGCGGTGTTATTTTTGCTGTGTTGCTTTTAGTGTCGTGATTAAAGTCGCCCGCCATCCACTGCCCTAATTGCACTAGTGGTACACAGTCGGTATTTAAAATAGGCGAGAGTTTGCCATCACAAATTGCGCCAATTCGGTCACAAATTTTATAGAGCTCGTCTAAATCTTCTGAAATAACTAGTACTGCACAGCCTTCGTCGCGCAGCGTTAAAATTGCCTTGTGAATGGCAACTTGCGCGCCAATATCTACACCCCATGTTGGGTGTGACATAACCAGCAATTGTGGGTTTTGCTCAACCTCTCGGCCAATAATAAACTTTTGCAAATTACCGCCCGAAAGGCTTGCTGCGTGAGTACGGTTGCTGGGGGTTTTTACGTTGTATTTTTTAATGATTTTGTCGGCGAGTTGGCTAATTTTTTGTTTTACTAAAAAGCCGTTTTTAACTAAACCACTATCAAAACTGGTAAGGAGTGCATTGTGCGCTAAATCCATATCAGGGACTGCGCCGCGCCCTAGCCTGTCCTCTGGTACGCATGCAAGCCCAAGCCTGCGCCTTTTTAGAGGGCATAACGCATCAACAGCGGTATTTTTAAATTTTATTGCGTTGCTATTTTTTTGCGGCTCCTCTCCCGAAAGCGCTTTTAATAGCTCCTCTTGCCCATTACCGGCAACCCCTGCAATACCGACTATTTCGCCTTGTTGTACGGCAAAGTTAATATTTTTAAGCGCAATATCAAATAACGCCTGCGCACTGGTTGATAAGTTATCGACTGTTAAAAAATCATCTGTGCCAGTCGCTCTGCGTGTTTGGTTACTTATTGGGGTGCTGTCGCCTACCATTAAGCGGGCTATTGATTCGCTGGTTTCGTTTTTAGGAATGCAATGCCCACTTACCTTGCCAGCGCGCAAAATAGTGGCGCTGTCGCAAAGCGCAATAACTTCATGCAACTTATGGCTAATAAACAACACCGAGCAGCCTTCTTTTTTAAGCGAATGCAGGGTTTTAAACAATGCGTCTACTTCTTGCGGAGTGAGTACCGAGGTGGGTTCATCTAAAATAAGCAGTTGAATATCTAATAATAAACACCTGACTATTTCTACTCGTTAGCGCTCGCCTGTTGAAAGCGTAGACACCAACCTATGCGGGTCCAGCGGCATGCCGTACCTAGCCGATGTTTTACTAATTCTGCTGGCAAGTGTGCTGCTATGCCCTGCTAAATCGCCCAGCGCTAACGCGATATTTTGCGCAACTGTTAGGGTTTCAAATAACGAAAAATGCTGAAACACCATACCTATGCCTAATTCGCGGGCATCGGCGGGTTCTTTTATGTCCATTTTACGACCGTTAAAAAACATGTCCCCTTGGTCAGGTTTAACTACACCGTAAAGCATTTTCATTAACGTGCTTTTACCCGCGCCGTTTTCACCAAGCAGGGCATGTACCTCACCATGTTTTATTTTTATTGTTACGCCGTCGTTGGCTATACATCCGGGGTACTGCTTTGTCATTCCCTGCATAGTAAGGCGGTATTTATTGTCCATTATTTAAACCTTTCTTTGTGCTTGTTGGTTAAATAAGCTAGCCTAGAAACTTAGCTGACCAAGCGGTCAACAATGGCATGGTATCTGCAATTAACTTACCAAGATGAAAAAGTTTTTTTCTTACCTGCTTAAAAACAACAAGAAAAAATATACGCCAAGCCTTTACATATCAGGGCTTTATAAAAGTTAAGGGGGTCTGTGTGATTACGTTTTTATTAAATGACACGCCAATAGAAGTAGAAGAATGCGCGCCGAATCTCACCATTTTGGACTGGCTTCGCACCAAAAAAGGGAAAATGGGCACCAAAGAAGGGTGTGCAACAGGCGATTGTGGCGCATGCACAATTTTAGTTGGCGAAGAAAAACTAAATTCAAACGGTGAGCCAGTTTGGCACTATAAAACCATGAATAGCTGTCTGCTTTTATTAGGTAATGCACACGCAAAACACATAGTAACCGTAGAGGCTGTAACAACAGGGCTTTACCCTACACTTAACGATTTACACCCAGTACAACGCGCATTGGTTGAGTGCCATGGTTCACAATGTGGTTTTTGTACCCCTGGCATAATAATGAGCATGTTGGCGCTTTATATTAACAACCCGAGTTACCCAGGTAAAAAAGCCGCTATTCATGCGCTAGGGGGTAATTTATGTCGTTGTACGGGTTACAGCCCTATTTTACTTGCAGTTGAAAAAGCTTATAGCTACGAGCGTAAAAATGAGCCTTACTCTGCCATGGGGGCACAATTTAAGGCATCACTAAATATAGGTGATGACATTCCTTGTTTAAAAAATGGACCTCGTACGTTTTATTTACCGCAAAGTGCAGCGCAACTTGTTGAGCTTAAAGCGCGTTACCCGCAGGCACACTTGGTTGCTGGTGGCACCGACTTTGCCATTGAGCTTAGCCAAAACATGCTATTGCCCGATATTATTATATCGCTTAGCCAAACCAGTGAACTGTGCACTTTAAGCGATAACAACGGCGAGCTACATATTGGTGCAGCACTCCCTTACAGCCAATTTATTGAAGCGTTTTACACTTACTACCCTGAGTCTAAAGAGCTGTTTGAACGCCTTGGCTCTAACCAAGTACGTAACAGTGGCACCTTAGGTGGCAGCATAGGAAATGCCTCTCCAATTGGCGATCCTGCCCCTTTACTTATTGCACTTAATGCCACCTTAGATTTATTAAGCACAGCAGGCACACGTACAATAAACGTGGCCGACTACTTTGTTGATTACAAAAAAACAGTCATTAAAAGCGATGAAGTCATTAGCAAAATTACCGTACCTAAACGCCCAGACTCGTTAAAGCTTGCGTGTCATAAAATTTCAAAACGCTTTGAAGATGATATATCTACTGTGTGTTTAGTGCTGGCTATAGAGCAAACGCAAGGCGTAATTAGCAATGCCCGCTGCGCCATGGGCGGTATGGCTGCCATACCAAAACGCGCCGCACACATAGAGCAAAAGCTTAATACTCAGTCCTTGCAAGTAAGCACCTTTATAGATGCCGCTAGTGCTATAAATGATGACTTTGCTCCCATGAGCGATGTACGTAGCAGCGCACATTACCGCACTACGGTAAGCAAAAACTTGCTACAGCGTATTGGTATTGAGTTTTGCGGTGCACAACCAAGCAGTAAAAATAATAACAACATTGCCATTACGAGGATTTCACATGCGTCACTTTGAAATGGATAAACTAAAAGCCCAAGGCGGAAGTGTTGGCCAATCTAAGTATCACGAAAGCGCAATAAAGCAAGTATGTGGCAATGCAAACTACGCCGACGATAACCCAGAGCCCCATGGCTGCTTGCACGCCTACCCTGTACTTGCGCCCATTACCAGCGGCTTTATTAAATCAATTGATACAAGTAAAGCGCTTGAAGTGGCAGGCGTTAAACGTATTTTATCGGCTGATGATGTACCCGGTAAGCTTGATATTGGCCCAGTATTTCCTGGGGATGTGCTATTAACCAATCACGAAATTCAATACCACGGGCAACCTGTGCTGGTAGTGGTTGCCAAAAGCTACGAAATTGCGCGCCGCGCTGCTCGCTTAGTGGTTATAAAGTGCGAGCAAACCACCCCCATACTTGATATTAAAGAAGCGATTAAAAAAGAGCACTGGGTAAGGCCGCCACATTCACTTAACCGCGGTAATAGCGAGCAAGCCATAAATAATGCAGCCCACCAACTTAAAGGTGAAATACACATAGGCGGGCAAGAACACTTTTACCTTGAGGGACAAATAGCACTTGCTCAGCCCGACAACGATGGCGGTATTCATGTTCAATGTTCTACCCAGCACCCAACAGAGGTGCAGCACTTAGTTGCTAAAATTTTAAAAAAGCCATTTAGCTTTGTAAATGTAGAAACCCGCCGCATGGGCGGAGCCTTTGGCGGTAAAGAAACCCAAGGCGCGCCGTGGGCTTGCCTTGCAGCACTTGCAGTTTACTACCTTGGCTGCGCCGTTAAAATGCGCCTAGCCCGCAGCGACGACTTTAAACTTACCGGTAAGCGCCACCCATTTTATAATCAATACCATGTAGGGTTTGACGAAAATGGCCTAATTGAAGGCGCTGATGTAACCGTAAATGGGTTTTGTGGTTATTCGCCTGATTTATCTGATGCCATTGTAGACCGTGCAATGTTTCATGCAGATAACGCTTATTACTACCCAGCTGCCACCATTAAAGGGAATCGCTGTAAAGTAAACACCGTAAGCCACACCGCCTTTAGAGGATTTGGTGGCCCGCAAGGCATGATCATGGGCGAGCTAATAATGGACGATATAGCCGCTAAATTGGGTAAAGATCCGCTTGAGATCCGAAAGCTTAATTTATACAAAAAAGGCCGCGACACTACGCCGTACCATCAAACAGTAGAGCAGCATATTTTAAAAGATATGATAAGCCAGCTTGAGGAGTCGGGTGATTACTGGGCGCGAAAAAAGGCAATTAAAGCCTTTAACGCATCATCCCCTATTATCAAAAAAGGCCTTGCAATGACGCCGGTAAAATACGGTATATCGTTTACCGTACAACACTTAAACCAGGCGGGTGCACTCGTACATGTTTATAGCGATGGATCAATTCATTTAAACCATGGCGGCACCGAAATGGGCCAAGGGCTTAATACAAAAATAGCGCAAATAGTAGCCCATGGCTTTGGCGTTGATTTTGACGCAGTAAGCATAAGCGCTACTCGTACCGACAAAGTACCCAACACCTCGCCAACTGCTGCATCAAGCGGGACTGACCTAAACGGCATGGCGGCGCTAAACGCGGTAAATACCATAAAAGAGCGTTTAATAAACTTTATAAGTGAGCACTTTGAGGTAGACAGCCAAAGTATTGTATTTAAAGATAATCTCATTACCTTTAGTAAAGGCGAAATTAGCTTTAGCGAACTTGCAAACCTTGCTTACATGAATCGTATATCGCTTTCATCAACCGGTTATTACGCCACGCCTAAAATTCATTACGATAGAGCGAAAGGCGAAGGCCGGCCATTTTTTTACTACGCGCATGGCGTAGCACTGAGTGAAGTAGAAGTAGATACGCTGACAGGTGAAAACACCGTAACCCGCGTGGATATACTGCACGATGTGGGCAGCTCAATTAACCCTGCACTTGATATAGGCCAAATTGAAGGGGCTTTTGTGCAAGGTATGGGCTGGCTTACCACCGAAGACTTACAATGGAATGATAAAGGCCAGCTTGCAAGCTTTGGCCCAGCTAACTATAAAATTCCTGCAATTGGCGATACCCCAGCCGAATTTAATGTAAATTTATATAACTCGGCCAATCCAGAAACCACGGTATTTAGATCAAAAGCGGTTGGCGAGCCACCGTTTATGTTGGCCTTTAGCGTATGGAGCGCTATTCGAAATGCCATAAGCAGTGTGGCTGATTACAAATACACCGCTCCACTTGATACACCTGCCACACCTGAGCGTGTATTAAATGCAATTGAGCAAACCGCTAGCTGGTTTAAGGAGCAGCAACATGGCTAATTTAAATGAGTCGTTTCAGGGTTTTCATACGCAAAATTGGGCACAAGCTATCAACGAGCACGAACAAAGCGGCACTAATTATGTTATTGCCACTGTGCTTGGCACCAATGGCTCAACCCCACGTGGCACAGGCTCTAAAATGGTAATAAGCGGCGAGCACATTTACGACACCCTTGGCGGTGGTCACCTTGAATACGTAGTAATAGAAAAAGCCCGCGAGCTACTTGCCAAGGGCGAGGCCGCTCAAGTGATAGAGCAATTTAACCTAAGCGCAAATTTAGGCCAATGCTGCGGGGGAGCTGCCACCGTTATGCTTGAGTGCATGCAATGCGAACGCTTTACCCTCGACATATACGGCGCAGGCCATGTAGCACAGGCGCTTATTGGTATATTGGCACAATTACCTATGCGCATACGCTGGATAGATAGCCGCGCAGATGTATTCCCGCAAGTTATTCCTAATAACGTAATAAAAGTGGTTGATGAAGAACCAACAGAGCAAGTTAAACGCGCGCCAAAGGCTAATAATTACTTAATATTAACCCATAACCACCAGCTCGACTTTGCACTTACACAAGCCATTATTAAACGCGCTGATGCTAATTGGCTTGGTGTAATTGGCTCAGATACTAAAGCAAAACGCTTTAAACAGCGCTTAGCCCATCGCGATTTTACCACCGAGCAAATAAAGCAAATGACCTGCCCTGTCGGGCTTGAAAATGTAACGGGCAAGCTCCCTATGGAAGTGGCAATATCAATTAGCGGGCAGTTAATTGGCCTTTATCAGGCTATGCAAACCCATGCGCCCAAACGCCAAGGCCTGCAATGGCGTGCACTTAAAAATGCCTTAATTAGCACCACGCACGAGGAAGAAAACGCATGAGTAGCTTAAAAATTAATAACCTAAATGCAGCGCAAGCGCATCAAGCATTAGAGCATTGCTGCGCCGCCCCTAACTGGGTAAGCGGTATGCTAAATATCATGCCATTTGAAAATAAAGAGCACTTATTTAACAGCGCGCAAAGCGTATGGGATAGCCTAGGCGAAAGCGATTATTTAGCCGCTTTTGAAGGCCACCCGCAAATAGGCGATTTATCAACATTAAGTAAAAAGTACGCCGCTACAGCGCAAAAAGCGGGGCACGAACAATCAGGCATGAGTAAAGCAAACGAGCAAACCCTTAAAAAAATGATTGCGCTAAATAAAGAATACCTCAGTAAATTTGGCTTTATATTTATTGTGTGTGCCAGTGGTAAAAGTGCTGAGCAAATGCTTGAACTTATTGAGCAGCGCATACACAACACCCGCAGCACGGAGCTTAATATAGCCGCGGGCGAACAAGCCAAAATAACAAAAATAAGATTGGAGTCATTGCTATGAATAAAAGCCCTATTACTACCCATATTTTAGATACCAGCACAGGTAAACCTGCAGCAAATGTAGCTGTACAATTGTTTGTATACACTAATAACGAGTGGCAATTAATTGCTCAAGGAAAAACAAATAGCGACGGGCGAATTACCGACTGGCTCAATACCGACGTAGAATTTGCAACCTATAAACTGGTTTTTGACTTAGATAGCTATTATGAAAACCAAGAAACACCTGCGTTTTACCCAGAGGCGCAAATTACCTTTAGATTACAAGATCAAAAACACCATCATATTCCGTTATTGCTTAGCCCATTTGGCTACTCAACGTACAGAGGCAGCTAATTATGAGCACCCACAACAATAATAAAATGACCGTAATTTGTGCCAACATACTCGATTTTGTTGAGGACCCCGCCATAGCAGTAGAAAGCGCCCATCGCTATTTTGAAAAAGGCGCGTTAGTTATTCAAAACGGCAAAGTGGTTAACCTTGGTTACGAGCAAGACATACTGCCAAGCATTGATAAGTCAGCCACTATTATTCGCCACGATGGTAAATTAGTAATGCCCGGTATGATAGACACGCACATACATTTGCCGCAAACCGAAATGATCGGCGCGTATGGCGAGCAGCTTTTAAGCTGGCTTACCGAATATGCCTTCCCAACCGAAAAAAAGTTTACCTGTGAGCATTATTCAAAAGACATATCTAACCGCTTTTTAGATGAGCTACTGCGTAACGGCACCACCACCGCATTGGTATTTGGTACTGTGCACCCGCAATCGGTGGATGCGTTTTTTAACGAATCTCAAAAACGTAATTTACGTATGATTGCCGGTAAGGTAATGATGGACAGAAACTGCCCAGATGATTTATCAGATTGCGCGCAAACCAGTTACGATCAATCAAAAGCACTGATAGAAAAATGGCATAATGTGGATAGATTAAGCTATGCAGTAACGCCACGTTTTGCACCCACATCTACCCCAGAGCAACTACAAAAATGTACTCAATTATTAGAAGAATACCCCGACACCTACCTGCATACGCACTTATCTGAAAACAAAGACGAGTGCGAATGGGTAAAAGGGTTATTCCCAGAGGCTGATGATTACCTTGGCGTTTACGAGCAAGCTAAAATGGTGCGTAAACGCTCGGTATTTGCCCATAGTATTCATTTATCTGAGCGCGAGCTGTGCTGCCTTGCCGATAACAACGCGGCTATATCGCATTGCCCTACCTCTAACTTGTTTTTAGGCTCGGGGCTTTTAAATTTAAAGAGATGTGAAGAGCATGGAATAAATGTGGGTATGGGTACCGATGTAGGCGCAGGCACAAGTTTTTCTATGCTACAAACAGGTAACGAAGCGTACAAAATTCAGCAGCTACAGGGTCAAAAGTTTTCAGCATTTAAAGGGGTTTATTTAGCCACCCTAGGCGGCGCACGTGCCCTTGATTTAGAAGGCACCATAGGTAACTTTAATGAAGGCTGCGAGGCCGACTTTATTGTAATGGATTACGCGGCCACCTCCTTTTTAAAGTTCAGAATTGGCCATGCCAAAACCCTTCACGAACAGCTTTTTGCCATGATGATGCTAGGCGACGACCGCTGTATTGAACAAACCTACATTATGGGTAAAAGCGTGTATAAACGCGACCAACAAGCCCAGTTTGCAGCCACACCCACACCCGATTTAGAAGAGGCATAACCCGATGGAAAACTATTTATTTGAGCTTGCTCATTTGGTGTTTAGATACTTTCACGTGGTAGCAGGTATAGCGTGGATAGGCGCCTCATTTTATTTTGTGTGGCTTGATAATAACTTACAAACACCGCCACAATGGAAACAAGATAAAGGCATAAAAGGCGATTTATGGGCTATTCATGGCGGCGGCTTTTACGAAGTGGCTAAGTATCAAAATGGCCCAGAACAAATGCCCTCTACCCTACATTGGTTTAAGTGGGAGGCCTACACAACCTGGATCAGCGGCGCGCTGTTATTTACGCTGTTATATTATGTGGGTGCAGATGTGTATTTACTTGATGCCAGTAAAAGTGAGCTCAGTAAGTTTGCGGCTATTGGTGCATCACTTGGTTTTATAGGCTTAGGCTATGGTGTTTATCGGTTATTGTGTAAAAGCCCGCTTGTTGAAAATGGCAAGGCATTTATTGCCCTAGGTGTAGGCTTTTTAGCGTTATGGACGTATGGGGTTGATCAGCTATTTAGTGACCGCGCAGTGTATATTCATGTTGGTGCATTAATTGGTACCTGTATGGCCGGTAATGTATATCACATTATTATGCCTGCACAGCACTACATGGTAAGCGAAGTAGAAGCTGGGCGCATTCCTGATTCAGCGCCGGGCTTAAAAGCAAAGCAGTGCTCGGTCCATAATAACTACGCCACCCTACCAGTTATATTTATTATGCTAAGTAACCATTTTTCGTATACCTATAGCCATGAGTTTGGCTGGTTAGTGCTTATTGGCTTTTTTATTATTGGTATGTGGATACGCCACTTTTTTAATTTAAAGCACCAAGGTGTTAATAAGCCTTCAGTACTAATAAGCGGTATTGCCGCGTTTTTTGCGTTAATGCTAGCCATTGCACCGTGGCCAAGTAGTTCTGTAAACGCGAACAATGAGCTACAAGCAAGTATAAGCGATGCGCAAGCATGGGATATTATTAATAAACACTGTACACAGTGCCACAGTGAAACCCCTACCTCAAAGCTTTTTCAAACCGCGCCGCTCGGCTTTAAGCTCGACTCACTTGCTGATGTAAAAAAAGCCAGTGCACTTATTCATACTCGCGCCGTTATTACCAAAGATATGCCATTGGCTAACATGACCAAAATGACTGATGCAGAGCGCAAAACGCTTAGCACTTGGCTTAGCGCAGTAAAAAAGGAGCAGTAACATGAGCGAGCAATTTAAACACTACCCGCGCGATTTAATTGGTTATGGTGCACACACTCCGCATGCCAATTGGCCTAATAAAGCCCGTATAGCCGTGCAAGTAGTGTTAAATTACGAAGAAGGCGGTGAAAACTGTGTACTGCATGGTGATGCAGCGGCCGAAACATTTTTATCTGAAATAGTCAGCGCCCCGCATGTAGAAGACCGCCACATAAGCATGGAGTCTATTTACGAATATGGCTCGCGAGCGGGTGTGTGGCGCTTACTTAAACTCTTTAAAAAATACGATATACCGGTCACCATTTTTGCTGTGGCAATGGCCCTTGAGCGCCACCCCGATATAGCTAAAGCCTTTGTTGAGGCTGGGCACGAAATTGCAAGCCACGGCCTGCGCTGGATTAATTATCAACATATAGATAAACAAACCGAGCGCGAGCACATGCAAAAAGCCATTGAAATCATTCAAACGCTTACCGGTAAAAAGCCCACAGGCTGGTACACCGGGCGCACAAGCCCTAACACAGCAGCCCTTGTGGTAGAAAATGGCTCGTTTTTATATGATGCCGACGATTACAGCGACGACTTACCCTTTTACAGTATTAAAGAAGGTAAGCCACAGCTAATAGTGCCCTATACGCTTGATGTAAACGACATGCGCTTTGCTGCAGTGCAAGGCTTTAATGCCGGCGATCAGTTTTATAATTATTTAAAAGATGCATTCGATACGCTATACGAGGAAGGCGACCCCCAAGGTGAAAACGCCCCTAAAATGATGTCTATAGGGCTGCATTGTCGCTTAATTGGCCGCCCAGGGCGCATTAAAGCCCTTGCACGGTTTTTAGAATATGCTAAATCGCATGAGCAAGTGTGGTTTGCCACGCGCGAACAAATAGCCGAGCACTGGCTTAAAACTCATCCGTATAATACCAATCCGCAATAGTACTTAATCATTTAGTTATGCGCATTGGTATAATAAAGCCTAGATGTGAGCCGTTAAAACTAAACTCTAAGAGCTTATTAGATTTATCGTAAAACAAAAAAAGCCCAGCAGTGCTGGGCTTAAGGCCACTTTAGGAGTAGTGGTTTACTTAGCCATAGGTAATAACACCGATATGTAACGCTGAGCCCAATTTGCTAATTCAACACGGTTACGAGAATTGGTTTTTTTAAAGGCACTGTACAAATGCGTTTTAACGGTGTGGTCACTTATATTAAGTTTATCGGCAATGGCGTTATTGCTCGCCCCTTGAGCAATTAAGTGAATAACCGATTTTTCACGTTTAGTAAGGTGCGCGTAATCCCCTTTTTTGAGGGTAATGTCTTCTTGTAGGCTATTAAACGAAGAGGTAACCGAGAGAATATCTGAAAACGCTTTTGATATAACCTTTCGCGTAAACCATAACTCGCCTGAGGTTATTCTAACTAGCCCTTTAAAAATAGTTTCTGGTGCATCTGATTTATAAAACACACCATTGAAATGATTTAACAGTAGGTTTTTTTCGCACACGGCATTGGGCTCTACATTAAATAAGACAACTTTATGCTTTTTAGCGAGGCAAATTAAGTCGGCAGGCAGCAAATCTAACCAGTTATTTTTATCGCCATCAATTAAAAATAAATCAAACTTGTCCCTTTTCTCGTTTTTAGGGATCACGTCGTCCATTTTAATATCGCCAAAAATGGCTTGCATGGTTTTTAATATAGTTGTGTAGCTTTCACAGTGAAAAGAAGATTGAAACGTGGTTTTTACAAAAACGGCGTGTGGTTGTAGCATAGATTTCGTCCTTGAAATGTTTACACCACATTACCGAATTTATTAACAACTTACAATGCGCCCTTGGTATTATTCATACACGGCATAAAACAACCACCAATAATATTTAGTTAATAGTTACAATAACTTAATGAAAATTAGTGAATTATTTTCATATAAAACACTGCTCTGATCAGTCCTCACACAAGGCATAAAAGCGTGAGGTAACCCCGTTAGTCCAGCCAAAACCTTGCTGTACTACGTATTCTCCGCCCCCTGCTTTTAATTGAGGCACGCACACATTGTATTTTTCTAGTAGGCACTGATTAACAGAAAAGTCGTTTTCTACCATTGTTAGCCAGTTTTGCATTATACGTTTACTAAGATCACTAAAACCGTAATTATCAAGCCCTTTAACAGCAAACCACTGCAGCGGAGCCCACCCATTAGGGCTATCCCATTGCTGTGATGTAGAGGTAACGGTAGTAACTATGCCGCCGGCCTTTAAAAAGTCGCGGCTTAGTCGCTCGGCAATATGTTGAGCTTGTTGCTCAGACGCTAAGTTAAAAAATAATGCAGTACTTGCGGCAGCGCTTAACACCTTAGATTGACTCGCTTTGTGATGATTATAATCAACAAAAAAGTGTTGTTGCTCACTCCACATGTATTTATTAATCAGTGTGCGGCGAGCTGCTGCGTAGTCGCTAAATAAATCGGCTTGTTGGCTATTACCTAGCAGCTTATTAAACTTACTAAGCTGTTTTTCTAGGTTATAAAGCAAACAATTAAGATCAATGGGTATTATATCGGTCGTTTGTATAGAGCTAAGTGAATCAGGCTCAGCTAGCCAGCGAGAACTAAAGTCCCAGCCTGATTCACACGCTGCGCGTATATGTCGATAAAAGTCGGGCTTTTTATGCTCAGCTAAGCCCTCTGCGAGTGCCAGATCTTCTCTCAGGGATTCTGCCCTAGGGGTTGCTTCATCGTCCCAATAACGATTTAGCTTGCCACCGCATGGCATTTTTACAACTCGCCTTAGTGTCGTTTTCTCGTTAGTAAGCTCTTCTGCGCCTTGCATCCAAAACGCATACTCTTTTTCAAGCGCATCAACACATTTTTCAAGCCACGCTACATTATTGGTTTTGTTGTGTTCGTGCTGCCATAGTAATTCAACCATAAGCGCTAAAATAGGTGGCTGTGAACGCGATAAGTAGTAACTGCGATTGCCATTTGGAATACACCCATAATCGTTTATAAGGTCGATAAAGTTTTGCAGCATATCTTCAACAATTTCAGGTTTATTAGCATCCATTAAGCCAAGCGCTGTAAAGTAGCTATCCCAGTAGTATATTTCCTGAAAACGCCCACCAGGCACAATGTAGCTATGCTTTAATGCTAATAAAGAATCGGCTTTAGGTTTATCAGCCGCCCGTCTCAAACCATGCCACAAAGAGTTAATATAGTGCTTAACGCTTGCGGTATCTGGCTCACTTTGCATACGGAGTAAGGGGGTCGTAATAAAGTGAGCATTTACAAACTCTTTTAATTGGGCTTGATTAAGTGGTGCTACTTGCTCGTAGTGTTTACACGCACTTTGCCAGCTGTTTCGTGCAGTTGCATCTGCAAATGTTTTACAGTCATCAAAAATATGTTGGGTCTGTACATCTTTAAATAACTGGCTCTCAAAAAAATTCATAACAATCCTAAATCAATTATATGCTGGCAGCGTGCTGAGAAATGGCGCGGGTGCGCTGTTTAAAAATAATCACGCTTATAAAAATTAAGCTAATGGGAATTAACGACAGGTAAAATGCGTGCTGACCACTAAAATGCTCAAATACGTAGCCTGTGATCATTGAACCAGTTGTGCCTCCAAGTGCTGAAAACACAACGATTAACCCTGTCATGGCTGCATGCTGGTGCTTTTCTAATGCGCTGAGCATTACCGAATTTAACACTGGATAAATTGGCGCCATAAAAAAGCCAATGAGGGGCAAAACAAATGCAGCTAGTGGTGCATCAAATAGGCTAGTGATTGCTGTATTAGGCAGGTTTTCAGTTAGGGGTAACGTTATAATAATAAGTAATGCCATGGCGACTAAGCATCCGCACAGCACAAAAAACCAATTAATGTGCTTAAGCACCTGCCCCGCAACTAAGCGACCAAACGCTAACGCCGCTGCAAAAATACTCGCTAACTGAATACTTATAGCCACAGGCAATTGTAAAACTTGGTTATTAAAGGTTGGCAGCCAAGTGCCTACGCCTTGTTCAATAAGAACATATAAAAATGCACTTATAATAAAAATAAGCACCAAGGGCTGATACGTTAATTTAAGCATGGCTATAAAGTCACTCAAACTAGAGTCAGTTTTATTTTTATCAATTGCCGGCGCAATCGGTGCAATAACAACACTTAGTAATACAATTAAAGTAAGCGCAGCCAACGCGTAATAAACATTGAGCCACGCATTGCTTTGGCTTGGGTCTATAAAGGCGGTAAAAATCCAATAACCACTTAATACACCCACCATAAAAATGCCTTCGATGGTGTTTAAAAGTGACGAGTGACTATTAGCATCTTCGGTTACTTGGCCAATAATCGAATAAACAGAAACTTTGACTACCGCAAAGCCACAGCCTATCACTGCAAATAGCACTTTAAACATATAAAATTCGCTGATCAGTGCGGTGCTTAAGCACACTAATGCAACGACCGCTAAAGCCCCTAACATTGCGAGCTTATACCCTAACCTTGGAATGAACGAGGCAACAACAAAAGACATTATCGCAATTGATAAGTCTTTAAAGCCTTCCAAAACAGACGCCTCAGTTTTGCTAACGCCCAGTGTGTTTATTGCCTGCAAAATGACTGTTCCTACGCTATTTAATAATATTGCGAAAATAAAATAGCTTGCAGCAATTGCTAGTGTGATTTTTGTTTTACTCATAGCTTGCCTTACTTATAACGCAGTGCGCCATAACGATTAAAGCTAACACCTTTGGGTAATTAGCGTGTGTGTTTGTGTCAGTGAACGTTGAGTTTAGTGTAGAATAAAAATCAATGCAATCGTTTGCATTTTAAGTTTTAAAATTTGTATCTATCATCCATAAATCAACGTTTGCTCGATTGACGAGTTATTAATTCTATATCAATAACTTGAGATTCAACTTTTTGACCCATAAATTGTTGCATAAGCTTTTTAACTAAAAGTTCAGCCGCTAATTGAGTATTTTGTTTAATTGTTGAAAGCGACGGATGGCTAATATCTGCCATTGCTATATCGTCAAAGCCAACCAATGCAACATCATTAGGAATACTGACATAGCGCTCTTTTAACGCCTTCATTGCCCCTAAGGCAACCATATCGCTACAAGCCATTATTGCATCAAAGTAGAGCCCTTTTTCGCGCAATAGACTATTAATTTCTTGATACGCCGAACTACTAGTAATATCAATAGAAACAACGTGCTGCTCTAGTTTATGTGTAGATAGCGCAGCCGCATAACCACGGTGCCTTTCGCTAATTTCACCGTGCTCTGGGTCGCCTAAAAATAAAATATTTTTTGCACCGTGTTCGATTAAGTGCGCAGTGGCTTGCATTCCACCTAGGTAGTTATCACTGCCTACAATAGGGTAATTACTGGGTGTTTTAGGGTCTCCCCACACAACCAAAGGGATCCCCGCTTTAGCAGCCGCCTCTATATTGCGCTGATCTTTACCCTGCCCAACCACAATAATACCATCGGCCCTTCGACCATTAATAAAATAATTGGCCCAATCGTGCTGTGCCATTATTGAATTAGACAATAAAAGCTCTAGCCCTTGTTGATTAAGTGCAAGATTAATTTCGCTAACCACTTTAAGTAAAAATGGATCGCTAATCGATTGTTCGGTTTGTTCATCTAAGTTAATGATAACAGCAACAACATTTGTTTTTTGCGTTCGCAAGCGGCTTGCAGCGGTGTTTAAACTAAAATTATGCTCTTTAGCGAGTTGTTTTAATTTATCGCGTGTTTCTTGTTTTATTAACGGGTTGTCATTTAAAGCACGCGAAACCGTAGAGGTAGACACCCCTGCCAGCTTTGCTAAATCAGCTAATTTTATTTTTTTGTTATCCATGAAAACCCTGAGCCGCGTTGTATTAACTAATGTTTAATGTAACTAGCTGACAATATAGCATTATTAATTTTTTCTGGCTTGCCTCACAGGCTAAAAAAGCCATACCTAGGCTTTTACGCTCAATATTTCTACAAATATAATTCATAAATAATTTACAAATAAATATTGCAAACGTTTGCATTAATCTTTAAGGTTTCATCATATACAGCCTGTTTACATAAAAACTTTGTATACAGCGCAGTAAAAAACACACTGTTTAACACACTAAAAACGGGATCACACATGACATTCAATAAAGCAAAAAGTACATTAGCGTGCGCTATAACTTTAGCCTTGAGCTCACACGCCACCTTTGCACAAGAGCAAGCACAAGAAACCAAGGTAGAGCGAATTGTTGTTTCGGGCACACCTACCGGGGTCGGCATCAGAAAAATAGATGCAGGCTACGCTGTTACAAATATTGATAGCCAACAAATTATTAAACTTTCACCTAAAAGCACTGCCGATCTGTTTAAAGCCGTACCTGGGGTTTGGGTAGAAAGCTCAGGGGGTGAATCTGGTGCCAATGTATTTGTACGTGGTTTTCCTGGCGGCGGTGACGCCCCATTTTTAACCCTAAGTATTGAAGGGTCACCCGTTTACCCAGCCCCTACATTATCGTTTTTAGAAAACTCTTCACTTTTTAGAATTGATGAAACGATTGAGACCATGGAGGCTTTACGCGGTGGGCCGAACCCTGTTTTATCAAACGGCCAACCGGGTTTAACAACTAACTTTAGGCTAAAGCGCGGTGGTGAAGACACCGAAGGCTTATTTAAATACACAACATCTGATTACGACCTACAACGAGTAGATGCTGTTATTAGTGGTGAAATTACTGACGATTTATACTTTATGGTTGGCGGGTATGTAAAAAGCTCTCCGGGTATTCGTGATGCAGGTTTTACCTCTGAGAAAGGCAGCCAATTTACCATTAATATCACTAAAGATTTAGATAACGGCGAGCTTAACTTTTACACTCGCCAAACAGATGACCACGGTGCATGGTACTTACCAACCCCCCTTAATATTGAAGGGATTGACGCAGAATATACCCAACTTGGCACGTTAAACCGCCAAGCAACCATTTTTACCGGCCCCGATGCACAAGCACACGATATTGACTTAGGGGATGGCCGAGGCTGGGACGGCCATGTAACAGGCGGTAGCATTAAACTAGAGCTTGATAATGGTTGGCAATTTTCTGACCGCTTTAATATAACTAAAGGGGATGCCAATACATACGGGTTGGTGCCAAGTGGCTCAGCAACCACGGTTGGTGCAGTTGCCGATAATGGGCAAACCGCATTTGGTGCAGTAACCAATACTGAGTACGCAAGCGACACCCCAATACAACAACTTGGCCGCTGGGTTGTTTTAAAAGAAATTAGCTCATTTACAAACGATTTAGCGTTTTCAAAGCAATTTGATAATTTATCAGCCACGTTTGGTTACTACACAGCTAGTACATCGGCAAACGATTGGTGGAGTTTAGGTAATACGGCTTACCACGTACTAGAAGCCGGCGGCGAGTCGCTAACTGGCATTGAGTGTAATCAAAGCACTGATGGCTGCGATTTTAACTACGATATTAGCTCAACAGGTGATGCGCGCACCAATGCGTTTTATGTAACAGCTCAATACAAATTTGCCGACGACTTTACATTAGATGCAGGCGTGCGCCACGAAAGTCATGAAGTAGAATACAGTGTTGATGAAGACCTTGATGGAATTATTACCAAAACAGTTAACTATGATGAAAGTAAAACATCGTGGACAACGGGGATTAACTATTCAATAAACGATTACATGGGTGTATTTGCACGCGTAAACCGTGGTTATAAAATGCCTTACTTTGACGACTTTAGAGATAACTTTAGCGCTTATGAAGGCGGCGAAAAGCTAATTAAAGAAGTAACCCAAGGCGAATTTGGCTACAAGCTAATTTCTGACTCTACAGACTTTTACGCTACCTTGTTTGTTAACGAAGTAAAGGGCGATACATTTGTACGCCGCCCAGGTGTACCTGCAGAAATTTTAACAAACGAAGCGTACGGTGTTGAGCTTGATTATAACTTTAATCATCAGTCGGGTTTTTCGGTTAATTTAAATACCACACTACAAGAAACCGAAATAACGCAAAGCCCAACCAATGAAGGAAATGAATCTCAGCGTCAGCCAAAGTGGCAAGTGCGTATCACACCTAGCTACGACTTTGAGCTACAAGGTATGTATGCCACGTTATATGGCACACTGTCGGCTGTTGATGACCGCTTTGGTAACAACGAAAACACGGTGACTCTTGATGGCTACGAAAAAGTAGACTTAGGCCTAATTTTAGAACCTATGGAAGGCATAAAACTACAACTGGCCATTGATAACTTAACGGATGAGCAAGGTATAACAGAGGGCGACCCACGTAATGCCGATGCCCCAAATGGCCGCTATATTATGCCACGCACTACGCGCTTTAGTGTAAGTTATGCGTTTTAAACACACTTAATACTAAAGGGAGCTTGGCTCCCTTTATTTTATTTTTTCGTTTAGTTTATTAAGCGCCTCTACCGAAAAGCCCCTATCGTAAAAATGTAAAATTTTACCTTTGCTATCTATTAAAACAACGCGAGTATTGTTTGGGTTTTTATTACCTGTAAATTTTTGCACAGTGTCACCATCTTCATAAATAGTGATTACCCCGCCCCACAGCTCTTTTGGTATACCCTTGCGCATACCGCTGTCTATAAATGTACTAAACATACGCGGGGCCATACCTGCTATGGTAGGCAGTTCGTAAGTGGGTAATGTAACCCCTGTCATGTCTAAGCCAATTAACCAACGGTCTATGTCAAATTGGCTATCTTGTTTATAGCCAATGAGTAACAAGGTTTTATCGGCTTTAAAATTACTCGGTATGGTTACGCTTTTCTCATCTAGGCTTTGGCCGCTAATGGTAGGAAACTGCTTACCGGTAATTTGCTGATTTGGGTATTGAGCTGAGCACGCACTAAGCATTAACACCATAAATGCGCTGGCTATTATTTTAATCATTTTAAAACCTTACACTGTTATAAATATCATACTAATACGTGTATGAGGTAAAACACGTTTAAACCGTTTGCAATTTTAAATACGCTTTAAACTCTCGAAGTGCCATGGGCTTGGCATATTTCCAGCCTTGGCCATAATGTACGCCAGCTTGTTTTAGTATGGCTTCTTGCTCATTTGTTTCTATGCCTTCTGCTACACAGGTGTAGTTAAACTTACGTACCAACGCCATAATATTAGGGATCATTGATGCCTTTAAGCCTTGTGTTGTTATATCTTGTACAAAAGTGCGGTCAATTTTAAGCTGATGAAAGCTCAAGTTTTGTAGATTTTTTAAGTTAGAGTAACCCGTACCAAAATCATCTATCGATAAATTAAAGCCCGCCTCAACCAGCCTTTTAAAGTGGGTATGGGCAACTGTTGAGTCTAAGTATTCGTCTTCTGTTATTTCTAAACAAATAATAAAGCGCGAATCGGTGAGTGCAGGTATGTCTTTTAAAAGCGCAATATTGCCTGTTTCTACATCATAGGGAAAAATATTAATAGAAATTTTAAAATTGCGCGGTAATGCCTCAACGGTGGTTAGCTCATAAAGTACTTTTTCAATCATGGCTTGGGTAAAGCGCCACGTTAAATTGGTTTTTCTTATAATAGGAATAAATTGATCAGGAAATAAAACCCCGTATTTATCTTCAAAACGGGCTAACGCCTCACAGCCAACCACTTTACCCGTTTGCAAACAAATAATGGGTTGGTAGGTCCAATAAAATGAGCCTTTTTTAAGGCCTTTGCGCACACGCGTGATAGTTGAGCGCCTAGCCGCTAAGCTATAGTCAATTAACAGTCCACTCGATACACCCGCTAACGAAATTAAAATAAGCGAAATAATCAATAAAAATTGATTATCAGTAAAAAATTGGCTCCACGGAAGTTGTGCGGCTGCGCAGTACTCGGGGTTATTAGTACTGCATTTAATAATTGATTCATAAGGTAAAAATGAGTGATTTTTTACCTGCTCATAAACCCCTTTAGCCCCCGCTAAATGAAACGTCTCGCGCGTATTTTTATAAAGTACTTCCCACTGAGGAGAAACAATTACTTTATCGTTAAAAGCGCGCGTATCGACTATTAAATTGTAATTACCTTGCCTTACAATTATCACTTCCATTGCACGGCCACTAAACAAAAGTAAATACAATTGTGGTTCGTACCTTACGCGCACAGGTTTATTATCGTATTTATCAATTCGAATGTAGTCGGGAGGATTATCGGTAATTGTAGCTGCCAGCTTTCCAGCACCGGTGGTGCAAACCAGCTCATTATTTGTAAAAAAGCCAATATCTATCACGTATTGTGCATCAAACAACGCGCGGCGCATTTCTATCAATGTATTGTTATTGCATTGTTTAGCGTTTGCGTTATTTAGGCGGGTTAAAATTTTTCTACGTTCTGTTGCGGCAGCATCTATGTGTTGAACAATATAATTTGAATCTCGCGCTAACTGCCTACTTAGCTTTTGTGCAGCAAAGTACATCAGTGTGCTAGCACATATAATAAAAACCACGACACCGCTTAATACTGCAATTAAAGACCTACGTTGATATTGTTTCATAACACCTTTTTAAAGAAGCTGTGTGTGAGTCAGGTGCAATAATAATTGCATATCTGGGCATAAAAGCAATCAAGCTTGTAAAATAATTAAAGCAAATTACGTTTTTAATTTATTGATTTGTTTGCATTATAATTGCAAAACCAGGTGGCTGAGTATATCGCTAAGCTGCTTATGGCCTTGGCTATTTAAATGTATACCATCACTCCCTAGGGGGGCGTTAAGGTGTGATATATCAACGTAATTAAGCGCGTGCTCGTGTGCTACACGTTTAAAGAGAGCGTTTAAGGGTTGTAATTTTTGATTATAGTTTAAATAAATACGGCTTAACCCATGCTGAGGGTTAATAAATAAAGGACCAATAACAATTATGTTCGGTAAATTAGCAGGCGAGTAAAATTGTTTAATAGAGCCAATAAAATGCGTAAGGCCGGTGGCTATATCTGTTGGGGCTAAGTTAAAACGCTTTTTTAAATCGTTAGTGCCAAGTGCAATAATGAGCGTGTGTAAAGCGTGTTGCTGCAAATCGGGTTTTAAATAGCGAATACCATTAAGCTCCCCCGTAAAAGGCGGGTTATTCACAAGCGTACGGTTTGGCTGCCCTGATTCTATTACGGTAAAGCCGCTGCCTAGCTGTTGCTGTAACCGCGCCGTCCAACGGGTCTTTTCATCATAGCGCTTACCTGTTTCGGGGTTTAAACCCCACGTATTAGAGTCGCCAAAGCAGAGTATATTTTTTGTTATTTGCGTCATTAAAATGGATTGAGCGTATAGCCTTGTTGTTGAAGTTGTGCGTGCGCGGTCATCGCAGAAAGCGACATTTTTACGCCATCAATGAGCAATTCAGGCGTTACTTTAAAGTGAGTTGCCGATTGCCCGCACACATACACCTGAGTGTTATTAGCAAGTAGCTGCTCAATTAACGCTTGGTTTTTATTGTCATCACTAAAGCGTTTTTTATATTCGCTGTTAGCTAACACATCAACGCTTGCGCTGCCGTGCACAACTAATGCAAGTTGAATGTTTTCAGGCTTTACACCATGCGCTACATGCATGTTAATAAAACGCGCTAACGAATTTATTGAATTATTTTGCTCGCCTTTTTTAGCACCATCGGCGACATCAAATGCTATTTTAAATACCGTAGAGCTATTAATTTTGTCATGCTCGGGTACATTATAATAATTACCAAACCCGTTAATTGGTTGCTCATTAGCATTAATAAACGGGCTAAAAAGCAGCACTAACCCTAGTAAATATTTCATAAAACAATCCTGTGTTTTTAAGCGTATTACTAAACTACCAGAGACAACCAAAAAAGGCTGCAATTTAAGCAACCTTTTGGGTACTTTTATGGTGATGATTAATAAACTGCATACCTAAATAACTAAACGTATTTTTAAATTGCTCTACAAAACACGCCGGCGCTTCAGTTGATGACGCATTAGAAAGCACTGAAAAATGCTTACTACGCAGCGTTCGTAACTTTGGTTTTAATGCTTCATCGTCCATGTAGTCGGTTATTCTATCAATAAATAATTTCATTTGTACCGTGGTGCTGTACCAATAAACGGGTGAGGCAAACACCCAGTGGTCATACTTTAACAGTGCTTCAAATACAGCGTAAAAGTCATCGCTTTTATAGTTTTTGTTATAACAGTACGGCGCTATTTTATAATCATCTAAACATATTATCCTTACATCGTTTTGCTCAGCAAAGCTGTTAACGTGTGCCTGCGTATTACCATTTTTACGTGCGCTTGAGTAAATAATAACAGTGCTACGCTTAAGTTTTTGTTGCATTTAGTTAGCTCCTTTTTTAATGTTGAAAGAAGCTTAAAACCTCAACTTATATTGAGGTCAACTGGAAATTTAAAACAATGCCAATAGATCAAAAAAAACTAACCGAGGCTAACCTAACCGTAGGTTATGTCGCTAAGCGCAGCGGCGTAAAAGTATCAACCCTACACTTTTACGAAACAAAAGGACTCATACGTAGTTGGCGAAATAGCGGCAACCAACGCCGCTATAAAAAAGATGTGCTGCGCCGTATAGCGGTAATAAAAGCCGCACAAGCCATGGGAATAACACTTGATGAAATTAAACACACCCTGGCCACATTACCTGAGCAGCGCACTCCCACACAAAAAGACTGGTCAGCCCTTTCAAAGCAATGGCAAGCACAGCTTGATGAGCGCATAGCGTATATGCAGCGCCTACGCGACCGCGTAGATGGCTGTATTGGTTGTGGGTGTTTATCTATGAGTAAGTGCCCTATGTATAACAAAAACGACCACTTAGGCGAAAACCAAAGTGGTGCTATTTTGTTAGAGCGAGATTAAGATTTAAATTAAGGTTAGTCTAGGCCGCTAAGCCCTTCTCTTGCAGCTCTGTATAAAGCGCCTAGGGTTGAGTCGAAAACAGATTTTATAAAGCTATAAGTCAGCTCCACCGCTTTACTAATTACTTTGCCTGCAAACACTAACATATGCCCTAATAAACCTAAGGTTTGTGTTGCAAACGAGGCTGACGCTTTAGCTATTTTATCAAGCGTTCGCGCCAACATATCGTAAAAAGTGAGCCCAGTACCAATAGCTGCTTGGGCAGCAACTGCGCTGTAATAGCCTGCATCTTTTAAAAGGGTAATTAATGCAGCACCTAGTTTATCTGCCCAATGTGAGGTAAATGATGCTTGATTTCTGTCTTCAAATTTTAAACGCACAGGCATGTTTAAAAAGTGATTAGCTTGTATAGTTAAGTTGTTCCAATTATTGCTATTGGCAGTGTTTAAGTAGCCAGGCGTACCAGCAAGAGTATGAGCTGCACCTTTTAAACCTTGTCCACTATCTAAACGTATTTCTTGGCCATTGTGCGGAGCATGCGAAAAAGGCCATAAAGGCACTTTAGCCACTGGGTCAGCCCCATGTGTACAGCGATAAATTTTATCGATTCTAGATGTTGCTGCGCGAGAAAAGTTTTCAAGCCCAACACGTGGCGAACCAAACGTATATAATTTTACAGGAAGTGAATACTCAGCTTTGATCCAATCAGCAGAAAGCGTCGCTAACGCACCACCCAAGCTGTGGCCAACTAAATGAACGCAACCAGTCACTTTATCTTGAATATTCGCTGCTATAAACTCTTGCAGCGCAGGCTTCATACTATAAAAAGTCTTATTAAAACCAGCATGCACCATACTGCCATTTGACCCACCACTCACACCAAAGTGCCCATCGGTTAATCCATCTCTTAGCGAGTTAGTCCCCCGAATAGTTATAACCGAATCGCCCTCATACGCGCCAAGCCCATGCCCTACTAAAGCAAAGCCCGTGCTTAAATTAAATAAATGAGAAAAAAAGCTGCCCGTTACCCCTTGTACTGCGCCAGGGTTAACAGAAAAGTTAAAATTGTCGCGCAAAGAGGCATGAAGTGTGCGATTGAGTAAATTAGTGGTTTTAATACTTTTTGCTTTATAAGCAAGGTTTGCTAATTGTACGGCTTGAGTGGGTGTCAAAGTATTCATATAAGTTCCCTTTAAATAAATAGTTAAAGTTTACATGATGTGTATATCGCAAAAGTGTGGCTTGTATCTTCTTTAATTGGAATATCGTAAGTTTGTGGCTCTTGGCCAATATCACACTCTAAGTGTGCAAGAAGCGCTTTGAGTGTATCGCTATCTTCATGAATTGAAACAAGTGTGTACCACAAAACAATCCCTTCTGGCGTGCCGTTTTCTAAATAAATATGTTGAACCAACGAGTCGTTATCAAACATATTAGAAGGTTTACCTGTTTTTATTGTTTTTTCTGTGAAGGTAAAATAACCCTGTTCATCTGTTGTGGTTTCATCAACGTATTCATCGCCATAGGTAAGTGAGCGCATCACTTTAGTGTTTGCAACTGGCTGCCCATTATCTAATAACTGCCCTTTTACTGGAGCCGATAAATAAAATTCTTGTTTATTAAAAAAGCCAAACATATCTGCACAAGCCTGTGATGTAGTAAAAAAAACAACGGCAATAGAGACTATTACCAATACAAAAATTTTTAAGCGCGATAAAAACAAAGCAAACTCTCTCCCAAGGCCTAGCTATAAACTACTTAATATATATGGCTAATTAATTACACCAGCCATATTTATACTGAAAAAGTAGGGGTCTAATTAGGTACAATTATACTGCATGTTTTTTAATCAAAAAACAATCACTAATCTAATTATAAAATAGTGTATATATTAATTTACCAATGCCACTAAACATGATGCCGCCCATAAGCAAAAAAGCATACATAATACTAATAGCACCGGCTGAAGGATCGCTCTTTTTATCAATTTCTATGCATACCGTACACACAACAAAAAATATAAAAAGTTAGCTATCACACCTAAAATAAAAGCATTGCCAAATAACGGTGATACGCCAGCTAAAACTGCACCCAAAATTAACAGCGAGCCTGAAATTGAATGTTTATCAAACCGGCTTTCAATTATTTTTATAACTAAAGTGGTTAGCATGGATAGTGAAAAGTATAGCGTTGGCCAAAACTGGTAATATAAATACCCCCAGTTTAAAAGCTCACCTGAAGTTGATGAAAAAGCTTGCTGGCCTATGTCGGCCGCTGAACCATTCGCGGCATTTTCGCTAAAAAGATACCCTATCCCACCAATAATTAATTTTATAAGCCAAAAAAATAAAAAACTGGCAATAGTAAACCCGATAGCGTCATCCCTTGTTAATCGTTTTTTAGCTTTGCTTTTTGCAATAATGGCGAGCATTAAACCTAATAGGCATACACTTCCTAAATAAAGTACCGCCTGCCAAAAGTCATCAGGATAAAATACAGCTAACCCTGGCGCTATAAATAGATACATAGCATCTTCGTTATCAAGTGAACGGTTTTGGGCACTTTGCTCAGACTCTTTAAAAAGAGCTAAATATACAAATAAAGGCTGTAAAAACAGCATTAAAATACTCGTGGTAATAAGGCTCATACATCATCCTTAATGAGAAAAACAAATGCAGCACTTATGCTGCATTAAAATTAAAAATGTGGGTGCTCAATAATAAAGAGAGGTAGGTGTTATAGGTTTATTTTTTGAAAGTATGTTTTAAGTTTTAAAAGCCCTGACTCAAGTTCAAATTTTTGTATTTTAGGGTTCTTGAATTTAAACCCATTAGAAATATGGGTATTAATCATCGTCGCCATACCCTCAAACCCAGCTGGTGCTGTGGCAA
This sequence comes from Pseudoalteromonas sp. 1CM17D, assembly GCF_023161805.1. NCBI lineage: Bacteria > Pseudomonadati > Pseudomonadota > Gammaproteobacteria > Alteromonadales > Pseudoalteromonadaceae > Pseudoalteromonas > Pseudoalteromonas sp. 1CM17D. Next base: position 186,670 of record NZ_JALNTP010000005.1, on the reverse strand, counting down.
CTAAATCGCTCAACAAGGGCATGATAAGCACTTGATGCTCTTCTATTAAAGTTGGGTTTTCATATATATCGTAAACAAGGTTAGTTAGTGTTTGCTGGTTTTGTTGTTCCATATCATTTCTATAGCGCCTTAGCTTAGGCGTTTATAGCTCCCTAGAGTTCTAAATTGAATAAAGGTAAAAAAAATTATTACTTTTTGTTCCTTCGGTTACTTTTTGCCATTTCTTTTTCGACAGCAGCACGAGCGTCTTTTATATCTTTAAAAAAATCATACTGATATTTAATAAGACCTTGGTATTTTTCTCCTTTAATTAAATAAAAAGAGAGCAACATAAAGGCTACATTGATAGCTGTTGCAATATAATACCCATTACCTTCTAAAATTATAAAAGTCGGTAAGCAAATCACAGCTAAAAATAAAGCATAGAATTTTAATATATTTGCGCAAAAAAAAGAGCCTTGGCTTACTTTAAAATTTATAAGGCAAAATGCTACCCCTGTAGAAAATAAAATGCCTAACAGCCACTCAGGTTCTGTATCAAAGTATTGCGTTAACACAGTCATTCCGGAGTATGCAGTACCCAAAAGTAAGAGCACTGTTACTAATAGAAACCTTCGTAAAAGCTTCCATGGTGGAAATAATAGAAATACCTCATCGTTTTTAGACACTACTTACTCAACTCCTCATATACTTCAGTTGCAAGTAAAAGCTAAACTGTGCCATAAAAATTTTTAGATTAAGAACCTATCTTTCCTAATAAATTTAGTTTATTTAACCCATAAAATAGAATTTTACTGCTGTTAAATTTAAATTAAACGCATAAAAATCGCTGCATGATGCAGTTGTGATTTATTACTAAAATTTCACTATAATTGATTTAGTTTTATGCGAGTAGCTTTCGCCCTCTATATATTTCTGTGTAAGTACAGTACCTCTACACAGTTTATGCCAACGAATAATGGTCACTTTATCATTCAGCTTTTTTGTCATCTACATACAGAACCAAGTGAGTATGGTTACTAATAACAGCATAAGGGCACACATCAATACAAAATATCTCGGCTAACTCAAGCAGCTTATCTTCAACCCAGCCTCGTCGATGTTCATAAGATTGACCTGTAAAATGCTCTTCACCGCACAAAAAAGCACGCCGAACACAACGCGAGATACAGTGGTAATATTTTGTATCAGCCAAACTTCAAAATTAAGATGAGTGTCTAGTTTATTCTGCCAATTAACACCCACTATTTAAAGTGGGTATCATGTTATTTATTCTAAAGGTGGGGCTGAATAGTTACGATGCACTTTAAAAATCATCAATAGCAGATAACTTGCTAAAACTTGAATCATCACAAGTCCAATATTCTTTTTTGCCATTTTTTTGTATGGTGACTGATTTTTCCTCTGTAACCGTATCAAACTCTTCACTGTAGTAATCACTTACTACGACGTCACCATTAGCTTGCGTAAAAGTCATACTATGCTCTGTAACTAAAGAGCGGTGATAACTGGACTTACTTATATCACTGAGTGAAATGGAATTGGTGAGGTTTCTTCCATCAACATTAAACGCCTCCAATTTAAATGTTCCATTCACTTCACTAACAACAATTTCGACTGGCTTAGGTGCATCAGCTTGACACTTAAATATAATCTCAGCCTCACTTTGAGTTGCATTACATGATGCAACAAAAAATAGCGGAAGAATAAATAAAGCCTGAAAACGGTTATTTTTTATCATATTTTTCAAATGCCTTTTGCAGTTTAATATCGTATTGGTTCTCCGCATATTTTGACCCATTATAGCCTTTGGCAAATGCAGCCCAATTTAGCGTGAGCAGGTGTTTCTCTAGGCCTTTATGTTTCACAAAATTAACAAACGCATCAAGTTGCTTTCTTTCAGAGCTAAACATTGTTCGTACAAACTCCTCAACATTAGAAAACCCTGATGCACGATAGTTAAAGCCCATAATTTGAAAACGCCCCCAAGAAGCTGATTTTAATGCCTCTGTTGAATTTAGAGTCATAGCCTCTTCTAGTCTTGTGTATTCTCTTGTACCACCTATGTATAAACTACGATTCCAGTGTCTGCTAGATATAGATGGATGACTCTGATCATATATATGGTTTGTATAGCGAGAAAATATATGTGCTTCATATAAGATCTTTGGTTTACCATTGGAAAAAATGCATCACCAGAAGATTCAACATCGGCGACAGCTTTAATAGCTGCAACTTTACATCCTAGTTCCTTTGCAATATCTTGATAATCCGATTCTGATAGCTTTTTAACATCTGTAGAGGCAACTGGTAGCTTAAAGTTATTTTTAACTACAAGGGTTATAAGCTTTTCGTTAATTTTTCTATGGGTGCGTCCATTTGGATCTATTTTTCTATCTGGGCGTACCATGTTTACCACTTTGCTTTGAAACAACTTAATAGCCGCTACTGTTTTAGAGTTTTCAGGGCGTGAGCCTAAACGACCATCTACGGTAAGTTTTCTAGTGGGCGCTATGAGGGAAAGAAGTGAATTTAAAGCGGTTTGTACGGTTTTTACATCGTTTAAATTGTTAGCGCCGCCCAATCCAACAGATTGAGTTATTCTGATTACTGCCATCGAAGCATCCTTTTCTTTAATGTTATATTTTTAATTACAATGTATTAGTAGTAAATTAACACCCACTATTTAAAATGGGTGTCTAGTTTATTCCCGCTTTTTCAATTTTATGTGCAAATTTGAGGCTGCGATTAATTAAAGCACCTTCAACGGGATTACCGTTTAAAGTAATTACCCCTTTAACTTCAGAGCACATGTGTACGTCATATTTTTTTATTAAACCAAACATAGTGGTTTGAGCCTCCTTACCTATATTTCTAATTATTTAAAATAAGTTCCATTAATTAAAAAACGAGGAAGTGAATCACTTTCAACCGTTACCTCATTACCCATATCGTGCCACATGCACGCCATGCCGAGTAATTGCAGGGGTAAGAATGAATCTACAGGGGCATGATCTGGACCTGCCTCATAAATGTGATAGCGCTCTTGCGCTTGTACGTTTTTGGCAAGTGCTTCATTAAAATCACAACCAACATCAAAAGTTGCTGGTGATAAAGCAGCTAGAGTTTCTAAGTATCCGAAAGCAATATATATCGCCCAGTCATCATTTTGCTTAACAGCCATTCCCATACACTCGTCAAGCAATTTTGGGTAATCGGCTTGATGATGGTGATAAGCTTGAAATACTTCAACGAGCTTATAAGAAACGGGGCCTGCCTGTGTCGCACTTTGTTTCATTGTTTCTATAGGGAAATTTGCCAAGCTATCCATACTTTCAGTATCGCGAGTAATAACCGCTAAAAAATAGGCATCAAGCCATTGCGATGGAGCTGCGCGTCCAGATTCTAACATCCCCTTTCCATTCCACTTTACTTCAGGTAAATCATATATTTTAAACGTAAGGTCTTGCTCTGGGTACTGTGCAAGCTTTAAGAACGCTGCGTACATTTTTGACGCATAACGTAGCCCTGTTGCTGACTTTTTCTCTATCTCTGGCGTTTGAACTTCCCAAGTGAGCCAGCGAGCAAGCTTTATCATATCCTTTGATATCGTCAATAAATTGTCCCTTTTAATTTCAATATTTTCTGCAATTTCTTCATAAGCTCGCTCTAATCGCTTTAAACGTCTTTTAAGAGGTATTTTTTCAAATTCTGGAATGCTATTGCGATTTATAATCATATTTAACCTATTATGTTATTTTTTATATATCAAATTCGGAAATTTCTACACTGCCGACGAGCGAGCCATTCTCTGTTTTAGTTATGGGTGTTTTAACGTGTAAATATTGAACCTTTTTATTCTTTGTGTCAGCATTGTAAATTGCTTCAGCAGCATCTAATTCAGACTCTTTCTCGCTATCTGCCATTTGTTCCGTAATGGCTTCTGCATATTCCGTTGTACCTTGCTGATAATATTCATCACCTATTTTCATTTTACCCAATGGGCTACTGCCCCCCTTGGCTTCAACAATAATTACATCACCATTAGCATTATGATAAACCATATCAAAGTTACCCTTTACCGATGTAGAACTATCTAAGCTAGTTGGGTGAATGCGAGTATAACCAGGGTACTGTATTTTAATCGCTGCATCAGCAGCCTTTTCACCAATTTTGGCTGATTCATTGTTAATCAGTGGTATTTGGTCGTTATAACGTTGTGTTTCTTCTGGTGAAGCTTTCGCCTTGTGCTTATCTCGCTCGAGCATTTCCGCATCACGAGTATTCACATTCTCTTTCAACGTTACAGGAAGAGAAGAAACAGTCCGTTTACTGCCTGCCTTTTTAGTTGCTTTATTGAGTTTTAACTCATTCTCAGTCAACGTTCCTGTTTCACGAGACCATTCTTCATTTACCACTTTGCCATCAATAACATGCCCACCAACAAACTGTTCAATGGTCATCGTAGTTTCAATCACTTTATCGCCTACTTCTCGTGTTAAAGTAATTTTACCGTTATCAACATCCATAGATTCGATACTATATTCATGCTCAAGTCTATTTTCACCATTAGGTCTTGTTACTTTAATATTACCAGTTCTGGCATCTGCTGGAGAACTGTCTTCAGCAATTTTTAATATTTTGGCTTTTGTTGCTGGGTCAACGATGTCGCCTATCATCTTAGAAAGCTTTTTCACCCCCTCTTTACACAATAACCCCATCGGATCGACCCAATTCACCGGGTTTGGTGCATATTGGTAGTGGTTTATGCCACCCACAAGGCCAATCGGGTCTTGGTTTATAAAGCGTTGTTGTTTGGGGCTGTAATAGCGGTAGCGGTTGTAGTGCAGGCCGCTTTCCTCTTCTAAATATTGCCCTTGAAAACGTATTGGCTGAGTGAAGATGTCTTTTTTATTTGACTCAGGCTCGGCTTCTGATTCTTCATAGCCATACACATCCGCTTGGTTTTTCCATACTACTTCTGCTTTGCTGTTGGTAACAAAACGTGGGGTATTCAGTTGGTCTAGGTGGTAGTAGTACACCTCACCTTGTTTAATTAGCGCTACTGGGTGAAATTGATTTGGTACACCAACTAAACTAGACAGCCACTCTAATTATACAAGCCAAACTGTGTCATAAAATCTTCTTTTTAGCTTAAAAATTTACCTTTCTTAATCGATTCTTTTCATTTAACCCATTAAAAAAACATGACCACTATTAAACCTAAATTACACGCATGAAAATAACTGCATGGTGCAGTTGTGATTTATTACTGAATAGTTTTACTGAGCAGTTTAAGTTTATGCTAGAAGCTTTTTGCAGTTACTGATATTCGCGCGCCGTTTTCTGTTTAAGCTTTCACAATAACTTGCTTGTGAGGTAAGCCTGCCTACTGCGCCGTGAAATACGCGTGTAAATTGTGTGCTGAGTTTTAACCAGTTTTCTGGAGAAATATTGACTCTTTCGAGCAAGAGTAATTGTGTACTCTCAATATACCCTCGTTTGTCCTCTCGTATACAGCGCCCTGTTAACTCAACAAGCTCAAGGTACGATTTAAGTTCAAACGGTAGCCCTTTTGGCATAATTTGACGTGGCATGCCTGCAAAGCGGAGCAGTTTTTTTGGTTGTTTGCCCTCTTTTGCGCATATTAGCCGTACTTGAGCACTGGTATGGTCTGATTCTTCTGGTGTCTTTGCCATTTTGGCTCTGACAGGGTTTAAATCCACATACGCCATGCAGGCCGCCAATGCAGCTTCATCTAATAACGCTTGCGAACTAAAACGTCCCTCCCAAAACCTGCCAGTGCAGTTATCTTCTTTATTTGCCCTGCGCGCAATGTATTCATTTAACATCCGCATAAACCAGCTAATACTTGATAGGCGCTCTCGATATTCCTTTACTGTTTGATTAAAAAATATGAGTTCTATTTTACTTAGCTTTTCGCCCTGTATATATTTTTGCGTGAGTAACGTGCCTTTACAGAGCTTATGCCAGCGAATGACAATCGCTTTGTCATTCAGCCTATTTGCTTTCTTATCATCAACATACAACACTAAGTGCGTGTGGTTACTCATAACAGCATAAGCACACACATTAATACAAAATATCTTGGCTAATTCAAGCAGCTTATCTTCAACCCACCCTCGTCGATGCTCGTAGGATTGACCAGTAAAACGGTCTTCACCACATAAAAAGGCACGCCGAACACAACGCGAGATACAGTGGTAATATTTTGTATCAACCAAACTTACTTGACGCTTTCTTGCGATTGCCATAAGACACCCTGCTTGTTTTTTACACTTACAAAAGCCTAGTACTTAGTTAGCCAAACTGCAAAAATTAGGATGGGTGTCTAGTTTATTCTCTAATATTTTACACTTACAAAAGCCTAGTACTTAGTTAGCCAAACTGCAAAAATTAGGATGGGTGTCTAGTTTATTCTCTAGTTTATTCTATATTTATACTGAAAAAGTAGGGGTCTAATTAGGTACAATTATACTGCATGTTTTTTAATCAAAAAACAATCACTAATCTAATTATAAAATAGTGTATATATTAATTTACCAATGCCACTAAACATGATGCCGCCCATAAGCAAAAAAGCATACATAATACTAATAGCACCGGCTGAAGGATCGCTCTTTTTATCAATTTCTATGCATGCCGTACACACAACAAAAAATATAAAAAAGTTAGCTATCACACCTAAAATAAAAGCATTGCCAAATAACGGTGATACGCCAGCTAAAACTGCACCCAAAATTAACAGCGAGCCTGAAATTGAATGTTTATCAAACCGGCTTTCAATTATTTTTATAGCTAAAGTGGTTAGCATAGATAGTGAAAAGTATAGCGTTGGCCAAAACTGATAATATAAATACCCCCAGTTTAAAAGCTCACCTGAAGTTGATGAAAAAGCTTGCTGGCCTATGTCGGCTGCTGAAGCATTCGCGGCATTTTCGCTAAAAAGGTACCCTATCCCACCGATAATTAATTTTATAAGCCAAAAAAATAAAAAACTGGCAATTGTAAACCCGATAGCGTCATCCCTTGTTAATCGTTTTTTAGCTTTGCTTTTTACAATAATGGCAAGCATTAAACCTAGTAGGCATACACTTCCTAAATAAAGTACTGCCTGCCAAAAGTCATCAGGATAAAATACAGCTAACCCTGGCGCTATAAATAGATACATAGCATCTTCGTTATCTAGTGAACGGTTTTGGGCACTTTGCTCAGACTCTTTAAAAAGAGCTAAATATACAAATAAAGGCTGCAAAAACAGCATTAAAATACTCGTGGTGATAAGGCTCATACATCATCCTTAATGAGAAAAACAAATGCAGCACACGTGCTGCATTAAAATTAAAAATGTGGGTGTTCAATAAAAAAGAGAGGTAGGTGTTATAGGTTTATTTTTTGAAAATACGTTTTAAGTTTTAAAAGCCCCGACTCAAGTTCAAATTTTTGTATTTTAGGATTTTTGAATTTAAACCCATTAGAAATATGGGTATTAATCATCGTCGCCATACCCTCAAATCCAGCTGGTGCAGTTGCAACTAAATCGCTCAACAAAGGGTTTAAAAGCACTTGATGCTCTTCTATTAAAGTTGGGTCTTCATATATATCGTAAACAAGGTTAGTTAATGTATGTTGGTTTTGTTGTTCCATATCATTTCTATAGCGCCTTAGCTTAGGCGTTCATAGCTCCTTTGTGTATCAGTTTGAATTCAATGATTTTTTTAATTGAGCTTTCTCTTTTGCTAACTGTAATAGACTAACAGCTTGCTCTTTGTCATAAGCTAAAGCGCTGTGTTCAATAACATATTGTGCATGCTCTTTTACTGCAAGCCAATTATGCTGCGATTTATATAAACTTGCTAACTCAAAATGCGCCGTTGTAACTAATGAATTTGGCAATTCTGCATCTAACGCTAAAAATTCTTTGTGAAGGGAAATTGCATTATCAATATCTTGCCCTACAAACATGCCACTTCCATATAACCAAGCTAATGTTGAATAAGCTTCTATCTCTTTTGCCGCAACCCGCTTTTTGGCTTCCACTAATAATCGAGTCCCATCCCCAGTGTGAAGGCTTAAAGTAATCAACGCTTTCCAGTATCCCATGGAATAAGCTTTTTCACACCACTCCTCAAGATACTCTGGCGCGTTAATTAAGCTTTTATGACATTGCTGTGCGGCGGTTATTACAGTTAAATCTGGGTCATTTATATCTATAGTATTATCCCATCGAGGACCTGCGGCATAAATGGAAGGCGCCATTATAATTAACAATAATAATATTTTATCCATAAAATCACTTCCCTAAAGAGTGTTCAGGAAGATGAACAGTATAAGAAGGTACTGGTGAAGGTAAAAATGCACCTTTCCTATAAAAATAAGTCTCTCTAAGCGGCTTTTTTAAGTCGCCTTCACCTTCACAAACGCCGCTATCTTTGCAGGTCATCCCACCAATATAGTCAATTATACTTATTCCACTTATTTTTAAATTAAGTAAAATAGAATCAACACCTATATGCCTATTACCAGCATTAAATGCATGGTACCGATGCATAAATGCAACAATACGGGAGCCTTTTTCAATTTTAAGGGTACTGCTTAGTATGCTCGCCCACATTTGATTTCTTTGAATATGTGAATCAGTACATAAACCACCATCAGCGTCCTCCCAACTGCACCTACCATCAATTTTATCCATCACCTCAACAGGCATATCTAACGGAATAATTTTCATACCTAGAGAGTTAGCAGCTTTAACTAGTTCACCATAACCTGTGCTAGCAGCACCATTCCAATACCAATTTTCTCGAAAATGTTTGTAAATGACATCAAAACCTTTACCAGTGCGTTGATAAAAATCTATTTTTTCTTTTATCTTTATAGGTAACATTTCCATCGCAAAATGAGTGAAACCCGCAGCTTTAAGTTGTTTTAGAGCCTTTATAGCCTCATATTTATAAGATACTGGATTATGGCTAGACTCGGCAATAATCACTAAGCGCGCGTTACCTGCCATTGTTCTGTAATTTACATCCGTGTTTATTTTATTCACTGTATTTCCTTATATAATGACTTCAAAGGGCTTTTAAACTAGATATTTTACATTTACTAATTGTGGCCCGATTTATAAAAATGGCTCAGTAGTTACCTGAGCCTTAATTTAATTACTAACCAAGTGCGATATGAGGTGAAACTTTTACCGCAGCAATTACTAGTGTTTTGAGTTTTTCTAACATCCAAGTTAAAGCTTTTTTTACACCTGCATAAGTTATATCAACGGCAACAAATGGCTTTCCTACAAAGTTAAGTATATGCCCAATTAGCCCTTTACTATCTTCAGCGAACTTAATCGACATTTGAGAAATCTCTACAATTGACCGAGCTAATAAGTCATAAATAGTTAAAACACCTGATGTGCCTATTTGACCCATAATACTTGTTAACTTACCGCTCTCACGTAATAAAGTGATAAGGGCACTTGTGATTTTTTCAGACCAATGTGCATTAAAAGAAGCATGATGACGGTTATAGTACTTCAGACGTGTCATCGTTAAGTTAGATATCGAGCCTTTCTGCATACTTTTATAGTCAGGGTAACTAGCTGCAGTATTAATATAACCAGGTGCATTACCTGCCATTTTATGTGCTGCCCCAGTTAATGAAACACACGTACTTAGCCTATATTCGTTCCCCGCATGTACAAAAGGCCAAACAGGAACCATAGCTACAGGGTCGCTACGATGAACAGCCCTATAAATACCATCTAAACTTGTCTCTGTTTTAATTGCAAAAGGGTTTAGCCCTACCCTTGGCGACCCAAATGTATAGAGTTTTACAGGGACCTTATATTGAGCTTTAATCCAATTAGCTGCTAACGTTGCTAAAGCTCCCCCAAGGCTATGCCCAATACAATGAACAGGGCGCCCGCCTGCCTTACTCAATATTGCAGCTAGCTGCGGTTTAATAGTTTCAAAAGTACGATTAAATCCAGAATGCACCGGAGCTAAATTTGGACCAGCGGTAACACCACAGTGTAAATCTGTTAACGCATCAGCAAGCCCAGCAGTACCCCGTATTGCTATGACAATCTCACCCGCATAGTTACCAGTACCTTTGCCTACACCAAAAAAGCCAAAACCAGTAGATTGGTTCAATACATGCTCTGCTGTTGTGCCACTTACACCTGTTAGTGTTGATGTTTTTGAATCAAATGCAAAATGCTTACTAATAATTGGATTCGACTTTATTTTTTTTGACTGATCACCAGCCGCCGAAACCGCAATGCTTTTGTACGCAAAATCAGCCAGTTGTGCCGCTATGCTAGGAGATAAAATTTTCATGTAAAATCCTTTTATTATTTAAAATCTTTAAAGTAATCCGTATCGTCGTCTTCAGTTTCATAGATTTCAAAGTCACTTTCCCATCTACAAATACTCGAGCCATAAAAATCTAAATTTTTATGAGCATGGTTAGGGAATATAAAATCTACATTAGGTGATACTAAATCAGCGTTTAGACTGCTTAGCTTTTGTTTGTACTCGTCGGGCTCATCAATACCACGTAGCTCACTATTCCAAAGCTCATATTCTTCACCGCCATGAATTGCAGTAATAAGTTGATAAGTAACTTCGTGGGAAAACATATCACCGGGTATTTTTGACTCAACAACAACTTCTGGCATGTAAAACGTGCCATCGGAAGCCGTAATAACCTGATCTTCTTTTTCAATTTTATGTGCAAATTTGAGGCTGCGATTAATTAAAACACCTTCAACGGGATTGCCGTTTAAAGTAATAATCCCTCTAACTTCAGAGCACATGTGTACGTCATATTTTTTTATTAAACCAAACATAGTGGTTCTAAACCTCTGCTTTTATAATTGAAGCCTAAAATTAGTCTTCAATTATGTCCATTATTTCATCGTAATCGACATCAACTAGCTCTGGATCAGGTGTACCCGTAACTAAAAAAGATAAAAAGTCAGTGAAAGTATTAAATTTAGACACTTCTTGTCCGTAAGTTTCCGTTAAAAATAGCCCAACTTCACCAGCACGCTCCGACTCTTGCGAAAATAAAAAATAATAACCGCCACCATCATAGGACTTGATAACCAGCCCATATTGCGGTACTGATTGATATTCGTCTTTGTTGTCATATCTTTGATGATAATACTTAGTTGCTTTCACCACATCATCATCTTTAAAGTCCTCCTCGTCTTCATCGTCTTCATACTCGTCTTCCAAAGGAACAAGGCCTTTAACACTTCCACCTAACCACAAACAAAAACCATATTGTTCTAAAAAAAATTTATAGGGCTCAGGTAAGCTAATTCCAAATTCTATTTCTAAATTCTCAATTTGTAATTGTAATGCACCCTTTTTTTTCCGACATTCAAAATTTTCAAGTTTTTCAGCAAGAGACATTATGTTAGTTATTTCGTTACTCATTTTATTCCTCTAAGATTTAATTTTGTATTTAAATATAAAACGATTAAACTCTTTCTGAACCTAAACGCGGGCCAAAACCGTTTTCGTCATACGGCTCTTTACCCTCTTCATACCAATGAAGTTTTTTATTTTCTCTACTATGAAAGTCTTCCGTTAATAATTCTAAATTATCTAAATCATTAGGGTTTTCACCTGATTCACACCTGAAGATTGGTTTTTTATGATGTACATTGAAGCCATCGGGTACTTCACCAGTCTTTTTCATACGTTTTAATTCTTTTTGAGTAAAATGATTGTGCGCCTCATGGTTATCGTCATTAATTGCTTCTGCCGCATAATTTATTATAAATTTAGTTCTCTTAGCCGGAAACGCCTTTCTTGCCTCAGCCACCTCTCCAACTGTGCGTTTATGATACTTAGTTGGTTTTGAATCAGGGTTAATCTTGACCTTTTCGCCGTTTACTCTGTGTTGCTCTGCAAATTTATCAATACTTATAGTTACAGGGGTCATTTCACCTGACTTATTAACTTTATTCAGTGTAATGAGATTATTTTCTTCATTAAGACCCGTTATGTCATATATGTGTTCTTTACGATAGTTATCTTTCCCAGGTGAATATTTAATCGTAGATATATCTTGATTGTCAATTGGAGTACATGCTATTGCTACTTTAAAAATGGCATCAATTACTTCTTTTTCAAAGCCATTATCTACCAAGGTATCCAGCATTCTCTTTAATCTTTTTTCACCTTCTTTACACAACAACCCAAACGGATCAACCCAATTCACCGGATTCGGCGCATATTGATAGTGGTTTATCCCGCCCACTAAACCTATTGGATCTTGGTTTATAAAGCGCTGCTGTTTAGGGCTGTAGTAGCGGTAGCGGTTGTAATGTAAGCCACTCTCTTCATCTAAATATTGCCCCTGAAAGCGTATTGGCTGAGTGAAGCTATGTTCTTTATTCGTGTCAGACTCGTCTTCTGGTTCTTCATACCCATACACATCGGCTTGGTTTTCCCATACGACTTCTGATTTGTTATTTGTTACAAAGCGTGGGGTGTTAAGTTGGTCTAGGTGGTAGTAGTACACCTCACCTTGTTTAATCAGTGCTACTGGGTGAAATTGGTTTGGCAGGTTGATATACCAGGTATATTCACCGTGCTGGCATTCACCAATTAGCTGATCGTTATCCCAAATGTAGTCAATTTTACCGTGCTCGGTGTGCTTGGCAATACGACGACCGAGTGGGTCGTAGTCGTATTGGGTGAGCGTGCCGTTGTTGTTAAAACAGCTTAACTGATTAAACGCGTTGTATTCACGGCGGGTTTTAATGCCTTTGCCGGTTTCGCGTATTTGGTTACCAAACTCGTCGTAGTAAAAGTCGCTATCGCCAAAGTGAGTTAGGCGGTCTGCGTCGGTGGCACTGTTTATTGTGGTGTTATTAGTGCCTTCATTATTTACTACTAAATCTGCGTTGCTACTATTTTTACTACTACTTTCACTACTATTTGGTGCTAACTCATTGTATTCGCTATGCGTGGCGCGTGTTAAATCAATAGAAGAGCTGACTGTATGCTCAGCATTGGCAGCCTTATGTTTTGCACCTTGGTCGCCGTTAGCTGTATCGCTAGTTTCTTTATCACACGTGCTTGTATTTCTAGTGTCTGCATCGCTTGTGTTTGATTGAACAGTCTGACTTTGCGGGTTACCAAAGCTATCCCACTGGTAGTTTGTGATTGTATCAGCACCTGAGCTTGCCAATGTTTGTTTTATTAACTGACCCAAGCTGTTGTATTCAAAATTGATATTTTGGCTGCTTACGCCTTCGTTTTTACGGGCAATCAGCTGGTTGATGCTGTCGTAGTTGTACGTACAGGTATCAAATAATGCTTGTGCTGGGTGCGTGAGCTGTTGCTGCGTTAAACGGTTAAATACATCAAACTGTTGAGTAAGGGTTATACTGTTACCAAACTGTTGGGTTTTAATATTACCTTGGCTGTCGTAGCTTAATGTTACAAGCGGCTTTGCAAGTTCAGCCTCTTTGCTGTTGGTTTGGAGTAAGTTAATGCCGCTTAGCTGGCCAAACTGGTTGTAGCTGTATTTAAGCGTGGTTGAATCTGGCAGGGTAAGGGTTTGCCTTCTGCCGTATTCGTCGTAACTGTATTTTAAAGTATGCGCTTGTTGCTGGTTATTAACTTGCTCGGCGCACAGTAGCCTGCCGCCTTTATCAAACTGCTGCTTTAAGGTTGATTGCGCATTATGCGCACGAGTAATTTTACCTTGCAAGTTATAGCTGTAGTAATTGGCGTTATTAATTATATGTGAGTCGCTTGCAAGGCTTGCATGCTGCGCAGTTACACGGCCAAGGCTGTCGCGCTCTATTTTTACGTGGCGTTTGTTGCTTTGCGTTACTGAAGTTAAGCGGTTACAGGCATCGTATTTATATTGCTGTAGCGTGCCATCAAACCCGGTTATTTGTGTTGGGTTTTCGTTCGCGTCGTAACTTATGCGGTATACGTGGCCGTCGCTTCGCTCGATGGCTGTTAAGTTGCGCTCTTTGTCGTACGTTAAATGCAGTGCGCTGCCATCGGGCTGAATAACACAATGCGGTTGGCTTAGCCCTTCAAAGTGTTGCTCTGTTGTGTCGCCTTTGCTGTTTTGCGAGCTAATTAATCGCCCTGCTTCGTCGTAGCTAAAGTATTGATGCTGTTTATTTTCAGGGTTGTTTTCATCAAAGGCAATTGTTTGTGTAAGCTGGCCGTGCTCATTGTATTTATATTGGGTGAGTAAGCCTGCGTTATTCAGTGTGGCATTTACGCGGCCTAGGCTGTCGTAGCTGTAACGTATTAACTCATCGTTATGGTGTTTTGCTAAAAGCTCGCCTTGCTCGTTCCAAATAAATTTAGTGATTTGACCATTTTTATTAATATGCTGAGTTAACTGGCCGAGCTTATCGTAGCTGTATAATGTGGTGCGGCCATCACCAAAGGTTTCGCTTTGTAATAAGCCAGCCACACTGTATTTACGCGTAATGGTTTGGCCATCAGGTAAGGTAGTTAGTACACGTTGCCCAAGTTGGTTGTAAGCAAAATGGGTTTGGCTACCATCTGGCTGCGTTATTGTTTCTAATTGGCCGAAAGGTGTATAGCTATAGCGCGTTGTGCTGCTATCGGGCTTAATTTCACTGAGTTTTTGGCCTTGTGCATTGTATGTATATTGCCAAACGTTGCCGTTAGGGTCGGTATGTTTTACCAGTTTGCCTTGTGCGTTATGTACAAAGTGCTCTTTGTGGCCTCGAGAGTCTATACAGGTTGTTTCACCGCGCTCAGGGTTGTATTCAAACTGGTAGGTATAGGTGTTGTTATCGCCCCACTGCTTTATACATTTAGCGCTGGGTGAGTAGCTATCCCACTCAAAATGATGGCTAAAGCCACTGGCTCGGGTACGCTTTGTTAATAAGTTAGCGGCGTTATACGCGTAGCGCTCAGTTTCGTTTTGCTGATTAGTAGACTGAACAAGGTTTTTGTTTTCGTCGTACTCGTAGCTAGCAAGCATGGGTGATAGCAATTGCTGTTTGTTGTTTTTATCAGTGCAGTACGCTGCTATTTTGCTTAATAAACCTTGCGCGTTGTAGCTAATTATACAGCCACGTACTTTATTTACTTCTATACGGTGTAGGCGCTCTTTAGCATCGTAATAAAACGCGATGCTTTGGCCTTTTTCGTTAATTATTTTTTCAAGCAGCCACGCGCTTTCGCCTGGTTTAAACGTAAGGTGTTGGTCATCTGGTGTTACAAGTACTTGCTTACCATTTGTTTGGTAATGTAGCGCAAGGTTACTACTTAACTGATAGCTTGATTGGCCAGGTTTCACCTTTTCAAATTTATGTTTAGCGCCGTGCTCGTCTTGGTACTCTAACCAGTAAGTGCCTTTTTGTTTAGGGCCCACTTTTGGTGGCGGCAAATAATGCTCAGTAAGGCTTGTCATAAAGTCGTGGCGCCAACCATTACCCATTGTTGTGCACACATCAGCATGAGATGAGCGATACAAACGTCGCCACACTAATTGGCGGCTGCCTGCTAGGGTAAAGTCGATAAGCGGGAGGATTTCTTCGCCAGAGAGCATTGAAACCGGATCAGAACGGCACTCTTGATTTGTAATGGGCTCTTCACTTGCAGTGTTATTACTTGCACCCCCCGTATTTTTAGCGGGTGCTTGCGATGCGCTTTTACCTGATGCGGTTGAGCTTGATTTATTGCTCGACTTTTTGCCCGCTGAGCCACTATTTGTATTATCGCTTACTTGAATGGCCGACTTTGCTTTTTGGTGGTAACACGTTACTGCGCCACTTACTAAGGCTTGGGTAAGTACGCTTGCGGTTTCGCGGGCAGAGGCACTGCGTGGGCAGTTAACGCCAGCGCTATTTAATAAATTAATTACATCAAGACGTTTTGCAGCGTCACCTGTTAACGCACCACCAATTTGAGCTATTTGTTGTTTAGCCGTTTCAGGGGTGTTTGCCACACTTGGCGCATAACCTGACGGCGTTTGGCCTTTGCCAGCAACTAGGCAAATGGGGTAACTCGTTCCTTGTAAAACAACCGTATTACTTTGCATTAGTTGTGTACTTCCTCACTTATCCATAAGTATGATGCTGCGGCCTGATATTTTGATTGTTCTTGAGAAATCACTAACGCGTGTTTAAAGTGATTTACAATAGCCGGGCTTGAGGTCAATTGATATAAATTGACGAGTCCTTCAAGCGCACCAATTTTACCTAATTTGTAATTAGGTAATTCATAATGTGTATGCTCATTAATTAAATTACTGAGCAATTGTAAATTAGTCAGCCAAACATCACTTTGCTGATGTATGCCGTTGCCAGGTGCAAATATAAGATCTATATGGTCTTTGTTATCCTGTGCGATTTTTGAAAATATACCGCCTAGTTGGTCGTGCTTTATAAAATCTATTGAAGGAGCAAATTCATGACTAGTTTGCATCCAGCCAATTTGAGCCGTTTCAATAGTCGCGAGTGCACCACCTACTCCTAAGTATACCCACTCATTGTTTTTATCGGCTTTATAGGTAGCATCAATGGCAATCACGTTTGCCTTATGCCATTTTTTTTGCACCGCCAACTGCACTAACGTATTAGCACCAACAGCGCCATAAAATAATAAGTGCTCTACATGCTCAGGGAACAACTGTTTAAAACTTTTTGCTAAAAGCTGCTTTAGCTCATCTTGGTACGCAAGTGCTGGCAATAACCATACAAGTGGTAAGTTTGAGTCTTCTACTTTTGCAAAAAGTTCTTTCGCTTTTACTATGCAATCATAAATACAGGCATTCCATGATTGCCAAGTAATACCGTTAGGTGGGTTTGGAGTATCTGCATATAGCAGTGTATCTATGTCTTGCGACAAAGGCGTAGAAAAACAGCTTACGTTTACATTAAACGCCTTCATGCTTGCGCCTCTGCTTTTACATTTTTAGCCATCGATTTGTAGTAGGTATACAAATTAAATATTGCTTGGCTATAACAGTCCATTGCCGACATTTCTATTGCGTTTAACCTTTTATTAAGAGATTTGCCACCTACAAACCTCTGCAAGCAAAGCTCCTCCTCGTATTTAGGCCAGTTTTGCTGTAACTGCTGTTTAAAAGCCACTAGTGCTTGTTGTTCAGCATTAAATGCATTTACTTGAATGTCATAGCTTACGAGTAAATCGAGCTTATCACCGAGCATTCGCCTTATTAAGGCAATAATAGCTGTTGGGTTTTCTACTTGGTTCAACGACATACACGCTAAGGGCACTAGCTTTACATAGCCACTTTGTAATAGCACATGCAAAGTGTCATCTACTGTTAAAACATTGCTTGCGTAATTACTTAATGCGTTTACTTGTTCCCAACTTAGTGATAATAAAAAAAGCGACATTAACGGTGAATTAACAAGCTTACTTTTACATAGCTCATCAAACACATGCTTTAGTACTTGTATGTTTGCATTAGGGTTGAATGCGCTGATAAGCGCCACTGTTTCGGCTGATGTTGCCTCTTGTTCGGTACTATCAGCCAATGCAAGATAAATAGTGTTTAAGTCAATTAATGCAATTAAATTAAAGCTGTGTTGCTGTAATAAAACTTTATAAATAACAGCCTTTGCTAAGTCATGCAGGGATGGGCTGTTGAGCAACGAGTTTATAAAAGCCAGGTTAATTGTTTGCGGTAAATTAGCCATAACCTCTATACATGCCTGCGCAGTCACATCAAGGCTTTGCTCACTCGTTACTAACGTATTAATTAAAGTTAAATCGGGTTGTGTAAAGTGTTGAGGAGTATTATTTTTTTTAGCGGTTAGCCACGTTGTTTCTAACAGCTTTTTTTTAAGTGTTTTTACATAACCTACAGAAGTAAACGGGCAGCACTGCGCCTTACTAATACAGAGCAATTGTGCTTGATGATTACTTATGTAAGTAGACAGCAAGGTTAGCCACCTATTAATACAGTAGGGTTACCAACAACAATTTTTCCGCCGTGGGAGCTATCATCACCCATTCGAGCTGCGGGTTTACCGTTAATTTTTACGCTACCAGAGCCTGACTTTATGCTGTCGGGTGGGCCAATACACACTAACATATCGCCTTTACGTGCTGCGGGCATGCTACCTATTAATACATTAGTTGAGCCTACCACAACAGGGCCGCCAACATGCGGGACTGTACCTGTGGTTTTAGGGCATACATGCATATGACCAATTGTAGCTGCGGGCTTACCCATAAAGACTCCTTGTCTTATTTACTTTTTGACAATAAAACTAATCAAATAAAGGAATAATTAATAATTTACTTTGAGAAACTAAACCCGATAAGGTATCTACTAATTCTGCCTTACTATAATCCGAAATTGATACCGGGCTTTGTAATGCGTACTGATACAAAGCGGCTATGGTATCTTCACTATTTAAAGCATTATGTAAATTACTTAAAAACTGATTAGCATAATAACCATCCATAGCTTTTAAATGCGTTAATGCAGGATTTAGCAATGGATCATCTGGCCTATTTATTGGCAAACAAATTAAATACGGCAAACCGTAACGGCAATATACAACGTAACCATTATTATTAATGCCATTTCTATGCCCTGTATAAAAGCTATTTATTATTTCCATAACTGCACTAATTTAATTTAATCATGCCGGCAGATAAAGTAATGGCGCTACCATCAACTTTAACGTTACTGCCTTTAATGTCTATATTAGTGCCTTCTATAGTTATATTACCGCTGCTGCTCATTTTAATTTGTGCAGAGCCTGTTTTAATTACTATTTCATCACCAGCTTCAATATTAAGTGTTTTACCCACTTTTAACGTGTCGTTTTCACCTATATCGTCACTGCGATTTTTAGCCACTTTTAGTGTTTCATTATTGCCAATATCAACTTTTCGATCGTTGCCAATTTCAATATTATGGTCGTGATCTGTTTTGTCGTTTTGGTCATTTTTTACGTAAAGCTGCTTATCTTTTTCTGCTTGAATATAAACCAGCTCGCTGCCTTTTTTATCCTCAAACCTTAGCTCATTAAAGTTATCGGCTCCGCCTTCTTTGGTAGAGCGTGTTTTAATACCACTTTGTGTTTTTTCGCCAGGTAGTGCATACGGAGGCATTAAATCTGCGTTGTACACTGCTCCGCTAATAATTGGTTGGTCTGGGTCGCCATTTATAAAGTCTACAAGTACTTCTTGGCCTACCCGAGGGAAGAAAAATGCCCCCCACTTTTTACCTGCCCAATTTTGCGCAACACGGATCCAACACGAGCTTTTTGAATCTTTTTTACCTTCTCGGTCCCAGTCAAATTGCACTTTTACGCGACCATATTGGTCAATCATTATTTCATCGGCGCTGTCGCCAGTTACGATTGCCGTTTGCACACCGTTTATAACTGGTTTTTTCTTATTTATTTGCGCTCTGTAGGGTATATCTTTGGGTACGCATTCAAAATGGTTCGAGTACACTTCTTCTACTGACGACTGCTGAGAGCCAGACTGATTAGGCACCGTTATTGACGTCATCATAGAGGTAATAACAAATGTTTTACCTTCAAGACGTGGATCTTCATGCTTTTTAAAGCTAAAGAGTTTACCCACTGTAAATGAACGACAATCACTGCGACCACTAGAAAGCTTCATGTCTCGCTGTAATGACTCAAGCTGAACAGATGCTAAATTAGCTGCGCGCGGGTGGCATTCTTGCTCGCCCGTGTATTCAAAAATTTCTGATACTGATTGCGTCGGGAGCTGTGGGTTTGCTTGCTCTCCGTCTGGGTAGCGTGATGGCTGCTTAAAGTCGTAACCAACGCGTTTAAAGCTGCCAGGTGCAATGCTTAAACCGCCCTGCCAACGCGATACGTGTGATTCGCTTAAATGGCCAGTTGAATAAACAACTTTAGCTTCGTCACATACCTCGTATGCAGTTATATCATCTGCAAGTACCAGTGTGTGGTTGCTATTGGTGTGCTCAAAAAAGTAAAAAATACCTTCTTGCTGAAAAAGTCGTTGAATAAAGTCAAAGTCTGACTCTTGGTACTGAACACAGTACTCGTATTTAGGGTATGTCTTGCTGGTTTTATCACTAAAGGCAACATTATGTTGACCAAATAGGTCAGCAAATATTTCTTTAATAGTTTTCTTTTGGAATATTCGGCTGTTTTTACGATTGCGCATTGATGCTGCGAACGGAACGATAGTTGCCTGATAATCTATATAGTTTTTTTGTTCTTCTACATCAGCTGTGCGGCTACCATTTGATACTAAATGACTTACTATTCCGTGATAGTAACGTTCACCACCGCCTTGAGCATTTTTTACTTTAATAGATACAGGCTTACCTACTAAATCTTCGTGCGCTATTTGTTTACCAATCGTGTACATATTGGCAGACATAACAAATAAATCTGACATTGCCTCTTGAGCAACAAATCGGGTTAAATAGAGGGCATCTTTACCAGCAGGGGTGCTAATTTGAATTACGTTATTATCTTGTGTTGCTTGTTGCATTCCTTGCCTTTCCCATCCTAAAGATCAAAAAAAGCTCTGAGCAAAAGCTCAGAGCCATTATAAGGTAACAAAAATTACATTTGTTGACCTTTAACACCGCTGTAACCGTATACAAGTGGAGCAGTAATGTTATTTTTGTCGTCTGTTGGAGTAACAGTCATCATCATTTCTGTGTAGCTGATAGTGATTGTTTCAATAGGACGATCGTTTTGAACTGATACAGAGTAGCTAGAAATCATTGCATCTGTAAGTTCGATTTTCATGATTTCTTCAACTTTATCACCTTGCTTAGTGATATGGAAAATAGCTGGAAGGCCTTTACCAATAGTTGCTTCTTTGAAAAGATCCGGAGATGCTTTATCTTGAAGTTTAGTGATAGTTACATCGCCAAGACGAGTAGAGCTAGACTCACGGTCCATTGCTGTACCAGTTGCTGCACTAATTTCACGGCTTACATTCCAATCTAAAGATAATACTGTGATTAAATCTTTGAAAGACTCAGCCGTAGTTTCGCCTTTGATTGGACCGTATTTTAAATATGTATTTGCTTGCATTTGATAATGCTCCTTTTAATTAAACAATGTTATCCATTTAGACTGGATTATTTACTTTGGTTTCCCAAAAATTCCTTTGAAATCATTATCTTTAATACAGCAATGAAAAGGCCTTCAGATTCCTTTCCTTAGATGAAGACAATGTCTCAAAAATTCCATGTAGTGAATTAAGGCAACAAAATTATAATACCCTAAAATCAAAGAAACAACCTTAATACAAAGTTAATTTAAATAAAGTTTAATTTAACTCAATATTAAATTCATTATCTTTTACAGCCAACTTTATACTATTTATTTTTTTATCATCAATCATACTAGAAAGTAAAACTTCAGATAATAATGGTAATAATTTATTTTGCAAAATAGTGTGTATGTTCCTAGCACCGGACCCTGCATTTTGGCAATTATCAATTATATATTCTATTACGTCATTTTCATATTTAAGCTCAGCATCGTAATGCTTGTTAACGCGTTGAACAATTTTTGCTATTTGTAATGAGGCAATTTCTGAAAGGATATCGTCACTTAGTGGGATGTACGGAATTACATTAATACGACCTAAAAAAGCAGGCTTAAATGAAGCGAGTAAATCATCTTGTAATGCTTTTAATAAGCCTTTAATACTTGGCTTACTTTCTTCGTCTTCAAATAAGCTCATGGTGGTATCAGTACCCACATTTGAGGTCATAATTATAATTGTATTTTTGAAGTCGATATCTCGACCTTCACCGTCTTTTATTGTACCTTTATCAAATACTTGATAAAAAATATCTTGCACACCAGGATGTGCTTTTTCCATTTCATCAAGCAGCACTACGCTGTATGGTTTTCTTCTTACGGCTTCGGTTAATATGCCACCTTCGCCATAACCTACATACCCAGGAGGTGAACCAAGCAGTAGTGATACTTTATGCTCTTCTTTGAACTCAGACATATTAATAATGGTGACATTTTCTTCACTGCCATACACTTCTTGTGCAAGCGAAAGTGCAGTCTCGGTTTTACCTACACCACTTGGACCTGCCAACATAAAAATACCGTTAGGTCGGCTTTCATCTGCTAGTTGGGCGCGAGATGTTTGCACTACCTTAGCGATTAAATCTAACCCATGGTCTTGCCCTACAACACGTTTTTTCATTTGCTGTGCAAGGTTTAAAATGCCATGTATTTCATCTTCGTGCATTTTACCTACAGGTATGCCAGTCCAATCTGATATAACCTGTGCAATAAGCTCTTCATCCACTTGCCAATGAACCATATTATGTTCAAAAGCAGTTAACTTTTCTTTACTCTGCTTAAGATTGGCTAAAATTTCATCTGATGAATTTTCTTGATCTGAGTTAATAGACTCGAGCGCCTTATTAAGCTCAGCAACAATTTCTTTTTCTACTTTAAATTGCTCTGTTAATGGCGCTAACTGCTCTTCAATAGTTACAAGTTCAGTTTTAAGTGTGTCTAGCTGCACTGAATGATCTAAACCTGTTTTCTGTTCACGGTGTAGCATCTGCACTTGTGTTTCTATTTCGCTTAATCGATTTACAAGTTGCTCTATAGTGTTTGGTGTAGAGGCTTGGCTCATTGCCACCCGCGCGCAGGCAGTATCTAATAATGCCACCGCTTTATCGGGTAGTTGCCTTGCCGTAATATAGCGATGCGATAAGTGCACTGCACTTTCGAGTGCTTGTTCAGAAATAAATACTTTGTGGTGTTTTTCCATTACGGGCACTAAACCACGTAACATAGCCACTGCTTTTTCTGGCGTTGGCTCTTCTACTTTTACCACTTGGAAGCGGCGTGTTAGAGCAGCATCTTTTTCAAAAAACTTTTTATATTCAGCCCACGTTGTAGCAGCAATGGTTCTAAGTTCGCCGCGAGCAAGTGCTGGTTTTAATAAGTTAGCAGCATCGTTTTGGCCTGCGGCTCCACCGCTACCAATCATTGTATGAGCTTCATCAATAAATAAAATAACCGGGTTAACTGAATTTTTTACTTCGTTAATTAATGATTTAAGACGATTTTCAAACTCGCCTTTCATACCTGCGCCAGCTTGTAATAGTGCTAAATCTAAGCTGTGAATTTTTACATTCTGCAGCACGGCCGGTACATCTTTTTGTGCAATTCTTAAAGCTAAGCCTTCAACTACGGCTGTTTTACCTACACCCGCTTCACCGGTTAAAATAGGGTTGTTTTGACGGCGTCTGGTCAAAATATCAACCATCTGGCGAATTTCGAAGTCGCGTCCTAAAATAGGATCTATTTTTCCGGCTTTTGCTTGAGCAGTTAAATCAACAGTAAATTGGTCAAGGCTCGGGGTTTTAGAGTTTGTAGCCGATTGGCTAGCCGTGTTTTGTACTGAATGATTACGCTCTTGCGATTGAGCAACTATTTCTGGCCACGCATGAAGCAACTGCCCTGGCTCTATTTTATTAAATAACTTACTGCAACGGGTTACTAAGCTCGATAAGGTATCGTCTTTTACAAGCGTATAAATAACGTAGGCACTGCGAATTTGATTATCTGTAAACTCAATACTGGTACTTAACCAAGATTGCTTTAATAAGCTAGTAACATGTACAGATAAACTAGGTGATGACTCACTACCGGTTTTAAACGCTTCTAAAGATTGATTTAAGTCTTGTTTTACTTTTTCAATATCAATGTCAAAAGAGCCAAAAATAAGTCTAACATCATCTAGTTGTTGCTCAATCATGGCAAGTAACCAGTGTTCAAGCTCCACTGTAAAGTGGCTTCTGCTATTACAAATTGCAACCGCCGCCTCTAGGCTTTTTCTGCAATCAGGGCTTAGTTTTTCAACTAATTTATTGAGTGTCATCGAAGACATACAGTGTTCCTTTTAATTTTAATTATCCCTTAAACGATAACTTAGTAGGGTTAGATTTTGATTTGTTATTTTGTACTGCTAAAAAAGAATTAATTCCAAGTTGGGCTTTATCCTCTAAAAGCTGGGCTGTATCTAAACATGTAAAATCAGCTTCAATTATTAAACGAAACTGAATAGAGTTTCCTATATAATCTTTTGTGATTTTTTTTGCCAATTGAAACAACTCACCCCTTGGTAAAAGTTGTTTGACTTTGCAAGGCTTATTGGGTTTTATATGCACTTCTATGCTAGAAGACACATCCCATACCTGCTTACCTATCACTGAATCAACCCCGAGCCGCGCATGTTGACCTTCATACATAACTTGACTAGCTAAAGCCGTTTGTTCTTGCAACTTTAGCTCATACCACTGACCAACCATCTGATTTATTTTTACTTCACAGCCAAGATAAGAACCAAGCACACTTTGTAAGTCAAAAGCATTGCGAATTTTTCGGCTGTACAAACCTGAAAAGTGCAACTGATGTTCATTATACCCACCACTTAATAGCCCCAACATTTGAGTATACGGGTCTTTTTTTTTGTCGTTATTTATATGATTTAGTGAAGGTTTATATTTTTTCCAAGCTCGGTAATACAAAGAAATCAGGCGATGGTTAAACATGTCATAAAAATCGCGCATGGTTGTGTCTTTATAGCGCAGCCTTTGCATAACCAGTTCGCTATAAAATTGCGGTAATGCACCAGAGCAGCCAGTTAACCCCATAAATGACACCTGTATATTTACTTTATGCAAGCCATCTTCAAAACCAGCTTCTTCAAGCTTAGTAATTGAATTTCCCGGGTAGCCAAACTTTTGTGTTGCCGTAAATTTTATTAATTCTTGTTTTGGGTTGCTATCGTAGCCAACGTGGCGATAATCAAAGCCACGCTTTTTAAGCTGGTTTTCAATTATGAAAACCGCTTTATAAAAATCGACTTGAGAAGCTTGGGCGATCAGTTGCTTTATCATAATAGTGGTCTGTCACCTACGCGCGCAGGCCACTGATAATATATTTGCTCTTGCTCTTTTAAACGCAAGCTCAAACGTGTGTAACTATTTATAGCGGCAAACTGAGCAAAGAAATGATCCAACACTGCGGCAAAAAAGAACATGCCACTGCCCGAAAAATCATCGTTAGCAAAAGTAATTTCTATTTCGCTGCCAGTTACAAAACTTACCCTGCCTTTTTGAATAACACGCGCGGTTGCAGGCTCAATACTAACGCGATATATATTATCTATTAGCCCTTTGGTTTGAGGCGATGCTCTAAAGTCATATAAACGAAGTACTTCTTTTAATTTATTACACGCATCTTCACCGCTAAACGTATCGAGTGTTAAATGATTAACAAGCTGCCAGCGCGTTGCATCGGCTAATACGGGTCTAACTGCATGTGTAAAAGGTGCTAAACAACGAATTTTTTTAATTACATCGCCGCGCTCTGGCATCAGTAATCCAAGCTCATCGTCGCCAAATGGCATACTCGCAGGTAAATTACGGTTGCTACAATGTGCGCGTACAGTGAGTACAGAGTTACCTTCACCATATTCCATAGCGCTGTTTTCAAATTTGGCATCTACCAATGACATAAATGTCTCGGTGCCAGACTCTACATAACCGCCCGCCCACGACGCTGTTTCTCTTCTTATATGCCAAAATAGGTCTTCGTGACCTTGATAATTTGGATGAGTTTGACCATAAAATGGCGCAACGACTTGTTTATTACCTTTGTGATCAAACGCTATAACCTCTGAAATACCAATCACTTCAGAAATTTCTGAGTCCATATAACGCGGTGCAAGTTGATACTCGTATTCACTTATCTCAGGGCGAATTGGCTCAAGTTCTTGTTCAAATAAGTTAATTATTGGCGTGCACCCGAGTAAAAACATATCCTCATCAACCTGTTTCTCAAGCTCACTTGACTCAGTATCAAGGTATATATAGATATCACATTTGTTGGAGTTTTTAGGTAATGCACCGCGTATGCCTTCAAGTTCAAAAAAACGAAACTTCTCAGGAAAAGTAAAGTTTTCAACCAATAAACGATAACCGGCAGCAGAGCGCTGAGAGTAAGGCACAACCGCTTCGTGTGTTTCAAACCCGACCGCTTTTAATTGGTTTTTTGATAAGTATTTAATGCCTTCTACGCCATTATCTATGGCTATACCAATGCTGTGTTTGAATAACAGTTCGTACACTTTAAGAGTATGGTGCCACTGCCCGTTTATATATACGCGAAGTTTTTCTAAACCAGTTTCTGCAAGCGAAACGCCCTTGTATTCACCGGTTAGCTCTAACTTAAATATAGACTTTGCCTTTTCATGCCAACGCGGCTTAGGCGCTACAAAAGGGCTGTTATCAAACTGGGCTTTAGTGATTTCAATGGGCCAAAGGTAGGTTTCGTAACAGGTTTGAAACTTACATTGCTTCATAGAATCAACGTTAGTTTCAACTTCACTTGCTCTTGGGATGACAACACCCGCGGTTGAAAGGTTTTCGGCTTCTAATTTTACAATCGACATAGAAGGGATAGGTGCTTGATAATCTGGTAGCATCTGCCCTAATAAAGCATCCGTTAATTCAGGAAAACTGTCATCTAGCTTTTGTCTAATATTGGCTGTTAAAAATGCAAACGATTCAATAAGCCGTGATACATGAGGGTCTTCAACATGATCTTCACTAAGCTTTAAACGCCCAGCTACTTTTGGGTATTTCTCAGCAAAGTCTTTACCTAAATGACGCACAAATGCTAATTCACGATTGTAATACTTTAATAATTCATCGTTCATAATGATGCCTCAATAATCTTCATACCTAAATTTACGGGCTCTACCTCAGAATCAAAGCTTATAAATTCTGGTTCAGGATCAGCGTATAAAAGCGCATTAATACGCAAGTTTAAAACGCGATTAACCGGCACTTCTTCATCAGTAAATACTTCAACTTCTAAAAATCGTGGCTCAAATTTTAAAATAGTGTTTCTAACTGTCTCGCATAGCAGTGCTCGACCTTCGTGAGAACTGACCGACATACTTGAAAAATCAGGTAAACCGTACGATAAACACGATGTAGCAAGCTCACTATATTGTGTAGGCCACGTATGCCATTGAATTCGGGCGTTAAGCAGTGCTTCTATATCTCTGCGCACATTTTTACGTAGCTCACTTATTGTGATCCCTTCGGTACGCGATGGTGCATCTTGAAAGTCAGGCTCATCATCAATGAGCCTATCTAAAATAGATGCTTGAAGCTGCTGCTTATGTTCTATCATTATTGCTCAAATATAAATTATGCTGCTTCTACAGCATTAATTTTTAAATTAGGAATTGTGATGGCTTCATCATTCACAAACAGCATTTTCATGCCTTTACCAATAATGAATTCATCTTTGAGTTCAACCCAGTCCGAAACCTGACCTAATTTTTCAAGATCCGATTCAGCATTGGCATAGACAAGCGGTAAATGTGCTGTGCCTGAAGGGCCTTCTTTAATCGTTATTTCAACGCGTAGCCAAATGCTTTCTAATACTGAACTTACAGGCTCTACTTTTATCGACTCAATTTCATCAAAATTTGCCAAGTAAAATTCGCCATTTGTCCCTAATACTTCTAAATAAGGGTTTAATGTATCGTCCAAGTCGCGTGCCACAGACTCTGCATCATTTAACGAACTTACTCTTAAGGTTTCCATTTGTGCAGAAAGCTCAGCGGCTTCGTCTATGTCACCATCTAACAATGCCACATGCATTTTTAAAAACAATGTGTCTATCTCATCAGCATCATGAAATAATTTAGGGATCCCTTTACCTTTGTAAAAGTCTATTCGTGATTGCTGAGCACGGATCAAATGTCTAAGATTTACAGCACCGACAGCAAACTCAGGATTCTTTTGAACCATAAAGTCGAGTTGTTTATCAGCTTTTTCAAGCTCACCATTTATACAAAGTAGCTCAGCGTAGCTACTTCTGATATCAAAATTTAAAGGCTCATCTTGAAGCTCTGCAGCACATAGGCTAAGTGCTTCAGTTAATTTTCCCTCGCGGATTAAGCTTTGTATTTTCTTCATGGTTATTCCTTTATTTTGTGATGAGGACTGAGCTCTGTTATTAATTTAATGCTCGAGACCATTTGATCTAATTGAAAATGGGGTTGTAATTGTAAAACAGAAAAAAAATGACCCGGATTTGCTTTGTTTTCACTTACTTTAATGCGCGCATTGCTCAGTGGGTATTTACTTCTGATTTGCTCTGATGCAGAGTCTGATGCGGTTGTATAGTTATTTATCCACGCTTGTAAATCACGCTCGCATGCATGAGCATTTATGTAAGAGCCCACTCTATCGCGTGCTAATATTTTTAAATAATGTGCAAAGCGTGAAACACATAAAATGTATTGCAACATAGATGAAAGGCGCGCATTAATATTAGCTGCGCTGGATTCGTAATTATTTGCTTTTTGTACCGATGCGTTGCTATAAAAAACGATGTGCTCTGAGTTAGTAACTGATGATGCTGGGATAAATCCAAGTTCAGAAAACTGCTTTTCAAATTTGCTAGTCACCAATAAATCGAGTGGCGGTTTTGCCTCTTTTTGGTATGTATCATTTGCAAAACTATCTTTTGCAAGCCCTGTAACTAGTCCTTTTGACACTTTTCCTGGCTCAATACCTCTAATATGCCCAAACCAACCACTATCGCAATAGGCTCTAATTATTGTTGATACAAACTGAAATGCAGCGTTACCCCATAACATATCTGTTTCGGGGCTTTTAATTTGTTCTTTAAAGTAAAAATCTTGATGGCGTTTACCATCGTTAGTGTAAGGTGCTCTGACTAAAACGTGCGGTAACGTTAAACCAACAAAGCGTGCCTCTTCCATTGCTCTAAAGCTTTGCCACTTTACATATTCAGGTTGCTCAAATTGATTAAATAAATCAGCGTAATACCCGAGATCAGAAAAATTATCTGCACCAAAAAGGTTTGGAGACGCTGAACATATAAAGGGTGAAAATGCAGCAGCCGCGGTACGCGAGATTTCTTTAATAGTATCAATGTCGTTATAAATAGTGCCATTAGAGGGCATATTACTAATTTCGTAGTCGCCAATTACCACACCAAAAGGCTCGCCACCGGCGCTATCAAATTCACTTTGATAAAGTAATTGAAAAAAGTAACTTTGGTCGAAATCTATTGCTTTATTGACATCTTTAGAGAGGGTTGCCCAATCACAGTTTAGTACCTTTATTTTTACTTTATTTTCTTTGTCAAATTGCTCTGTTTGAAGGGTTAACCAATATAAACTCCGCCAGCTTGCTTCTAACTTTTGAAATCGCGTGTGGTGAATTATATTATTTAGTTGCTGAGAAATTAGTTGGTCAAGTTCTACAATTATTCTTTGTAAATAAGGACCAAGCGATTCTTTGCTCCAAGAAATGGGAGAATCAGAAGAGCCTTCAAGCCACAATAACAGTGCCTTATCTAAGTTTTTTTCATATAGAAAACGCTCTAATAAAGCATCATTATCGCTAATTCTAGACTGCGACTTTTGATGAAAAGCGTAGTTTTGATTTATAAATGAAAACTCTTCGTGATTCATTTTACTGCATTATCCTTAACGCTAAAGATTGGCTAATTAACCAATCTCTGGAATTTTAGCTACAAGGCGTAATGAAGAAGTAAGTTCTTCCATTTGTAGCCAAGGTCTTAACCATGCCACTGCGTTATAAGCACCTGGCTGACCTGGTATTTCTTTAACTGATACTTTCGCATCGGCTAACGGGTAGCGTGCTCTGATATCTTGACCACCACCCTCTGTCGCATTTACGTATGATAAAATCCAACGGTTTAGCCATGACTCAACATCTTCTGCTTCCATAAAGCTACCAATTTTATCACGCGCCATCACTTTTAAGTAATGTGCAAAACGAGATGTGGCCATTAAATAAGGTAAGCGTGCTGAAATTGCAGCATTCGCCGTCGCGTCAGGCGTTGAATATACTTGTGGTTTTTGACAGCTTTGCCCACCAAAGAAAACAGCGTAATCAGTATTCTTGTAGTGACATAAAGGTAAGAAACCAAGTTTACTAAGCTCTGCTTCACGACGGTCTGTTATGCCAATTTCCGTTGGGCATTTAAGATCCGGATCACCATCATCACTTGTGAAAATATGCGTTGGTAAGCCTTCAACTTTACCGCCACCCTCAGCACCACGAATCGCAGTACAAAAACCGTATTGTGAAAACGCCTTGGTCATATTAGTGGCCATTGCGTAAGCTGCATTACTCCAGCAGTAGTCACTATTTTCGGTACTTACTGAGCGCCCTGCTTTTGGTTCAACTTCAAACTCTTCATAGTTAAACTCTTCTACAGGTTTAGAAGCTGCACCATAAGGTAAACGTGATAAGAAGCGAGGCATAGTTAACGATACAAAACGTGAATCATCGCTGTCTCTGAACGAGCGCCACTTTGTGTACTCTAATGATTCAAACACTTTTTCTAAATCTCGAGGTTTAGTTAACTCTTCCCAGTTATCAAAGCCGAATAAAGAAGGTGACGAAGCTGCAATAAATGGACAGAAACCAGCCGCTGCCACGTTCGACATTAAGCTTAACGTTTCAACATCTTCTGGGTGGTTAGTAAATTCATAGTCGCCCACAATTGTGCCATAAGGTTCTCCGCCTGGTGTACCAAACTCAGATTCGTAAATCTTTTTAAATGTTTGGCTTTGGTCAAACTCAACTGCTTTACTCAAATCTTTATGCAATTCTTTTTTCTTCATGTTTAAAACACGAATTTTAAGCGTTGAGCTCGTTTCAGAATTCATTACAAGGTGGTGTAACCCACGCCAAGAACCTTCTAGCTTTTGAAACTCATCGCTATGCATGACAACACTAAGCTGTTTTGATATTTTTTGATCAATTAATTGAATTGCTTCATTAAATGTCACAGTCATGTTTTTATTCCATTGAACTGTGCCTTTTAATGCCTCTTCAGTTAACGTTTTAAGAAGCTCTTCTGCGCGACTTGCATCAGTTTGCTTAGTAGCACCAATTGCTTGCTCCAATAACGATGAACTTGCCTCAGCTGTTGACTCTAATTCAGTACTTAGTTGCTCTGCACTCATTTTTCAGTCTCCTCTAGCTTAAGTTCCTTAGCGATAGAATCAAGGTTCGAAGTATTACTTAATACTTCTTCTAAAACATTTTCTAGCTCTTCTGAACGGTCAATCTTAGTCATTAGATCGCGTAATTTATTACGCGTTTCCATTAGTTTACGCAATGGTTCAACCTGATTCACAACAGCCGCAGGCTCAAAATCTTCAATCGATTTAAAGTTAAGACTAACATTAAATTGAGAGTCATCTTCACTTAAAGTGTTTTCAACAACTAAATTTAATGAAGGACTCATACGCTTCAAAACATCATCAAAATTATCACGATCAATCTGAATGAAACGTCTATCTTTTAATGGCTTTAAAACTTCAGTGTTATCTCCTGAGAAATCCCCCATTACACCAACAACAAATGGTAATTCTTTTTTTACTGCTGCACCCTCAGTTTCTACATCATAGGTGATGTGAACGCGAGGCTTACGTACTCGTTTTAATTTATCATGGATACTCATAGAGAACTCCTTTTACTTATGTTTCAGTTTCGCTGATCTTAATGCCAGACAACTTAAAGTACCCGGTCCTAGCATCACTATCTGTTATCAATTCATTTAATAATTCAGGCAGCGATAATTCGCTCCATCGAATCACTTGTTCTATCGTGTAAGACATTGGAGAATGCGGTTCGGTTTTTCTAAAAAACGCCGCTATTTCTTTAAGCTTATTTATTGCATTCTCACGTGAATCAATTGCTTGGCTAATGGCCTTTTTAGGCGCCTCAACTGCATCCTGCTCTTCACCGTTTTGAGTGAGTTGCTCTTGTGTTTGCTCTGATATCAACGCCTGTTCAGCTGCAACAAGTTTGTCTGCAGCAATATGGTTAACAGCCGCCAAACTTACCTCAAGCGCTTGTTTAATATTTGAGGTAGGTTGCGGTTGCCCCGTCACTTTATCCATCACGTCACTAAGCTGGGCAAACTCAGAAATCGCCTCTTCAATATCTTGTTTTAATGTTACAAAAAATTCTGTACTTGTCTCTGCAGCACTTTTTTCGATTAATTCAAAATCAACCGCGCCCTGTGCTAGCTTTTTCTCTCTTTTGTCATCATTAAGCCTCGAAATATCATAGCCTTGCTGATACTCCCAAAATGTAAAAGGGTCTAAGCTAACACTGTCGGTTAAAAGTATGCTTTTAATGGGGATAATCAGAGTCCCCTCACCTGCGGAACCATTCAATCCGCCAAGCGCTGATACTTTGTCTGAAATTTCATCGTCTGCATCAAGGGAGGGATATAGCGCGTCAAAATAATTATCTAATAATTGGCTGGCCACTTTAAAGCCAAAAGCAAGTCCTTTAAAACCATGAATTCGACAAAGGGCTTCAATAAACCACGCTAAATACTCAATATCTTTGCTTTCTGTTTTTAGCGCGTTGCTGCATTGTTCTAATAAAGGTAACCAGTCGCGGGCAAGTGATGAAATACCCTCCTCGTCTACTAGCGCGTTTCTTTCTGCGGCACGAAGTTGGTTTCTTAAATCTTTTAAGGCGTAATAAGTCGACGTAGGAGAAACATCCGAGCGCGGGTCTAAGCCTGCGATTTCAGTTTCAGAAATAGGGGAAATATACTCTTCAAATACAAACATTCCGTCGTCCTAATAATTATCCATAAAACTCCAATAAAGCGGAGTGGATTTCATATTACATTCTTTATATTAAAATACAAGCCCAGTTACAATTGAGTTTAAATCTTAATTGTTGTTTTTATAAAAATAATTAAAATATAATATACTTAATCAATCCATGCCGGAAATTAAAGTAAAAACTCTAAATCAAAAAAGATAGTATTCTTTATATTTAAGATTAACTACTTAGTAAAAAGTGGAATTGTAGCTTCATCTTGAATTTTGTATGTTTCCGATTTGCTACTAAAATTTTCATGGCCATATTTAATTATAATACAGGTAACATTATCGCGTGCACCTCTAACTAAAGAAGAATGCATTAGCGCCATACCTGAATCAATAATACTATTAGGTTCTAATGACAAACATATTTCTTCATCAGACAATTCGCCTGTTAAGCCATCTGAACAAAGTAAGAAAATATCATTAGTATTTACTTCACCTTGTACTACATCTACTTTAACTTCGTCTGTAACGCCCACTGCACGGGTAATCACATTCGAAAGAGGGTGCGTTTTTGCTTCCTCGACTGAAATTACGCCCTCATCGATAAGGTCATTTACTTGGCTATGATCCCGCGATACTTGCTGTAATTGGCCATTTCGCAACATGTATGCCCGGCTGTCACCTACCCACAAAACGTAATATTGATTATCTTTTATAAATAAGGCGGTTACTGTGCTGCCCGCCGTTTTACTTCCTAAGTACTGAGCGCTGTAATCATTTAATTGGCGATTAGCATCTTCAATAGCTGAAACAATATGAGCAACGCTAAGCGTAGCTAGTGTCTTTTCTTCAACTTTTGCTCTAATAACATCTACGACTAGTTGGCTTGCAACTTCACCCGCTTCATGTCCACCCATTCCATCAGCTACTACCCATAAGTTATGGCTATTAATTTCAACATGAGAGTCTTCATTTAATTGCCTAACTGCACCGCGATGAGTTATTGCGTAACTTGTACTTAAATTGCTAATCACTATTTTTTACCTGTGTGTAATTCCATTCCCAATGTTTCCATCGGCCATCTAACATAGCAGCAACTTGGTTAACAGGCGGTAGTCCTGAAGTAACAAGCATCATAGGCTTTATATTGCATGAACCGTGTGTCCACCAAACACTATAATCACCATGCTTTTTATATAAAAGTGCATGTAGGGCGTCTTTTAAAACATCACTTGATAGCTCATCACCTGAGAACTCAAATGCTTCACCTTCTTTATTTTTGTCGCTAGAGGGAGAAATACTAAGCTGCTTTTTAGGCGCTATAAGAGTGCTTATCGATTTAGCAACGTCTTTTCGCCAAGTAAAAAGGTCAACAGAGCTATCGAGCACTTTAAGTACTGTGTCTTCGTACTCTAAGGAGAAAACGCCCGAATTTAATACTTCTATCGGCGCAACTTCTAATGTACTGGCCACTGTAAATGGGTAATGGCGCCCTACTGCATCCATACTCGGTAATAGGGTTCCCATTACGCCTTTATCGCCAACAATATTTGGCGATAAAGCAAAATGCCATACAGGACCTGTTAGGTAGTTATCTTGCCAATTGTCGCCTAACTGTTCTTTACTTACAGCTATAGCTGCTTGCAGCCATTGCTCCCAGTGCTCTGAAAATTCTTTCGAAACGCTGTCTTGAACAAAGTCCCCCAAGCTAGGGACTTTGCCGAGGTAGCCTATATTTATAATCGGGTCGGACATGAAAACTTCTCTACACTTTTATTCCAAAATGGATGCCTAATTGATTTTGGCAATAGCTCAACTTTTGCGTTGTTACCCATGAGAGAAAAATGTAACTCTAAATCCTCACGTGTTTTAGCTCTTTTAGCGCTTAGCTCATCTAGCATGCGATAAAGCGACCATTCACCTTGGTAAGTCGTATTTACTGAGCGGCCTCCATTAGGTGGAGTGAATACAACTCGCGTTTTACTTTGTCCACTTGCGCCTGGCCAAACAAAGTTAGTAACTCTTAAAGGGCCATGGCGGTAAATCATTGATTGACCGTCAATTTCAATCATTAAGCTCGATGTAGTTTTATCCAACGATAGCGGACGTAAGCCAAACTCAATTCTAGGTGTTGCACTTCCACCATCGAAGAATACCGTTTGAATTTGATGGGCTAGTTCAAACATGGCTAGTGTATCAGCGCTTATGCCAATGTCTTTTTCAAACTTCCACGGACTCGAACTCATATCCACACTTGGTGCTACATAGTTAGTGAAGAAGCTATCAATAGTGCCATCTGGTCCAAAGAAGCGTGTAAAGTCTTTCATATTCACTTCTTTTTGTGCATAAGGAGAGAAAGGGTATCGGCCCACAATAGCTGCGTTGTACTCACGTAAAACTTGGCTTTTCCAAATCTCATTTAAGTGTCTGTTAGCGCTATTTTTAGTGATATTACTGGTATCTCTGCTTATATCTAATAACCAGCTATTAAATGGGTAAGGTAGATCACGGCTTTGGAACTCAAGCTGGCGAATGAAACTAGGTTTACTTTTTCCACTGATTTGATCTTTTATTGATGACTTTAACTGATCACCTCTATCAAGCTTAGTTAGATATACATTAAGCTCTCTGAGGTTTTTCTGAATGTTATCTAATTGCTGAGCATCAATATTTATAACATCTTCAAACGCTTCTTCAACCTGATAACCTGGCAGTTTAATGTCAAACTTAGGCGCTTCGTCAGGTAAAAAACGTTTAATCCTGTTAGCTTTAGTTTGCATTGCAATTTCAGCGGCATTAGCGGCAACTTTACCCGCTGCTTTTTGATTCTCTGACACCGGCAGTTTGGTTAGTTGCACATTTTTTTGCACAGCCATAATAATGTTTTTAATCGGTGCTTCTGAGCCAGCAAGTACATCAGTAATATTCACCCCCTCAGCCGGTGAGCTGTACTGATTCAGGCTTAAATCGTCGATAAATGATTGCCAAAAAAAGACATAATCTTGGAAATAACGCTGCTCTAATTTCTTTTCAATCTCTTCTTTAGAAATATCATAAGTGCCCGATGCTTCCTCGCCATATACCCAGCTGCTTGCCATCAAATTTCCAAGCATTTTACTTTTTTCAACATTAAAAATGCCGTGAAAACCGTTAAAGGTATATAAACCAGGGATACTTCGAGTCAGCTCGCCATTGTTTCTGAATGTGAATTTTTGCGCACTTTCAAAACTAATAATGTCTGTTAATCTAAATGGCGGAATGCTGCTATCAAGAAAATCAGCTTGTAGGCGTTGGTATGCTCTTTCGGCTATTGGTAACTTAGTTAATTCAGCTCTAGCTATACGCACTGCTTGATTATCTATTTTGGTTTGACTAACACCAAGCTCTAGTAAGGCAGCAATGTGGTTCATTAACTGGCCGCGAGTTAGCGCATTTTTATCACCCGGTAGATTTCTTTCTAGGTATGCATTAAACCAAGCCGAAATATCTTCACTTTCAAAGTACTCAGGTTGGAATAGCATTAAATAGCACTTTAGCGTCTCGTATAAATAGCTAAGGTGCTCTGGGTGGGCTTCCATTTCTTTAATTAACGTATTTGCGATATAGGGTTCTAAATACGTTTGTAGAGACCTGTTATAGGCTTGTGTAGATGACTGTTTAATTTCATTAAGCTTATTAAAACCTATTGACTGAGATTCATCGTCATCAACTAACGCAGGGTTGTTAGCTGGTAAGTTTCTTAGCGCATTGAGTCTGTCGTTTAATACTAATAAGTTGCTTCTATCAAACGAGGCGGCATCTAACTCCTGATAAGTTTCAATGGCTTCATCTGTAGCAGCCATTAAATTATTATTCCATGCAAAGCTAAAGTACCACGAAATAGAAAAACCAATTACCGCAATACTGGCTAAAGAAATACTACCTACTCTCAGCCATTTGTTTTGCTTATCGTGATGTTTGTTAGTGCTAGCTAGGTTTTGCTCAGGGAAAATTACACCTTCTAAAACGTTTTTGATAAAGAAGCTTTTCGATTGATTTATATAATTAGAATCTGCTGAGTTTACATCATTTAAAAAGCTAGCTGGCTTCCCTTCTTGAGTTGCACTGGTCAAATACACGCCCCTAAACATAGGGAGTTCTTCATAAGCGTTAGGGGTAAAAATTTCTTTTAAAAACGCATCGCCCACACCTTGTAGCACACGAAGTTGTCTCGGAAATTCGAAAATTTTGGCTCGTATTTCTTCATTACGCTCGTTAATCAGCCTACGATTAAGCATTTCTGTCAGTTTTGAAATTAATGCGTGAAACTCTTTGTTAAATGCTTCAACTTGAGTGTCTTTATCTAGGTCTAACTCAAAAGTAACACCCCAAACTTGCTCGCATTCCTCTTCTGTAAGCTCGCCAAAAAACTCTCTAAAACCTTCAATTAAATCAACTTTAGAAAGAATAACGTATACCGGAAAAGTCATACCCAACTGATTTTGTAACTCTTGTAAGCGCTGTTTAATTGCGCGGGCATGTAGGTTACGCTCTGTTTTAGTTTGACTCATGAGCTCAGAAATACCCATGCTGATCATTACACCGTTAATAGGACGTAGAGGGCGGTACTTGCGTAAAAGCCCTAAAAAGCCCTCCCATGCGCGTGAGTCATGTTTTGCGTGGCTACTTTGTGTAGTGTATCGCCCTGCGGTATCGATAAGTACGGCTTTATTAGTGAACCACCAATCACAGTTTCGTGTACCACCAACACCGTGGACTAAATCAACACCTAACTTATCTTTTAACGGATAGTCTAAGCCTGAGTTATTAATAACCGTTGTTTTACCGGCCCCAGGCGGGCCAATCATAATATACCAAGGTAATTGATATATATTTTTACCTTTAAATAGCTTTACATCTTTGAGTAAGTTGATGGCTTCATTCATGCGATTTTTTAACGTGGTGATCTCTTCATTCACCTCGTTACTGTTCGACTCATCGCTTTCAATTAGCTCATCAGCCATTTTCTCATCGCGTTTGCTTTGTTGCGTTAAGCTATAAATTTTGGTGATAGCAAACACTAAAATAACAAACAAAATAGTTAACAGCCGTGCTGCTACACTCTCTAAAGGGATAAAGTCAGCAATCGCAATAAGCGGACCACCAAACCAAATTAATAAAGATAACGCCAAAAAGCCGATAATTAACATGGCTGTTTTAGAAGTAAGTACGTAAGTAATTTTTTTTATTTTGTGTGAAAAACTCATGTCAGCCTCATTAAAATAATAAATCGATTTCAATTCGTCGGTTTAGTGACCGAGAAGCTGAATCTGAATTGCTGGCGATAGGCTCTGCAGCACCTTTACCTTCAGGCCATAAACGGCCACTTAGGTTTGTACTTTTAGCCATAGAATTAGCAACTTGCGTTGCACGGGCTAAAGAAAGGTGCCAATTTGATGGGTATTTATCAGTCCGAATAGGCGTATCATCGGTATGCCCAGTAATTAAAATACGCCCTTTTGTTCCTTCTAAACTAAGTGCTAGCTTTTCTAAAATGGGTTGAATTGACGGTAATAGTTTAGCATCGCCTTGATTAAATAGACTTTCGCTGTTTATTGAAATTCTTATGCGGTCTAGGTTTTTCTTTACTGTCACAATCCCCATCTGAATTTCTGTTTGCAGTAACTGCTCAAGTACTAATAGTTGCTTATCTTTTTTATCTACACTTTCGTTTTGCGCTATAGGATGAATAACAGCCAGCTTATCGTTAAGTGAAGTAACGCCATCGTTGAGTTTCATGTTGATAAATAAGTAAACCATTAACAGCACTAAGCCCAGCACTGAAAAAATCACCCAAAGCGGAACTTGATTTCTAAGCTCTACGCCAGCGGCAACACGCTGCTTCCAATTAGGTGAAAGTTTATTGTTCAATGGGCCATCTAATTGATTTAAAAGATGATACATTTGAGAGCGGTATTCTTCTATTTTAGTATCGCCACCGTTGTCTAGCCTGTATTTACCTTTAAAGCCTAAGTTTAAGCAATGGTACTGCAGCTCAATAAATTGTTTGTGTAGTTCAGGTTGAGCCAGTGCATTATCAAGCAGGGTGTAAAAGTATTCACCGCCAAACGTTTCTTTATGAAACGTCGAGAGTAAACTCTCATCAGCCCACTCCATTGAGCTCCATTTAGAATTTAAAACTGATTCATCTAAAATCGCGCACAAGCAATAACGCGAGTTGGTAATGACATCTTTAGAAAGCCCCTGGTTACGCACTTCAACTTCAAAGCGCTTTACAGCCTCAACACAGCGATGCTTTAAAGCAGCAATATTTGTCATCTCTTTAGCTTGGCTAATCGAAATTACAATTGAAAAGCAATCTGTTGCCGCTTCTAAAAGTGGGTTTTTAAAAATTGAAACTTTAGACGTATTAGCAACACTGCTGGCAACAGGCTCAACAGACATCACTGTTTTATCAGCATCGTTATCAACATTAGGAGTGTTTGAAGTGTCACGCCCTAGTCTACCAGGGCGAGGTTTTATAATGGTTTCGTCCATTGAAACTCTTCCTTTAAAAGTTAGGTTCTAATTGCCCAAAGGCTTATTTGTAGCTCTGGGTAATTGCCCGATAAGTGGATAGCGATACCACCACTTGAACGAAGTTTTTCCCAATGTTCACCCTGCTTGTTTAACTCAAAGTAATGAAAACCTGCATGGTATGGGATTTGGCGCGGTGCCGTTGGTAAGTTACTAATGGTAATACCAGGAATTTGGTTATTAACTAAGTCACGTATGGTTTCTACACTACCGATCTTAATTTGTGAGGGCAGTATTTTGCGCAGCTCTTCGTGCGGTACACTTGCTTTGATTGCTAAAACAAATTGTGCCGAGTTAAGTACAGATTTATCTTTTAGTGCGCCAAACGAAATACCAAACTTGCTTTGCTCTAATTTAATTTCTGTCGCAGTTTGTTCAATAACATGACTTAAAGATTGATATAAGAAATTAACTACTTCAGAAAATACTTTGCCCAAATTTTCATGATCGTACTTAGGCAGCTTTGGTACTCTTTTATTCGCAGTACTAAAAGTAGATAGCTCGCCAGCAAGCTCAATAAGGCGGGTATAAAATACATTTGGGTGGAGGTTATTCACGCTAAGTAGATTGTCAAAAACAGCATCGTACTTATTAAGGGTTTGCAGCATGATAAAGTCGGCAACAGAGGTACTCCCTGCATAACCTTGGCATAAACGCACAGAAATACTCTCTGCACGCTGTTTTATCATAGAGCCTATTTCTCTTACTAAACCGAGTAACGGCTTGCATTGACCTACTTTTAAAGAGGCAGGTATGTATTTAGTGTCAAGCTTAATGCTTCCTTCATTGCTTACTTCAATAATGCGCGCCACAGGTAGCAAAATATACCCAGCGAGATCATCAGATGAAAGTACAAGCTTGCTATAAATTTTAGCAACCTGAATTACCTCTTGAGATTGAGCTCCCAAAGAGTCGTCACTAACCGCTAAGTCATTTAGTTTATAGCGCGTAACAATATTCTCATCCAGCGCTGAAATATTAATACCACTGTTTTTGATTGCCGGGATAGCTAGGTATACCACCTCATCATACACGTCTTTACTAACCACTAATGGCTCAGGTAAAGGAGTAGACTGTGGCATTTCAATTGGTAGTAAATCAGGCGTAATAGCACTTAAAGACTCAAGGGCAAACTGTCCTGAGTTCAATAATTGTGTGTCTATACTTATATCAATTATGCCCCATGGATCAGATAAATTCCCATTGCATAATTGATTTATTAAGTTAGAAAAATGCTTATCTGATTGTTGAAAATGTTGCGGCCTTAAGAACATCCCTTCAGTCCACGCAACACGAGTGTTATCACCCATTTTACAAATCCTTTTTATTGTTCTCTCATGTATGTTGCAATTGCTTCAACATTTACATCTATATCGTCATAGCCTGTTGGGTCAACCTCTATAACGGCTCTCCACCTTGCTTGGTCGATATCTCTATAGGCCACAACAACACCCACATAACGGGTATTTCTGTTAAGGCTCATTTTGTATTTTTGTACTGAGTTTGGTTGTAGCTCTAACTCATCTTTTTTAAGTAAATCTGGACCCAGTAGCTTTTCAGGCGTTTCGTATAAGCTAAAAAAGTCCTGCGTATCAAAAATTGTTCGTGAACTAAGTTCAAATATTTTCATAACAACTGGCGACGGTCTCTCTGATGTGTCTGGATTTACATCTTTAGAAACATTAATAATTAAATCAGTTGAAGGCGGCACTATTTTATTTACGGTGGTACACCCAACCGTCAAAAAGAGTAGGCTAATGCTCATAAAAAAGAGCTTAAGTTTAGACATTATTTACTTTCCTTCCTAAAACGTTTCTTGAGTTTTATCATTGTAAGCCTTTAAAAAATCGTCAGATAACGCCATAGCGCCTTTAGCATTAACATCATGCGCTAGCTCTTCATGAAGGCTTTGGTATATCTTCCAACATTTTGCTTCTGACTGGCCTGGAATAATCTTTAATACATTAGAGTTTTCATTTACTTGCTGGGTGATTAGCTGGGGAGAAACCTGCTCTAAAATCCCTTTAAGTACACCATCAGCTCCTGCTAATAAAGCATGTTCATGTCTTCGTGTATCAGTAAAACTTTCTTTAATCGATTCACGAGACGACAGGAAGCTTGCACTATTTCTTATGAATAAATTCTGAATAACATCATCAATATCAGCAGAAAATTTTATAGGGTTATTTTGCTTTGTTTGAAACATGGTTTGATTCAAACGTAATTGATTTTTTACCAATGCTCGTTGTCTTAATGACTCCATCAGCTCGTTTAATAATAAATTTAAACTTTGCCCCATTTCAAACCACAACTCTGGTGTATTGAGGGCATTTTGAAGCTCAGTTTTAACACCTAAACCTTTTAAAAACGCCTCCGATAAAGCGGAATTAGCGCTTGCGGTACTAGCGTGTGTTTGCGCTTGTTTTACTGGCTGCTTAACGGGTTCTGGTGTTTTTTGTGGCTCAACTTTAACGGGTTGTTCTGCCACTGCAACATCATCAAAATGGTTTTGCGGTGAGACTGACACATCAGGGTTCATTAAATGTGATAACTCATCCCAATTTTCAGGAATTTGATTATCAGGCTGTGCCATGTTTTCTTCTTTCATTGAAACAGCAGGCATTGACTCATCTAAAATAGATTCATTTAAAAATAAGTCACTTGAAGAAAAATTATCTATTGCAGGTGCCGGGGCACTATTTCTTAGTGCAAAGTCATCCGTATTTGGGCGTGCTTCATTGTATGCTGTCGTAGATTGAGAATCAGCTAACTCGACCTCAATTTGAAAGTCCCCCACTGTAATCACATCACTGTGTGCTAAACGGTGTTTATTACCTTGACCAAGCGCAGACACGCCAAAATTAACAAACGTTCCGTTAGTAGAGGTATCGTATAAGTAAAACGAATCCCCTTCTTTTTCAATACGGCCGTGTTGGCTAGAAATTATTTTTTCAGGATCAGGCAAGTGCCAATCGCACGCTTCCGAGCGGCCAAAAATAAGAGAGTGTTTAGTTGTTTTAGAAGCTTCAATTTCAGGCGAGAGTCTATGATAACTAGTTATATTTAGTATCAGTTCCATTTGATAAGTTAGTCCCATAAATCTACATTTTTATTAGGATAAAGTAGAAGCGAAACTATTGTCAACATTGAAATTAATATATAAAAATATACACATATATTTAAATTTGAAGACAATGATAAATCTAATAAACCTAAAAACATGAAATCCAATAATTAAATCACCGTTTGAATGTTCCTTTTCCAGCACACTGTAACAAATTTAATCCCAAACAAAATAAAGTGATAAATTACCGATGAATGTACCTTTTACGCCTTTTACAGCGCTTTTAAGCACGTTATTTTTTAAGTTTAAAAATAAAAAAAAATTTTAAGTTAGTTAAAACAGGCGACATAATTAATTTTGTATGAAACTTCTACGCTAGAAAGATTGCTAAAGTAATCTTTTTTTGTAAAAATACTGCCGTTATCAAAGGGAGAATTGATAAAAACGATAAAAATTCACCTTTGCAATTATTTATATATACACAATAAAAGGATTTATAATGAGCGGTATCAATAATTCTAACGATAAAACTCAGATAGCGTCGCTTGATTCAAATCTCAAAAAACCCCAAGCTAAAAATAAGCTCAATCTAATTGGCAAAAAAATATCTGCTCGTTACTTGGTTGAAGAATTAATTGGCCAAGGCGGTATGTGTTATATCTATCGCGCAAGGGATTTATTTTTAGAAAGCCCAAGCCGCCCTGAAGTGTTTGTTGCGATAAAGGTGTTACTCGAAGAGTTTTCACACTCAGAAGAGGCCATCACTCTCCTAAAAGATGAAACCACTAAAACACAACGGTTAGCTCACCCTAATATAGTTAAAGTCTATTCAGCAGGTTCAGATGGCGATCTTCACTATGTAACAATGGAGCTTGTTGAAGGCGAAACACTTGAGCAAATAATAAAAAGAAATAAACCCACTGGCATGGTGTTTAAAAAAGCCAAAGTAATTTTAGAGCAGTTAGCTGATGCACTGATTTACGCGCATGCACGCGGTGTTATCCACAATGATTTAAAGCCATCGAATATTATTTTTGATTCTAACGGCAACTTAAAAGTACTTGATTTTGGGATTGCAAAACATAAAACCATTGAAGATGCCTATGCTGTTCAAAACCAACAAAATGCCGCAGTTGTAGGTGGTTACACCCCCACCTATGCAAGCCCGGAGCAACTTAAAGGTGCAGAAGCATCAGTTAAAGATGATGTATTTTCTTACGCATGTATAGCCCTTGAACTATTAAGCAGCAAACATCCATTTAACCGCGTAGCAGCTGATAAGCTAGCAAAAGAGACATCGGCAAAACGCCCTAGTAACTGCCCATTATGGTTGTGGGGTAGCTTAAATAAAGCAATTGCATTAAACGCTTCTGATAGATTAAGTTCACTCGACCCCATTACTGCTAAATTAAACCATAATTACAAACCAGCTATCGCACTAGTAGCAAGCTTAGTGGTTGCTACAGTATTAGCAGGGCAATATTACTTATCTAACGATAACAATGTAAAACAGCTCGAAGCAAAATTAGATAATGCTCAGGCTATAAATCAGCAAGTAAAAACGTGGATGTCGTGGAGTGGCCCAAGCATACTCGATAAGCTTTCTGAAATACCGCCGCAATACGAAGTTTTAAAGCAAGGCTTATTGCGTGTAAATCAAGAGAGTGTTTTGCAAAGCTTTGATGGTATGGCTAATCAGCTAAATAATAGTGGTGATAAGTTTAAGAACTTCGACGAAACAATAGATGTATACACTCAAGCGCTTGAATACTACCCAGATTCAGAAAAGCTTTCTG
Source organism: Pseudoalteromonas sp. 1CM17D (assembly GCF_023161805.1). Lineage (NCBI taxonomy): Bacteria > Pseudomonadati > Pseudomonadota > Gammaproteobacteria > Alteromonadales > Pseudoalteromonadaceae > Pseudoalteromonas > Pseudoalteromonas sp. 1CM17D. The sequence continues at coordinate 142,526 of NZ_JALNTP010000005.1, read as the reverse complement.
TGCAACTGGAAAGCATTTTAAGAGAAAGACAATCTATTATTTTTGATATTACATCGCGAATTAATTTACTTTTAGAGCAATCTCGTTATAACGAAGTTGATAACAATAGTATTCCTCAGTTAATTCTTGATTTACATGAGGTAGATAAAACTTATGTTTATCAAGTATCTCCTACCCACTTCGAAAACTACAAAAAAGCGTTAGAAAACGCAATCGCTAAAGATGATGTAGTCACTCAAAGTTCTTTAATATCCGTTGGTAAAGCCATTTTGGATAAAAAACAGAAATCTGAAGTTAGCTTTGAAAGTTTACTACAAAGAGAGTCTGCAATAATCGCGTTAACTGATTATCAAGATAAACTTAATCAAGGTAAGGAGGTAGTCTTCCCTTCAAATGCTGCTTTAGTGTTTTATGAACAACGCTTCGAACGCTATTCTAAGCAACTAACTGTTATAGATAAATATAAAGATTTAATTGCACTAGAGGAGTTAATTGACTCAGAGTCGACTATTTTGCCCAATGATTTTCCTTTATTAGTATCTATCAGGCAAGAATTGTCAAAGCGCTATATCACAATGGCCAATAGCTTAATGAAAAAAAGAATGTATCGAACAGCTGAAACATTAGTTGAGCGAAGTGAAGCTATAACAAAGTCCTTAGATAGTATTATGCTGTAGCACCATTAGTGTATTTGAAAGTTTTTAAATAATAAATATACAAGCTATGAATTTAGGAAAGACAAATATTATCTACTTTATTACTTCCTTACTTTCATGGCCCTATTTTAAAATAATAATTTTACGGAGCTCACATGAAAAAAATAACCGCACTTGCAGCATTACTCATCTTAAGTGGCTGTGCAAACACTTCAAATATGAATGAAACTGAACAAAAAGTTGAAGACAATGTTGCCGATGTTCAGGCTGAAGTAGCCGAAGTGGTTGCTCCAATCTCACTTACCGTAATTACTAACCCTAATGACGCTCGCGTACGTATTATGAATATCAAACCGGTATACCAAGACGCGATCGAACTAAAAGAAGGTGAATACGATATTGAGGTAAGCAAACCAGGTTACCAAACTTATCGTAAGTGGGTTGTGGTTGATAAAAAAACCATACTTACAGTAGAGTTAGATGAAGTAGCCAAAACTGAAGCTGCAAACTAAACCCCGTGTAAAATTGTATTTATGCCTTTAAATATACATTAATTTAAAGGCATAACTCTCACGTTTTCTGCAAAAAATGTAATAGCCCCTATTACACTCACATTCCCAAAAATACACAGCCATAACACCACTATAAAATGACGTTTTTGCGATTTATGCCTAAGCCATTGCTGTGCAATGAGTGCGCCGGGCCAACCGCCAAGTAACGACAGTAACTGAAGCGTGCGCTCGGGTGTGCGGTTTACTTTTTTATGCGCTGATTGTTTAGCTTGTCGTTTATCCCATGCGTACATTATAAAAGTAAAAAAGCTTAAACCTGTAAAGTAGCTTGGTATATAAATGCTCATATTATAAAGCCAATGAGCTTGCCATACTGCGACCAAAAAAAGCAGTGCAAAGGTGATTAATGTTTTCTTTATCAATTCATGATCGCCTATACTAAAAAGAGTTAAACCAAAATAATAAGAGCCAAATTATGACATACTTTAAAGCCCTATTTTTAGTATTATGCTTATACGCCTTTAATAGCTACGCCGCTGATACCCCAAGTAACCTTGATAAAGAACTCGCTGTATTTAAACCTTATTTAGGTACATGGCAGGCCGATTTTGACGTACCTAAAGGTGCAAAACCTGTACAAGATGTTGGCCTCTGGGAGCGCGCATTAAATGGTAAAGCTATACATACCAAGCACTCTATTAATGAAGGCGAATATGGTGGGGAATCAATGATTTTTTACGACAGTAAAAAAGAGTCATTGGTGTTTTACTATTTTACTACCGCAGGTTTTTACACAAAAGGCACCATGAAAGTGCTCAGCCCTACCCAATTTGTAGCGTATGAAGAGGTAACAGGCAGTAAAGAAGGTATTACTAAAGTGCGCTCGATCAGCGAGCTAAAAAACGATACGTTTGTAGTTTCAACTTCTTATTTAAAAAAGGGTGAGTGGACTAAGCCCGAGCAGCGTACTTATACACGCAGCACTAAAGCCGTTAAATTTAAATAATGGCCATTCGCTTAAAACACAAAAAGGCAGCCTAAGCTGCCTTTGTTATTTATAAAACCGCTATTATTTAGCAAACTTTTTAAATGGTTCGTCAACTGGTGTATCAGCAAGATGGTTAGTGTAGTTGCTCATTACTTTTTGCGATAAGCCTACAACAATTTCTAGTAGTTGCTGTTTACCGTAACCTGCTGCAAAAAACTTTTCAATTTGCTCATCGCTAATTACGCCGCGATCGCGTGTCATTGCAAGTGTGGTTTCACGTAGTGTTTCAAGTTTTGCATCTGCTAGTGGTGTTTTGTTTACTAGGGCATCAACAATACCTTGGTCTACATTCATTGAAGCGGCAATTGCGCTGTGTGCTGGTACACAGTAATGACACTCATGCTCAACATTAATTGTTTGCCATACCACCGTTAGCTCTTCTGCATTAAACGATGTTTTTTGAAATAACTCGTGCAGTACTTGGTAACCTTTAAGTAGCGTAGGCGCTTCGGCCATTACGGCGTGAAGGTTTGGTAACATGCCAAATGCTGCTACTGAATCAGCCATAAGCGATTTTGATTCTTCTGGTGCGTTGTCTTGAGTATATAACGTAAATTCTGCCATGTTCTGCTCCAATAAATTAATGTGTTTGAGTAACCTAGTGTCAGGTTAAGTAACTTCGAGACACATACTATTTGATTTTGAGCGACTGTTCAAGTTAAAATTGAGCATACGTTCAAAATAGTTGAGAATAAAATGGCAAACAAAGTTAAATTTGAGCGCGATAATGTAATTCGCGTTGCAAGCCAATTGTTTTGGGAAAAGGGGTTTAACGCCACCTCAACCCGCGATTTACAAGAAGCCATTAACATGCGCCCAGGCAGTATATATGCGGCGTTTGGCTCTAAAGAAGGCCTATACAGCGAGTCTTTAAAAGACTACACAGTACAAATGAAAAACCAAATTGATGGGTTTTTAGCAAGTTCTGACTCTGTTTTAGGTGGTTTGCGTGCGTTTGTAGAAAACGTAATTATTAAAACCAAAGACTGTAGCCCAAGTGCTATTTGTATGTTGGTAAAAGCAAACAGCGAATTTGCAGAAAAAGACGCCTCGTTATACGAGCTAAGCTTAGACCTATCGGCAAAGTTTGAAGCCTACTTAACCACCTTGTTCGCTCAAGCCATTAAAAATAATGAGCTAAGCAGCAACCTTACCGCGCTTGAATACGCGCAGTTTTTTCAGGTGCAGTTTACTGGGCTGCGTGGCTATTTTAACCGCCCAGGGGTTGAGCAATTAGCGCTGCCGATGATCAACCAAATGTTTGCCTTGATCAAAAAGCTATAACGTTTCACCTTACTAACCTCTAAAAAAGTCTCAACTAAAAAAGCGGCTAATTCGTGTGAATTAGCCGCTTTTTATATTTGGTAGGGTTGATCTTTACTTACGTTTTAAGTTTATTTAGTTCGCTATCTTGCTGCGCTACCAGTGCATTAAGCGCCTCACTGCTATCGCCCGCCTGAGTCGATAAATCAGCCAGTTGCGATGCAGCATCTGAAATAAGCGTAAGGTTACGGTTTATCTCTTCGGTTACTAAGCTTTGTTCCTCGGCTGCGGTGGCAATGTGGGTAATTTGATTAGTAATTTCATCTACTTTTACTACCACACTGTGCAGCGCGTCAAACGCCACTGAGGTTTCGTCTACTGCGCTTTGCGCGCGTACTACGCCTTTTTCAATTACGGTTGATGCATTACCTACTTCTAACAATAAGCTATCTATAAGTTGGCTAATATCATCGGTAGATGAGCGTGTTTTAGACGCCAGTGCACGTACTTCATCGGCAACTACCGCAAAGCCTCTGCCGTGCTCGCCAGCGCGTGCTGCCTCAATGGCGGCATTAAGTGCAAGTAAGTTGGTTTGCTCTGAAATGGTTCTGATCACATCTAAAATTTGCGTAATATCTTTACTACGCGAAGCCACTTTTTCAACCGCTTGGTTGGCTTCTTTTATTTCTTCAGACATGGTTTTCACTTGGCTCATAGCCGATGACAAGCTCGACTCACTGCTAACCACTAAACCATTTATTTCATCCGCTTGTTGAGCAGATTGCTCAGAGGCTCTGGCAACTTCAAGTGCGGTGGCGCTCATTTCGTTCATAGCGGTCACTACACTTTCAATTTCTTGAAACTGCGATTGCACATTATGTTTTGTATCAATAGCAATATGCTGTGCTATTTCGCCTTGCTGTTTTGTTTGCGAAGATACATCTTTAAGCTCTGCAATTAGGCCACGTAGCTTAGCTAAAAAGGCATTAAAACCACCCGCAAGCGCAATCAGCTCTGCGTGGGTATCTACATGGAGTGTATGAGTTAAGTCACCTTCTGAGCTGGCAAGGTTATCTACACGCTGTTGAATTTGCTCAAGGGGTGCAACCACAGTGCCCACTACCACTTTCATAATAATAAAAGCAATTAAAGCAATAACAGCACCGGTTATTAAAATAACAACACCGAGCTGATTGGCCGAGTCACTCATGTTTTTAGCTAAGGCATTGGGCCCCTCTAGCGCTAAATTACTTGGCACTTCAATAAGTAGGCTCCACTGAGTGTTAGCCAGCTTAATATTAATTGGGTAGTTAACTAAATACTCGCTAGGTGTTTTAAAAAGGCCATGTTGCCCTTTAAATTTAACCAGCTCACTGTAAGTATTGCTACTAACTGCCTCTTTAAATGGGCGGCCTAATTTAGATTTATAATGACTGCTGCCTACAATTAAACCTATATCACTTAAAAGTGTTACTTTTGCTTGGCCGTTATAAAGTTCGCTCGAAAGTTTTTCGGTTAAGCCCTGAAACGTAGGGAGCGTTAAATCAACGCCTGCTAAACCAATAAAGCGGCCCGATTTAGTAATAGGTACGGTTAAAGAGGTAAGCATAACCGAATCACCAGAAGGTATTTCGTAAAGGTAAGGTTCCATAATACAGGGCTTAAGTGTATCTTTTGCGCATAAATACCAATGCGCTTCACGAATACCAAATTCGTTTAACGAGGTCAGGTATTTATCGGCAGCGTTAGCTACTTTTTGCTGCTCAATAATGCCGTTTTGATCACGCGTTATATATACTTCTAACGTGCCATCGCCATTAACTGAGTGTTTATATCCTTGCTTAAATTGCGCGTCTTGCCCATCAAAGGCATTGGCTTCAAACTGCGAATAAATTGACGATAAAAACCGATTTTTTTCAAGTATAGAGCGGTTAATGCTCACTACCGTGTCACGGTCTAATGTTTGAGTATTAGCCGCATCACCAAGTAATGCAGCTAATGAGTTTGGAATTCGGTAAGCTTCGTTGATAAACCCGGCAATTTTTTCGCCGTAAGCAGCCGCGTTTGCGTTAAGCTTTTGCTCAACTTCGGCCACGATATAATCTTCAGACTCTTTAGCGAGCGCCTCGCTGTTTGATGACATTTGCCACCATAAAACCCCAGAAAGTACTAATACTGTTAAAAATGTACTCCCTACAGTTATCCATAATAACTTTTTTGCTAACGTGAGTTCTCGCACTTAAATTACCTTTTGTTAAAACACCCCTACAGTTTAATATACAAACTGCATCAAGCCATCAATAACATAAAATAATTTAAGTTTTTTGAACAATTAGGCCTAACGCTTGGCCAAAATAGCAGTGGTTATCGTGGCACCTATGAGTAAAGCAACGCTCACCCACAAACACGCTACAAAGCCATAAACCTGAAACACCCACCCCGAAAGCACCGTGCCCAGTAAACGCCCCATGGCATTGGCCATATAATAAAAGCCAACATCAAGCGATACACCATCGCTTTTAGCAAAGCTGACAATTAGGTAACTATGCACAGATGAATTAACGGCAAATACACCGCCAAAAATAAGCAAACCTATAATCAGCGTGGCATGCACGGCCACATCAAGTTGCATAAAAAGTGCTAATAGTGCTGTTACACCACTTAGCAGCAACACCCATAAATAGGCATGTTTAACGGTATCAACGTTTGAGTTACTGGTGCCGGTAATACGCGGCGCTTGTGATTGCACACCACCGTAGCCAATTACCCAAAGTGCCATAAAGCCACTTACCCACCAAAAGTTCCAGTTAAACTGCTGGGCTAAATAAATAGGTAAAGCCACTACAAACCATACATCACGCGCGGCAAACAAGCATAATCGTGCTGCACTTAGTAAATTTATTGCACGGGATTTAGAAAATAGCTCTTTAAACTTAGGCTTATTTTTAGCCTTGCCCATGTCGCCTTTTAAAAATACAACGCTAATAATCCACGCAATAGTGAGTAATAAAATAAGGGCTTTTAAAGCACCTACAAAACCCAGTACCGTAAGGAGTAAACCACCTAAAAAGAAGCCGACCCCTTTTAACGCATTTTTAGAGCCCGTTAAAATAGCCACCCATTTATAGAGCTGGCCTTGGCCGCTTTCTCCCTCGGGCACTAAGTGTTTAATGGCGCTTTTGGCGCTCATTTTATTTAGATCTTTTGCTATGCCGCTAAGCGCTTGCGCCGCCATAACATAAGCCACGGTGAGCCATTCACTTGGCGCACATAACATGGCAAGCGCCATTATTTGCAGCGCCAAGCCAAAGTTCATGGTTTTATTAAGGCCTAAATGAGCCCCTAGCCAACCGCCCACTAAATTGGTGATCACACCAAAAATTTCGTAAAACAAAAACAGCATGGCAATGGCCAGCGCACCATACCCTAACTGATGAAAATGCAGCACCACCAGCATACGTAGTGCGCCATCGGTTAAGGTAAATGCCCAGTAATTACCGGTAATTATTAAATACTGTTTTATTGCTGTAGGTAAATTAGCGAGTTGCTCAAACATGGTTAACGCCCTTAAAACCTTTAATTAATGGTTAAACCAAGTCACTTTTAGCAACTTTAAGCATAAGCTCGGCAGTACGATTAGCGTAGCCCCATTCGTTATCGTACCAAGCGTATAATTTAAGCTGGGTATTATTAATAACCATGGTAGAAAGCGCATCAATAATGCTACTGCGTGGATCGGTTTTGTAATCAATCGATACAAGTGGTTTTTCTTCGTAACCTAATACGCCAGCAAGCTCGTTTTTAGACGCCTGAGCAAACCACTCATTCACCTCAGCGGCAGTTACACCACGCTCAAGCTCAAATACACAGTCAGTAATCGATGCGTTAGTTAAAGGTACGCGCACAGCATGGCCATTTAACTTACCTTTTAGCTCAGGGAATATATGCGTAATAGCTGTTGCACTACCGGTTGTGGTAGGTATTAAACTTGTCCCGCACGAACGAGCACGACGTAAGTCTTTATGTGGCGCATCAATAATAGTTTGGGTATTGGTAATATCGTGAATAGTGGTCATTGAGCCGTGCTTAATGCCTACTTTTTCTTGCAGTACTTTTACAATAGGCGCTAAACAGTTAGTCGTACACGAAGCCGCAGTCACAATTTTGTGCTCATCTGGGTTATATAAATTATCGTTAACGCCCATAACCACATTTAAAATGCCGTCTTCTTTTACCGGAGCGGTTACCACAACGCGCTTAACACCTTGTGCTAAATATTGATTTAACAGCTCAGTGGTTTTCATTTTACCGCTGGCTTCTATTACAACATCGCAATCTGACCAATCGGTATCGCTAATGGTTTTGTTATTGGTAACGGCAATAGTATGTTTACCCACACTAAAGCTATTCTCGTTTGCTGTAACGCTGTGCGCTAAACGCCCGTGCACTGAGTCAAACTCTAATAAATGGGCATGTGTTTTAGCATCGCCTGCAACATCATTTACTTTAATAAATTCTACTTCTGGCCACTCTAAAGCCGCGCGCAGTGTTAAACGCCCCATACGGCCAAAGCCGTTAATACCTACTTTAATTGTCATAATAAATACCTTTAGTAAAGTTATATCAATTTGCTTAATTAACAGCAGCTTGCTGCACGCTCTGGGCGATTACCCATAGCATTGAGTCGATTTAAATCGTCGTTATAAAACGCAGAATTTTCGTTTCGTGTTTGCGTTAGTACGCTAAGAGCCCATTGTGGCAGGGCTTTATTAATACTGTAATACACCCATTGATTTTGCTTACGGTCGCTCAATAGGCCACACTGCCTAAGTTGCGCTAAATGGCGCGACACTTTAGGTTGGCTCAGTTCCAGCGCAGCAACAAGCTCACACACACATAGCTCTTGCTCATGGCTAATTAATAACATGGCTTTTAAGCGCGTATCGTCGGCTAAGCATTTGTAAAATTGAAGTGGGTTGAGTTGTTCCATAGCATCCTCGTTTAGTTAGTGTGCATACAATAAAACAAAACGAGGATATATGAAATAGTGAATATACGATTTTTCGTATGTTTATTTAAAAGCCCGCTTCAATTAATGTGATCTCTAGTAAATTGCAGCGCACAAAAAAGCCCAGTGGCAAACCACTGGGCTTTTGTAGCGTTTTAGTATGAGCATACTTGTTTTATCGCTACTGCCATTTAAAGCCTTATGCTAACAAGGTATTTACGCAGATCTGTGCGATAAAAAGATGCCCTACGCTTTGCTCTATTTCACGAGCAAAGTCTAAATCAATAAGCAGATACGTTATACATTGTGCCTGCACAGTAGCTATTGAGGTAATTACCACTAAGTTGCAAAAGAAAGCGCAAGATGATCAAGTAATGCTCGTATTCTTGCCGGTAAGTGGCGGTTTGAAGCATACACTGCGTTTAATTCCAATATGCTTGCTTCATAGGGTTCGAACAGCAACTGCAATGAGCCGTCTTTTACGTAAGGCTCAGTCACGTATTGTGGGCCCATGCCTATACCCAGCCCTTGGGAAGCCATGTGGGTTACTGCTCTGGGGGAGTTAGAAGCAAAATCGCCGCTAACATTAACGGTGAACGTATTGCCATCTTCCTTGAACTTCCAGTTTTCCGGATCGTTTTGAGAAGTCTGCAATAAACAATTGTGTGTCGCCAGCGCACGAGGATGGCTTGGTTTGCCATTGCGCTTTAAATACTCAGGAGAGGCAAAAAAAACAATACGCATATCCATCAATCTTTTAGCGATCAGTGTTGAGTCTTTCAACGGCCCAAACCTCACAGCAACATCCACACCTTCATCGATGATAGCCACGTACTGATCAGACAGGTTCAACTCAACATTGATTTTCGGATGCTGGGCTAAAAATGGGGCCAGTGCGTCGACTAATTTGGTACTGCCAAATGCGGTAGGTGCGGTTAAGCGAACCGTGCCAGACAGAGCAGACTGTCGATGCTGAATGACATCTTCTAGCTCTTCAAATTGTTCCAACAAAGGAACGCATCGCGCAAAGTACGCCTGCCCAGTTTCGGTCAACGTAACGCTGCGCGTAGTGCGGTGGAACAACAAAGCACCGTGCTTTTGCTCCAGCTGAGCAATGTATTTACTCGCCAGTTTAGTGCTTATACCTAGTTGCTTGGCACCACCAGTGAAAGATTTTTGCTTAGCCACCGCAATAAACGTACGCATGCCATCGAGTGTATCCATAAAAGCTCCGTGTAATGCCCTGCGTAATGCCTCGTGCAATGCCTCGGCTAATTTATGAATATTTTGTACATAGTTATTCCATAAATCAACATATTGTTCATAAGAAACGCAGCGCCTAATATTTACCCATGTCACGACAGGTCAGTGACTAACAGCAAAAGTCATCAGTTAACGATTAAATAAGGTAAATATCATGTCAAACGCCATTAAAATTCACGGTTTTCCATTATCCGGTCATGCCCACCGAGTAGAGTTATTTGCGAGTGTTGCAGGCATAGCCCATGAAGTTATTTATGTAGACTTACCCGCTGGGGAGCATAAACAAGCCCCATTTCTGGCTCTCAATCCATTGGGTGTAGTACCAGTAATAGAGGATTCAGACGTGGTAATTCACGATTCAATATCAATCTTGATTTACTTGGCACGCAAATATGCCCCTTCATATATTCCGCAAGATCTTGCCAGCGAAGCTGAGATGCATCGTTTCCTTGCCATGTCTGCAGGAGAGATATCCTACGGCCCTGGTGCAGCGAGATTAATTAATGTTTTCAACTCGCCGGTTGACCCTGTTTTCGCTAAAGAAACAGCAGCAAAAGCCCTAACAAAATTGGAACAGCAACTCGATGGCAATGACTTCTTAGTGGCTAATAAAGTGAGCTTGGCTGATTTTGCGATATACAGCTATGTCGCCCACGCTCCCGAGGGTGATGTCTCTCTTGACCCATATCCGAATATACGTCGCTGGTTATCTAACGTAGAAGGATTAAGCGGTTTCGTTCCTATGCAGGCTACAAAAGCGGGGCTGGTAAAGTAAGTATTTGTTAAAGCGGCTCTGTCTTTCAATGAATAGGTTTGAGCCCAGCATTCTTTTGCATCACCAGTTTAATATTTTAGGCAAATGCTTTTCCGGCGCACTGCGCTAATGGAGTCATTATGAACACACACATTACTTCAAGTGCTTTTCACGAAGGTGAACAGCAAATGCAAAGAAGTGCCGGAAGTTACGAAAAAATGCGTACTATTGGCCGCCGCGCGATCCGCGAATTTATGCCAGATCAGCATAGGCAGTTTTTCCAACAACTGCCGTTTATGGTGCTGGGTAGTACATCAGATAAGGGGCAACTTTGGGCGTCAATTTTGCCTGGAAAGCCCGGCTTCGTGCAGTCCCCTTCCCCGACTCAGCTCACAGTAAACACCCCAATTTTATCAGGTGATCCATTAGCAGCAGCAATCACACAAGGTGCTCGATTGGGTTTATTGGGGTTAGAAATGTCGACCCGGCGTAGAAACCGAGTCAACGCTTGTGTTACCAGCGCAGCGAACAACCAGTTTATCCTAGAAGTTGAGCAATCTTTTGGGAATTGTCCGCAGTACATTCAAACTCGCGACCTTCATTTTATCCGTTCGCCAGATGCGCCATACAAGGCTCCGCGCGCTGAAACGTTTTTTGAACTAAGTGATAGCCTAAAGGCCTTTATCCGCCAAGCGGATACGTTTTTTGTTGCCAGTTCTGCGGGTCACGAACCTGCAAACGAAGTAAACCGTCAGCTATCTGCCCATAATGCTATGGGGGTTGATGTGTCACACCGTGGTGGCATGCCAGGTTTTATAAAGGTTGACGAAAACACCCTCACCATTCCTGATTATGCAGGGAATAACTTCTTCAATACGCTGGGTAATTTCCTGTTAAACCCCAAAGCGGGTTTACTGTTTGTTGATTTTACCAGCGGCGATGTTTTTATGTTAACCGGCACGGTTACCTTGCTGGCGAGTGACTCACCGATAATTAAAGGGTTTCAAGGTGCGCAGCGCGGCTGGCAATTTACCCTAACCCAAGGGGTGACATTAAAAGCGGCACTTCCATTTCGCGCTCAGTTCGACAGCTATTCTCCCAATTCTCAAGCCACCAGTACTTGGTCACAGACAGAGGCGGTGTTAAAAGCACAAGCTAAACGCAACCAGTGGCGCGCATTTACCGTCAGTAAAATCGAAGACGAGAGCAGTACAATCCGCTCATTTTATTTACAGCCAAAAGATGATTCTCCCGTACTGCCATTTTCCCCAGGGCAACATTTAACCCTGCGTATTAAGCAGCAAAATACTGAAAACTGGCTTGTGCGCAATTACACTGTATCCAGTGCCCCAACGCAAAGTGGTTATCGTATTTCAGTAAAACGTGAAGAGTATGGTGTGATATCAAGTACCTTGCATTCTCGAATATCGATTGGCAGTGAAATACAGATTAAAGCACCAAGCGGCCATTTTTTTATCGATAACACACAACAGCGCCCAGCCATTTTAATAGGTGCGGGTGTGGGCATAACGCCAATGGTGGCCATGGCAAATGATGCAGTTAATGAAGGTATACGCACTCGCTATATCCGCCCAATGGCAGTTATTCAAGCGGCCAAAAATAGGCAGCAACGCGCTTTCTATGCAGAACTGAGCAACATTGCAAAGCGCAGTGCTGGGCGTATTCAGTATTATTCTGTATTAAGTGATATTCACTACGCTCAGACAGAGAGTTCTGCGGCATCGAACGATTACACTTCCCAAGGGCGAATTAGCCAAAGCTTGGTAATGGACGTGCTTAATGCAACGGCCACAGAGCATAGCGACGATTTCCCATCGCTGTTCGACAAAGACTTTTATCTGTGTGGTCCTCAAGGTTTTATGCAAAGTATGTATGACTTACTGATTGGCATTGGGGTAAAAGATGAAGATATTCATGCCGAAGCGTTTGGGCCATCATCTCTAGTTCGTCAATCAACAGATACCAGCAACTTCGCTGAGCTAGAGGCTGAATCTTCTGTGATAAAGTTTGCCCACTCAGGTATTGAACAAAGCTGGTACAAGGGTGACAAGCCCCTGCTCGACGTAGCCGAAAGCAAAGGTCTTACGCCACCATACAGTTGCCGCAACGGCCAATGTGGCTCATGTGCGGTTAAACTAAAAAGTGGTGCTGTAACGTATCGCACCAAGCCAAGTGCGCATATTGACGCATCAGAAGTATTGTTATGCTGCGCGGTACCAGCGAAAGATAGTCAAACAATCACGTTAGCCTTGTAATCGAATTAAAAACGTTAATTTACCCAAAGAGGATTTAAAAATGAGTACACGCCCACCACTGCCCCCCTTTACCCGCGAAAGCGCCATCGAAAAAGTGCGCCTAGCAGAAGATGGCTGGAACAGCCGGAATCATGAAAAGGTATCACTTGCTTATACAGAGGATACCAAATGGCGTAATCGCAGCACTTTCGTGAATAACCGCGAAGAAGCCGCCGCATTTTTAAAAGGAAAATGGGAAAAGGAACTGGAATATAGGCTTATAAAAGAGTTATGGGCTTTCACTGAAAATCGTATTGCCGTGCGTTACGCGTATGAGTGGCACGATGACAGCGGCAACTGGTTTCGCTCCTACGGCAACGAAAACTGGGAATTCGATGAAAACGGCTTAATGCAAAATCGCTTCGCTTGCATCAACGACTTACCCATCAAAGAATCAGAGCGTAAATTCCACTGGCCTCAAGGACGCCGCCCCGACGATCACCCAGGACTGTCGGAGTTAGGGTTGTAAGCACACCCAATACATCCGATACAAACGATAAAGCCAGCCCTCTATCGGCGTTCTTGCAGAACGCCTTAACCCTTTTCATCCTCCCAACATTTTTCAGCATTAAAGAGCTGCTTACTTAATCACTGCAAGACAAATACAGCTGTGTCAGTTGCTGGTATATGGGTTAATTTAATCATGCTGTTTTCATATATTTATAACGTTATTTTTTAATAAACTTTGCATACAAAAAAGCCCAGTGGCAAACCACTGGGCTATTACAATGCTAAGTAATCAGTTAATTAAATAACCGAAAGCTCAACTTCAATATTACCGCGTGTAGCATTTGAGTATGGGCATACTTGGTGTGCTTTATTTACCAGCTCTTGCGCCGCCGCTTTATCCATATCACCGAGTGATACAGCTAATTTAACTGCAATGCCAAAACCGCCTTCAATCGCGCCAATAGATACTTCAGAGTTGATGTGGGTATCACTTGGTAAATCTATTTTTTCGCTACCGGCTACAAATTTTAGCGCGCCAATAAAACACGCTGCATAGCCTGCGGCAAATAACTGCTCTGGGTTGGTGCCTTGACCATCGTCACCACCTAGCCCTTTTGGGGTTGATAAGTTTACGTCTAAACGGCCATCGTCTGATTTAGCTACACCTTCACGGCCACCGGTTGCAGTTGCTTTTGCTGTGTAGGCAACGTTTTGTAATACATTCATAGTGAACTCCAAAGTTTATCAATTAATTTAGTTTGCATGCAAAATAATAGGCCAGGTAATTAGAGATTGCAAATACTTTGCATGCAAATTAAAATGTTTTTTGAGTTGAAGGTATTAACGCACTAGGAGTTGGGTATGTCATTTGAGCAACTAAAATTAAAAAATCAGCTGTGCCATCGGTTATATATGGCATCAAATAGCATTGCACGTGCTTACCGTGAGCCTTTAGCTGCACTTAATTTAACGTATCCGCAGTATGTAGTAATGATGGCGCTGTGGGAGCAAGACAAAATAACCATAGCGCAGCTAATAGATAAAACCGCTATTGATGGCGGCGCTATGACCCAAATACTCAAAAAAATGACCGAAAAGTCTCTGTTGGCTGTTATTAAAGATGAGCACGATAAGCGTAAGCGCCTAATTCAGCTTACCCAAAGTGGGCAAGCCCTTAAAAACGAAGCCGCTGATATTCCAAAAAATATATTATGTAAGTTTGAAAGTGTAGACCCCACACAAGCTAAACAGCTTATGCAGCTACTTGATTTAGTAGTAAACGATTTAAATACTAAAAGTGACGATGAGTTAGCCAACTAACGCGGTTATTTTTTGTTGAATAAACGCCCTAAATGCGCTGATCACCGGGGTCATTTGTCGCCGGTCGGCGTACATCATATAAAGCGGTAGCGGATCGCTTTGCCACTCGGGGCATAAATGAACGAGCTCTCCGCTTGCTAAATCATCAATTACATCTAAGTACGACTTATACGCAATGCCTTTGCTCTCTAGCGCCCAGCGCCTAACCATTTCGCCATCGTTAACTATGTGTTGGCAATTTAGCTGCACTTTTTGCACTGCGCCATTTTTATAAAATCGCCACTCTTTAAACACTTCGCCAAAACGCATAAAGGTAATGGTGGTGTGCTGCGTTAAGTTAAGGGGGTGTGTAAGCAATCCATTGTTTGCTACATATTCAGGAGAGGCCACTAAAATACGCGCATTATTTAAAAAAAGCGGCGCTGCAATTAACTGCGAATCTTTTGGTACACCAAAGCGCAGTGCAATATCAATTGATTGGCTGTAAATGTCGCTTACTTCGTCACTTAAGTGCAGTTTAAGTTTTACATGCGGGTATTGCGCTAAAAACTCATTAAGCCATTCACTTAGTTTATTACGCCCTAAGTCGCACGGGGCCGATACCTGTAGCGTTCCCGTTACTTCGCCCACTGCGGTTTGTACTGCAGCTACCCCTTGTTGAATAAGCGAAAGGGAGTCTTTGGCGTAAATTAAAAACTGCTCCCCTGCCACACTTAAGCGTAAGCTGCGAGTAGAGCGAATAAACAGCACGTTTCCTAAGTCTTTTTCTAGGCGCTTAATAGCTGCACTTACCGCCGCTGGGGTTTGCTCGTTTTGTCGTGCGGCTTCCGAAATACTGGCGCAACTGGCTACATCTATAAAAGTTTGAATATCGTTAAATGATCGCATATTTTCAATTAAAATTTGAAAGTGCTTTAGTTTTTCATGTCTTTTTCTATTTTTCAACTGAGCTATAGTGCTTACACGTTAAAAACACTTGGTTAAAATCATCAGGAACGCACATGAAAGCATTTGGCTACACCAAAAACTCTAAAACGCTTACAGCAAGCTCAATACAAGCAATTGAGCTTGATACCCCAACTGCCAGCGGGCACGACCTACTTATTGAAGTAAAGGCTATTTCGGTAAACCCTGTAGATACAAAAATACGTGCAAATGTAGCGCCAGAGCAAGGCTACAAAGTATTAGGCTGGGACGGCGTAGGCGTTGTAAAAGCCGTTGGCGAGTCGGTATCGTTATTTAATGTGGGAGATCGTGTATTTTACGCTGGCGATTTATCGCGCCAAGGCAGTAATGCGCAATTTCAATTAGTTGACGAGCGTATTGTAGGCCGTGCGCCTAAAACATTAACCGACGCACAAGCCGCAGCGCTGCCGCTAACCAGTATTACCGCCTACGAAATGCTGTTTGATCGCCTGCAAGTGCCTAAAAATAAGCAAAATACTCAGCAATCTATTTTAGTTATTGGCGCCGCAGGTGGCGTTGGATCTATTTTAGTACAGCTTGCCAAACAGCTTACTGGGCTAAATGTGGTAGGTACTGCATCGCGCGAGCAAAGCGTAACTTGGCTTAAAGAGTTAGGAGCGGATCATGTGCTTGATCATACTAAAAACTTAAACGAGCAGCGCCTAGAGCTTGGTTTAGCTGAGTTTGATTACGTTATTAGCTTAACCCATACCGACCAATACCAAGAGCAAATAGTTGAGTGTATTAAACCGCAAGGTAAATTTGCGCTAATAGATGACCCTTCATCGTTCGATATTTTAAAGTTTAAGCGTAAATGTATATCGGTGCATTGGGAGTTTATGTTTACCCGCTCGCTATTTACTACCGCCGATATAACAGCGCAGCACACCTTACTTAATGAAATTAGCGAGCTGATAGACTCAGGTATACTTAAAACCACGCTTGGGCAAAATTTAGGCCCAATTAACGCCGCTAATTTATATAAAGCACATCAAATTTTAGAATCGCACACCTCACGCGGTAAACTTGTTTTAGAAGGCTTTTAAGCATGAACCAGATTAAACAAATACTTTTAGCAGCAGCCTGCAGCACCGCATTGTTAACCAGCATTGCATTTGCTAATACCCAACCTACGCACACCGATTTAAAAACAGTTGCTACATTTGATGCACAACACCCACCGGGTAATATTGCTATTACGCCATCGGGTCGTAAGTTTTTATCGGTACATGGTTTTTACGGCCAAAAACAAAAAATTATGGAGCTATTAAGCGATGGCACCACCAAACCCTACCCTAATGAAGAATGGGCATACGCGTACAAAAACGGCAAAGGCTTTTACGATGTACTTGGCATAAATGTATCTGCCGATGGCGTGTTATGGATGCTTGATACATCAGGCCCTGATCGTGCTGGGCGTTTAGTCGGTTGGGATACCAACAAAGAGCAGCTGCATAAAATAATTTATTTAGCTAAACCCACCATTACCGACACCTCGTTTTTAAACGATTTAGTTATCGATAATAAACACAGCGTTGTATACATTGCCGACACCGCACAAGGCAGCCAAGCCGCTATTATTACCGTAAATTTAAAAACAGGTGAGGCGCGCAGAGTCTTACAAAATAGCCCATACACCACAGCCGAAAACATCGACATGGTCATTGAAGGGCGCACCATGAAACTAGGCGGCCAACCAGCACGTTTAGGCGTAAACCCAATCACACTCGACCCAAGCGAACAGTGGCTTTACTTTGGCTCTATGTCTGGCACATCGGTTTACCGTATTGCCACAAGCGATATTAACAATAAAAGCCTGAGCGCAAGCGCCCTTGAAAGTAAAGTAACGCGTTACGCCACTAAACCAATTTCCGACGGCATTATTGTTGATGGCGGCGGTAATGTGTATGTTACCGACATAACCAACGGCGCAATTGGTGTAGTAAAACCAAGCGGTAAATACCAGGTATTATTTAAAGACGAGCGCTTAAGCTGGCCTGATGGCTTTAGTTATGGCGCCGATCATAAAATATATTTTACCGTAGATGAGCTACACCGCTCGCCAGTATTAAATAACGGTAAAAATGCCAGCCAAGGAAAATTTAGTGTGCTGTCGTTCGACCCACTAGTAAAGGGTAAAGTAGGGCGCTAAATACAGCGTATAAACCATACGCCACGCACCCGCTGCGTGGCTTTTTGGTGCAACTTTTAAGCCTTTTAGCCCCAAAGTGGTGCTAAGCGCTCAAAAGTTATTTTTAGTGTTTTAATAAATATCTGATTTGTATTCATAAAATATTCAATTAACAGTTGGCATAATTCTTTCAAAGTACAGATGTGTTCAGTGAAACTTTCAAGGAAAATACCATGGCTAACCTATACCACACCCTTTACCTACTATGGCGTTTAGACATTAGCGTATGGCAGGTAAACGATCCGAGCAATACCCATACTACGTGCGATAAAGAGCGAGTTTACAGCCGATAAATTTCGTATTTATAGGCTTTGCAAGCGCGGCCATTGCGTTGTATTGTTAAGTAACTAAAAACAATATGATTGGAACGTGTATGCACGCCTTAGAAGTAAATTTTGATGGCTTAGTTGGCCCTACTCACAACTATGCGGGTTTATCGTATGGTAACGTTGCCTCGTTAAATAATGCGGCAAGTTTTTCAAACCCTCAAGAAGCTGTGTTACAGGGCCTTGAAAAAATGAAAGCCATGCACGACAAAGGCCTAACACAAGGTGTGTTTGCGCCCCATGCACGCCCCGATTTAAACGTACTACGTCGCTTAGGTTTTACCGGCAACGACTCGCAAGTTATTCATAAAGCATTTAAAGCAGACCCTATTTTATTGCGCGCGTGTTATTCGGCCTCTGCAATGTGGACCGCCAATGCCGCTACTGTTTCTCCATCGCCAGATACCCTCGATGGCAAAGTGCACTTTACCTCAGCTAATTTAAACAATAAGTTTCACCGCTCGCTAGAGCCTGCTACAACTACCCGCTTACTAAAAGCCATGTTTAATAACGATAGCTATTTTGCACACCACACGCATTTACCCGATCAGGGCTTTTTTGGCGACGAAGGCGCGGCTAACCACACCCGACTTTGCGACAGCCACGGCGAGCAAGGCCTAGAAATGTTCGTATTTGGCGCAAGTGCCTTTAACAGCCAGTTACCAAAACCGGCTAAGTTTCCTGCAAGGCAAACACTAGAAGCCTCAGAAGCCATTTGCCGATTACATAATTTAAGAGAATCGAGCCAAATTTTACTGCAGCAAAATCCAGATGTTATAGATCAAGGCGTGTTTCATAACGATGTAATTGCAGTAGGTAACGCAAACGTATTGCTTTGCCACCAGCAAGCATTTTTAAACCAACACGATGCCCTGCAAGAAATTCGCGATGCCTACACCGGCAACAAACAGCTATACATAATTGAAGTACCTACTGATAAAGTAAGCATTAGCGATGCAGTAAGCAGTTACTTATTTAATAGCCAATTAGTAAGCCTAGATGATGGCTCAATGCTATTAGTAGCGCCACAAGAGTGTCAACGTAATAGCGCAGTAAATGCCTACATTGAAGAAATGATTTTAGCCGATAACCCAGTAAACCAAGTGCAGTTTTTTGACCTGCGCCAAAGTATGCAAAATGGCGGCGGCCCTGCCTGCCTGCGTTTACGTGTAGCTCTTAACGAGCAAGAACTTGCTGCGGTAAACCCAGAGGTTATTTTAACCGATAATAAATACACTCAGCTTTGTGACTGGGCAAAGCGTAACTACCGCGATAAGCTAGGTGCAAGCGACTTTGCCGATTCAGCCCTACTCACCGAAAGCTACCAAGCACTGGATGAACTAACCCAGCTGCTTAATTTAGGCTCGGTATACGACTTTCAATTAGAAGGGTAATACTCGTCAGCAAAAAGCTGATACAAAAATAGCGAGCCAAGGCTCGCTATTTATATTTGTGTTTGTGCTAATAGAGTTTAAGTTTCTTTACTTACTGTTATTGCCGATGCCATCGACTCAGATATATGCAGCGTTCGCTGCGGAAACGGAATGCTCAGCCCCGCACCTTCTATGGCTTCTTTAACGCGTTTATTTAAATCCCACATGGTTTGCCAGTAATCGCCATTTACAGCCCATGCACGTAATTGAATATTTACTGCGCTTTCGCCTATTGAGGTAACCATTACTTTAGGCGCTGGCTCTGCGAGTAATCGGCTTTCTGATTCGGCAACTTCTTTAAGTACATTTAAGCCAACATCAATAGAGTCGGCGTACGAAATTCCCACCACTATATCCATGCGCCTTTTACCGTTACGGGTAAAGTTTTTAATGTTGCCGCCCCATACTTTTCCGTTAGGCGATGCGATATACAGGCCGTCGGTGGTTTTAAAAATGGTCGTAAATAAGTTTATTTCGTTTACTGTGCCAAGCGTACCGCTCGCATCTACAAAGTCGCCTATTTTAAATGGCCTCAGTATGAGTAGCATAATGCCGGCTGCAATATTACTCAGCGTGTTTTTAAGCGCCAAACCAATCGCTAAACCCGCCGCGCCCATTAGCGCTATTAAACTTGCCGTATTAACGCCAAAAATATCTAAAATAAACAGCCCAGCAATTATGTAAACTAAATACCCCGCAATGCTCGATAAAAGCGGCAGTAGCGTTTCGTCTACTTTTTTTAATGGCGACTTAGAATTTTTAATCGCTTTTTTTACCGAACGCGCAATAAGCGCACTCGCAACTAAAATAGCCAAAGCTAATACCACTTTGTAACCTAAAGTGATGATTGTTTCTGAATGGCTTTGCCAAAACACAATAAGTTTATCTTTCATACATATTCCAACTATGGGCTGATTATCAGCAAGAATTAAATCTATACACTTCAAAAGAAGTGGCGGGAGTATATAGTAAAAATTTTAAAGCGATAGCATTAAAATAAGTGGAAGGTGTGCCTATATCAGCAAATTAATTGGGCAAAGTTTTTCTTTTTTTCGCTTAAATTTTCACACTTAAAACCTTTGTGCTCACAAACTAGTTAACCTATGGCGTACATACTTTTGTTCAAAAATGCGCAAAGTAAAATAAAGATTAACTTCAAGTAACTATTCTAAAAACCAGTTCAATCTAAATTCAGCTTAGCTCTTCTACAATCCGCTTTATAAACTAAAGGAGTAAATCATGAATTTTAAATCAACATTAGTCAGCAGCGCCGTTCTTTTTGCATTAGCCGGGTGTGGCTCTTCAAGTGATGACAATGACACAACACCGCCACAATCTAGCGACAAGTCAACCTTTAGCCTTGGTGTGTCAGATGCGCCGGTTAGTGGTTTAAAAGCGGTTAACGTCGTGTTTGATTCAATCACTATTAAAACACAAGGCGATGAAGAATTTAGTTTTGAAACCCGAAGTGAAGCTGACGCATCTCAACCACAAATGGTTAATTTGCTCGATTACACCGGGGACGATGTTTTTGAGCTGCTTGACGATCAAGAAGTGCCAGCAGGCGAATACTCGTGGATCCGCGCTCAAGTTATAAATGGCGATACAAATAACCTTAGTTTTACATCTCACGTAGTATACGAAGACGACAGCATTGCTCCGCTCGTGGTAAAAAGAAAAGGGAATGATGGTGTAGGCGAAATACAACTCGATGGCTTTACACTTAACCAAACTGATAACGACTTTGTTTTAGAATTTGACCTAAAAAAATCGCTGGTCGATCCCCAAAATAATGAGGAGATCTTTTTAAAACCTAGAGGCGTACGATTACAAAATCTTTCTGAGTCACAAGAAATTGAAGGCACAGTAAGCCAAGCGCTTATTAATAACTGTGAAACAGACAATATCACCACTGCTGCTGCAGATTCAACGTTTGGACACGCCGTATATCTATATTCATCAGATGCTCAAGTACCTAAAGATATATACGAAATAGATGAGCAAACCCCAGAAGATGCCCCACTTGCGACCGCAAATGTTGTATTTGACCAAGACGATAACCAATATGAGTTTGAGCTTGCTTTCATTACACCGGGAGACTACCAACTTGGCTATACGTGCACCGCACATATAGACGATGCAGAGCTAGAAGATACTGATTTCACTGTTTATCAACTTAAGCAAATTAGTGTACCGCAAACTGAGGACCTTTCAGTTAGCTTTGACATAACACAATAAACGTATAGCGCACTTTAAGGTGCGCTTTTTTTTATAAAAAGTATAACAAAAACGAACACTCCACCTTTGCAAAAACCCATTAAAGCCACTCATCTAACATCATCCAAATAATTCATTCGAAAAGTGACCTGCATTCAAGCCCCGTTAACCCAGAACTGGTACAGTCAATAGCACGTATTAGTTAAACCGTTCTTATCATTTTGAATATGTAAACATAGGAGAAATAATCATGGCGAAAGAAAAAGTAGTTCTAATTACAGGTGCCTCTAGTGGCATAGGTGAAGCGAGTGCAAAAACATTGGTTAATAACGGCCATAAAGTCATTCTTACCGCCAGAAGTGAAGATAAATTAGCTGAACTAGTTGAGTCGTTAGGTGAAGATAACGCACTGAGTGTACCCGCAGATGCCACCGACTTTACCGAACTTGAAAACGTAGTAACAAAAGGGCTTAAAAAATTTGGCCGACTAGATGCCGCATTCGCCAACGCGGGTATGGGCGTTTCAACCGCAGGCACCGAAAAAGGCGACCCCGATGAATGGTCAACCATGATAGACATAAACATTAAAGCCCTGCTGTGGACGGCAAAAGCAACCCTGCCTCATTTACGCCAAAACAAAGGCCACTTTATATTAACCAGCTCAGCCGCTGGCCGTAAGCCAATAAAAGGCTCTATTTACGGTGCAACTAAATGGTTTGCTTACGGGTTTGGGCAAAACTTAGCTGAGGAAATGAGCGAGTGGAACGGCCGCTGTACCACCATAGCCCCAGGCATGGTAAATACTCCATTTTTTGATGAAGCAAAGCCCGATAAGCTCGACCCGCAAGATGTAGCCGACGCCGTACTGTTTGCCATTGAAGCAAACCAGCGCAACAACGTGCGCGAGATATATTTAATGCCGACTAATTAACGCTGATTGGTTAAATTTGAGCTGTCAGGTTTAATGCCAATGGCGTTAAACCTGACGGTTTTTTTAATAAATACTGGCTGGATAGTATGAATAATTTAAGATGGATGTCTTGTTTATTTATCTTGTTTATTTAGTAATGGTAACGGCACGAGATAACTGTAATTGCTGTATCATCCACGGCATATACCAAACGATTTGTATCATCTATTCTACGAGACCAGAAGCCTGAAAGATTTTCTTTGAGGGGTTCCGGTTTTCCAATCCCATCAAATGGAGAACGCTTAACATCGACAATTAGCTTATTTATACGTTTCAAGGTTTTCTTATCTTGAGTCTGCCAGTAGACGTAACTATTCCAAGCTTCATCAGTCCATGATAATAACCTGTTACTCATCAATAAGTTCTCGTGGAGTCGTTTTGCCCGCTTTATACTGCGCAATTGAACGGTTTAAATGCTCAGCGTTCGCTGGAGAGCGAAGTAAATGAACAGTTTCCATAAGGCTGTTGTAGTAATCTAATGACATTACAACCGCATCTTCAGTGTCACGACGAGTGATTACTGTCGTATCTGCATCATTAATTACATTATCCAAAACGGCTTTTAGACTATTTCGGGCTTCGGTAAAAGACACTATTCTCATTTTGCACCTCACTTGTACATTATATAAGACAAGTTTAGCTTGAAAATTATTACATGTACAGGATACTGTGCATTACTTTGTCGTGGTAGCAAATTTCTAAATAAAGCGCACAGACATGTGGGCTAAAACAAAGGCCACTTTATATTAACCAGCTCAGCCGCTGGCCGTAAGCCAATAAAAGGCTCTATTTATGGCGCAACTAAATGGTTTGCTTACGGGTTTGGCCAAAACTTAGCTGAAGAAATGAGCGAGTGCAATGGCCGCTGTACTACCATAGCCCCTGGCAAGGTGAACACCCCATTTTTTGATGAAGCAAAGCCCGACAAACTCGACCCGCAAGATGTAGCCGACGCCGTA
This sequence comes from Pseudoalteromonas sp. 1CM17D, assembly GCF_023161805.1. NCBI lineage: Bacteria > Pseudomonadati > Pseudomonadota > Gammaproteobacteria > Alteromonadales > Pseudoalteromonadaceae > Pseudoalteromonas > Pseudoalteromonas sp. 1CM17D. Next base: position 118,875 of record NZ_JALNTP010000005.1, on the reverse strand, counting down.
CTGTTTGCCATTGAAGCAAACCAGCGCAACAACGTACGCGAAATTTATTTAATGCCGACTAATTAACGATGATTGGTTGAATTTGAGCTTTCAGGTTTAATGCCAATGGCGTTAAACCTGACGGTTGTTAAATTTAAATACCAACTAGGTAGAAGAAGGAGCTTAGGGAAGATATTCAGCTTATTACAATTTTAAGCGGAGCGATAACTGCCAACTGCTTTTGTTACTTTTAAAGGCTTTTTATGCGAATTGTTCAAGTATGCCGTATAAACCAACAAATCTCACACCTAAATTATCATTATGTTTTAGAACTATTTCTAACTCATGTTTTTGATACATAAGCGAATTAGCTTGCACTGAACCATTCCAAGACCTCATTAATAATATGGCAGAGCTTTGTACGTCTATACCCCACCAACTCTCAACATATTTATTCAAAAAATTAACTAATGATTTTAAAGCAATGAGGGAATCTTCTGCGGAGTAATGCTCTGAACTAAGTGACATCTTAGTTATTTTGCACTTTTCATGTGAGTCATCCTGCAGAGCTTTATGGTAATAAGCAATAGCCTCATTACCAACAACAGTAGACACCTCCTGTTTTACTGTTTTCACTTTCGGATGTATCAATGAATTACGCTGATCAATTAGCTTCTTAACAATCTGAGTCTCTTTTTCCCCACGCGGCAATGATTTATCTTTATGCCATTGAAGAACAAAATCGAGTTTGTCTAAGGTCGAAAATTTATCAATTTTATCTTTGATTTTTGAGGTTACTTCGACCGATGTAAGAAAAGAATTAGCAGCTGCCTCGAGAGCATAGTTAACAGATAAAATACTAGATTTTGCCAATGTGTTTTGTGTGTTTTTATTACTCTCCGAAGATGCAAGATCATAAAGTAAAACTGCATCTGAGAAAATAGAAAAAAATGTATTATCCGTTATTTCTACTGAACGATTCATAAAGCTCCGTGGTCGAATATAGCCTTACTAAGCGGCGCATAATTGTTGGCTAAAGTTGCAAAGGACGAGCTTTAGCCCACTGTCTAGCTACCTACTTATTATGATTGTTATATTTTATTTAATCACATACTCAGAGTAATTTTGATGACTTGATAAGGAAGAGTTGTGATAGCTCTTTAACCATAAAAATTTGTCTATGACTTTTTGCAATCTCTCAAGTTTTTTATCATTTAGACCTGTCTTCCTTGCTTCCAACTCAGTCAGTTTGTCTTTAACAGCCTTAGCATGTTTTTCAAAAAATAACTTTGTATGCTGTACCGATAATAAATATTGATGTGGATTTTTCGCAACTAGTTCAGCTACCATTGGGATATTCATATCAACTGTAGATAAATTGTACCCCAAGTAGTCAAGGTAATGCACCCCATCGCTATCTAGCTTAATTATATTATTTCCGCCGTACATAATTTTCGATAAGTCAGTTACGCTGTCTTTTAACTGCTTGTCCTTTAAGACCTCTGGGCTGAAAGCTATTCGGGGGTAAATTGCTAAAGAACTTTCGGCTTTATAAGCACTTATCAGTCCCTCACCTACAGCAAATTCATCTTTTATATAGCAGTATTTAGTCGAGATACCTCCGCGAAGAAAAAGCCCTTTTTGCGAAAAGCAATTAAAGATAATTGCTTGCAATCTCATCAAAATAATGAAAAGAGCATTAGCAGAATGCATATATTTTATTTTGATTTCTTTTAAGGTCCGAACTTCTTTGGGACTAAAAGTTATAATCAGAGAGTCTGATACAAAAGTATGTTTGACGTCATAATACTCATATAAGTTAAACGCTTTATCTTTCTTATATTGTTTTTTGACTTCTGTCCGATTTGTGAAGTTTAATCCAGCTTTGTTTTCTTCCATGAACGCAATGAATTCTTTGGCCTTAGCTTCAGAATTAATAGCCCCATTGATATCCCTATATCCCAACATATCAATAAATAGTGTCCATTGTACTAATTTCACATTATTCTCCGAATATAAAATATAACTTTTCAATAACGGGCACAGGCAAAAATTATTAGGTCGGTAATAATATTGAACCTAACCTCTAATTCATTTGAGTAAGTTCCCAGATATACAATGAACCCTTTGCAGCCAATGCCAAATAAAATAATAAAAATCCCTTTGGTAATTGGCTCGATCTTACTTTCAAGCATAATGAAAAAAGGAAAACAAAACCAAGCATTAAAGAAGGAAAGAAGAAAAAAACCAGTTATTAATCAAACTTGCAGGAAAGATGGCAAGGCAACAAACGGCTGAGAAAGCTAGAGTTAATCGAATTTTGTTTATTCTCTGCAATGTTGAAAATTCCTTTTGTTATTTAATAATCTAGTCTACGACATTTGCCGTTTATAAACTGCCAAGTGTCCCTATTTTATACTGATTTCATCCTAGCTATAATATAAACACCTGTAAACAAATAGTTAGCTTCACCTTACCATTCTTAAATGCAGCAGAACCCCAAAATGGTGGAGTTCAGTAATATCAGACTAACTGTTGTTTAGCTATACAGGCTGCTTATTAGTTAAGAGATTTTATTTTAAACACCTGTGTTTAAATCAATAACGCATACACCCTATAACCCTTAACCTTGTAACTCGTTATTGCTTATAAAATTAGTTAAAAATCACACTCTACTTCTATTGAACCCTTTGTATTTTTACTTCATATTAGCTGAACTACTTTTCAATTATTATGCTGTTATGTCACTTTTAAAATTTAGCCAAGCACTTATATTTATCCTTGCAAGTACCCTGTCGCTTACAAGCCATGCGGCGCTTAATAAAAACGAGCGTGAAATAGTAAAACAAGTTGAGCAAAACATGCCGCAAGCGCTTAAAGAAATAGAACAAGCGGTAAACATTAATAGCGGCTCGCTTAATATTGAAGGCGTAAAAAAGGTGGGCGCGCTTGCAAGCGAGCAATTAAAAACCATAGGTTTTGAGGTTGAGTGGCTAGATGGCAGCGCGTTTAACCGCGCAGGGCATGTATTAGCAACCCATGAGAGTAATGATCCCGATGCATTAAAAATACTGATGATCGGCCATCTTGATACCGTGTTTGCCAAACACGATAACTTTACTACCTATAAACAAATTGATGAACACACCGCCAGCGGCCCAGGTGTAGCCGATATGAAAGGCGGGAACACTATTATAATTACCGCACTTAAAAGCCTGCAAGCGCTTAATTTACTTGAAAACGTAAGCGTAAAAGTACTGCTTACCGGCGATGAAGAAAGCAGCGGTCGCCCACTGAGCTTATCTAAACAAGCCATTGTTGATGGCGCAATTTGGGCTGACGTAGCGCTAGGTTTTGAGAACGGCGATAACAATATTAAAACCGCGATGGCGGCGCGCCGTGGTTATACCGGCTGGACGTTAAATGTAACGGCCAATGCTGCACATTCATCGCAAATATTTAGTGACAGTGTGGGCTATGGCGCTATTTACGAGGCGTCGCGTATTTTAAATGACTTTAGAGAGCAACTAGCTACACAACCCAATTTAACCTTTAACCCGGGGCTTATTGTGGGCGGTACTGATGCACAGTACAACAGTGCTAACTCGTCAGCCACGGCGTTTGGTAAAAGTAACGTAATTGCGCAAACCGTGCATGTAGCGGGTGATTTACGGGCGCTTTCGCCAAAGCAGGTAGAGGGCGCTAAAAAAGTGATGCAGCAAATAGTGGCTAAAAGCTTAAATGGCAGCCAAGCTGAGCTTATTTTTGAAGACGGCTACCCACCAATGGGGCTCACCAAGGGTAATAAAAAGCTGCTTGCACTGTATAGCCAAGCAAGCCAAGACTTAGGCTATAACAAAGTGGAGGCTGCAAACCCACGTAATGCCGGCGCGGCTGATATTTCGTTTGCTGCAAACCATGTTGATATGGCGCTTGATGGCCTAGGCCTAATGGGCAGTGGCGCACACACTAAAAACGAAACCGCCGATTTAACCTCACTTAATAAAAACACCGCTAAAACAGCACTGCTTATTTACAGATTAGGGCAGTTATAAACGCAGGCTTAGCCTTTATGGGCTAATAGGCTCTAACCGTTTGCCTGCTACTTGCAATGCAAACTTACGCAACGTTTTAAGCTGCGGGCTTTCGGTTTGCCAATAGTGCCAGTACAAAGGTGTATCAATATAATATTCTGGGAATAAATCGACTAACTCCCCTTTTACCAGCGAGTCTCCTAGCTGTAATGTAGGTAATAGCCCATAGCCTAGGCCTGCTATCATGGCTTGTTTAAACCCCTCTGACGAAGGGTAAATATGGGTAAACAGTGGGGCTGAGCCATTAATATCTTCTAAAAATTGGTGTTGTAGCTTGTCATACTCACTAAATACCAAGCACGGTAAATGCGCTAATTGCGAAAGCTCAGTAAGCTTATGTTGTTTTATAAAATCGGGGCTTGCAATGGCTTTGTAGCGTATGGCGCCAAGCGGGCTAACTAGTCCGCCATTAACGGGCTCGGGGGATGAGCTAATACACACCATAACCTCGCCGTCTTTCATTCTTTTATGGGCAATGGATTGATCTTCACTAATGACTTCAAAGCGTAATTTGCACGCAAGCTCTGTATCTAATACGGCGAGTGCTTCGGGCAGCCAGGTGGCAAGTGAATCCGCATTAGCAGCAAGCTTTACGCTAAGCGGGGTGTTTAAATCTGTGTGCTCGTTAAGTGCCTCTACATTAAGGGCCACTTCTAGCTGCAATACTTGCTGTAAATGGTTAAGTAAACGTTTACCAAGTGCCGTGGGCGTTGGCGGCTGGGTTCTTATTAATACGGGCTCGCCTAGTTTGGCCTCAAGCTGATGAATACGCCTGCTCACCGCCGATTGGGTAATAAATAATTTTTTTGAGGCCTTTTCAAATCCGCCTTCACTTATAACGGCACTAAGCGCATTGAGTAACTGGTAATCAATCATGAGTTTTACGCATATAACAATAAATATATTCATTGGATTTGTAACAGAATACCCCCTACCCTGCAAGGCATTGGATAACAGGTTTTATTTGAGTGGATTTGAAGTATGTCGTTTTTGTCGGGTGTGATGTTAGGGCTAAGTTTAATTATTGCCATTGGGGCGCAAAATATTTGGATTTTAAGCCAATGTATGGCGGGCGCTAACCGTTTTGTTTTAGCCGCGGTTTGTATACTTTGCGACGCCACATTAATTATTGTAGGTGTATTTGCCGCTAATGAGTTAAAGCTATGGCTGCCGGGGTTATTACCGTGGTTAACCTGGGGCGGTATAGCTATGTTACTTTACTTAGCATTTGGCTCTGCGCGCAGCGCAATTAAAGGCACATCGGGGTTAAAAGTAACTCAGGTAATAAAAGTGAGCTGGTGGAAAACGGCCCTTGCGGCCTTTGCTATAAGCTTACTAAATCCACATGTTTATTTAGACACCGTATTGCTGCTTGGCAGCATTGGCGCATTACAACCCGCGCCTATGCACTTTGCTATTGGTGCTTGTGTGGCCTCTGTTATTTGGTTTAGTAGCTTAGTGTTGTTTGCGCCAAAATTAAAAAAGGTTTTAAGCTCCCCGTTTAGATGGCGCGTATTTGATAGCTGTATTGCGGTTATTTTATGTTTTGTAGCGTTTCAGTTATATAACGTGCCAAGCCAATAAGCCAAAACAGCGGTAGTTATGTATTTAACTACCGCTGTTGTTAGCCGTTTTTTAAAAGACTAAGACATTATTTTATAAAGTAATTCTCGCACTGTGGCCGGTTCAAACGGTTTATCGCAAATGGCATCAACTCCTGCTTGCGCAATATTAGCTAGGTGAGTGTCGTTTGCCTCTGAGCTCACCATTAAAATAGGAATATGCGAGTAAGCATTTGAGCCACGTACTGTTTCGGTTAGCTCGCGTCCATCCATTTCTGGCATGTTGTAATCGGTAACGATTAAATCGAACGATTGCTCACTAAGGTGCGCTATCGCTTCTTTTCCGTTTTCGGCTTCTACGGGTTCGGGGATCCCCATGCCAGCAAGTACGCGTATTATGTGTTTACGAGCAAAGCGGCTGTCGTCTACTACAAGTACACGAAGTAGCGTTACATCAAAATGATCAAGCTCTACTTCTTCTTCGCTTATTATATCGAGAGTTGCTTTGAGTGCGCGAGTAATGGCTTTTGCGCTAAAAGGCTTAGGTAAAATAGCCAACACACCGGATTGGCGTAGTTGCTCAAGGTACTTTTTATTACGCTCGCTCGATATAAGCATAAAAGGTTGATGTTCAGTGGCGGGGTTAAGTCTTATTTTTTGCAATAATGAGTCGGCTGTGCCGTCTGATAAGTACATCGAGCTTATTACTAGGTCTGGGTGGTAACTTTCAAGTAACGATAAAACCTGCGCTTGAGTAGCCGCAGTTTCTACTTGTTTAACACCACTTTCTGCAAGCGATTTTATTATTATTTTTTGCTGAACTTCTGAAGGCTCTACAAGTAAAATGGACAAGTTTGCTATTGCAGTTAGGTCGCTCATTCAAGTCTCTTTAGTATTGTTATAATAAGGATAATAATAACATTATTGACTCGTTAATATTATATAAAGAGATTGTAATATTTAAGAAAACATTAGCAATCCCTTCAAAATATAGCACTTTCTAATTAGATTGGATGTATTCTAATGCATTCATTTTTTTGTACGTTACATTGCTGTGCATTATGTGAACAGGGTTAGGGTCTACCACTTCTACTGGTATGTCGTAATTACGGGCTACTTCTAATGCCATTTGGGTAATATTTACACTAAACGAGGTGCCCATAAATACAATTTTATCGGCGTTGAGCATACGCTGTTGTGCTTCGGTTATTCTGTAAAGCTCGGTATAAAATTCATCGAACAACAACACAAAAGGCTTAAACGAATGATTACGCTCAGGTGTTTGGTTTTGAATGTTAAATAGCTCAAAAAGAGACTCATGCAGGCGGCTTTCATCTACACTATCCCACGGAGTCATAAGCGGTTTAACGGCTTCGCCTTGCTCATGAAATAACGTCATTTGATCGAGCCTGCCGTGTATAGCAATGTAATTTTTGTTACCGGCTTTGCCATCAAGACCATCTATATTTTGGGTTATTAAATTTTTATCGCTCAGCCAATGGTGCACTTCATTCGGGCCATGGTTACGATAGGCTGCAAAACGGTTGTAATACCAAGCTAAAAACTCGCGCGGATTGTTTTGATACATATCACGCGTGGCCATTTCCATAGGCGTATAATTTTTACTACCTATCGTCCAAAAGCCATCTTCGCCTCTAAATGTAGGTATGCCACTGGCTGCGCTTACCCCTGCACCGGTAATATAAAGTGTATTCACTGTGTTACCTCGTACCCTAATACATCGTTTATTACTTGTTGTTGGTTGTTCATGCCGCCAATACGATATAAAGCCCCATTGTGCTCAAGTAGCCCGCGGTGATCCATGCTGCCTTCGGCTAAAGGCGGTAATACCTGCCACGTGTTTTGCTTTATATCAAAACGCCACACATGGTTGCTTGCCGGAGCGGGCTTTTTATTGTAGCCAATACCATCATAGTTATAGGGGTTGTTAGAGCCGCCCAGCATGTAAATATTGTTATTGTAGCTAGTAGCAGCCATACGGTAATGCGACTCCCCCGTAGGGTGGGGCAAAGTACGCCAGTCTATTTTTAGTGGATTGTTGGCATTTATTGTGCCTTTTAAACACTGCGCAACACCTGCAAACGAGCGGCGAGAATCTGGATTTGCTTGGGTTTTAACGCCATCGCAAATAACAATAGTATTACCACTAATAGCAGCCGCTTGGCCAAATACTGGCTCACCTAAAAAAGGCGACGCCTGCTGCCATGTATTGTTTTTAGTATCGTACACTTGTACTAAATTTACGTTGCCATCGTTATGCCAACCGCTAATAAGGTATATGTAACGCTCTTTGTAGCTTAGCGCTACGCTGTCATCAACTGGTACTGGCATGCTCGCAAGGTGTTTATACGTATTGTTTTTTATATCGAAACGGTACACATCGGGGCTTGAAATTTCAGTATGATCGCTATCTACCGTGTAGCCACCAAAAATATAAGCGTATTCACCTAGGCCAACAGCAGTACTAGCTAAGCGCCCCTTTAATGGCAAACTTGAAGGCACACTCGCTTGTTGCTGCCAAGCGCTGTCGCCTAGTTTTAGTGAAAATACCTTATTGTGTACATCTGTGTGTTGTTTGTTTTTACCAAGCCCCATAAAACTCAAAAAATAGCGTTGGTTTTCAACAGTAACCTTAGCTACGGCATTGTTTGCAACGGGTTCGGGTAAAGCAGGAAGGCTTGCTAGCGCAATAGAAAAAAGAAGGCTCATAAAAACAAATAATATAAAAGTGACTAATACACTTAGGGTAAATTATTTTGCCTGTATGAACCAGCTAACTATAAGTAATTTACCTTATTAATGCGTGTGTTTAGGTGTGCTGCGTTTTACAAACCATCTAATAATTAATGATATAGCCAGCGAGCTAAATGAGATAAGCGAATTTACAAGCAGCGCCTAATTTACACGCCTTATTACTTGATTTTGAGGCTTTATTTATTAATTTTATTTAAAAACTACAAAACTTTAATAATTTAGCGTTAAATTTTAAAACACCCTTACTACTTAGTAATTTATGCTAGTTAGCTTAATAAAGTGTACTTTTAGCAATATAAAGTATGCTAATATTTTGTGGTAACAAATGTTTTACAAAAATATATCCTGTTTTTGATTTTTGATCCCTGTGGAGAAACCTAGGTGAAAATACCTAAAAAGCTATTGTGCTCACTTATTATTGCCTCACCAATACTTGCTGCAGAACCATTAAACGACGATGACTTAGACCTTGACGCGTTAATGGGAATGGATGTTCAAGCAACTTCTGCAATGAAACGAGCACAGTCGGCCTTTAACACCGCCTCTTCTATTTATGTGCTAAGCAAAGAGCAAATTACAAGTTCGGGCGCTACCTCTATTCCTGAGGCATTAAAAATGGTGCCAGGCCTTACCGTAAGACAACTTGATAACAATCAATGGGCTATTTCTGCACGCGGTGTTGCTTCACGGTATTCCAGCAAATTATTAGTAATGATAGATGGGCAAAGCCTATACACCCCCAAATTTGCGGCTGTGTATTGGGAGTCGTTGCATGTGCCTTTATACGATATTGAACGTATTGAGGTTATTCGTGGTCAGGGCGGGTTGTTATGGGGTAATAACGCAAATAACGGCGTGATCAATATCATTACTAAAAATAGCTTAGATACACGCAACACTTACGCTAAAGCAATTACAGGTAATCAAATAAATGCCGACATAAGCCTTCGCCATGGTGGTGATATTTCTGATATTGGTAGTTACAGGGGCTACTATAATACTAAAAATACCGCACCTTCTAAAAAAGGCAGCCGCATTAAACCTAATGACTTTACTAAACAGCACGCTGGCGGCTTTAGAGCTGATTTTACGCCAAGCGATGAGTGGTCAATCCTCCTGCAAGGGGATCATACCCACACAGAGCACGGCCAAAACCTTACTGGGGTAGTAGATGCGTCTAACCGCAGTCAGCAGTTTCCAACTATTGCAGATAGGCGCGATACGCGATTAATGACCCGTGTTGAGCATCGCCTTTCAGATAATGCAAACCAAATGCTGCAAATGTCATGGCTTAAACAACATGGTGAACAACCCTATATAAATGAAGATTTTGAATCGATTGACGTTGATTATCAAATGAACTTTATTACCGGATCACTCCAGGTAGATTGGGGGCTTAATTATCGATTTAATGATATTTCTTTTCAAGACAGCATTTTTATTAATAGCGATAAAGACCTAGAAGACCTTCATCAATACGGTGCCATGCTGCAAGCGCAATACAGTGTTATTCCAGATACGTTAAACCTCATTGTAGGCACAAAAATAGAGCATAACGATTTAACCGGTTGGGAAAACCAACCCCTTGCCCGCTTTACCTATCAGCCAAATAGCGAGCACCTAGCATGGGGTTCAATTTCACGTAGTGTGCGTATTCCTACATTAATTGAATTTAACGATAACTTTAGAGTAAATGGCCAAAAAATCTCAGATGTTATTGGCATGCAGTCGGGTATTGCTGAAATAGATCAATACCATATAGCTACATTTTTAAATGGTAACGATAACGTAAAAGCCGAAAATTATATCTCGTACGAGCTAGGCTACCGTATATCAAAGGCGGAGTGGTCTTTAGATGTTTCTGCATTTAATACGCAAGCGGATGATGTTGCCGTAATTAGTTTAAACCCTCATGTAGAACAATTTATACCTGCATTAAACTTTTATTTAGCCGGGGAAGTGTCACAAGCATTTGCGGCGCTTCAAACAACAAGCTTAGATTACGACTTTGTTTCGGTAGGTGAAACCACCACAACCGGCGGTGATTTATTGTTCTCGATGCAACTAATGGACGACTTAAGCAGCGAAGTTGGCTACAGCTATACAAAAATAGATTACGACTTACCTAATGCAACGCGCCCTACTATTGGCTACGACTCAGTAAACAGACAATTATTTACTAAACTGAATTACCAATTAAGTGAGCAGCATTCTATTTTTGCCACGCTAAGAGCCGAAAACTCAAGCACTTACAATACAGATAACTACACCGCTGTAGACCTTACATGGAACTGGAAAATAAACAATAACTGGGCCACAGCAGTATCAGGCAAAAATTTATTTGCAGGCTCACACATAGAATACGCCAATACTCGCGAAACATTTACGGTTCCTAATTACATAGACGAGTGTGTTACGTTTTCTGTTAGTGCAACATTTTAAGAGAGCCAATGCTTAAGCCTTTAAATCGATTGCTTTACCTATTTTTTTGCCTTGCGCTTTGTACAAGCTCAAGCGCGTTTGCGGTGCAAAAAGAATATGTGCTTAAAGCAGGCTTTTTATATAACTTTGCCCGCTTAGGGCAATGGCAATCTGCACCCGAAAACGGCTCCGACTTTTTAATTTGTAGCCCCGACAGCCAATTTATAGCAATAGCAAATGCCGCCCTAGAAAACAGAAAAGTACATAAACGCCACTTACGAAATAAACTAACTCCCCTCGAGGCAACTGCACTTGAGGGCTGTGATATAGTATTTATTACCGATAATACCTATAACATGTGGTTAGATGCCCACCCCGCGCTTAATTTAAAAAATACAATGATAGTTGGCGAAACCGATGGCTTTATAGCCGCACAAGGACATATTCGATTTTTTCTTTCAAGTAGTAAGGTGCGCTTTGAAGTTGCCCCAAGCAAGCTTAAAAAAGCAGGCATTACTATGAGCTCAAAAGTGCTGCGCCTAGCACGTGTAGTTGAGGGGTAAATAATGAAAAACTACTTCTCACTCAACTCAATGAGTAAAAAGCTGCTGTTTATTTTAATGAGCGTTGCGCTTATTTCTACGGCTACCGTTACTGCTGTTTTTAGCGCGTATGAGCTAAAAACCGCAAAACAAGAACAAACACAAAGCCTAAAATCACTCTCGCAAATATTAGCCCCCAATATTAGTACTGCTTTAATATTTTACGACACCGCCGCAATAAAAGAGCTGATTGAGCCGCTGTTAATGCGCTCCGACATTGTATCGGTAGAAGTGATAAACAATTTGAGCCAACAAATTGCAAGCGTAACCTCGCCTAAATACAGCCAAGAAAGCTCAGCCCCGCATACAATAGAAGTAAAAACACCATTAACAATTGACGCTCAACGCTACGGTACGCTGATTGTGCGCGCCGACGACAGTGACTTAAACGACAGAGCCGCTTTTTATGGCCGGTTTATTATTGTATTAATGATTTTTAGCTTTATTTTAAGTTTGCTTGTATCGCTAATGCTCAGAAAGCGTTTTTTAAACCCCATTTTATATTTAGCACAAACAGCAGAGCAAATTACCTCATCTAACGACTATAGCTTACGTGCAAAAGAGCTTTCAAAAGATGAAGTGGGTAAGCTAACTAGCTGTTTTAATGCCATGCTACAAACTATAGAACAGCGCGATAACCTGCTAGAAAACCAAGTAAAACGCAGAACAAAAGAGCTCGAAAATGCGAATGTTCAGCTGCATCAATATGCCTATCAAGATGGCTTAACCGACCTACCTAACCGCCGTTATTTTTATGAGCACCTGCAACAGCTTGTAAGCACACCTGAACAACCATTTTCTTTGGTATTTATTGATTTAGATGGCTTTAAAGAAGTAAACGATAGCTTAGGCCACGACTTTGGTGATTTATTACTTCACGAAGTGGCTAAGCGACTTCGCCGATGCTTAAAACAGCAAGACATAGTGGCGCGCTTAGGCGGTGATGAGTTTACCCTAATACTAAAAGGAATAAGCGATACAACAGCGGTTTCGCACATTGCACACGATGTAATGAAAAGCCTGACCCGAACAATAACCATAAAAAACGAACATGTGCAGGTAACCGCGAGTATAGGCGTGGCGTTTTTTCCGCATGACGGCATATCGGTCGAAACCTTAGTTAAACGAGCCGACCAAGCGATGTATTTGTCAAAAAGTAAGGGGCGAAACAGGTTTGAGTTTTTCTCATACGAAATGGAAGAACTGGCGATTGAAAAGCGCCGCCTTATAGAAGAAATACGCATTGGCTTAAATAACAACCAATTTGAACTTTACTATCAGCCAATATGGGACCCCCATTCACGTACGCTAAAAAAAGCAGAAGCGCTGATCCGTTGGAACCACCCAGAGCGAGGTATTATTGGCCCTGTTGAATTTATCGATATAGCAGAGCAAAATGGCTTGATAAAAGAGCTAGGTGAATGGGTTAAATCGCAAGCTGTTCGCGATGCGGTGCAGTTTAATAAACTAAGCTATACACCGGTGCAAATTAGTGTAAATACCTCGCCTTTAGAAATTGATCGCGACGGTGTTTGGGTTACCCAATGGGTAGAGGCGTGCAAACTTTATAATTTGCCACCTCATACTATATTAATTGAGATAACTGAAAACAGCTTAATGGACCCAGATAACGCGATTCAGCATCATTTAAAACGCCTTAATGCGCTTGATATAGACATTGCCATTGATGATTTTGGTGTTGGGTACTCATCGCTTGCGTACTTGCAGCAGTTAGACATTGATATACTTAAAATAGATCAATCGTTTATACAAAATATTGAAGCCAATAGCAGCAGTATAGCGCTAATTAAAGCCATAATTACTATGGCGCATAACTTAGGGGTAGAAGTGGTCGCCGAAGGGGTAGAAACACCAAACCAACAAGCACAATTAATCGCGTTGGGCTGTGATTACATTCAAGGCTACTTATATTCTAAACCGCTTTCAAAGCAAGATTTTATAAATAGCCATCTGCAAATAAAAGCAACCGTTGAATAACCTACAACCAGCGCGGTACGGTTTGCTTATATTTTAGGTAGTCATTATTAAAACGCGTGACTAAATGCGCTTCTTCAACGGCTATTTGTTTATAAAGCGCATATAAGCCCACAGCAAGGCAAATTAAGCTAAATAAGCTTGGTAATGCTAAAAAGAACCCCAGCTGAGCAGTTGCCACACCGACATACATAGGGTTGCGCGAAAAACTATATAACCCGGTAGTTTTAAGCGTTTGAGGCCCATTTGGGTCTATACCCGAGCGCCAAAGTGACGCCATATGAAAATGAACAACCATACTGAGCACAAAGCCCGCCGTGAGCATAATATTGCCAAACATAACACCCGGCCACCCATTTAAGGTATAAAACATACCTAAGTAGTTATCGGTGGCAGGCACAAACACACGCAGCACACACACAAACCATATAGCAGCTCTAAAAAACTTAAACGCCATATGATTCCACCAGCTAGTACAAAACTTAGCGCCAGGAAAAATAACACCCGCAGGCGTTGAACGGTTTTTATAAATAATTCTAACGGTGTAAAACCCCGCCACAAACGTATAAAAAAGCGCTAAATACACACGCGTAAATTCGATTAGTGAAGCAGAATCATCTATCAACGGTTGGTAACTCATTAATTTATTTTCTTCATCCTTTTATAATAATTTCATCATAATGGTCATGCTATTCATTAACAAGGTTAGTCTGCTAAAAACGTATAGTGGACTTTTATTTAAAAACTATAATTTATACCCGCGTAGTAGCGCCTACCTGAGTAACTTGAACTTAATAAACGCGCATCGCTATCATTACCTAAACGCGTAACAGTTTCCGATTTAGTTAAGTTAATAACAGAGGCTGTTAAACTTAAGCCATCAGATATATTAATGGCGGCATTTACATCAACTTGCTCGTAAGGGTCTTGGTATACATTTAAACCGCTGTTTAAGCCAAGTACTGTTTCGCCGCGTTTATTGTACGACGCGCGAAGAGTAAAGTACTCGCCTTCGTAATAAGCAGAGGTGTTGTATTGGTATTTAGCGCTTCCAATTAATGGCGATTGGCCAAATTCTTCACCATATACACTTACATCGGCTTTATTGGTTTTGTTATAGGTGTAATTAGCATAAAAACCAAAACCACCTGCAAATGCATGTTGAATAAATACTTCAGCCCCTTTTGATACCGCATCGGTGCCGTTACCCACTGTGCTGTATGGCGCAACGGTAATGAAACCGCTCTCTACTATATTTTCTTTGCCTGCAAAATCTTGCTGCATATCGATTACCAGCGGCACAACAAAGTTATCAACCTTTTTATGAAACAGCGCTAACCCCAATGCAGAGCCCTCGGCGTAATAATATTCAATAGATAAGTCGGCCTGCACTGATTCAAAAGGTTTTAAATTTTTATTACCGCCACTGCCACTAAAGCCTGCAAGCTCGTTGAATGCGGCTCTGTCTTCTGCCCATTCATTTGATACAAACGTAATACGCTGCTGCGAGCCTAAATCGCTGTAATCTGGTCGCGCCATCACTTTAGCAATAGCGCCTCTAATTACTAAATCGTCGGTGGCATCCCACGCTATGTTAAAGCTTGGTAGAATTTGTGTGTCGGTGTTTTTTTGTGTAACCAACTGATAGTCTTCTACAAAACGCGCATCGCCAGTTACCGGCTCGCCTGTTTCATCATTGGTGTGATCAAGTTGATAAGTATATAAATCGGTAGAAGAGGTTAAGGTTTTAGTTTGTACTACGCGCACACCTAAATTACCTCTTACTTCACTAAATTCAAAATCGCCTTGAATGTAAAACGCTGATATTTTTTCTTCAATATCGTATACAAAGTTATCTTCTATGCGGGTATAAGGCGTGTAGTTGTCGGTTACTAAATCTCGGTATTTATCCCAATCTATGCTGGGCATTTGGTTTATATTAAACCCGCCAACTATATTGGTTTGATTAATAAACACATCCTCGGCAAGTGGCATACCGCCATTCCATTGGTAGCTATCAAATTGCGTTATACCTTGCTCACTCGCTTCACCTGCAGCAATATCAAAGTTAGGATCTAAAAAAAACGTATTGCCGGTCTCGCGGTGTAAGTTAGCTTGGCGATATTTAGCCCCGGTTCTAATCGTTTTTAAAAATCCCCAATCAACATAAAAGTCGATGTCGGCTTGATAATAATCCTCTTCGAGTTCGCTACGCACAAAGCTTGAATTTGACGAACCCGCATCACGCCCACCGCCTAAGCCACTTTGCAAGTTAGCTAATGTGTTGGGATCAATACTCAGCGATACATTATTTTCATTTAAAGACCACGCTGCGCTTTGCGATGCGTTTTGAATAACGGTTTCGTTTTCACCGGCGTTTGAGCTTTTATAAGCGGCTTCCCAGCTTTCTTCAGGGCCGCCCTCAGATTGAGTGTTACCAATAACAAACCGCGCTTTAAAGCTATCGCCTTCATAGGTTAAATTAAAATCGATAGTATCGGAGGTAGACTCTTCTCGTACATAACTGCCACGCATCCACGGAAATTGCATATCGTTTTCAACACCGCTAGCACTGGCATTATATTGCATACCCGTTGCAATGGTGCCTGTTTCATCTAGGTTTACAGCGGTTAAAAAGTCAGGATTGAGTGACCACTCGGGGATATCAATGACTGATTCGGTTCGGTCTTGTCCGAGTGTAAAGCCAAAGTAGTTAACCCCTAGTTCTAAACGATTAGTTGGGCGCCATTGTGTACTAAATTGAATACCTTCACGCTCACGTTTTTCATTAAGCACAGAGCCACGTACAACTTGCGGAAACCACACGCCATCATAACGATTACCGCTGGCATCACTTATCGTATCCCAACCGTTATTGTTATCAACGGTATTTCCATTAATATCAGTCGGTTGACCGCCACCCGTGTAACGCCATACATTTGCATCGGTGCTGCCTGTTAGAGTGCGATTAGTACGCTCTTGATAGGTATAACCCACCAATACGCCAAAGGTGTCGTCGTCATTTTTCCACGAATATAAGCCACTAAATTGCGGCTCGTACTCTTTTGTCACATCGGCGTAAGTAGATTCAACGTTAAATACACCTGAGTTTGCCTCCATGCTTAAAGGCTTGCGGCTATGCATTAATACTGTGCCGCCCACGCCGCCTTCATCTAAACGCGCTTCTGGCGATTTATACACTTCTACGCTCTCTATCATGGCAGATGGCAGTAAAGTGTAATCGAACGAGCGTGAAGGCTCCCCAGGTGATGAGGCTATAAAATTGCCATTAAGCTGAGTAAATGTGAGCTCAGATGATAAACCACGAATACTCACCGATGCCCCTTCTCCGCCATCGCGTTCAATAACAACGCCAGGTACTCGCTGCAACGAATCCGCTACATTTTTATCAGGAAATTTGCCAATATCTTCGGCAGTAATTGCATCCACCACAGAGCCAGACATACGCTTAACATCTAAGTTCTCGGCCATGCTTGAACGTATACCCCGTACCTCAATTACTTCCATATTTTTTTTAAGCAGTGTTTTAGCGTTTTGTGAGGCAGCATCATCAGCTAAGCTAAACGGGCTTGAGGTAATAAGTGATGCGCAAAATAAAGATTTGTATACTTTAGATAAAGGGTAATGACGTAGGCAATTAATCATTTTTTACAGCTATCCCATTTAAATTGCTTAGGCTAAGCAAATCAGTGATCCATTAGCGTATTGCAGTACGTAATGGCAAATTGCTGCAAAGTTTACATGGCGAAACTTAATGTATTGTTAACGCCTGGCTTAATTTAGTCTCAACTGTGGTTAAAAAATAACTCACACCTTACTATTTAACTTTACTAGGGTTTATGCGCCCGTTTTTAAGCTATTTAATCTAGCTAAAGTGGAAATAACCCCTTTTAATAAAAATATTACCCGCCGCTTTACTTAACCTAAACTCCGGTTAAGAGACTTACTAACAAATTAAATTACAGTGATAGTTAAATTTATTTTCTCTAGCCAGAGATAGGTTTATTACCCACAGTTCAAATTACTTAATATGTGCCGGTACGCATTCTTGTTAAAGCAAAAAACCGCTTTCGCGGTTTTATTTTATGCTTGTTGTTTAAACGCATTTACTCAATCAGTTATTAGAGTTTAATTGGCTGGTAAATTGGCCCACCGCATTAACCACTTTTTGGGCTCCATCTTGAATTTCTGCCATAACCTCACCCGACTCTTTAGAAAGCGCTAAACCTTGCTCTGCTTTTTCTTTGCCTTGCTCAATAACCGCTACCGTACTTTGAGTTTGTGACTGATTACGCTGCACCACTTCCACAATTTCTTCTGTTGCTTTTGATGTTCTTGACGCTAAATGCCTTACTTCATCAGCAACCACAGCAAACCCGCGCCCTTGCTCTCCTGCACGCGCAGCCTCTATTGCAGCATTGAGTGCAAGTAAGTTGGTTTGCTCGGCAATACTACTTATGCTTTGCACTATGCTGGCTATTTGTTGAGATTGTTGATCCAGCGCCGAAATTTCGTTAGCTGCTTGCTCCATATTTACAGCCAGCTCGTTCATAACAGATACGGTTTCTTGTAATACGCAGCTGCCACGCTCTGCGGTTTTATCTGTTTCTGTAGAGGTGCCATAGGCTATTTCGGCTGCTTGCGAAATAGCAATTTCACGGTTTACTTGCTCAGTAATTACGGTGGCAAATTTCATTACTTTATAAAGCTGATCCGCATCATTTGATATAGGGTTGTAGGTGGCTTCTAACCAAATTACATTGCCATATTTATCTATGCGTTTAAACCTGTCGGCAATAAATTGGCCTTGCCTAAGCTTGCTCCAAAACTGTTGGTATTCAGCCGAATTAGCTTCTTCGGTTTCACAAAACACCCGGTGATGCTGGCCAATTATTTCTGATTCATTGTACCCCATGGCTGACAAAAACTGATCGTTTGCCGTTAATACATGCCCCTGTAAATCAAACTCAATCACAGCCATAGAGCGATAAATCGCTTTTATTGTGTCGCTTTGTTCACGAGAGGTTGTAATGGTTTTAGTAAGTACGGTGCCAAACACCGAAAAATACAATAACTGATTTTGCTCACCCACCACTGGGTGCACAATTAATCTTAGCCACTCTGCATTGCCATCTTGGCGAACAAATTCAATAGCCCCACTCCAGTGGCCTTCTTTTTGGAATGCTTTTTCAAGTTCTGCGTATTCAGGTGATAGCCGCGACTGATCAGCAATAAAATCGCCTAGCTGATTATTTGTTAAATTATCTTCGTTATAACCTAATGCGTTTAAAAAGTTATCGTTAGCATGCGAAATTCGCCCATCATAAAGTACATTAAGTACCAGCATTTCTTTGTAAAGCCCTTCCCACACTTGCTCTAAAGGGTACAACTGGGCTTTTAAAGCGGCTATTTCGTTTTGCTTACCTTTTGAAAAAAACATTAATTTCCCTACCAAAAAACACTAAATCAAGTTACTTCCAGTATAGGAGGTATTAATGATAACGCGATAATTAATAAGTAATTTAAGCTAATTTTTTGCTAAATTTGTAAGCATATGTTCCTTAATATGTGCTCAGCCTTCACTTTCAACTAGGTTTACATACTTTTGTGCGAGCTGCTCAAGTGACTCCCTATTTAAAGGATCGCTTTTAATGCAATTAATAGGGCACACTATGACACACGTTGGTTTATCGTAATGCCCCACACATTCAGTGCACTTATCTGGGTCTATTTGGTAGATTTCTTCTCCCATAAAAATCGCGCTGTTGGGGCACTCATCTACACATACATCGCAGTTAATGCACTTGTCATTTATAAGTAAAGCCACTTTGTAGCCCTTTCAATTAAAATTAATTTAAAACAATTAGTTAATAAAATAAAAAGTATTTATAGGCTATTTTTAAAGCCGTATTAGTTTAATAAAAAACCACTATTTTTTATTAAATCGTAGCACACATTCGTAACACACTTTTTTGTTTTTAGATGTGAGCCTCAACCGCACATTATGCCTATTTTTCTATGTTGCTTTGTTGATTTAAGTCAATAGAAATCGCCGTAAGGCTTTTATTTCTTTAGGTTTTATCAAAATGAAAAAATCATTATCAACGCTTACAAAAGCCCAATACACAAAAGCTAAACTAGAATGGAAACAGCTAAAGTCGCCTTTTTCTATGTATAATATAAATCGGTGTGCTACGCTGGCCAAAAAAATCATACTTTATGAAGAGGAATGTGATTTAAAACAAGGCGTTAAAACAAAGCGCACTAGGCGGTTGTCAAAATATGACGCGCAACACCACATTCGTCTAATTTTTTCCAAATCTGGTAATGTCATTTACTATTCTAACTTTCCTAAAACCTCTGACATAGCAAATACAAAGTTAGGTGAAACGCCTGAATTAACAATAACAAAAGCATGTAAGCTTACTTCTCAAATGCAGGAGGGAGTTTTAAACAACCACACTGTCAAAACAGTTTTTAATTTTTACGAGAAAAGCCTAATTGAGCGCCATAACACTGCGCCGACAAAGTTTGCAGCGTCATCTCTTAAAACATACCAATGCATGTTAAAAAAGCTCAGGCAACATTTTCCGCTTAATCAATCATTTAAATCACTTACAGCGGGCGAATTAGAAAAGATTATTGATCGCATTATTGTGGCAGAGTCAAATACTCAGGCAATTGTACTTTTTGCACAAATTAGGAGGGTATGGAAATTTGCCAAAAACAAATTTAACTCTGGTAAAAATCCAGCAACTGACATTGATGACTTTTATGTATCTGACCGAGTAGAAAGCCCTAGACCTTGCCAAGCATATACTGATCTCGATTCGATAGCTGAATTATGGATTAACCTGGCATCAGCGCCAAATATACATCAAAAGAACGCTGCTCGATTTATGATTTTAACAGGTATACGCCCAATCAACATTCCGCAGATGAAATGGGAGTGGCTCAATAGTATCGATTTCCCTACGTTAATTACCTTTCCAGCATCCGTTGTTGGTGTGCGTGGCGAAATGAAAAACCAAAAAGAATACAAGTTGCCATTAACCAAAGCTATGCGTGCGATTATTTTGGAACAAAGAGCGTGGATGGAAAATGCGCTTCCGAACTGTAATCCTACTCATATATTTCTTCAGCCACGGGACGTTAGAAAGCCATTTGCAAAAAGATCGTTAGATAAGGTGATAAAAGATTATTCACCCGTTGATGCAGTAAAAGGTGATCAAAGAAATATTGTAATGAAAGGATCTGCTGGAGCCTTTTGCACAATGTGTCGAAGCTTTTTTAAATCCAACACAAAAGCGATTATGGTTGATAACGGCTACCATTTTAGACATGCAGAAGAACTAACCCGACTAGCGCTTCATCACCTTAGAAAAAACGATGATCCGAATGGACTTAACTATGATAGGTCTGAAGAGTTATTTGGAACCTCTACAAAATTAAAATTTAATGTTTTTAAAATTCATGAAGTAAGTATTTTGAAAAGAGCGAAGGAGCTTGAAAGCCAAAAAATGAGACTTACCGGCATGCAAAGTAATCAAGCTAAAAATCTTAAAGAAAATAACGTAAAAAAAGCCCTGAGAGATAGAATTAAAGCTTATTTAGTTTACAAAGGTAGCTATGTAAATTTCATCAACCAGCCACTTGGAGACACTGGAAGGACGACAAAAGATTTAATATTAACAGCAGAGGGAAGAGCTGTCGTTGAGAGATATTTAAATGCCCAAGAGGCCAAAGCAAAAAATAATTAAAAAAAGTTTAATTTCGACTTACCAAAGTTTTTGTAAAAAAAACTAATTTCATATCATTGCCTTATTAGAGCGATACCTCATCAATTATTTGAGGATTTTAACTTTTTTAAGGTTTTTATATTAATGGCAACATCAGTATTAAATTCAGTAAAACCATGTGAGGTCACGATTAAAAGTCGTGACCTTTGCATGGCTGAATTTAATGCATTTAAGCCACCGTACAATGACGAGTCAATGGAAGAGCTAGCCAGTCTTGCGACTATTATATTGGCGCAAGAAAAAGGAAAAAGACTTTCAAAATATCAACTTAAAGATCAAATAAGAATTGTCTTCCAGCATGATGGCATTATTAAATTTTTTACTCATTTTAAAAAAGAACATGGCATAAAAAACACAAAGATTGGTGATTCTAATGATATGAGTTTTTCAGCAGCGAAATTAAAAGCGGCCGAAATATACAAAAAGAACACCTCTAATTACACATTCGAATTTGTAGTGAGTAAACAAATAGAAAACTTACAGGCAATTAATAAACATAGCCCTAGCAAGTTAGCTAGCACCACAGTAAAAACATACACCTCTTACCTTAATGCAATTCAAAATGCCTTTGGTAAAAATACGTTATTTCAGACTATTACGCCTGAGATAATAGAAGCAACGCTTGACCAACTACTAACAGAGAAAAGTGGCCCGCATGTGGCTAAGCAATTCGAGCAGATGAAAAAACTGTGGGTATTCGCAAAAAATAAGTATAATAACGGCACTAATCCATTCCTAGAAGTAGACAATAATTATATATCGTCTAGAACTTCGAAGCCTATTGCTTGTAAGGCCTATACTGATATATCTCTAATTTCTCAGCTATACATAAACCTAAAAACATCTAAAAATAATACATTAATAAATGCCGTACTACTGATGATGTTTACTGGGCTAAGACCCATAAATATTTGTAACTTGCGTCTGTCGTATATAGATGATTTAGATAATCCTAAGTTTTTAACGTTTCCTGAAACAACCCATACCACTCGCGGTGTTATGAAAAACCAAAAAGAGTTTAAAATACAACTCACACCCGAGATGAAAAAAGCAATACAGCAAGAATTAAAATTAAACCCAGACACAAACCGTACCTACTTATTTTGCAAGGTTAAAGACGACTCAAAACCCATCAGTAAAGAGAGTTTAAACCGAGCTCTTAAATATCATGCGCCAAAAAACATGGTGGCGGCCCCGCGAGATAACATAAATATAAAAGGCTCAGCCGGAGCATTTCCAACACTACTTCGCAGCTTCTTAAAATCGCACATGAAAGAAGTGCTAACTAAAAAAATTGGGTCATCAACAATTGCTGAAATTGAGTCTAAAAAAATGCTTCATCACTCTGTTTCAGAGCACGATCCGATGAGTAAACATTATGACCACTCGAATAAAATATATAACACTGATATTAAAGCACTTTATAAAAACTTTTCCCTTTTTGAGAAGGAAATACTTAAAGAAGTAAAAATACAGACTAAGTTAAAAAACAAAACGGTTAAAAAATCATTTTTTAAATTAGATTATTCAAATAAATTTATCGCCAAAGTCAAAAGTACAGTAAGTGCTTATTCAACTATCTGGAGTAATATAAACCAGCAAGCCCGAAAGCTTAAAAAGAGCCGCCCTATGCATATATTAGAGTAGCGTTTACATATAGCTATATAACTTTTTCTTTGCTTACAAACCCTATAAAGAGCTTTTACTAGGCGGTGCAGACTGATTTCTTATAAAAGCGGGGATATCAAAAATATCAGATGCTTTTGGCTTAGTAGCGACTACTTTAGAGCTTGACTCACTTTTATTGTCATCAATAACCATTTTAGAACTCGCGCCCGTAGCAATAACTAGCAGCTCATAATTGGTCGATAAGCTTTCTATTTTTGAAACACCACAAATAACTAAAGCATTTGAGCTTACTTGCTGACGTACTGTATCGGTAATGAGGTTATAACTACCTAGTGAAATTTCATCTTTACAGTTCACTTGTATTATCACACCTGTACTTGATGACATATCAACCTGATTAACAAGTGGGTTATTGAGTGCACTATCAAGTGCAGTAGTAAGCTCGCTTTCATCATTGCACTTACCAACACCCAGTACAGCATCACCCTGGCAATCCATAATTTTAGCAAAATCGTTTAAGTCAACATTAATAAGCCCCTGAAAACACAGCATATCGATGAGAGATTTTATCAATGAATGAAGTATTTGGTTGCTATGCTTAAAGGCGTCAAATAAGCCAATATCATTACCTAGCACTTCAATAAGTTGATCGTTAGGGAGCGTAATAACAGCATTAGCATGCTCTTTAAGCTCATTTAAACCTGCTTGCGCTATATTACTCCTAAACTGCCCTTCACTGCTAAATGGCAATGTAGCAACAAATATAATGGGTTTGCCATGCTCACTAGCAAGTTTTGCAATGTAAGGGCTGGCGCCAGTCCCAGTACCGCCACCCAACCCTGTTGCACACAGTATTATATCGCAGCCATTAATAAGCGTTAAAAGCTGCTCTTTACTCTCTTCTGCCGCTTGCTGTCCAACTTTGGGATCGGCCCCTGCACCATACCCATGAGTGAGCTCTGCACCTATCAGTACCGCTTCATCACTCTGTGTATGTTCAAGTACCACTTTATCGGTATTTACACTGTACAAGTGCGCTTGATCAGACTCGCGCTGTTCAAAAATACTGTTAAGCGTATTACAGCCACACCCACCAATACCAAATACACCAATCGATAAACCATCATTTTGTTGAATTAATTGAAACATAATCACTCCTTAACTTTTAAAGGAGCATAACAAATAGGTGCGTCAATTTTTGACGCACCTAGACTTTAAATTAATCAAAGGTAGTTTGCAGTAGCCGCTTTAAGCTTATGAACAATTCTTTGCCGCAGCTTTTCAGGTTTAATAACCTCAAGCCAATGAGCACATTGAAATAGCTCATCGGTTAGTTGTTCTGTATCAATAGTTTGGTAGGTAAGTAATACACTTTTTTCATCAATATGTTGCTTGTCAATCAGCTCGCCAAGTTCAATAAAACCTTGATTAACTGCAGAGTGGTTAGGCACTTTTACAATTAACTCGATCGTTTCTTGCTTCATACCTTTATTAATCGCACTGCGTAATGACTTTAACTGCTCAGTGCTTGGATCTCTTCGTGTTTTTTGCAGGATATGAATATTGCGAATGCGATAAATCGGCATTTGATAGCATTTATCGTGAAGCGACCCCACCATAAACTGCGCCATCAACACACCGCCTTGCTCAACTAAGTTGTAAAAACTCAACTCAGCAAACTTCAACCAATGTGCTTCATCGTAAAGTACCCTATAAAGTTCAGCGCTCACTGCACGCTTATGATTAATCGCATGCTCAATTTGTGCCACTAACTGAGCATCAATATTCACTTTTAACGAAGGCTTAGGAAGGGTTGCAAGCCAGTCAGGTACATGCCCATTAAAACGTTTAAGCGCCTGCTCTGCTTTAATATGCACTGACTGCTTAACATCACTGGGGGTCGAGTGTGGTAATAACTGCTCCAACAATAAATAATGTTCAGCCACTTCACTGCCCATTATTTTTATATTACCACCTCGCCACTGCGAATTAATAGACCAACCATACGGTTTACTGCGCGTGTCTTTTTCAAGGCCAAAACAACCTTGCTCGTAAAGTGATTGCAGGTCACGTTGGAGCATACGGATTGAAATATCAAAGTCACGTTCAAGCAACTTTTGCTGCAACTGGTGGGTCGAGATAGAGCTTGGTGCTATTGGCACAAGCTCTAAAATTGAAAAGTGACGGCGTGAATTCATTGATTAACTTTTATATCAATATTCAAAACCATACTTTTCTCGGTGGCACTTCATGTATTCGTGTGTTTCTGGCGGCATTTTAAGTTGCATACTTTTATCAATCGATAACTTATTTAAATCTGTTTCGCTTATCAAGCCTGATATCAAGATAAAACCATTCGAGTCAAAGCTTATCAAGCCTTTATCAAATAACGCATCTAAATGTGCAGCAAGTAACAAGCCATTGAACGGGTCTATCCTTTCATGGGCCTCAGCATCGCGCCAAGCCTTGATATGTGAAGCGCGAAGTAAATCTCTGCATTTTATGCCTGTTAAAGCGCAGCCTTTCCAAATATCATCTAAAGCCGCTCTATATTTACCTTGCCCGATTCTAACTTTAACGAGAGCATCTTTTTCCGTTTCATCTAAATTTTTAGATCCAACTATTTTATCGATCGCTTCATCTATTGTAGCTTCTTGTATCACACCAACATCGATATGCTTCCCAGCCGATAAGGGCGTAATTAAATTTGTCGAAAGTACTTTAAGCAAGTGTTCATAGCTAGCTTTATTTTTAGATTCTACCTCAAATTTCATTTTTAATTCACTTTCAGCAGGTTTTTTCGACTTAATAGAAAAATTAAGCTCACTTGGAATTCTTTTTATTACTGGCAGTGTTATTTTTACAACACAGTGACTTTGGTTACATTTGATACTTAATCTCGGCCCAACTGAATCTCTACCGTATTTGAAAACCAGATTGTTATACCAACCATATGGAAAGCTAGGTTCTCTATACTTCTCAAGAAACCCAAGTAGTTCTTTAGTCAACTCATAAACTTTAGGATGCTTGTCGAGCCACTCTTTAGTTTTCTTTCTTTTAGTTAAATCTGGAGTCCTTTCAGTCTTCTTTAATTTTGATAAATTTGTGTTTTTCTTGTCGTTCATAACGCTCTTCCAATTAAAATAAAATACAATGAATTACACAACTTTGTAACTCTACATTTAAATAACAAACCCTATCTTCTGCTTTCCGCCTTCTTTTAGGTCGTTTTGTTCTCGTAAAATCGATAACATTCGCTCTTGAGTCATGCGCTTTTTTGAAAACTTCATTTGCCTTTTTACAATCGCAAAGTCACCTGGTGTAAGCTTTGTAAGCTTGTATAACTCATGCATTAGGTGCTTATTTAACACTCCTGGGCCTAATGTATCTTTAAATAATTGCTTAGCCTGTACCGGAGTCAAATAGGTTAAATTTAAATTAAAATCAAATCGCCTCATTACCGCTTTATCTAAATTTTTAGCAAAGTTAGTTGCGGCAAAAAGTGGGAGTTGAAATTGCTCCATATAACATAGTAATTCATTAAGTGTTTGCACCTCCCAATTTGCATTAGCTTGTTCGCGGCTGCACAACAAACCATCAGCCTCATCAATAAAAATTGCACTTCCTTCTTGTGTAGCTTGTTTAAATAGTTGAGCAATATTTTGTTCACTTTCGCCAACCCACTTACTTAATAAGTCAGAGGCTTTGACTGAAATGAGTTTAAAATCAGCTTTTTCGCATAAGTAATTTACAAAAGCTGTTTTACCTGTACCAGGCGGGCCCGTTAGCAAAGTTCGTGAACTCGCATATTCAATTACAGCCTCTTCTACCTGTTCTAGCGATGCATACTCAGACTCTATATTTACCATATTAGGATTAAATTTTTGCGCTGCTTGATAAGTCAGCTCGTGTGTTGAAAAGCCGCATGCAGTTAAAGTATCTTGAATATTCTCTTCTATGCAGTCACGCGCGGTTTGTGCTTTAAATCCGCATAACCTAGCTACATGAACAGCTTTAGCAATATGAGCTGGCAATAAGTTTTGTTGGACAGCTAATTTACTTATAAAACTGTTACCAACACTTAAACCTTTAACATATTTGCCAATCATTTTTTCTTTAGTTGTTTTGTTTAGCTCAGGAATTTCGTAAACAATATTAAATCGCCTAATAACGCTCTGTGGTAAATCTTCTAGATGGTTAGTGATCCAAATACTCACTACAGGGTGGTTTTCAATATAAGTATGAAGTAACTCCTTTGAGAAGCTTTTAGAGAATAAATCACGCTCAAAAATGTTTTCACACTCATCCAGTAACAGCATTGTTTTTTTACGTTTACCTACCAACTTACTCACCACATTAAAGTGCTCTAAACGCAACTCAGAGCTTGCGCTTCGGCTATCGAGCTCGTTTGTTGGGCTTATTAAATTACTACCTTTAGCTTGCACCTTAAGCAACTGCGAACCACACGCTTGCGCTATATATTTCGCCAATGAAGTTTTACCCGAACCTGGCACACCATAAAATAGAATACTTAATGCTTGATCACCCGTCTCAGTCGCATTTTGCGTAGCTTTTAGTAAAGTATTTAAATCTAAGTGAGATAAATCAGCAGCGCTAAGCTCAGAAGCTTCACAAGGAGAGACCAAGTTAGATAAAATATCACTTTCACTATTTAACATACCCTCGAGAAGACTTTTAGCAATTGCGTTTGGTAATATTAAAAACTCATCTTCCCCAGCAAATATCTCCATATCCATTGAATACATGCCAGATTCAATAATTAATCCAATTTGCTTGTTGAGTAGTGCTTCATCAATACCAATCACATAAGCTATTTTTTCTAAAATAACGCTCGCGTAATCGTCACGTAAGTATTCGACAAGTTCGCGCAATGGCTTACTGAGCGTCATGCAACACGAAAAAATAACTAATGGAGTTACCGCTTTTGGTAGATCAAACGCTTTACAAAATATATGCACATTTTTTTGTAACGTTTTAGGCATTGTGTTTATTGCTAAATGATCTAATCGGGTGATCAAATCATCAGCATCTAAGCCCTGTAAATTTGTATAGTTAAAGCCAGAAATGTTACATAAAGCCTTTTTAAATAGCTTATCGTGCCAAAGCTCTTCTACGTCGAACTCTTCTAATAATTCAGTGGCAAAGTGTGCAACAATTCGTTTTAATTGAGTGGTTGTGTTCATGCTATGTACCTCGTTCTTATTAACTGATGTAGCTATATTACTAAGCAGAAAAAGGTAACGTACCCACAAACCTGTCTTAAAATAAACGCATAGTACATTGATAATATTAGTTTTTTATTTTTTTGTTTTCTTTCGGTTTGTTTTTTTATTAACCCCTTGTTTTTTAGGCCCTGCAGAGGCATAAATAAAGCTATAAAGTTTTTTTGGACTTTTATGAAAAATATAAATTTAGGATCGGCAAAAAACCCTATAATCCTCAAAAATAAACATCAAGATATCGAGTCCGAAAAATACTATGCCAGACATAAAAACGGAGACATGTATACCCATAGGCCTCTTCTACAGATGCATACTAAAAACAATCATGAACTAGACAAAGATGACCCTGAAAGTGGCCTTTTTGCTTTTCATAAACTAAGAGATGACCAAGACTGCTTTACAAAAAATGTTATTTCCAATCCTCACTTACAACCATTAGAGGTGAAAATTTTATTAGCACTCAATGAATTTTTTCAAGATCATTGGTCTCATGAAATGGTTTATATCTGTAGTTCCAAAAAATTAAACCTTGATAACTTTGGGGACGATGAGAGCTTTTGGATAGCTGAGGGAAATACAGAGTCTTTAGTAGAAGTAAATAACGTCCCACTATATAAACTATTAAGAAAGGCACTAAATATAAGTATTAGCAATGAAAAGCTTAATAAAATACTCATAAGATTAGATAGTTTTCACTATATCAATGTCACACCGGTTACATTCGAAAACTCTAGGCTCGGTATTAGTCAAAAACATAATAAAAACCAACGTGCTTATCTAAAAATAATACAAATAAATGAGCTGATGGACTCTAAGAATCTAACAAATATATGGCTAGCCAAAGATTAAAGTGCGAGTTTTGAGCCCGATTTAAAAACCGAGCTCTACTCGTTCTACATTATGTTTATTCAAAACCACATTCAGAAAGCTTAATTTTTACTGTTACCGACTGGCTGCCATCACATACAGTGGGTAAATCAGTTTTTATTTGATACTGCTTTGACGCGCTGTGTAAACTCCACTTATCTTCGTGCGGGACCTTTTTAGTTTTAATGGCTCCACTCATAAAGCGATCTAAAGAACGGTTAAAGCCACGTTTAACGCCTTGCTCAAAAGCTTCAGCAATCAATGTATTTAATGAATCATCTACAACTTTATTTTCTGAACTTTCACTATCAACATCTTGGCCCATAGCACATTTAATTTTTTCTATTAAATCTTCCATCCTTGCAGTAGGTGTATCGCCTATTGAGTCTAGTTCTGTTTCGTCTTCAATGCGCCCAATCCACTTATTCATGCTCTCAGAACGAATACTTGCATCTCTATTTTTATAGGTCATTACTGTTATCCTTTAACTCTATTTATTTTAAAACTCTGCGCTTGCTCAAATATTTCTTTGTACACTTCATCGCGGCTAATTGGCGGCATCCCAAAGAGATTCTTCAAACCCGACTTGTGTTTTTTTACGGCTTTTTTTGTTACAGGCTTTTTTGATGCAGCGTCCATGTGGTCTCTCTTTGCAAGAATATCAATTATTGGCTTATCATACCGCAAAGGTCGTGCTTTTTTGAATGTTAATTAGTAATAAATTGCTATTAAAAGTAGGGATACTTTGTAAATGTAAGGATGAGGAGAAACTTATGCTTTTAACAATAAAAACCCGTATGTGATTTATTTAAAATGCTCAGTTATTTCAGTTTAATGAATAACCTGAATCTGTACCTTTTACTAACTTTACATGTCGCAAAATGGGTTTGATAATACCCGCTCACTAAACGTATTAAAACAGCGATGATGCAAGCGTATTTGTACATAAAGCGAGAGACATTGTCTCTCGCTTTTACTTTAAGGTTTACTTTTTAAGGCGTACTGCAATCATTCATTGTTTAAATATAACCACTTAACACTATGGATATTTACATTTATTTCCTCAGCAGTTTTAGACTTAGTTGAAAGTATTTAAATTAACTTGCAAGCATTTGTATAGCCTTTTTAAAGTTTTACGCATCTAGATTGATGGTATTTTAATGTTTACTAATCAATCCATTAAAATTTAAGTATCTCTGAGCTTCTTCATGTCCTTGCTTAGCAGCTTTTTTGAACCACTTTTTAGAAGCACTCAAATCCACACCGATGCTTTTTTCTGTTGCATATAGCAACCCTAAAGAAAATTGTGCATTAGCGTTATCTTGGTTCGCAGCTTTTAAAAACCAACTAATAGCAATATGAACATCTTTAACTACTCCTTCTCCGTTTTGATAAGCTAAGCCTAAGAGATATTGTGCATCAGCGTAACCCTGTTCCGATGCTTTTGTTAACCAATAGATTGCTTGATTTAAATTTTTATCAACCCCTTTACCTAGTAAGTATCTAATACCAACTTGATGTTGTGATATTTCTGTACCTTTCATTGCTAAATTATAATGATGGTTAAAATAATCTTTTTCATTGATAGGGTTACCTCTAATTAACTTAAAGAGCCCTAAAGCTGATTCATCTCCAGTTTCAGCAGCTTTTATAATCCACTCTATCCCTTTCTCAATATTTTTCGGTGTTCCTGCTCCCATATAATAAAAAGAGCCTAAATTTATCTGAGCACCAACAAGACCTTGTTCAGCAGCTTTCTTTGTCCAATAAAATGCTTTTTTATGATCTTTAGGAAAAGTTTCAGATCCCATAAAATATAAATCACCCGCATTATTTTGAGCAACAGCACTACCCTTTTTTGCAGCCTTTAAATACCAATCTAAAGCTAATTTTTTGTTTACTTTAAAACCGAGTCCGTTAGCGTACATTTCACCCAGCATTACTTCAGATGTAGCGTCGCCCTCTTTAGAACCTAATATAAAATATTTAAATGCAGCGTCGTAATTTTTCTTCTTGAGTTCAATATCTCCTTTTATTGTATTCTCGTTTTTTGTAATTTCGTTTGCTAAGACAAAGCCTGAACATAAAAATGTCAATAAAAAAATAAACCGTAAAGCTCTCATAAAGGTTTTCCATGAATGTATTTCTAATCTATGAGCATATTAAAACTAGATTTTAGTGTGAAATAGAATTTAAACATGCTCTTTTAGTAGTAATGTTAGGCAACTACTCTGCTGAGTTATCAGATATCTGTTTAAGGTTCTCATTTATTTTAAAAAGAACAATTGTTAACTCACATGATATTCTGGCCGCTAATGCGCCAAAGCCAGCGACAAATAGACCTGAAATAAATTTGAAAAATGTAACACCTCCATATCCCCCGAAAATTGTGGTTAATCCAGAAAAAGCCGCAGCTATCAATAATAACCAATACACAAAAGTAATTATTTTAGGGGTTAACATTGAGTCAAAAAAAAGTACATCTTTCATTTTTATTCCTTTTATTATTTAGTTAATCCAAAATTGCTTAGATTTAAGTTTAGAACGAAAAAGCTTATAGGCTGACTTCATAAAGTAGTTAGTGAATAAATATAAAACAGTGTGATTTAGTGTGAAATACTATAATTATTAGGTGGTTATAAATATTGTGGGGATTGTTGAAATATTCAAAACAAATGGTTAAACTCTCCCAAAAAATAATAAAGCTCTCTCTGTGAACTATAAAATCAATGACTTTTTAATCTCACCAGATATTAATTCAGCATCAAAAAACAACGAAAAATTTGAACTGACCTCTCAAGAAGTAATTGCACTTAAACTGTTTTTTTCGTCCGATGATGGTTTTGTTGATACGCAAACTCTTGAATCAGAAATTTGGGGGGAGCGCATTGTAACTAAAAACTCACTTCGCAAGCTAATAAGTGATCTACGGTTAAAATTTGGCGATAGGGAATCATTTAAAAACATAAGAGGCAGAGGCTACAAACTTAATTTTGAATCGTTTGAACCCTCGAAGGTTACTCAAAAAAAAGTAAATGATTATAAGTATTTGTTCACTTTACTATTTATTATTTTGATATGTATTGTGGCAATTTTCTCTTATAGCTATAAGGATAAGATTGAAACATTACCGAAGGTTTCTACCCAGACCGTTTTTGAATCTAAAGATTATATTTTGGACTATGCAACTTATAACAATTCGCTATTTGTTACTGCGAGAGACAAAAACACATCAAAATTATACAAAGTTTTAAATCGTCAAAAGACAGTGTTAATGTCGGAGAATTATTCTGGTGCTTATCGCGGCTTAGAAATTCATACAAGTGGCCGCACCATAATGCATGTAGTTGAAGATTCAAAATGTAAAATTAAAATTTTTCAGAGGCCTGTCGAAGACCAAATAGATGAGATCCCCTGTAACAGGCAAAACGCATTCCCCTCTTTTGATTGGATTGATGATAATAGATTTTACATTACTTTTAACGTTGATCCGAGTTCATCAATTAAACCTTTTATATATGACCTGTCAACTAAGCGATTGGAAGAAGTTTCTAGCATCAACTTTAAGTCAGAGAATAATAAAAACTTTATTGATGCATACATTAAAGGACACAATGATGGCGTATTTTCATTAAGAGAAAATCATTTAGATGAGATGTCATTGACTTATTTTGAGGGTAGTAATAGAAAAACATTCTATAAGTTTAGAGCTAAACCCTATTCCGTGGCAGTTGCAGAACACAACCTATTCTTTGTAGGTAATAACAATGAGCTATTTATGTTGCCCTTATCTGATGACATATTGTCTCAAGATATAAATTTATCGCTATTAATGGCATCACAAGCAGCTAAAATTGATGACCCATTAATTCTAGAGAAACAACTCTATTTAACTTTAGGCAACATTGCAAAGGAAGTTATATATAGTTCATCTGGAAACTTTACTTATAGTTTAGAAAATGGTGTAAGAGACTTCACCTATACTGATAAGGTGCTTACAATTTTAGCATTAACAAACAGTGGTTATGCAATTGAGCAACTTAAAGACGGGCTAGTTTTTAATTCTATTTACTTCGATTCAAACCTGAGTTTTAGGCATGTAGCCTTTTACCAAGGTGACATATTTTTGGCTGGTTCCGATGGTATTTATAAATTAGTTGAAAATAAATTGACTCGAGTTAGCAATATAAAAACCACCGAGCTCGTGTCTAATGGTAAATGTATGATTGCAGAAGGTGAAGGCATTCATTTACTTGACCAAAAAACACATACTTTCATAAAGATAGTGGAACAAGGTGAAAGAGCATTTCAAAGTGAGCAAGGTTGTTTTTTTGTTGATACTCTTACAGGGAATATTGTTAATGAAAATCGTGAAATAATAAGTAAGCAAACAAAGAGAAGACTTCTAATTGAGCACAAAGGAAAAATTGCACACCGCTACAATGTTAAAGAACAAACACATATTGTGGATATTAATACCGGTAAAGTAATAGAAAAAACAAAATCACGCGCCAGATTTACAAAGCTTATTTCCTATGAGGACGATATTCTATATTTAGGTGAAGCTGATGTTAATACTTCTATTTTGAGATTGAAATTAGATTAAAAGCGTATCAGCTATAATCACTCTAAACTTTTTATAGCTAAGGTATTTAATTCCCATTGCGTGAGTGAAAATATTGAAATTTTTTTTGCTTGTAGCATGTTTTAAAAGTGCAATTTTTTGGGGTAATGGATATGCAGGTATGTTGTGGCTTTACATTAATAATTACATTCGCTTAAGGGGAATTTCAAAGCCTACCGAGTAGTTCACTTAGGGTTTGTATATTTTCAATATGTTTCAAGTCACTCTATTCTATTGTGCTAAAGCAACTTTTTAAAAGATAAATTTAATCTTCGCTAATATTTTATTTATTGAAATCAGAAAAAATATCCGTACTTGCAAAGTACACGTCAAACATTATTATTAATAATAACTTATAGCCGGAGAGTAATGATGACTGAATTTTTAATGATGATTTTTCCAGCGATAGTCCTCACTATTGGCTTTGCATATATCGTGATGAAGCACGACAAAGAAAAGTAAAGTTAAGCTCATTTATAAGCATAAAAAAGCGAGCCCAGGGCTCGCCAGAGTTTATGAGCTTTCTATTAACCGTAACCAACTGTCTTCTGCAGCTACAAAATATACATTAGGTTTAATCATAAATAGCTGCTCAAATTCTGCAGTAAACAACCCACAAAATTTTGTTATTTCTTCAATATGCATAAGTAATAAAGCATACATTTCAATACCCTCTAAATACCGCTCTGAGAACTCAGGGTTAACAGCTAATAACTGTTGAGAAATACTAATACCCAAAACACTCCCCACGCTATCTCGTTGTAAATAAACGTAATTGGTGAAGCCCAGCTCTAGTGCTTGCTTATCAATAACATCAGCTAATAGCAAAATAGTTGAACTGTCATCCCACGGTGATTTACTAGCGCGTACATATTGACGGATGAATTTCGATTGTTTGTCTTTCATGGTTTTTCCTAGTTATTTGTCCTAAAACTAACTAGGCCTGAGTGATGGTAATTGACTAGAAGAAGCTGTAAAAATTGAGCAGATTTGCAAAACACATCAAAAGCATTAAGGTTAGAGTATAACTTCAAATATTAAGGGGTAGAAATGAGTGATTTTATATGGTTATTACCGGCTGCTGTGTTGACGATAGTTTTAATTAAACTTTTTCAACAAGCTAAAAAAATAGATTAAGTAAAAACAATACAAAACTTTTGGTTGTAACCGTCGGCAGTTAAAGTGACCTATAAGTCACTTTAAGGCCTAAAATACAGCTTAATGTTACCTAAAAGGCACTTTATTTTGAGGATTAAATAAGAAAAATCTAAGTTTTACTTTTGTTAACTACCAATTATCTTTTCCAAATTAATTCTATAACCTACAAAACACAAATATAAGATTCAAAGACTCTACAAGTCTAAAATTTTCAACTATTCAGTTAATACAATTTGCTTTTTAAGGCTGCTTTTTAGATACTAACCAAGTGCTGACGAATTACATAAAATCGTAGCACAAACCATAGCACGACAAAGCAAAACATTGTTTTATAAAGATTTAATTAGAAGCCTTATAACCATCACAGTTAATGCACTTGTTATTTATAAGTAGTGCCATGCTAGCGCTTACTCACTTGCTACTTTTTTATAGGGGTTGCGGGTATCTTGGTGCTCATCTAAATTTCGCATTAATATTGCATGCTCTAAATTAATGCGTGTATCTAATCGAATTTTAACGTGATGCCCAGAGCCTTTTGCATCACTAATACTTTCGCCCTTTTTGTTTTGCATGTATTCAAGTTCAAAAATAATGTTCCCTTGTGGTGTCATCAGTTCAAGTGAGTGGCCTGTGCAAAATTTATTTTTTACGTCTATTTCAACTAAACCATCAGCATGGCGCCCTATTACTTCCCCAACAAATTGCTGCTTAGTTGATACAGAGTGACCGTATTCATAGTTTTGATAATCTTGGTGGGCATGGCGCTTTAAAAAGCCTTCGGTGTAGCCTCTATGCGCTAAGTTCTCAAGTGTTTTAAATAAGTGAGTATCGAATGGTTTACCCGATGCCGCATCATCTATGGCTTTACGGTATACTTGCGCGGTGCGCGCTACGTAATAAAACGATTTTGTCCGCCCTTCTATTTTTAAACTATGTACACCCATTTTTGTTAACTGCTCTACGTATTGTACGGCGCGTAAATCTTTTGAATTCATAATATACGTACCATGTTCATCCTCAAATGCAGGCATATACTCACCAGGGCGACCTTGTTCCTCTAACATAAATACTTCGCTACTTGACGCACCTTCACCAAGAGTAGGAATAACTTGGTTCGGATCAATTTTATGCACCATCTCACCCGTTTCGTTTTCAACGCCTGGTTTTACATCGTAATTCCAGCGGCAGGCATTCGTGCAGGTGCCTTGGTTAGGGTCGCGCTTGTTAATATAACCCGAGAGCAAACAGCGCCCAGAATACGCCATACACAGCGCACCATGCACAAATACTTCTAGCTCGGTGTCAGGGCAGAGTGTGCGTATTTCGGTTATTTCTTCAAGTGATAGCTCGCGCGATAAAATAACCCGCTCAATACCTTGTTTTGCCCAAAACTGAACACTTGCATAATTAACTGCATTTGCTTGCACCGATAGGTGAATAGGCATGGCTGGCCACTTTTCACGTACCAGCATAATTAACCCAGGATCTGACATAATCAGCGCATCGGGGCCCATAGCAATCACTGGTTCTATATCACGTAAATACGATTTAACCTTTGCGTTATGCGGAGCAATATTAGAGACCACATAAAACTTTTTATTTTGCGCATGGGCTTCATTAATCCCTATTTGTAATGTCTCTAAATCAAACTCATTATTACGTACCCGCAAACTGTAGCGAGGCTGGCCGGCGTAAACAGCATCAGCTCCATATGCAAAGGCGTAGCGCATGTTTTTTAAACTCCCCGCAGGGGATAACAGTTCTGGAATAAAAGAAGTTACAGAAGAAACAGCTGGCATATGCGCTCCATACAGCTAACCGAGTATAAGTCGGTTACATGATTAATTAATTTACAAGCGCGGCATTATAAATGCGCCAAACATTGTGCTTTTGATCAAGATCATAAAACTGCAACCAAACTGGTTTTTAATAAAATTAGGTTTTTTCAATTAAAACGCGTATAATTCGCGCCCGTAAATATTCACACTTTTATTTAAAAATTATTGGAGCATAAAGATGGCTTTAGAGCGTACTTTCTCAATCGTAAAACCTGATGCAGTAGCAAAAAACCACATCGGCGCAATCTACAACCGTTTCGAAACTGCGGGTCTTAAAATCGTTGCAGCTAAAATGGTTCACCTTTCAAAAGAGAAGGCTGAAGGTTTCTACGCAGAGCACAGCGAACGTCCTTTCTTCGGTGCTTTAGTATCTTTCATGACATCTGGTCCAGTAATGGTTACCGTTCTTGAAGGCGAAAACGCTGTTCTTAAAAACCGCGAAATCATGGGTGCTACTAACCCAGCTGAAGCACTAGCAGGTACTTTACGTGCAGACTACGCTGATAGCATCGACGAAAACGCTGTTCACGGTTCTGACGCTGTTGAATCTGCTGCTCGCGAAATCGCGTACTTCTTCGCTGACGAAGAGCTTTGCCCACGTACTCGTTAATTCGAGTTTTACAGTTAACGCTGTAATGCAAAGTAAGAAAAGGGCTTTCGAGCCCTTTTTTAGTCATTACGTAAAGTATCCTTAAGTGCATTTTTGATATTTTACTTAATGATTAAAGTGGGTGAATTGTGTACAATTCGCCCTTGTAAATTTTATCTCCACCGTCACCGATTGAGGTTGTTTCATGACCGAGCAAAAAAAGATTAACTTATTAGATTTAAACCGAGATGCAATGCGTGAGCTATTTGTATCATTCGGTGAAAAGCCATTTCGTGGCGACCAGGTGATGAAATGGATTTATCATTTTGGCGTTGATAACTTTGACGACATGAGCAACGTTAATAAAAAGCTTAAAGAAAAGCTTAAAAACGAATGCGAAATTGTTGCGCCAGAAATCTCTGTTCGCCAGCAAGCAAGCGACGGCACAATTAAGTACGCATTAGTGCTTGATGGCGGCCAAGAAGTTGAAGCTGTATGGATCCCAGAAAAAGACCGCGCGACTTTGTGTGTATCTTCGCAAGTGGGTTGTGCTCTTGAGTGTACGTTTTGTTCAACTGCGCAACAAGGCTTTAACCGTAACCTTAAAGTGTCTGAAATTATTGGCCAAGTTTGGCGTGTAGCTAAAGACATAGGCCTTGATGGCAACAGCGAAAAACGCCCTGTTACCAACGTAGTGATGATGGGTATGGGCGAGCCCCTACTTAATATTAAAAACGTAGTGCCGGCAATGGAACTTATGATGGACGACTGGGGCTTTGGCTTATCTAAGCGCCGCGTAACATTAAGTACCTCAGGGGTTGTACCTGCCCTTGATTTATTAAAAGAAAAAATAGACGTAGCACTTGCTATTTCTCTTCACGCACCCGATAACGCTCTACGTGACGTACTTGTACCAATTAATAAAAAGTACCCAATTGAAGAATTTTTAGCCGCGTGTCGTCGTTATATCGATGGCTCTAAAGCAAATAAAGACGTGACCATTGAATACGTTATGCTAAATGGCGTTAACGACAGCACCGACCAAGCACATGAGCTGGTTAAAACGCTTAAAGGTACACCTTCTAAAGTTAACCTTATTCCGTTTAACCCGTTCCCGGGTAACGAATACACACGCTCTAGCAACAGCCGTATTGACCGTTTTTCTAAGGTTTTACAAGCTGCGGGTATTACGTGTATTGTGCGCCGTACTCGTGGTGACGATATTGACGCCGCCTGTGGGCAATTAGCCGGCGATGTTGTTGACCGTACTAAACGTATGGCGAAAAAGAAAATGCGTGACGATAACGCAATTAGCGTAAATATCCAGCAAGCATAAGCCTGTAACCACCCTGCGTATATTCCCTGTGCAGGGTGGTTAAGTTGTTTATTTTTAAATAAATGATGCAACACTAAGGGTTTTAGGTAAGATAGGCGCTATGGATAGAAAAACAGAGACAAGGTAATGCGATCTTTACTTGCTTTAACACTTTCAACACTTGCCCTTACAGGGTGCGTAAGTGAAAGTAGTTATAACGGCAGTGACAAACCCGTCGTCGAAAACAAAATCAATAATGCAGGCGCAGCACGCACACGTATCGCCCTCGCTTTACAATACTTAGAAACTGGCAACAACTCGCAAGCAAAGTATAACCTTGAGCGAGCTATAGAATTTGCCCCAAATCTACCTGAAGTACATTACTCTCTTGCTTATTATTACCAACAAGTAGGCGAAAAAGAGCGTGCCGATAAAGCCTATCAAAAAGCATTAGCAATTAAGCCTGACGATCCGAACACGCTTAATAACTACGGTGTGTTTTTATGTAGTATTGAAGAGTATGACCGCGCGACCGATCAGTTTTTAAAAGCAATTGATATTCCAAGCTATATTCGCGTTGCCGAAAGCTACGAAAACCTTGCATTATGTGCCATAGAATTTAACGACTTTGAAAATGCAGAGAGTTACTTTAAACAAGCACTTAATCACAGCTCGCAACGTACATCGACCCTAATAAGCTTAGCCGCCCTTTTTTATGCTAAAAGCGATTTACATAAAGCCAGCGAAGTATTAAAGCGTCATGACGACACCGGCCGAGTGTCTGCACGTGCTTTATTGCTTGGTTATTTAATTAAGCAGCGCATGGGCAGAATAGAAGAAGCAGAAAAAATTGCCGCCACCATAATGCAAACTTACCTAACAAGTAAGCAAGCCTATGCTATTCGCGATAATCGTACTAAACAAACTGAGTTTGAAATACTGCGCGAAAAATACCGTAAAGCGCAGCTCGAAGAGCTTCAAGAGCAGTATGGCGAAGAGCAAATCAGTGTTGAGCAACCAAAAATTAAAATTATCCGAAAAAAGCGCCCAACTACCGATAATTCGACCAGCTTAATTTCTCCAGGGGTTGAGCCTTCAAGCCCAGTATTAAATGAGACGGCAAAAGCACAGGCAACCATTGCCGCAGCAAACAAACAAAAAACCGTTGCTGAGCAAAGTGGTGACGCTGCCACTCTCACGCCTGCGGCTCAACCAACGCAGGCTAAAGTAGCGACAACAACTAAAGCAGTAGTGCCAGCTGTGGCAGCCGCTCCAACCGTAACAAATACTGCCCAAGTAGCAACGACAACTACAACATCTGTGCCTGCAGAGTCTAAAACAGATACCGCAGCGGTGCTTTTGGCTTTAACAACGGATCACCAAGCGCAACAAACGTCTACACCCACAGCTGAGCCGCCAAAAGCAGTCGCTAAACAAACACCCAAAGATGATGACGAAGTAAAAATAATTTCATTTGGTGCGCCAAAACAAGCTAACTTTAACACCCCACAAAATACACGCCCTGCTGAAAATGGCCCACAGAATACGGGCTTAAATAATTCGGTAGTATTTTATGAGGCTAAAAAAGACAGTGCGGTATTTAGTAATAACCCATACAGCGACAGTAACGACATTACACTAAAAAACTACCAACCAAGTGTAAAACAAGAGCCTCCCATGCTTAATCCAAAAGTACCCCCTTTAAAGGTGCCTTTTCATATTATTGAGTTTGGTGAAAACCTATTTAGCATTTCAGTGCGATACAATGTTAAACTACAAAAACTCCTGCAGTGGAATGGTCTAAAGGAGTCGGATCGTGTTATCAACGGAAGTAAAATTTATTTAAACGATCCTAATATTTATTACGAGATTAAAGCTGGCGATACCCTTTACGACATAGCTACCCAGCGGCATGTATTAATTGATGAATTAATGCGATGGAATAAATTAAGTCCAGATATAGAACTTACACCTGGGCACAGACTATTACTAGTGGATCCAAATTCGTACCTATTATGACAGAAGAAACTACGCAACAAAGCGATGAGCCAAGTGTTGGGCAACTATTAAAAGCGCACAGAGAGCAGGCTAATGTAAGCTTAGAGTCACTTACTGGCCCACTTAAGCTTTCTATTTCTCAGCTGCAACGCTTAGAAAGCGATCAGTACCAAACGTTAGGCCCAATTACCTTTGTAAAAGGCTACATTAAAAACTATTGCCGTGAACTACACGTCGATAGCGCCCCTATATTAGCTAAATTGCCTGCACCGCCCGAGCCTACTAAGCCGGCTAACATGCAAAGCTTTTCGCGCCGCACAGAAAAAGAAGCCCACGACAGCAGACTAATGCTGGTGAGCTACATTATTTTAGCCATTGTTATTGGCTCATCTGCCTTATGGTTTTGGCAAAATGCTACGCCTATCGATGAGCAAACAAGCACAATCAATATTGAAAATTCAATTTTAGATAACCAGCAAAATAACAACGCGCTAAATAACGAAAGCGAGAACACCTCGCAAATGCAAGCAACACAGGCAGTTGAGCGCACACCGGCTGTAATGCCTTTAAGTGCTGAACAAGTCCCTTTAAGTGAAGCCGTTAATGCCACGGCCCCTATTGCCGCTAGCACCCAAACAGCCACTAACGAGCCCGACACGCAAAGTAACACCAGTACAATTAACATGGTGTTTAACGATGAGAGCTGGGTAGAAATACACGATGGCGAAGGTGAGCGCATTGCATTTGGCGTAAAAAAAGCAGGCTATAAAATGGCTGTAAGCGGTATCCCGCCTTTTTCAGTTGTGCTGGGTAAGCACGACGTAGTTAGTGTTTCTCTAAACGGCGAACCAGTTGATATTTCTGGTTATCCTAAAAATCGTTTAGCCAAATTTAAATTACCATTAGCAGAGTAGTCGCTATGTTTTCAGAATCTCCAATTAAACGCAGAAAATCAACCCGCATCAATGTAGGCAACGTGCCTATTGGTGACGGTGCCCCTATTGCCGTGCAGTCGATGACCAATACCGACACCATGGATATAGATGCCACGGTAGCGCAAATCCAAGCAATACAAGATGCCGGCGCCGATATAGTGCGTGTATCTGTACCAACTATGGATGCAGCAGAAGCGTTTAAAAGTATAAAAGAGCAAGTTAGTATACCGCTTGTAGCCGATATTCACTTTGATTACCGCATAGCGTTAAAAGTGGCAAAATATGGCGTAGATTGCCTACGTATAAACCCAGGGAATATAGGCAGTGAAGAGCGCATTAGAGCCGTTGTAGACTCAGCGC
Organism: Pseudoalteromonas sp. 1CM17D; assembly: GCF_023161805.1. NCBI lineage: Bacteria > Pseudomonadati > Pseudomonadota > Gammaproteobacteria > Alteromonadales > Pseudoalteromonadaceae > Pseudoalteromonas > Pseudoalteromonas sp. 1CM17D. Next base: position 77,071 of record NZ_JALNTP010000005.1, on the reverse strand, counting down.
GCGAGCATAATATTCCTATTCGTATTGGTGTAAATGGCGGCTCATTAGAGCGCGACCTACAAGAAAAATACGGCGAGCCAACTCCCGAGGCATTACTTGAATCAGCAATGCGCCATGTAGATATATTACGCCGCCTTGATTTTGACCAATTTAAAATATCGGTAAAAGCATCAGACGTATTTTTAGCTGTAGGCGCTTATCGTTTACTTGCTAAAGAAATAGATCAACCCCTGCATTTAGGGATCACCGAAGCCGGCGGTATGCGCTCAGGTTCGGTTAAATCGGCTGTAGGCTTAGGCATGTTACTTGCCGAAGGTATTGGCGATACGCTACGTGTATCACTTGCTGCCGACCCAGTTCAAGAAATCAAAGTAGGTTTTGATATTTTAAAATCGCTGCGTATACGCTCTCGCGGTATTAACTTTATTGCCTGCCCTAGCTGCTCACGTCAAGAGTTTGATGTAGTAAGCACCATGAACCAGCTTGAAGAGCGCCTAGAAGATGTTGTTGAGCCAATGTCTGTTTCGGTAATTGGCTGTGTCGTTAACGGCCCAGGCGAAGCCCTAGTTAGTGATATTGGCCTTGCCGGTGCAAACCGCCGCTCAGGTTTATACATTAATGGCGAGCGTCAAAAAGCGCGTATTGATAACAACAACATTGTTGACCAGCTTGAAGGCTACGTGCGCGACTTTATTGCTCAAAAAGAGCAGCAAACACCTATCGACATTAAAATAGTCGAATAAATACCGTATAAAGCGCCAAACCACGGTGTTTGGCGTTTAGCTTTATAGCTAGAGGATACCCAAACGACCCCAAGATACAGAATTCAGCGATTTATACTGCGTTATTGATTTTAACAATAGAACCACTATTACTTTCAATCAATGCCTTGCCTAAATCGCTTTTAATTCCAACGACGCTCGCATCATGGGGTCATTTGGGTATATAATGACGGGTCAATTTTTAGCATTCTTGTTGTGTAAGCATTTTTTTATTACACATAAACAGTAATTAGGATTTATCAGTGGCAAAACAAATTCAGGCAGTTCGCGGTATGAACGATTGTCTGCCGGGCGACACGCAAGTTTGGCAGAAAGTAGAAAACATTTTACGCGAGACAGTAGCATCGTTCGGTTATCAAGAAATTCGTTTTCCTATTGTAGAATCAACCGACTTATTTAAACGCTCTATTGGTGAAGTAACCGATATAGTAGAAAAAGAAATGTACACCTTTGCCGATCGTAACGGCGACATGCTAACCCTTCGTCCAGAAGGCACCGCAGTATGTGTACGTGCAGGTAACCAAAATGGCTTGCTTTATAACCAAGAACAGCGCCTGTGGTACATGGGCCCGATGTTTCGTCATGAGCGCCCTCAAAAAGGCCGCTACCGTCAGTTTCACCAATTTGGTTTAGAAACATTTGGTATTGCCACAGCCGACATAGACGCAGAAGTTATTTTACTTACCGCGCAATTATGGAAAGCATTTGGCATTAACGAACACGTACGTTTAGAGCTTAACTCGTTAGGCTCTAACGAAGCACGTGCTGATTACCGCGATGCACTCGTTGCCTACCTTGAACAGCATACCGACGTGCTTGATGAAGATTCAAAGCGCCGTATGTACTCAAACCCATTACGTGTACTTGATAGCAAAAACCCAGACGTGCAAGCAATCTTAGTGGATGCGCCTAAATTGTCTGAGCATTTAGATGCTGAATCAAAAGAACATTTTGCAAATTTATGTGAACGTTTAGACGCAGCTGGCGTCATATACACGGTTAATGAAAAGTTAGTACGTGGTTTAGACTACTACAACCGCACCGTATTTGAATGGGTAACAGATAGCCTAGGCGCACAAGGTACAGTGTGTGCTGGCGGACGCTACGATGGCTTAGTTGAGCAACTTGGCGGCAAAGCAACGCCCGCAGTTGGTTTTGCTATGGGTCTAGAGCGCTTAGTACTGTTACTCCAAGCACTTGAGTGTGTAGGTGACATTCGCCGCAATGCTGATGTATATTTAGCGGCAATGGGCGACAAAGCCAGCGTACAAGCCCCTGCCATTGCAGCGCAACTGCGTAGCGACGTACCCGGTTTACGCGTTATGGTGCATGCCGGCGGCGGTAACTTTAAAAAACAACTAAAACGAGCTGATAAAAGCGATGCACTAGTGGCTGTTATTATTGGCGAAGATGAATTAGAAAAAGGCGTTGTGACCATCAAATATTTACGTGAGCGTAAAGAGCAAGTCACACTAGAATTAGAACAAGCTAAAGCGCTATTAGCTGAGCTTATCAATAGCTAAGCTAACTTAAGAGGTAATAATGGACATTTATTCAACAGAAGAACAACAAGCAGAAGCCATTAAGCGCTTTTTTCGCGAAAACGGTATTTCACTTGCGCTAGGTGTAATTGTAGGTTTAGGCGGCTTATACGGTTGGAAAGCATACAACCAAAACCAAATTACAACTGCTGAGCAAGCGTCTGACGAATATACAACACTTGTACAAAGTGACGATGTACTTGGCGCAGCCGATACATTCATTAAAAACAACCAAGACACAAGCTATGCAACTTTAGCCGCTTTTGTTGCGGCAAAAGACGCTGTTGATGCAAAAAAATTAGACCTTGCTAGCGAAAAACTTAGCTGGATTGTTACAAACGCCCAAAGCGAAGAGCTTAAAGCCATTGCCATTACGCGTTTAGCACGTATTCAACTTGCGCAAAGTAAATTTGACGAAGCCCTAAGTACATTAAACTCGCCACTACCAGAGGCATATAACGCCAATGTAGCTGAGCTAAAAGGCGATATTTACATTGCACAAGGTAATAAAGACCAAGCTCGCACTGCGTATCAAGCAGCTGCCGATGCAGGCGGGTTAACAACAAACCCTTTATTACAAATTAAATTAGACGACCTAGCAGTAACTAGCCCAGCGGCATAAGGTTTTAGGTATGAAAAAAATAACAACAGCAACTCTCGCACTGTGCATGGCAACGCTAATGGGTTGTTCATCAAGTGATGACGAAGACGAGTTAGTACTTCCTGAAATTATTAATCAATTTGAAACAGACGTAGTGTGGCAAGAGTCGGTTGGCAGTGGTGTAGAACATTATTTTTCTCGCTTATCGCCTGCTGTATACAAAGACACTATTTATGTAGCTAGCCGCGAAGGCCAAATTGAAGCGCTTTCGCTTACCAATGGCGACACGTTATGGGAAACCGACGTACGTGAAGACTTATCGTTTTGGCCATGGTCAGATAACGGCACAGCTAAATTATCAGGCGGTATATTACAAGCTTATGGTAAAATTTACGTAGGCTCTGAGCACGGATTTATTATTGCTCTTGACCGCGAAACGGGTGAAGAAGTATGGCGTAAAAATGTGCCAGGCGAAGCGTTATCAAAACCAGCTGCGGGCGATGGCCTAATTTTTGTTAATTTAGGCTCGGGTAAACTATTAGCGCTGCACCCAGATACAGGCGAAGAACGCTGGAACTTCGAACAAGAAGTACCACCGCTTACATTGCGTGGCCAAAGCTCACCAACAGTTGCAAACGGTGGTGTGTTAGTAGGCTTAGAAACAGGTAAATTAAGTGTACTCATTTCTGAGAGCGGTTATTCAGCATGGAGTGCAGAAATTGCCGTTGCTAAAGGTGCATCAGAATTTGAGCGCTTAGTTGATGTAGACACACAACCAATTATTAGCGGCCCTTACGCTTATGCTATTGCATACAACGGTAACCTAGCAGCGGTAGATATTCGCTCTGGTAATGTTGTATGGAAACGTGAATACAGCAGCTACCGCGAAATAGCGATGGATGCACAAACTATTTACCTAGTAGATAGCGAAGGCGTAATTTACGCATTAGATAAAAATTCAGGTATTGAACGTTGGAGCCAACCCGCTCTACGTGGTTGGTACCTAACAGGCCCTGCAGTTGCAGGTAGCCACTTAGCTTTAGGTGACCAAGAAGGTAACCTACATTGGCTAAACAAAGACACTGGCGAGTTAGTATCTCGTGAAGAATTTGACAGCTCAGGCTTTTTTGTTGAGCCGGTTGTAGCCGACGACAAGCTAATTTTATACACCCGTGATGGTGAAGTTAGTGTGGTAAACACCCCTAACTAACTAGCTAACACTTAAAGGTTTTTTGTAAGGCTTCGCACTGCGAAGCCTTTTGTTGTTTTTTAAAGAGGTAGTTTATGCTTCCCGTGATCGCTCTAGTTGGGCGACCCAATGTGGGCAAATCCACATTATTTAACCGTTTAACACGTACTCGTGATGCACTCGTAGCCGATTTTCCAGGTTTAACACGAGATAGAAAATATGGCCAAGCTAATTACGATGGCTATGAATTTATCGTGGTAGACACGGGTGGTATTGATGGCTCTGAAGAAGGCATCGAAACCGAAATGGCCGACCAGTCGTTACTTGCCATTGAAGAAGCCGATATTGTGTTGTTTTTGGTTGATGCCCGCGTAGGCATGACCGTTGCTGACCAAGCCATTGCTAATCACTTGCGCAAGCAAGAGAAAAAAAGCTTTGTGGTTGCCAACAAAACAGATGGCATTGACGCCGACTCAAACTGTGCAGAATTTTATCAATTATCATTAGGTAATATTCACCATATTGCAGCAGCACATGGGCGTGGTATTACACAGCTTTTAGAGCACACTTTACAGCCTGTAATTGCAGAGCTTGCAGCACTAGATGAAGACGTTACTGATGACGATGAAGAGTTAATCGACCTTTATCAAGAAGCCGAAGGCGACGATACAGACCACCAAGCGTTTGCCGATAAACCAGTAAAACTGGCTATTATTGGCCGCCCTAACGTAGGTAAGTCTACACTTACAAACCGTATACTCGGTGAAGAACGTGTAATTGTATACGATATGCCAGGCACCACCCGCGACTCTATTTATATTCCGATGACTCGTAACGACAAAGAATATATTTTAATAGATACCGCAGGTGTTCGTAAGCGTAAAAAAGTAAGCGACGTAGTTGAAAAGTTCTCAGTAATTAAAACGCTTCAAGCTATTGAAGATGCAAACGTTGTATTACTGGTTGTTGATGCTCGCGATGGTATTTCTGATCAAGACTTAAGCTTATTAGGTTTTGCGCTTAACTCAGGTCGTTCATTGGTTATTGCCGTGAACAAATGGGATGGGCTTGATGATTACGTTAAAGATCGCATTAAAACAGAGCTTGATCGCCGTTTAGGTTTTATTGATTTTGCGCGCTTACACTTTATATCTGCGCTTCATGGTACAGGTGTTGGCCACTTATTTGAATCGGTAGATGAAGCGTACGAGTCAGCAACTAAACGTATTAGCACCGCAATGCTACGCCGTATTATGGACATGGCGCAGGCCGATCATCAGCCGCCACTTGTTCGTGGTCGTCGTGTTAAGCTTAAATATGCGCATGCCGGTGGTTATAACCCGCCACGTATTGTAATTCACGGTAACCAAGTTCACGATTTACCAGATAGCTACAAACGCTACCTTATGAACTACTACCGTAAAGCACTTAAAATTATGGGCACCCCAATCAAAATTGAATTTAGAGAAGGTGATAACCCATTTGCAGGGCGTACTAACAAAGTAACGCTTTCGCAAAAACGTAAAATACGTGCCTTTGCCAAAGAAAACCGTAATAAATAAATTCGTCAGAGTTAATTTACTACAAAAAACGGCGTACTTTTTAGTACGCCGTTTTTTATGCTTTATACCAATTAGTTTAATTGAGTGTTTTATTTTGAGGCTGGGTATTAAAGATTAAGTAATGCCAATTGCACCAGCCGTTCAACTGTGGTGTCTTGGGTATTTTTAGGCGCTTTGGGGTAATACTTAGATTTTGGCGGCTTAATAGATACAAACCCATGATTGGTGGCCATTTCATGCGCTAGCAGTTTTCGCTCTTTGGGTGTTAAATGGTTTTCGTGTATTTTTGCAAGCTCCCCGCTATCAAGCCATATGCCAGCGCAACCTGGGCACTCGTCTATTTCAACAACTTTGAGCGGTGAAAAATACCGGCGCATCATCACTATGCTTGCGCACTTTGGGCAATTTACTCGCGATGATACATCGCCCTCACCTTCAGTGTAATTACTCAAATACTTAAGTAGAACCTGACCATGCTTTAACTCAGGCGAGCTAAACTTAAAAATTTGGCTGTTATCAAAAAATACGCCGCCTTGCGCTGACGTAAAAACAGTAATCCCGCCAATTAATAACGGCTCAAGAGAGGTATTTGTGCGTGGGCATAACATTCTAAAATCCTTTTATTTTAATACTTAACTTACACTACTTTACTCAAGCGCTTTATGAATAAGCCCAACAAGCGGCGCTGGCAATGTAATATTACCTGCAAGTACAAACTCATGCGCATCGTCTGACATTTTTTGCCATGTACGGCGAATAATCCCTATCCATTTTTGCTCATCGTAATCAGGCTTACTATTAGCAAACCCGAGCATGTAATGCTCAATAAATACCAGGCTTGCTACGTCTTCTACTAATTGGCTATCAGGGTTACGTTTAATATTTTTTTTAGCAACTGCATCGTACACTCTGTTTTGCTCAGCATCGCTGTACCCAGCTTGCTGCATAAGCGCAACAACGCTACTGGCATGAAATATATAAAGCGCACTGCGCCATTGATGATAGCCCTGCTTGTTCATTGCAAAGTCGCTACGCAGCGACTTCCAACGTTGTATATGTTGCGCACGCACTGCAATTTGCATGAGTTCATCGGCATCAGGCTGAAAGCGAGTTAGCATTTCGCTCATACGCTGTGAGTATAAATACTCTTTAGGGACACTCTCCCCATTAAATTGCTCACTGTTTGGGTCTTGGTTGTTTGCTTCATCAATTAAGGCGATTACTTTATTAAACATGACGGTCATTTTTTTATAATAAGTTTTAATCATTCTAAACGCTGATAAAACAATAAACTAGTGCGCCACTCAGTTACGCAGTGAAATTTGTTCAATCAAAAAGTAAAGCCTAGAGGTACAAGTTATAAAAGTAAGCGCATTGATCAAGTTAACTTGGTACTATATTGAGCACAAATTAAAATAAAAAAGCGCGACTAACTCGCCAATAACGGATCACTATGTTTAAAAAACGTATTTTAGCTATTTGCTTAGCAGCCACCTCGTTACCAAGCCTTGCCGACAGTAACAGCGATTTAAAAACCATTATTGATAACCACTGGCAAAATGCCAAAACTGAAAAAATATTTTTTCGTACCGATCCAGACGGTTGGAAACCAAACGGCACATTACCAAATTGGAGCGAGCAAGCCATTGCAAAGCGCCAAGCTTATAACAACAGCGTATTAAAAAGCTTAGCCAACATTGATCCAAAAACGCTCAACAAGGATCAGCTAATGAACTACCGCTTATTTAAATATGAGCGAGAAACCGAGCAGCAAAGCTACCTTTATCAAGATAAGTATTTTCCGGTAAACTTTTTAAGTGGCTGGCATACCTACTTTGCAGAAGCACCAGCTAATATGGCTTTTTTAACAGCTGATGATTACAACGCATTTTTAACCAGCCTTGCCGACTACCCGCGCTTTAATCAGCAAAATATTGATTTAATGAAAGAAGGAATAAAAACAGGATTTACCCATTACTGTAAAACCTTTGAAAATTACAGCCAAAGCATTAGCCCGCACATAGTTAAAAACCCCGAAAACAGCGCCCTTTACGAGCCCTTTACGCGTATACCTAATACCTTTAGTGCAGTGCAAAAATCAAACTTAAAACAAAAAGCACAAGCCGTAATTAAAGATAAAGTAATTCCTGCGTATCAGCATTTTTACGACTTTTTTGAAAATGACTATATGCCACACTGTAGAGCGCAGCCGGGCATAGCAAGCGTTAAAGGCGGGCTTGACTACTACAAGTACACGGTTAATTACTACACCACAACAAACGCCACACCTAAACAAATACACCAACTAGGTCTTAGAGAAGTCGCGCGTATTAAGGCGCAAATGCAAAATATTATTGATGAAGTAGGCTTTGATGGCACCTATAGTGAGTTTTTAGAATTTTTAGCAACCGATGAGCAATTTTACGCAAAAGACGCGCAAGACTTGCTAGAAAAAACCGCGTTCATCACGCAAAAAATGTATGGTAAATTGCCCACTTACTTTGGCCACTTACCGCGTAACACCTTTACTATTAAGGGCTCAGCAAGTCGTGGGGCGTTTTATATGCCACCGCCAGATAACCGCTCGCCAGGCACTTATTTTTTAGCCTCAACACCTAAACTGCAGCCTTTGTATAATTTAGAAGCACTTAGTCTGCACGAAGCCATACCTGGGCACCATTTACAAAACGCCATTGCTATGGAGCTAAATGTACCCGAATTTAGACGCACACTTAGCCACTCTGCATTTGGCGAAGGTTGGGCACTATACACAGAACGCTTAGGCAAAGAAGCTGGTTTTTATCAAAGCCCATACAGCGATTTTGGCCGTTTAGGCTACGAAATGTGGCGTGCAGTGAGGCTTGTTGTTGATACCGGTATTCATGCCTTTGGTTGGAGCCGCCAAAAAGCAATTGATTACTTAGCCAGTCACACCGCTTTACCACAAAGTGCGGTGGAAGATCAGATAGATCGTTATATTTCATGGCCAGGCCAAGCGCTCTCGTACAAAATGGGCGAAATAAAAATACGAGAACTTCGCGCAAAAGCCGAAAAAGAACTCGGCGCTCAATTTGATATACGCAGCTTTCACGACACTGTTATTGGCCAAGGCTCATTGCCTATGGCAGTGCTTGAGGACGTTATAAACGATTGGATAGCAGAGCAAAAACCAGTAAGTTGAAACACGACTTTTAAACACTAAAGGGCGGTAAGTTTATCGCCCTTTTCAAAACCGCATTAAATACCTCAAAACTAATCCCTACCCGCTTTTGCTTCGTAAACTTAATGATTACAAAAACCAGAGCATAAGTATGAGCAAACGCATTTTATATTGGCTACAAAACGATTTACGCCTAACCGACAACCCAATTTTTAGTGACCTTATGTTGCAGCAATGCGCGCTTGATATTGTATTTGTTATTAACCCGCACTGGTTTAAAAATAATAACTACCAACAAAAACCTTATGGCATACACAAACAGCAGTTTTTAATGCAAAGCTTGTACGAACTACAACAAGCACTTATTGAGCGCGGGCAAACCCTGCATGTGCTTGAGGGCGAACCCGTATCGCTTTTAAAAGCGCGTATTAATGAGCAAAATATTGATGAAGTGGTATACAGCGAACAATTTGGCGTGTACGAGCAACGCCAAATAAACTTACTCAAAGCACATTGCCCCAATACACAATTTACAGGGTCGCAGCAAGACACGCTATTTAAGCAAAGTGATCTCCCCTTTGATTTAAGCGAATTACCTAAACACTTTACCCCGTTTCGTAAAAAGGTAGAGGCAGCTAATAGCCCTATTACACCAACAACTTTGCCAAACGGCTTGCTGCCTAAGCCAATAACTTTATGCGCAAAAACACCTCTAGAACGTATAACAAATAAAGGCGTAATGCATGGCGGTCTTAACAGTGCGCAAGCTCATTTAAAACAATACTTTGCAGGCACAATGCCAAGTACTTATAAAACGACTCGCAACGAACTTGATGGCTTTAACAACACCACCAAATTTAGTACTTGGCTTGCCTTTGGCTGTATAAGTGCAAAACAAGTTTACAAAGCCGTAGAAAATTACGAGCAATGCAATACGGCAAACGAGTCTACTTATTGGATTAAATTTGAACTGCTATGGCGAGAGTATTTTAAATGGCACGCACTTAAAGCAGGTAACACCCTGTTTAGCTTTAAAGGGCAAAAACAAACTAAACCGCTTACTACTTTTACACCTACACGCTTTGCTGCTTGGTGTAACGGCACAACGCCTTACCCGCTTGTAAATGCCATTATGAAAGAGCTAAACACCACGGGTTACATTTCAAACCGAGCAAGGCAAATTGCAGCAAGCTGTTTAGTAAACGAGCTTGGCCTTGATTGGCGATACGGCGCAGCCTATTTTGAGCAACAATTGATTGATTACGATGTAGCAGCAAACTGGGGCAACTGGCAATACATAGCCGGTGTGGGGGTTGATCCGCGTGGCGGCCGCCACTTTAATATACAAAAGCAAACGGCGCAGTTTGATCCAAATGGTGTTTATACCAATAAATGGCACGGGCACAGTAATAAAACACAGCAGCTCGATCACTTAAACGAAGTAGATTGGCCTATTTAAGCCAATCTACCTCCACCAGGTTATATTTAAAACAGCTGCGCAATGCCTATATTAATGGCAAAGCCAGCTAAGGTTAAAAACAAAAATAAACAGCCAGCTAATAGCAGTGGCTTTATACCCGCTTGGCGAATAGCGCCAACATGTGTACGCAGCCCAAGTGCGACCATGGCAATGGTGAGCAATATATTATCAAACCATATAATAGCGTTTGTAGTTCCTTGCGGAATAACCGATAACGAATGCACGCCACTTGCCACTATAAATAACACTGCAAACCAAGGGATTGTAATTCCTGATTTTTGCTCGCCGCCCTGTGCGTTTATGTTTGCATGCTTTTTACTTTGCCAAAACGATAAGCCCACTAAAAATGGCGCAAGCATCATTACACGGAGCATTTTTTCAATCACGGCGGTGTCGGCCGCATTGGCACTTACCGCAGTCCCTGCTGCTACCACTTGTGCAACTTCATGAATGGTTGAACCAACAAAAATACCGTACGCATGCTCACTCACACCCATATATTCAAACATAATTGGGTAGGCAAACATACTTAACGTGCCAAACACCACAACCGTTGCCACCGCTACAGATACTTTATGCGCTTGTGCTTTTATAACTGGCTCGGTGGCCATTACCGCTGCGGCGCCACAAATAGAGCTACCCGCACCTATTAGTATGGTTGTTTGTTCATCAAGCTTAAAAACGCGCTTACCTAGCTGTACTGCTAATATAAACGTACCAAGCAGCATTACCACATCGGTTAACAGGCCATGCCAGCCTACACCCGCTACTTGCGCAAAAGTAATCCTAAACCCAAATAAAATAACGCCCGCTTTGAGTAATATACTTTTAGCGTAATCAACGCCTACATCGGTACGCGTAGCAATGCGCGCAAACACGCTGTTGCCCACAATAATGCCAAGCACAATACCAATTGTTAAGGAGCTAAATTGCGCACTTTGCATTATAGGTAACTTACTTAATGCAACAGATGCCCCCGCTAACACAACCACCAGCAGCATACCTAACCACCAGCGCGTATCGCCGTATTGCTTAGTATTAATACCTATAGGCTGAAAACTATTTTTAATAGCGCTAAGCATAATATTCCCTCACTTAAACCAAGTTGATGTGTTGACTTAATTGTAAGAAAGCTCAAAATATAACTCCAATATATTAAAATCATGATTTGATAACTTAAAGTTATACAATTTAAGGTTATACAATGAACTTACATGCGCTTAGGGTGTTTTATACAGTGGCTAAATTAGGTAGCTTTTCAGGCGCAGCCGAAGCGCTTTTTATAAGCCAGCCCGCTGTTTCTAAAGCGCTAAAAGAGCTAGAGCATCAGTTAAACATTCAACTTATTGAACGTGCATCTAAGGGTAGAAAGCTCACCCTAAGCGAGGGCGGCCAAGCTTTGTATGATCACGCCCGCAGTATTTTTGCTATCGAAAAAGCCGCCATTGACGATATAAAATCGCGCACAGGGCTTAAGCGCGGTACATTAGTTATAGGCACCAGCACCACCATTGCCAGTTATTGGCTACCGCCTTATTTAGCCAAATTTTGTGCGCAGTACCCGCATATAAAAGTAGAAGTACAAGTGGCTAATACCGCGCAAATTGAGCACGCATTGCTTGAATGCACTATCGATTTAGCACTGGTTGAAGGCACACCTACCGAGCCGCACATTATTAGTAAGCACTGGCAAAATGATTTAATGAGTGTGGTTATACCGAGCAACTTTAAGCCCACTAAAGACTTAAAAGCATGGTTAAACGAGCAGTTTTGGCTACTGCGCGAGCCAGGCTCTGGCACGTTAGAAATGTCGGTAAAGTTATTAGCAGAGCATGGCGTACAGGCTGAGCAAAGTATGCAATTAGGCAGCAACGAAGCCATAGCAAGGGCTGTTGCTCAAGGTATGGGGGTCGCTTTATTGCCAAATGTAGTCACTGAAGATTTAGTGCAGTTAGGCGAATTAACACGCCTGAGCCAAAAAAATAACGAGCAACTCTCTCGGCCACTATACCAACTGCATTATAAAGACAGACCGTCTTCGCATGCTGCGCAAGCGTTCGAAAAAAGCTTGTTTAGTGAATAGAGGTTATGTGAGTAAAATTAGATCTGAGCTGTAAGTCGTGTATATATAAGAAGCTGAAGGTCGAAGCATTATTGTTTGTTCTGCTTTGACTACAAATGCTTCTTAGCATATGAGCTCAGTGCTCTGCTTGACTCATATAAATCGAGGGCAATTTGAAACCAATGTGTCCAATGAATATTGTTACTCTTTTTGAGCAAGGAGATCATTTCTTTAAGCGTATCTGAGTAAAAACCTTAGATTACTCATAAATCATAATGCAAAAGCTGGTGCAAACTGTTAAGCGCTGGCTGATTTTTTATGTTTTTTTGAATCTTATTTTTTCCCATAAAGCCCTCAGATTAATACCGATTCCCATAAAATTTGGTTTCAATTCTACTATTTTTTCTTCACTTTTCGGTTCTTTGGAATTAACTCCAGCCTCATTACCTTTGGCTTTAAAACCTTCAACATTTTTGACTTTAGCTAAGGTTTCTTTTGAGGTCTTATTGTTCTTTAAATCAACATCTTTTGAATCTTCTATATCGAACATTGGCATATCCTATCCTTTGCTATTCAAGTACCCTATATACCATCTAACTATTTGTGCAATAGCTGAAAGACGGAACGATGTATTTGCTTGACTAACATCATCTGTACAGTTGGAGGCTTTTAATCCTCTGACCTGCCTTGCCTTTACCCCCGTATTAACATTTAAAAATTTTGCGCCAGTAATTTGTACATCATCGCTATTAGAAATATCAATACCAGTTTTAAGGTTAGAGAATCCACCATCAATTATTGTAACATCCCTACAGTTGTCTAATTTTATTCCAATAGACACTGGACTCCCCCTTTAAATATAATCTAACATTTTAACAGTACGAAAATCGCACATATCTCTGGCGATGCTAGTCCATTTTTCTACATTCATACAGTTTTAACAAATTGCCTAAGGTATTACTATCAAAAAGATATTTTATATTTACAAACCCTGCGTTAAATCTTGCGCCAATGTGCCCGTTGGTTTTTCAATTACGCGTACTAACTCTTTACCATTATCTTTTACTATAAACGTTGGGGTGTATTGCAAGTCGTTAGCTTGTGCAATACCTGCATCGTCTTGCTTGTTGTAACCCACGGCCACATATTTAACGCTTGCAAGCTCTACCTTTGATTCATCAAGTAACTTAATAAGCTTTGGTACTTCGCGTTGGCTGTCGTGACACCAAGTGCCAAATAATACAACTAATGCCTTGCCTTCTAGCTTTTGCATTAAGGCTATATCTTGCTCGGTTGGCGTAAATGCGTTGTACTGCTTATTAAACTTATCGTAATCGCTTAATAGTACATCAGTTGTAATATCGCCCGAAAATGGCGCAGTAGCGGCAGTACTTACAAGCGGCATGCTTAACGCGCACAATAAAATTAATTGTTTAAACATAAGGTTAAAGTAACTTTTAAAGTGAGTAATTAAGCTCACTATACTGAATATTACTGAATGTTTACACATTGTTTGCACCTTCTATTTTTATAGTTTGCCCACTTTAATAAAATAATAAGCGTGCATACATGAATATAAAACCTTTTATATTTTATTCAGTTATCGCCTCTACTACATTTTTATATGGCTGTGGCGGTACTGAGCAAACAACCGATAGCAGCACAGAGCAAACTGACTCATCATCAACAACCACCTCAACGGGCTTAGTTATTAACGAAATTGTCGCAAGCCCAAGCGATACCACCTACGATTGGATTGAGCTATACGCCACTGAAGATATTGCCGACTTATCGGTATTTTCGCTTGTTGATGATAACGCCGATAGAGAGCCTCAAGTTTTACCCGCAGTAGCACTTTCGCAAGGTGAGTTTATTGTTATTCAAGCCATTGATGAAACCGATACACCGCCCGATAACGGTTATTACGTCACCTTTAAACTAGGGAGCGACGATGCGGTTACATTATATGAGGACGGCACTGCGGTGTCTGTACTTGATTGGGAAGAAGGCGAAGCCGCTGAAGGCTTTAGTTACGGCTTATACTCCGATGGTACCGGCACCGCGCAAACACTAACGCCAACAGAGGGCGCAGCTAACCAAACAGCCGATACCTCTACACTTGTTACAACGTTAATTGCTGAAGATGCACCACTTCGTATAAACGAAGTAGTAGCAAAAGACAGCAGCGGCGGCGAGGACTGGATAGAGCTTTATGTAACAAGCAGTAGCGATGTTTATTTAGCCGACTACACACTAAGTGATGACAATAACGAGCAATTTGCACTACCTGATATTACGTTATCGCCGGGTGAGTTTTACCGCATTTACGCAAGCACCGATGATTTAGGCGACCTGCCAAGCGTTGCGTTTAAATTAGGCGCAAGCGATACCGTAAGCCTTTACAGTAACAATGTAATTATAGAGCAGTTATCGTGGAATAAAGGCCAAGCGCTAAATGGTTACAGCTATGGCCGCTACCCAGATGGCAGCGATGCAACTGCGGTACTCACTCCAACAGAGCTTAGCTCAAACAGCCAAGCAACCCACGGGCCACTCGTTATTAACGAAATAGTGGCAAGCGCCGCAGACGATGGCAACGACTGGTTTGAGCTATACAACAACAGCGAAAATACAATTAACTTAGCCAACTACCACGTTATTGATGAAAGCGACGACATAGACCCCGTTACCCTGCCCGACATAGATTTATACGCGGGTGAATACATTACTATTTATGCCACCGATGAAGACCCAGGCACTTACTACGTCCCGTTTAAACTAGGCAAAGAAGACGAGCTAAGCTTAATACTCAACGATGAAGTAATTGACTATATTGACTGGGACGAAAGTCATGTAGCCACAGGCTTTAGTTACGGCCTAAGTAGCAGTACAGGCTTTACTCATGCGTTTTTAACACCTACCCCAAGTAGTGAAAATACAGTTGCAACCGCCTTTACACCTACGGCCGTTAATACGCTTTCTATTACAATTACCGATGAAAACTGGCAAGACATTCTAGATAACCCACTTGATGAGGAATATCACGAAACCGCTATTACCTTTAATGGGGTTACACTCGATAGCGTGGCTATTCGCACAAAAGGCGGCTCAAGCTTAAGCAGCGTTGCCAACTCTAGTAGCGACCGTTACAGCTTTAAGGTTGATATTAACGAATATGTGTCGGGGCAAAAGTTTTTTGGGCTAAAAAAATTCACACTACAAAACTCGTTTAACGACCCGTCGTACATGCGTGAAGTAATCGCCTACGAGCTTATGGATGAAATGGGCGTGCCAACGCCTGAGCATGCTTACGTTAACTTTTATGTAAACGGCGAACTATTTGGTTTGTATTTAATGGTAGAAGCCGTAGATGGCGAATTTGTTGAAAAACACTTTGCCAACGGTAACGGCGATTTATACAAGCCAGATGGCACAGGCAGCGATTTATTATGGCTAGGTGACGACATACAAAGCTATACCGATATAAACCTGCAAACCAACGAAGACACCACAGATAACGGCGCCTTTATTAACTTTGTTGAATCGCTCGATAAAGGCGAAACCAGCGCCATAGATATAGACACGCTGCTGCGTTATATGTCGGTTAGTACTTCACTGTCCAATTTAGATAGCTACCACGGCCCGCTTGCACATAACTATTATATTTACGATGACGATGGCGTATTTAGCATTTTACCGTGGGATTTTAACGAGTCATTCGGCACATTTAACATGGATTGTAATGGCGTAGATGTAAGAGAGCTCTACATTGATGAGCCTGTAAGCGGCGCATTAAGCGAGCGCCCATTAATTGCTAATGTATTTGCCGATCAAAGCCACCTCAATACGTACCACAGTTACTTAACACAGCTTATTAATGGCTCACTTTCAAGCGACACATTTAACGCACGCGTAAATGAAATAGCCGATTTAATTCGTGAGCACGTACAAAACGACCCAACTAGCTTTTATGGCTCAACCTACTTTGAGCAAAACCTAACCTCTACCACGGGGCAGTTTTACGGCTTAACCTCGTTTATGGAGTACCGCGTAGCAAATATGGCCGCGCAGCTTGATGGCACATTGCCCTCAGCGGGTGATGGCAGCGGATTTTGCTCTAGATAAACAACCCATCCTTCATGCAGTGTCAGCACGCTGGCACTGCACTCAATTACTTTGCAATTTAATAATCTGAGAAAATTATGACAATTCAAGCACGTTTTAAGGATGAACTTTTTGAAAAGGATACTTCTACCTCACCAGCAGCAATTACTGCAATAAACACTAAAAATAAGCAGGCTCAGCCTGAAAAGCCAGATGCGCGAGGCTCATTAACAAGCTTAATTAACGAGTTGCTTATTCCGTTTGAAGGTTACGGATTAAACGATCTTAATAACGCTAATTTAATGAACCGTGTAGACAGCAAGTTTATGCTGCCACTATCGTTTTTACCTGAGCTGCTTACTCATATACAAGGCCAGTATCGGGTACTTGATATACAAGGTAAGCGTTTATTCTCTTATTATAATCAGTACTTTGATACGCCCGAGCTTGATTTATATAAAGCCCATCATAACGGTAAGCTTAATCGCTACAAAGTACGCCAAAGGCGCTACGTTGATACTGCCACCGAATACCTAGAAGTAAAACTAAAAAACAACCAAAGCCGCACAGTAAAAACACGTATAAAGCTCGCGCAAACTAACAACCAGCAAGCTAACAGCACGGCGTTTATTAAAGAGCAAATGAAAAACAGCTTTGCACATTTAAATGTAACCCAGCAAAGCGGCTATAACCGCATAGCGCTAGCTAACGAAGAAAAAGCCGAGCGTTTAACGCTTGATTTTAACCTGTGGTACAACACCCCAAAAGGCGATAACAAAATAACCTTACCGGGCTTTTTTATTGCCGAGCTTAAACAAAGTAAAAAAACAAAACGCTCGCCATTTTATAAACTTATGAGCAAACACCACATATTCCCAGCCTCGTTTAGTAAATACTGTATTGGCTGTGCTTTGCTTTACCCCGAGCGATTAAAAGTAAACCGCTTTAAACCTGTTTTAGCCCGTTTAAAACACCTTAACCGCACTAACCCGCTTTTACCTTTAGAGAATAATTAAAATGACTAAATTAGATCTTATTTTTCTTTCCCGCTTTTTAGTAAACATCCTATCGCTGGCTGTACTTTGCTATGGCTGTTATTTTCGCGTAAGTAAAAATGCAGTGGTAGCAGGCTCGTTTATTTTATTTGGCGTAGGCGTTTTTATTATTACCTTTTTGCTGCACGGCGTTGATATGTCGATGGAATTTGCATTTGGCCTATTTGCTGTATTTACCATGCTAAGGTACCGCACTGAGTCTATTTCGATTAAAGAAATGACCTACTTATTCCTTGTTACTGCCATTGCTTTACTGACCTCTGTAGGGCAAATGAGCTTAACTGAGCTAAGTATTCTTAATGGCATTATTTGCTTAATTGCCTTTTTGATTGACTCAAGCGTATTTGTAAAACGCTACGAAGTACAAAGCGTTTGCTACGAGCGCATAGAAAACATAACCCCACAAAACCAAGCCACACTAATCGATGATTTAAAACAGCGCACAGGCCTAAACGTAGTTGCCGTAGATATAGAACACATCGACTTTTTAAGAGACGTAGCGCAACTAAAAGTAAGTTACTTAGCCGAAAAACAAACAAAGGCAGCCTAACATGACCTCTAAACAAATGATTACTTATGCGGCACTTTCAGCTCTTTGCCTTGTTAGTAACGCAAGCTTTGCCAAAATTAACGACGATATAGACCTAAGCGGCTATATCATGCTCGACTACAACAAGTTTGATACCTCTTTGTTAGAGGGGCAATACGACAGCAGCAGCTCAGAAAGTACCTCTGAAATACGCCGCGCACGCCTAAGTTTTAAATCAGACATAAGCAAAGACTGGAAAAGTAAATTTCAGCTTGGCTTTGCCGATGGCGAAACCGAAATAAAAGACGCCTACCTAGAATACTCTGGCTGGAAATATGCCGATTTAACCATAGGCCAGCAAAAAGAAAGTTTTGGCCTAGAAAAACTAACCAGCTCGCGTAAATTGCTAATGCTCGAACGCAGCATGATAAGCGAAGCGTTTTCACCAGGGCGCAGCTTAGGTATTAGCCTTTCCGGGGACATAGCATCAGTAAATTGGCAACTAGGTTATTACGAGCCCGATGAAGACGAAGCAACGTCTGCTATTACAGGGCGCGTAGCCTGGGTGCCATGGCAGCAAAACACCAACCTTTTACACCTAGGCGTCGCATTTAGTGAAAGGCACTACGACGGTAACGAATTTAGAGTGAATGAACCTCTTGAAGTTTATACCGCCGACTCATTAATAGAAGGCGATAAAATTAATGCCGATAGCCTTTCGCAACAAGGCGTAGAGCTACTATGGCTAAAAGACAGATTTACCATGATGGCCGAGTGGCAACAAGCACAAGTAACCAGTATTGAAAATACAACTAACGATTACGAAGGCGGCTATTTGCAATTTGGTTATCAACTATCGGGCGGATACCGTAAGTATAAAAACGCAAAACTAGGCGCAAGCTCAGAGGCAGGCTGGGAAATTACAGGCCGCTACAGCCTACTTAAGCTCAAGCAAGAAAACCAAGACGCAAAAACCTACGCCCTCGGCGTTAACTACACCGTAAACAAAAACATAAAGTTTATGGCCGACTACATTAAAGCCGACTACTTTGAAGCAGGCGGTACTATCACATCGGGCAATGCAATCTCATTAAGGCTACAGTATTCGTTTTAATACGTTTGGTGTTTAGTAGGTTAGCCCAAACCTGTGTTAAACGTTACGTTTAACACAGGGCTTTGTAGTTACTTAGTAAAGAATATTTAAGTTAGTTTATAAATACTAATTACCAGCGCCTGCAAATTGTATTGGGTAATCCATATTGCCGCTGCGGTTAATACTGTTACACAGCTTTTTATTAAAACTGGCCAGTGATGGGTCGATGGTGTGCTCATTAACTACAATACCATCACTTCGCCTTTTAACCTCAATAGATCCGATTGTTTTAATCGCTGATAAATCATCGCCTACGTTTTTAAATATAAAATACTCTATGTGTTCAGCAATAGATTCCGCGTTTTCGATATCTCCCTTAACGGCAGGCACTTGGTAGTTAACACCATTACACGTTAAATCATAAACCCTTACTAATTCTAGCTCGTCAGCTCCTTGCATATCAGCAATAACTTTAATAGTTGGCTGCGTTGTTGTTTCAAGCAAGTATTGTGTTTCATTCATTTCACTTAAAGAAAATGTATCAACGCTTTTAGCTATAGAACAGCCCGATAATAAAGTAAAAACTAAAAACACGGTTCTATTAAAAAACATCTTTAAACACCTTATTTCTAACTAATTCAGCTAATATTTTATTACGACTGTCGTAACTATTTTTTTAATAAATCAAATAAAAGATCTGTTTTACAAATAATTGAACCAAAATAGGAACTTTGCTATTTTGTATTAAACCAACCTGAACTAAAGATCTACTTTTTACTCAGCCTCTTTTAATTTATACACGGAAGTAAGTAATGAACAAAGCAGAAATTACACAAAGTAATACGACACAAAAATTTGGGCCTCTTAAAGGAATATGTTGTACCCAGCCTGGTGATAAAATTAAAGGCACATACTTTTTCCCTGGAGCAGGAATGGATGGTCGTTACATACAGCCATTAGTTCAATCTCTCTATGAAGCTGGTATAAAAAGCGCGATGTATGTAGATCGTGATAAATGGTCCGGAGGAACAGCATTCGATGCTGGAATTGGCTCAGTATTAGGCCGAGACTATGATCCAAGGTTTCCAATGCTCTTAAGGCACTCAACTTCAAATGCTTCGCAATTTAACTTAATAGGCTACTCTTATGGCTCTATTATTGCGTCTCAATTGGCAGCAAAATACGCTATAAAAGGTACTGTTATTGATAATTTGGTTTTAATTGGGAGTCCTATCAGTATGGAGTTTTTACAGCGATTAAGAAACATAGTCCAAATAAAAAAATTAATTATAATTGATCTAAACGAATATGGAGATCCAATTTTTGCAGGTATGAGCGTTTTTGAACTTTTTTCTAATCTACCTACACTGGCAGGGCAAATGCCAAATTCTGAAGGTCACTTTTATTACGCAGAACCCACAAATATAGGTGATAAACGTCGAAATACATTAGCTAACGAGCTTTATGCTTTAGGTTTACGCTAATGAGTAGAAATCTAATAGCAAATACCCTTCTTTTAGCCGCTATTTTATTAATAGCGACTACAGAAATGTATTTAGTCATTACATTCAAAAGCTTTATTTTAGCCGGTAAAGGAATGGGGATTTACGGAGTGTTCTTATATTTCATTATGCTTATCATCAGCTCTGTTTTATGGTTTTTCTCGTACCGTGTCAGCAAAAATAAACTTCAAGCATTAATATTTTGGCTTTCAGCATTAATGCTTAGTCCTGTCATTATATTTCAGTCTGTATGGTGGTCTGCCCCACTTTAATAAATAAGAAATAAGCTAGACACTCTCTATGAGAACATTTGCAATATTAGGTTTTAAGTAATAAATGCTTTATCTACCACAGCGGATAAATTACAAACCTCGCTATATTCTTTCTCATTTGAGCTTGAAACAGGACTTTATATAAGGCGAGGCTTTGATAAGTGAATTTCCAATAGGAAGTTGGAATATTTCCCATTCAATGCTGGAATTGAGCTTATTTCTCAATTAACGCAGTAAGGGGTCACCCGTACGTTGCTAGCCTCTCAAGTACAGTAAAGGTTTAAGGATATAGTTAATTTGATAGGCTTACTCTGGCAAACTTAGCTGGTGCGACATCAGCAGACACTGGTAAGCCTTGATGTATGAAGTAAAAATTTGTCCCCTTCAACCCTATTACTTTATATACTCAAGCATTGTTAGCTTAACAATCACATTAGCATTGTTATCTGTTGTCTCTATTGTAATTTCTCTATTTTCACCATCCGAAAAACTTGAGCCCACCAGTTTATAACCATTACTATTTAAATATTCTTTAAGGTCACTTTTGATTTGAGCTGAGTCTTTTATACTATGGAATATAAAAGAAATTACCATTGGCTTATTACCGTCACTAGAACTATAAATGTAGCGTTCCCCAATAGAATCTGCAGATGACAAGTTTTTAAATAAATTAGGCGCGAGCAAATAATAATCAAGCGAAGATTTAGAAAAATCTCTTCTTTCCGATAAAGATCGGATCACATAGTAAGCACCTAGCAATACAATTAACAATACACTGAAAAATATTGATTTCTTTATCACTTATTTTACCTCCCTAAACAATACACCCCAAGTACAGTAAAGGTTTAAGGATATAGTTAATTTGATCGTTGTCTCTTACAAACATTCGCTAATGCTTCATTGAACGGGCGAATAGAAGTTTAATGTATGAAGTCAAGATTTGAACGCTTTAACCCACATCCGCTGTCAATATTAGCTGATAAAGATTTACTGAGGATTACTGCCCAATAGGGTAACTGACTATTGTTTGATAGTCAGCTAAAGCCATCATCTGGTTTCCCTTTAATCCATGAAATGGGAACTCAGCAAACTCGTATCCCCTTGAGTTTAAATCTAAGCATATTTTGCTATCAGTTAACATTAATTTCCGTGCATGAGCTGGATATATACCTTCATTTTTCTTTGTGACCATAAATGCTATTGAAAAAAAGCTTAATAAACTGACAGTGGAAATATTTCCATTGTTATAAAATCCAACACATTTGGCGCTTAAATGTTTATTGTAAGGGTAATACCAATAATATATGTCGTGAGTCTCATCAATAGCGTTATCTTCACCAAGAACAAAGTTTTTTAGTGGCTGAAAATAAGGCGAATCCTGTGGTCTATCTTTACATTCTTTAACCGAAGTTGCTGCTAGAACATGACCGATCATTGCCCTTGAAAATTTTTTAGCATCAATGTTTGTATTGATAAGTGTGTATGGACTGCCACTATGAAAGAAATAATCTTTTATTTGCAAAGTTAGAGATTTACAGACTCTAGCAACTTCATCATCGTTACCACCGAGATGTATATTATTACAGTTATGACAAATAGTCTTGAACTTACTACCGTTTGGTGAAGGTACGCCTTTAACTCTTGACGCTTCAACCTCCATTAATTCTGTGATGTGACGCTGCTCCACCTTTGTTATTGTTATCGCACCTTTTGGAGGTACGTGGTCCTGAGAAAGTCGGCCGTAAACACCGCAAATTAAGCAAAATCCAGCCTGGATTTTAGTATTCTCAAATCGTTTTGATATGCCCTTGCTATATTTTCCCATATATAACGTCCTTGCGTATTGAGTTGATAGTTTCTTGAGTTGGTTTTAACAAACTATGTAGAAGATCGCTAATACTAAGTTTTTAATTACCTCCTTAAAAGTTAAAGATACTAAGAACATTTTTAATCTAAAAACTGCGTTTATCCGATTAAGTGCAATTTGTCATAAAACTGCAATCAAAATAGGTGATAATTTAAACTCGAACTGTATTTTTTATAATCTAGAAGTTGAAGTAAATGAGCACACCAATGACGCAACTCACATTTGCGTTACAATCGTTTGAAGATCCTCTCTCTGCGGCTATGGGCCACACAATGGAATACGAGCAGTTAACCTTGCAAGCCAGTGCTATGCATGAAATAACGCTGCAATGCGTATTGCCTGACGACGCCCACGAAAACGATATTATTTCGCTGAGCGCA
Organism: Pseudoalteromonas sp. 1CM17D; assembly: GCF_023161805.1. Taxonomy (NCBI): domain Bacteria; kingdom Pseudomonadati; phylum Pseudomonadota; class Gammaproteobacteria; order Alteromonadales; family Pseudoalteromonadaceae; genus Pseudoalteromonas; species Pseudoalteromonas sp. 1CM17D. The sequence continues at coordinate 53,892 of NZ_JALNTP010000005.1, read as the reverse complement.
ACGTATCCCAGTGCCCGTGATGCACAATACTTTACTGAAAAAGTACTCACTAACGCCGACTTAGAGCGTGGTTATGTGTATTTAACATTAAGTAAAATTACCCAAAGCCACTGCTTAGTAATGCAATTGATGCTGCATGGCTTAAATGCCACTTTAAAAAATAGTTTACAGTTTGATATGCAAGTAAATGCGTTTGAGGCTGGTTATAAAAATCAGCAAGCCCTTAAAAGCCAAACTAAGCCACACGGCGTTAAAAAATACTTTCGGAATATGAGCTCAAGTTTATTTTCGTTTTTTTAATGTGTTGGTATACAAATTTATAAAAACTTAATCAGCAAAACTCACTTTACCCATAGTGACCCCTGCAATACCCTGCGCAGTATTATTTAGGTGCTGCTGCTCACCTGCTAGGCATTCGTTGGCTAAAATGGCAAATAGTACGGCCTCTTTGGCATCGGGGTTTATGCCTAAATCGTCAGTATTTTTAAACGCTTTAATAGTCGGGCACAGCGCATTAAGGTGCGCTATTAATAATGGGTTATGAATACCGCCACCACTTGCGTACACCACACACTCTTTAGCACTTTGCGCGCATTCGTTTAACGCATTTGCAATTACCCTCGCGCTAAACATATTTAAAGTTGCCATTACATCTTCATGGCTTAAGTGCTGTGTATTTGTTTGCTGTTGAGCAGCATATAAATAGCCTAAATTGAATACCTCAGGCCCCGTTGTTTTAGGCAGCGCAAGCTCAAAAAAAGTGTTGCTACACATTGCATTTAATAAGGCTGTATTTACCTTGCCCGCTTTTGCTATTTTTGCGCCATCATCAAAGTGCATGCCTTCAAAATGCTGCTGTACGTACGCATCCATAATGGTGTTACCTGGGCCTATGTCGCTACTAAATACGCTATTTGCATCACCGCTTTTAGGTAAAAACGTTAAATTAGCAATACCACCCATGTTTAATAAAATGCGGTTCTCATTGGGGTTTGCAAAAAATAAGTAATCGCCATATACCGCAAGCGGTGCACCTTCCCCTCCTGCGGCTATGTGTTTTTGCCTAAAGTCGCCAATCGTTGTAATACCGGTAGTAACGGCTATTTGGTCGCTATCGCCAATTTGTAATGTGCCATTAGTAAAGCTTTTATGATTATGCTGCGACTGTGGGCAGTGGTAAATTGTTTGCCCGTGACTGGCTATTACATCAATACTTGCTGGATTTACCTGCCAAGTATGTAAGCACTGATTAACCATATCGCCATGGAGTTTACCAACCCATGGATGCAGTAAGGTAACAAGTTCTAAATCACACTCTCGTTTGGCAAATACCTGCTTTATTTTACTTTTATACTCGTTGTTATAGTCAACGGTGGTAAAGTTAAGCACTTCAATTTGCGTATTTATACCTGCGCCCGTTACCTTACACAGTGCTACATCGAGCCCATCTAACGAGGTCCCGCTCATTAAACCTATAATTAAACGGCTTGGCTTTTGGGCACTATTATAAAGGGCGGCTATATGTGGGTGCATAAAGGTATCTTAAACAGGTATCATATTTTGCTTATATTAGAGTACTTTAAAACAAAGTTATAGGCGTAAACGGTTAATCTTTGTGATTGTGCAATCTCTAATTGCTTGCTAAGTTGACCCGTATGCAACAGACACTTTATTAAAACAATGATCACCCTAAGAGACTTTAAACCAACAGACGCGCCACACATTATTAATACCTTAAACGATGAACAGGTTACGCGCTTTTTATCGTCTAAAATTCCATTTCCGTATACTCAAGCCGACGCCGACTGGTGGATAACCCAAGGCTCTAAAAGTGGAATAGTTAAGGCCATTGTTGTAGATGAGCAATTTGCGGGGTGTATTGGTATCACCCGCGGAGAATTTGAATATAGCCGCAGTGGCGAAATAGGCTATTGGCTTAATAGCCACTTTTGGGGGCAAGGAGTAATGACTCATGCTATTTCGCATATTTGCGATGACGCATTTAAAAGCTCAAACCTAAACCGTATTTTTGGCGCTGTATTTGCTGGCAATACTGGCTCTATAAAGGCACTCACTAAATGCGGTTTTAAGGATGAGGCTGTGCTCAAACAGGCAATTTATAAAAATGGTGTATTTTACGATAGCCATATTTTTAGCAAGCTAAAATAAACCGTTTAGAATAAATACTCTGCAAAGCTTGAATTACCAGCCTCGCGCCCAAAGCTCGTGTATTAAGGTACAAATTTTTATTTTCGTATAACTTAGCGCGCATTATTGTTTAGGCTCAACCTGGTTTTAAACGCGTAAACATTCGCTAAGTAAATTCACTCTTAAGAGGAGATTTTTATGTCTGCAACTAGTCGTCAACTTACTTTAGCATCACGCCCGCACGGTGCCCCTACCGATGAAAACTTTGAACTTAAAACAGTAGATTTACCAGCGCTTAAAGATGGCGAGGTGCTGCTGCGCACTATTTACCTATCGCTTGACCCATACATGCGTGGCCGCATGAGCGATGCAAAGTCGTACGCCGATCCGGTTAATGTGGGCGATGTAATGGTAGGCGCTACCGTATGCCAAGTAGAAGAGTCTAAAAACGATAAATTCAGCGAAGGCGAATGGGTACTTGCCTACACCGGTTGGCAAGATTACGCCATTACTAACGGCGAAGGCCTTATGCAATTAGGTAAAGAGCCAGAAAACCCATCGTACGCACTCGGTATTATGGGTATGCCGGGCTTTACAGCCTACATGGGCTTACTTGATATTGGCGCACCTAAAGAAGGCGAAACCGTTGTAGTAGCCGCAGCAACAGGGCCGGTTGGCGCAACCGTTGGCCAAATAGCTAAAATTAAAGGCTGTAAAGTGGTAGGCGTTGCTGGTGGCAGCGAAAAATGTACACATGCTGTTGAAAAGCTGGGCTTTGATGCCTGTATTGATCACAAAGCCGATGACTTTGCAGAGCAGCTAGAAAAAGCCTGTGATAACGGCATAGATGTTTATTACGAAAATGTGGGCGGTAAAGTGTTTGATGCCGTATTACCTCTACTTAATACCGCGGCCCGTGTGCCACTGTGTGGTTTAGTGTCGCAATATAATTCTACCAGCCTTCCAGATGGGCCTGATCGTATGGGTATGCTAATGGGGCAATTGCTTACTAAACGTATTAAAATGCAAGGCTTTATAATTTTTGACGACTACGGCCACCGCTACGACGAATTTGCACAAGACATGCAAAAATGGCTACAAGATGGCAAAGTACAATACCGCGAACACATGGTAGAAGGTATTGAAAACACTATTAGCGCATTTAACGATATGCTAAATGGTAAAAACTTTGGTAAAACCGTTGTTAAAATTAACGAGCCACTTTAAATTTTATAAAGCGTTACTGCACATGTAGTAACGCCAACAAGGACTGACATGATTAAACTACACCATTTAAATAAATCGCGCTCAAAACGTATTATTTGGCTTTTAGAAGAGCTGGATGTTGATTACGAAATTGTTGCCTACCAGCGCAACACAGAGACCTTTTTAGCGCCTGACGAACTTAAAAAAGTACACCAATTAGGTAAGTCACCAGTGATTGAAGACGATGGCTTAATTGTTACCGAATCTGGCGCTATTACCGACTATTTAATTACTAAATACGGTAACGGTAAATTTGCACCAAAAGCTGGCACTGCCGAATATGTTGAATATCAACAATGGCTACACTTTGCTGAAAGCTCTGCTATTTTGCCGCTACTGCTTAAAATGTTTGTTTTAAAAGATGGCGCTAAAACAGAGTTTTTAGAAAATTACGCCGATGCAGAAACCGTAAAAGTAATTAGCTACTTTAACGACCGATTACAAGGTAAGCGCTATTTAGTAGGCGACACTTTAACCGGTGCCGATATTATGATGTCGTTTATTGTAGAAATAGTTAAAAACTCAGGCCAACTTGTCCACTTTAAACACCTTGTAAAATACGATGAGCTATTACAAAGCCACGAGAAATTTCATACAGCTAATGAGCTAGAAGCTAAATACGATTAATTAGCTTAAGTACAAAACACAGATAAACCAAAGGGGCTTTTTGAGCCCCTTTTTTAGTGCATATGTTTTTATTAAATACCCGCTATTTCGCGCTCTGTAATACACTCGTTTGAGGCCATTTCAAACTCGCGGCACGTAAGTGGGCGGTTTTCGTAAATGGTACACATTAGCGTGTTGCGGTCGAGTGCTTGGCACCAGCCGTCGTCTGCGCGTTTCATTACTTCGCTGCCCCATTTGTCGTAATCAATGTATTGAAAAGGCACGCCCGTGTCGGTCACTATGCGCACTTCTAATTGGCAGCAACATGCCTGGCAATTAGCGCAGGTTACGGGCTCAGGTGTAGAGGAAATAGTTTTACTTGGAATAACAGTATTAGGCATAGTGACTTACTTTTTTGAATAAGCCACTAGGATACAGTAACTAATTTAACGCGCTAGTAGTTTTGCTTTTATATCGCTGTAACGCATCTGCTCACAAAGCGCAAAACCACTCAGTTGGCGTACTTTATTACGTGCAAATAATGGCACGCTCATGCCCGCTAAAAAGCGGCACTGGGTTTCAATACCTACACTGTGAATACCTTTTGTTGTCATGTGCGCTAAAAACTCATCCACTTTTTGATAAACAACGTCATCGGCAATGTGAGCAGGCTCTATTGAATATTCAAGTTTTACAGCATTACCACGGCATACACTACAATGCCCGCATTGCGCTGGCGCATTTTGGTCGTCAAAATAACGCGCCAAGTTATAGCTTAAGCAACTTTGTAGCTCAAAAAAGCGTACCAATGCAGCTATACGTTTAATCTCGGCTTGTTCTTTTTCGATAAAATAACTGTGTAATTGTTTTGCAAGTTCAGGGTTATTTATAACCTCACTATGCACTTTGTAAACTTGGGTAATACGTTTGGTTTCAAGGGTTATTAGGTTTTTTTCGGCTAGGTAGTCAAGCGCGGCCACAACCCGCTTACGGTCAACTTGGGCGGCTTGGGTAAGGGTGTCAAAATTAAGCGTGCCCCATATTTTTTTAAAATCGGTATGGCTAAATATTTGCGTTAAAAAGGCTTGGCGCTGCTCGTCAAACTGGCTAAGTAACTCGTTTTTATCAACCAAAAACTTGTATTTAAAATCGGCGTAGTAAGCATATTGCGGCGTTATTGCGCCTTGCATTTCTAGTTGTACCAGCAAGGTTTTAAGCGCTAATTGGCGAATGTTACTTTCGCTCGATAAGCTGTACTCTTGCATTTCCCATTGCTGCGGCTGGGCTTTAATATCGTTAATTACGTGTTCAATGCCGCTCAGCTCAGGGGTGTCGCCATACACAAAGTTTTCAACTGTGTTTAGGCCATCTAAATTAGCCAAGGTGTAGCAGTTTGATGGGTTGCCATCGCGCCCTGCACGGCCAATTTCTTGGCTGTAGTTTTCAATTGATTTTGGTAAATCGTAATGAATAACAAAGCGAATATCTGATTTATCAACGCCCATACCAAAGGCTATTGTTGCCACAACAACGTTAATTTTACCCGCCATAAAATCATCTTGAATTTGCCAGCGTAGTGTATCTTCAAGCCCTGCATGATACGCAACCGCCTGAATACCTTGCGCACTTAGCGTATTAGCCACTTGCTCGGCACTTTGCTGAAGCGTTACATACACAATACCTGGGCCATTTTGCGCACGCACTATGTTTGTAAGCTCAGTGTTTTTGTCAGCCGTTTTTACACTTAGCACACTTAAATCGAGGTTAGCGCGGTAAAAGCCGGTTTGTACAATACACTCTGGGGCAATATTAAAACGCTCGCTCATGTCGCGTTTTACTTTTTTAGTGGCTGTGGCGGTGAGTAATAGTACCAGTGGAATATTTAGCTCTTCGCGGTATCGCGGTAATTTAAGGTAGTCGGGTCTAAAGTTATGGCCCCATTCAGATATACAGTGCGCTTCGTCTACCACCAGCATAGACAGCGCAACTTGGCTTATAAACTCTCTAAAACGCTCGTTTTTAAAACGCTCAACCGACACCATTAATACTTTAATTTTACCATTTCGCACATCGTTCATTACGGTGCTGCTTTGCATTTGGTCTTGGCTAGAATCAAGGCTTGCCGCGTAAATACCTTTGCTATTTAAAAAGCTAATTTGATCTTTCATCAATGCAAGTAAGGGCGACACCACCAAGGTTAAGTTTGGTAAATGCATAGCTGTTAGCTGATAACACAACGACTTACCCGACCCCGTAGGAAATATAGCCAGTGACGACTGCCCATTTAAAAGCTGCTCAATGGTTTGCTGTTGCCCTGCTCTAAATTGGCTAAAACCAAAATGCTGCTCAAGTGATTTAATTAATGGCGTGGTCATAAATATCCTTTTTGGCTAGGGAATAGGCTTTAACAGCAAAAGTGCAACGTAAATGAAATATTTGCATATAGCCCAAAGCATCTCAATATAAGAGTGTCTGTTGGCATTAAAAGCAATTTAGATAATGCATAGATTGCAAGTATTAGCGGCTTTATTGCAATAATCCACAAAGCACTAAAACCTACTTCAAATCAATAGGTTAAAATAATTAAAAGCATTTAATATCAGCGTTATACCCTATTAAAAGCAAGCTGTCTTTTATGTAAAGTAGCGCCTTTATATTAGGGCCCTGTAAAGCGCTAAATTTTTCATACTGAGGCAATTTAGACCTTAGTATACAACAAATAAGCTTATCAATTGCTGACATATGTTTTATTTAGGCGCAAAATACGCACCAGATGCTCAATGGTGTTAACAGCCAAGCTAATTTTGTATACCCAAGTGATTTTTTATAAGCGTTATAAGCAGATTATTTGGGTATATTATTTTTTAAGGGCATTGCTATGAATATAACTAAACCTAAAATCGTCGTTATTGGCGGTGGCGCAGGCGGACTAGAGCTGGCAACACAATTAGGGCATAAATTAGGGAAGAAAAAACAAGCCGAAATTCTTTTAATCGATAAAAACCGCACCCACATATGGAAGCCGTTACTACACGAAGTAGCGACAGGCTCTATTGACCCCGATTTAGATGGCGTTGTGTATTCAGCCCACGCTGCAAAACATCATTATAATTTTCAGCTTGGTACATTTTGCGATATAGACCAAAGCAATAAAACCATTACCCTTGCACCGCACCTTGATGAGCTAGGCCACACTATTTTGCCGCAGCGCAGCGTACGCTACGACCACCTTGTTATTGCCATTGGCAGCGTAAGCAACGACTTTAATACCCCAGGCATAAAAGATCATTGCTACTTTTTAGACTCAAATCAGCAAGCTGAGCGTTTTCAGCATTCTCTACTCGACAGCTTTACTCGCCTTCACCAAGACGACAACCAACAACAATCATTAAATATTGCCATTGTGGGCGGCGGCGCAACCGGCGTTGAGCTCTCGGCAGAGCTTTACCATGTATCTGAATTATTAAAGCTTTACGGCCTTACAAATATGTCGTCTAAGCGTTTACATATTCATTTAATAGAAGCGGGGCCCCGTATTTTGCCCGCCCTACCCGAGCGCATAGCCGATAGCGCAAAACGCGAGTTATTAAAACTCGGCGTAAACGTACGAGAGCAAACACTGGTAAAAGAAGCCACCGAACAAGGGTTTATAACAAAAGACGAAGAACACATAGACGCAGATATAATGGTATGGGCTGCAGGTGTAAAAGCGCCAGATTTTATTAAAGATTTAGGTATTTTTGATCTTACCCGCAGTAACCAAATTCAAGTAAACGAGTTTTTACAAAGCACCGTAGATGAAAGCATTTTTGTTATTGGTGATTGCTGCGCCTTTACCCAAGAAGACGGAAAGCTTGTACCCCCACGGGCACAATCGGCGCATCAAATGGCGCTATGTGTAGAAAAAAATCTTATTGCCACGTTAAAACAACAGCCATTATGCGGCTTTAAATATAGCGACCATGGCTCTCTCGTTAACTTATCGCGCTACAGTACGGTAGGTAATTTAATGGGTAACTTAACCAGCAATACCTTTTTTATAGAAGGTAAAATTGCTCGCTTTATGTATATATCACTGTATCGCATGCACCAGCGCGCCATACACGGCAGCGCAAAAACCTTTGCATTATGGATAAGCGAAAAAGTACTGCGCGTAGTGCGCCCTAAAATGAAACTGCATTAAAAATAGAGTAAGCAGCGATAATAATTATTTATTGCTGCTGTCTTTAATATTTAACATTGCCTGTGTAGAGTATTTAAAACAATTAAAGGATTAGGGCTATGACGGGTAAAACGCTAATTTTTAATTTTGATGGTACTGGGGGCGAGCCTCGCGATGCAGAGCAATTTAGCTCAGACCATTTTAAAGAAGACAGTAGTATTTCTAATATTCTTAAGCTGCATTTATTATTAGGCGGCAAACTCGATGACTCCCCCACCACTCCATTTACAAACCAACTTAGTTTTTATTATCAAGGTATTGGCACAAAAGGTAGCCGCTTAAAACGTATTTTAAACCAAACTTTAGCGCCACGAGGTGACGATGTTGCCAGTATTTTAAATCAAGCCATGAGTGATTTTGAAGCGCATTACCAACTCGGCGATACCCTTTTACTTACCGGCTTTAGCCGAGGCGGCGCACTCGCTCGGCGTTTTGCAAAAATCCTAGAGCCTTTAATTAACGATAATGTTTACGTATGTGTATTTGATACTGTGGCCTCAATAGGTTTATCAAAAGTCAGTAAAGCAACGCGCGGTGCCGAGCATGTAATATTTGAAAACCACACCATTGCTAATAATATTTCGCAGGCACTGCACTGCGTAGCACTTGATGAAAAACGCCGTGCGTTTGAACCCACCCTAATGAACCATCAAAATAATATTACCGAGCTTTGGTTTGCAGGGGCGCATTCAGATATTGGCGGCGGTTATTACCGCGATGGCCTAGCTGATATTTGCCTGCGCTATGCGCTTGAATGGTTAATTGAGCAACCACTTAATATTAGCTTATTAACCAGCCACGACATTGACTACGAAACCTTATTGCCTGGCAGTAAATTAGTTGACCAAGACGATGTAACCGTAACGCCCGATCCTCTGGCTTTAAGCCATCAGCAAAATTACTTTTGGTTTAATCCCTTTTTTAAATTGGTGGATAGGGAGTGCTATGTACTTATTGATAACGAAGCCAGCAACCTAGAACCACATATACATCAAAGCGTAGCTACACGAATTAATAAACTAACTAGCTATCGCCCAGAGTCGCTTAAAAACCTGCATTACAAAATTAGGTATAACGATTACAGCACATTAAGCTTTACTGGTTTAAGCCAACACATTGCCCTTGAAAACCAAAACATGAGTGTATTACAAGTTTCGCAAAGCCAAGATGTAATGGTGTTTGCCAGCGAGGTACATAACAATACAGGGCTTATGTTAGTTGAAGGCGCAACTTATAAGTTTGAACCCTATCCCAATCAATTTTGGTATGACGACGGCATAAAATGCACTGCAAGCGGCTGGCACCGCGATAATGTGCAATTAGGGGTTAAAGAAATCCCCATGGCATTGCTTGAACCATTTAGACGACTTCCAAGAGCGCAGTGGTTCTCTTTGGTTGGCGCAATTAACAATAACGACGAATATTTATTTGAAATAGCCAATGGCGCTACAGTAACCATTACTAAATCAGGTGAATTTAGCCCCTTTGCCAATGACTTAAGCCGATTTTACGGCGCCAATGCAGGAAAAATAAAAGTAAAAGTAACCCGCATAAGTTAAATGGGCTGTAATCGCGCAGCTTGCTCGCGTTTAAAAACAATGCTTTAACCGAGGTATAAAGTGATTGTTTCACCACCGAGAAGCGAAGGAGAATACCTAGAGAAGTGACTAAACGTTACGGGTGTTTTCTCTGTGTAGCGCGAAGCGCCTCGGTGTACTCGGTGGTGATATACAGATAACTTATACCAATTTACTTTGGCTGCTCGTTTACTTCTCTCTCTTCTCTTTGTGCATATTGTATTAAAGATCAATAAATCACAAAGAGGTATAGAGGCGCTTCGCTTTTAGAGAAGCAACTAACATCTTGCGCGAGCAAGCTTCGCGCCTACAACTTTCACTTCTCATTTACTCCTCTTTCTCTTCTCTTTGTGCATATTGTATTAAAGATCAATAAACCACAAAGAGGCTTAGAGGCGCTTCGCTTTTAGAGAAGTAACTTGCATCTCGCGCGAGCAAGCTTCGCGCCTACAGCTTTCACTTCTCATTTACTCCTCATTCTCTTCTCTTTGTGCATTTTTGTATTAAAGATCAGTAAATCACAAAGAGGCTTAGAGGCGCTTCGCTTTTAGAGAAGTAACTACCATCTCGCGCGAGCAAGCTTCGCGCCTACAGCGAGCCTTAACAGCAGAGGTAAATTACCTTGTAGAAGCGCAGCTTGCTGGCGTTTTAAAAGCAACGCTTTTACCCTAGTGTTAACCCCCTTAATTTGAGGCGGCTAAGTCAGCTTCAGCGTCGGCAAGCATAGCAAACTCTTCATCTGCACTTTTAGCGACTAAATGCTTAGCGCTATAGCCAAAGTAATAAGCTGCACCAATCACAAATAACACTACGGTGTATAAAAATGCACGAGGGTCAAACGCATACACACCCGTTAATGCAATAAGCGATAACACTAGCGCAATACCCGATGTAACCACGCCACCTGGCGTTTTATACGGGCGAGCTAAATTAGGTTGCTTAATACGTAACATAATATGGCTCAGCGCCATTAACGCATACGATACCGTTGCACCTACCACCGCCATGGCTAGTATTAAATCGCCCTCGCCACTCAGTGAGGCAATAAATCCAAAAATAGCGGGTACAATTAACGCACGCGCGGGCACTTTGCGCTCTGTAGTAATTGATAACGAACGCGGTAAATAGCCCGCACGCGAAAGCGCAAACACTAAACGGCTATAACCATAAATAATCGAAAAGAACGACGCGACCAATCCCGCTAAGCCTAAAATATTTACCACAGTGGCTAAGCTTGTATTGCCCGTGGCGTTAAGCGCATCAACTAAAGGAACTGCACTGGCGCCCATTGCGTTTGCACCACCGGCAGCAGGAACTAATACCACAACAAGTAAAGCGGTAAACAGTAAAAATAACATAGCGCCAATAATGCCTTTAGGTACATCTTTAGCTGGGTTTTTAGCTTCTTCGGCTGCAAGCGGCACGCCTTCTACTGCTAAAAATAACCACATAGCAAAAGGTAATGCAGCCCACACACCATACCAACCAAGTGGTAAAAATTCATTTGCACCTGCGGCATTAGTTACCGCAACATCAAATAAATTACCCGCGTCAAAATTAGCAATTAACGCCACGGCGGTGGCAATAATAGCCAATACTGCTAAACCACTTATCACCATCATTACTTTTAGCGCTTCACCCACACCCGCTAAGTGAATACCCACAAACGTTAAATAAAACAGTGCATATACCCACGGGCCATTAAAACCCGTTAACGCCTCAACCGCCGAGCCAATAAATATAACAATGGCGGCGGGGGCTAATGCATATTCAATTAATACCGCAAGGCCAGTTAAATAACCCCCGGCAGGGCCCATTGCTTGACGCGCAAAACTGTAACCGCCACCCGCAGCAGGAATTGCTGCCGACATTTCAGCAAGCGATAACACCAGCGTTAAATACATTATTGCCATTAACACCGCAGCAATGGCAAATCCGCCCCAGCCGGCTTCGGCTATGCCAAAGTTCCAGCCTGCAAAGTCGCCCGAAATTACATACGACACCCCTAGCCCTGCAAGCAATAACCAGCCCGCAGTGCCACTTTTTAACTGCCTTTGTGCAAGATACTCTTTATTGTTATTAGACATATTGACCTCTTTTTATGGTTTTATTCCGCGATTAAAAAATTTGTGGTTTGAACCTGATGCTCTATTACATCGTCTTGTGTTCTGTCTTTTAAGTTAACCCCAGTAAGCCCGCACTTTTTGGCCTCTTGCAGTAAATATACGGCTCTTCGGGCAGCCTCAAAGTAGCTAAGCCCTGCAGGGCGAATGTTAGAAATACAATTACGACAGGCATCATTTAGCCCCGTTTTTGGCTCCCACGTTAAATAAAGGCCAAGGCTGTCGGGGGAGCTAAGCCCTGGGCGCTCACCAATTAATACCATTACAACTTGTGCGTTTAACAGCTCGCCAATGTCATCACCAATCGCTACGCGGCCTTGCTCTACTAGGGTAATTGGCGCAATTTTGTAAGGTGAGGGCTCAGTAGGAAGCTGCTTTAAAAGCTCGCTTATAAATGGCGCTGCGTTTTTTTGTACCGCCAAGGACGAAAGCCCATCAACTACCACAATGGCTAAATCGTATTGCGCCTGTGTACTGCTTTGCCTACTTTGCATAGTGCTTAAAAGCGTTGTACGCCCTGCTTGGTTTAGCTTTCGGCCTAAATCGGGGCGCTGTAAATAAGTAACACGATCAACTGCCTCACTTTGTACACTTAGCGGTTTTTCAACCACGCTAAGCGCATCAATAGCACTGAGAGTTTTTGTCATTTCGCTAATATCTAACGGAAAGTTAACCGCATCGCGCGCCTGAGCATGCGATAACTGAAACGCTAACATTTCAGATGTAGGTAAACTAATGCCTGCCCGGCCAAGGCCTATACGCGCATCGGTAAAACGACGTAAATCGCTCCATGGGTTTTCAACCACTTTGCCATTATCGCGATCGTTGCTGCTTTGCGTGTTTATGCTTTTAACCGCTTTCATTACATGCCTCCTTGTACTGCTTTTAATGGCTTAGCAAAGGCAGTTGGTAAGGTGTTTGATAAAATAGTCTCGGCGGTATTTTCCATAATTTTCATTTTGCTAAGCCACGCTTCAAACTCGGGCGCTGGGCGCGAGCCTAAAACTCGGCGCACATATAAGGCATCATGAAATGAGGTAGTTTGGTAATTAAGCATAATATCGTCCGAGCCTGGAATCCCCATTACAAACGAGCAACCCGCCACGGCTAATAAGGTGAGTAAGTTATCCATATCGTTTTGGTCGGCCTCGGCGTGGTTGGTGTAACACACATCGCACCCCATAGGTATGCCTAAAAGCTTGGCACAAAAGTGATCTTCAAGCCCTGCGCGGGTAATTTCTTTACCATCAAATAAATACTCGGGGCCAATAAAGCCTACAACAGTATTAACTAATAAAGGGTTAAACTTACGTGCTACAGCATAAGCACGCGCCTCACAGGTTTGCTGGTCAAGGCCATGGTGTGCATTAGCCGAAAGCGAGCTGCCTTGCCCGGTTTCAAAATACATTACATTATTGCCAACCGTGCCACGCTTTAAGCTCAGCGCAGCATCTTGCGCCTCAGCTAGTGTATTTAAATTAAAACCAAAGCTTGAGTTAGTAGCTTCTGTACCGCCTATTGACTGAAACACTAAATCAACCGGCGCACCTGCTTCTATGCATTCTATGGTGTTAGTTACATGGGTAAGCACACAGCTTTGTGTCGGAATTTCGTATTTTTGAATTACATCATCCATCAGCGTCATTAACTTAATGGCTTGCGCTACGTTGTCGGTGGCGGGATTAATACCAATTACCGCATCGCCATTGCCGTATAAAAGCCCATCGAGCATACAGGCAGCTATACCATTTATGTCATCGGTTGGGTGGTTAGGTTGCAAGCGGGTTGATAAATGCCCAGGCAAACCTATGGTGTTTCTAAACGCGCTTTTTACGTGGCACTTTTTAGCAACAAGTATGAGATCTTGATTACGCATTATTTTACTTACCGCAGCCGCCATTTCAGGGGTAATGGCTTGCCTAACACTTGCAAGTACCGCAGGCGTTGCAAAATCACTTAATAACCAGTTTCTAAAATCTCCCACGCTCAAGTGCGATATAAGCTTAAAAGCGTTTGCATCGTGCTCGTCAATAATAAGGCGTGTAATTTCGTCTTGCTCGTAGGGAATAAGTACATCGTTTAAAAATGTTTTTAGCGGTACTTCGGCCAATGTCATCTGCGCAACAGCGCGCTCTTGCGCCGATTGTGCAATAACGCCCGCTAACCTATCACCCGAGCGCTGCGGCGTAGCTTTAGCCATTAACTGCGCTAAGCTCTTGAATTGATAAGTATGTGTTCCTAACGTATAACTGTACATATGCCCCATGATTTACTCCGCATAACTAATATTACAAACCTTGGTATAGGTCTTGCCTCATATAAGCTATAAATCAATTTTGAATAGTCACAAGAAGGCTTAATTTGTACCAAGTGGCTATCGAATTTTGGCAAATCGTTTTTTATTATTTTATTTCAGTAAGTTAACGCCTTTATTTGGCATTCACTTAAACTAAAAATATGTTTACTTTAAAAGAGCATCACCTATATGGCGCAGCAAGGCAGCAACAACGCACCACAAAAGAGCAAGGTATACACGCACGATATTGACGAGCAAGCCCATAACCTCACTCAATGGCAGCAAAAGTACGACCAAGTAAGCGATGGCCGCTTTTATGGCTGTATAGAAGGCGTAAATTACAACGATATTCATGCTTTTAAAGAATACACCGAGCGAGCACTGCGCCAGCAATGCAACATAGCGCCTAACTCTATTTGGCTTGGCATACCGAGTCAGTCGCAGCAAAGTAAAATTAATGGTCTTGATGTAGCGAGCAATCAATTTATGTGCCGTACCAGCAGCAGTGACTTTGAGCTAATTACCCCTGAGCAATTTGATATTTACGGTTTGGTTATTGATTGGCATTCCATTGAGTACATGGCGCAGTTACAAGGCGTAACAATTAAAAACCTATCATCTGCACAATCTGCTCGTTTAACGGTTAGTGAATCATCGCTGCAAACAGCAAGGCAAATTATTAACAGTATGGTTATAAATAAAGGCTTTGGGCTTAAACCAGAGTCACAGCAAGATATGCTTAGTATGCTAGCACTGCATTTACTGCAAGCCGATAACCCGCAGCAAAACATAGCCCCTAGCTACAAACACCGTAAAGCGGTGGTCGATAAAGTAAAAGAGTACGTGGCAGCCAACCCACAAAAAACTATTACTATTACAGAGCTTTGCGAGCTTACTTTTGTTAGTAGGCGCACGTTGCAGTACAGTTTCGAAAGCATTTTAGGTATTAACCCGCTTAGGTTTTTGCGTTTAACCCGTTTAAATAACGTAAGGCGCGAGCTTAAAGTTGTTGGTCAAACTAAGCCTATATCAATCATAGCGGCCAATTGGGGGTTTTGGCACCCAGGGCAATTTACTAAAGATTACACGCAGTTATTTGGTGAAAACCCCTCTCAAACCATCGCCAATAATTTAAAAGAAAGTGGCCTAGATTTTTAGATGCTTAGCATCTTGCGAGAGCAAGTTTCGCGCCTACCGACAAAATTAACTCCGAGGTAAATTACCTTGTAGAGGCGCACCTTGCTGGCGTTTAAAAGCAACGCTTTAACCGAGGTATAAAGCGATTTTTTCACCACAGAGAAGCGAAGGAGAATACCTGGAAAAGCGACTAAACGTTACGGGTGTTTTCTCTGTGTAGCGCGAAGCGCCTCGGTGTACTCGGTGGTGATATACAGATAACTTATACCAATTTACTTTGGCTGCTCATTTTCTCCTCATTCCCTTCTCTTTGTGCATTTTTGTATTAAAGATCAATAAATCACAAAGAGGTTAAGAGGCGCTTCGCTTTTAGAGAAGCAACTAACATCTTGCGCGAGCAAGCTTCGCGCCTACCGACAAAATTAACTCCGAGGTAAATTACCTTGTAGAGGCGCACCTTGCTGGCGTTTAAAAGCAACGCCTTAACCGAGATATAAAGTGATTGTTTCACCACCGAGAAGCGAAGGAGAATACCAAGAGAAGTGACTAAGCGTTACGGGTGTTTTCTCTGTGTAGCGCGAAGCGCATCGGTGTACTCGGTGGTGATATACAGATAACTTATACCAATTTACTTTGGCTACTCATTTACTTCTCTATCCCTTCTCTTTGTGCATATTTGTATTAAAGCTCAATTAATCA
Source organism: Pseudoalteromonas sp. 1CM17D (assembly GCF_023161805.1). NCBI lineage: Bacteria > Pseudomonadati > Pseudomonadota > Gammaproteobacteria > Alteromonadales > Pseudoalteromonadaceae > Pseudoalteromonas > Pseudoalteromonas sp. 1CM17D. Next base: position 37,818 of record NZ_JALNTP010000005.1, on the reverse strand, counting down.
CAAAGAGGTTAAGAGGCGCTTCGCTTTTAGAGAAGCAACTAACATCTTGCGCGAGCAAGCTTCGCGCCTACCGACAAAATTAACACCGAGGTAAATTACCTTGTAGACGCGCAGCTTGCTGGCGTGACGAGCGATAGCTCGTAAATAAAACCAATGCATTCACAAAGAGGCTCAGAGGCGCGTCGCTTTTAGAGAAGTAACTAGCATCTTGCGCGAGCAAGTTTCGCGCCTACAGCTTTCACTTCTCATTTACTCCTCTTTCTCTTCACTTTGTGCATTTTTGTATTAAAGATCAATAAATCACAAAGAGGTTTAGAAGCGCGTCGCTTTTAGAGAAGTAACTAACATCTTGCGCGAGCAAGCTTCGCGCCTACAACTTTCACTTCACGTTGCGGGTTATATCTTTTTAAATTTAAAAAATAAGTTTCGTTAACCCTACTTTAACCCTCTGTAGTTTAAGCTAGCTGCATTAATGTAGATTATTCAATTGTACACGCAACTAAGCGCCACTTTTTAAGTTAGGAATAACCACAATGAAACTTACAAAAGATACAACAAGTACGTTAAGCAAAACCACCATAAGCCTGCATTGGATTGTAGCTATTTTAATTATTGGGTTATTAGGCTCAGGCCTATATATGGAAAACTTTAAAGCATTTTTTCTAATGAGTTGGCACAAGTCATTTGGTGTAATGCTGCTTGCTTTTGCGTTATTAAGAGTAACATGGCGCATTGTAAATGGTTGGCCAAAGCACGATGTTAAACACCCAAATTATGAGCAAGTGTTAGCTAAAATTGTGCATTACGTTCTTATAATAAGCATGTTACTTATGCCTATTTCGGGGCTGATTATGTCAGGCTTTGGTGGGCATGGCGTAGAGATGTTCGGGCTAGAGCTTATTCCGCACAACCCCAACCCAGAAAACCCACAAAAAAGCCTCGCTTTTAACCAAGGCTTAGCAGAGATAGGAAAAACCGTTCACGGTATTACAGCAAATGCGCTTCTTATCGCGTTAGGTTTACATATTGTGGGCGCTTTAAAGCACCATATTATTGATAAAGACAACACCCTTACGCGTATGCTTGGCAAAAAGTAGGTAGTTAAAAGTCTTATTTGATCGGTGCTATTTAAGCCGCGATTAAATAAGACTCTCGTCCTACGTGTTTGTGATTGCGCTTAAACGAGCCTTTCCCTTTTTTAGCTTTAACCACTTGAGGTTTAAACACTTTAGAGGTTACTAGCGCCGCCAGCGCATTATGATTAATAACACCTCGGCCGGTGTCTACCGCACTATTATTTGCGGCTTTGGTTTTCGATTTTTTAGCCATTTTATTTCCTAACTATTTATAACAATAAGAACCTTAAGAAGTGGCGATTGTATGCCTAATTTTCAACCTTGCAAGTGTTTTAACGCTCTTTTTCATAATAAATAAACATAAAAAAAGCGCAGTAAATAACTGCGCTGAGTAACCTGAACGCTGGATAATAAAATATGTTGGTATATCTCTTAACCAGAATTCAGGTTAAATAGTTTTATCTCAAATAATTAAAATTCAAAGCTTACTTTTGCATAATAAGTACGCCCGTCAAAGCCGTAAGGCAATGCACGTACAGGGTATTTAAACGCGCCGTTGGTAATAAAGTTAAGCACTTCGTCATCACCTAGCTCATCTGGGGTTTCATCAAAAATATTATCAGCCCCTACCGATACGTTAAATATTTCGTTAATTTGGTAGCTAACGTTTAAATCCACTAGTACTGCTGATTCAACTGTACTAGTTGGTTTAAACGACCCCGTAGGCGAAAGCTCACCTGGTAAAGGGATGTGGTCATTACCAAAGTATTTAACGTTTGTTTCGCCAAAGTAATTAAAGCGAAGCGTTGTTTCATACGCATCACGCTCATAGTCAAACGTTAAAGTTGCGCGCTCACCTGGCTGGCCGTCGGTAAAAAAGCTACGTTGTAAATCATCAAACGCCACCGACTCAGGAATACCTTCTTCTGCGTTCACGTTATCAATTTTAGTGTCGTTTAAGTTACCCGCAAAGGTTACTCCAAAATTACCGCCCTCTACATCAGTACGGTAAGAGGCAATAATATCAACACCTTGTGTAGTTGAATCTACAGAGTTTGAAAAGTAATTAGCTTGCACTGCGCCGGTTGCTTGAAGCGCGGCTACGGCTTCATCGCTAAAGGCAACATCCTCTGCAGAAAGTAAACTACCAAGCGTAATACGGTCTTTAATTTCTACGCGGTAAAAATCAACCGTTAACGAAAGCTCACTTGTTACATCGTAAACAAAACCAGCACTGTAGTTAGTTGAGGTTTCAAGCTCTAGGCTATCTACACCTAACGCACTTGGAAAAGCAGTCCCCGTATTTGCAGTGAACGACTGCGTAAGTGTGCCATCTGAGCCTAGGTTAGTTGTAAATGCGGTATAACCACTTTGCTGAAGCGATGGCGCTCTAAAACCAGTAGAAACCGCACCACGTACTGCAAAGTCATCATTAAATTCATAACGTGTTGCTAATTTACCAATTAAGTCATCGCCCGCATCTGAAAAGTCTTCATAGCGCAGCGCACCACTTACGTTCCATGCATCAGTGACCATGGTTTCTACATCTACATAAAACGCGTAGCTGTGGCGATCGCTCTTGTTTGTTGCCTCTGGGCGCAAACCGTTATAAGCCTGAAAACCACACTCAGCAAATTGATCAGGATCGTTTACTGAAGGGTACGAAGCATCGGTATTTGCTAAACCACATGCGTAAGAGGCTTCATCGCCAGGTACTATTTCGTAGTTTTCTTTACGGTATTCTGCACCAATAGTTACATATAAAGGCTCATTGCGGCCAATATCAACAATGCCGTTAAAATCAGCATTAACTGTTGTTTGATCAAATCTAAAACCACCAGAGTAACCGCCGCTTGGGCCTGCATTGGCTGCTATATCGGCATCGCTTGCATCTGGGTTGTTAAATACGTACTCCGCCGCATAAGAGGCATTTATAGTATTACGTGAGGTAAAGTCGTATTTGTTTTCGCCATACACTGCCGATACATCGTATCCCCAATCTGGGTTTATATCGCCTCTAAAACCAACCGCTACTGAAATATCTTCAGCTTCGTTATAAATGCGGGGTAAAAAGCCATCGCTGTATACTTGCGTTACATTTTTAGACGCTTCGTTAAAGTTACGGTAAAAACCATTACCCAGTGCGGTACGCTCAGAGTAGCCACCAAATGAGTACAATTCGCTGTCGCCCATTGGCAAAGCCATGTTGTAAAATAACGAGGTAAATTCACTTTCTGAGTTACCTTGGCTCCAACGTACATCTTCACTCAGCGTGCCTGGCTCAACATTTAACGACCCACCGGTATCGCGCTCTGCACGGTTAGTGCCATCGGCATCACGATACTCAAGCGATAAATTAATAAAGCCGCCTTCATTACCTAAGTCAAAACCACGGTTTAAACCTGCAGAAAGCGTATCGCCGTCGCCTTCACTGGTGCCGCCGTACTGTACGTAACCCGTTGTTACGCCAGTTGAATTATTAAGCGATAAGTTAATTACGCCAGCTATCGCGTCAGAGCCATATTTAGCTGCTGCGCCATCGCGTAGTACTTCTACACCTTTAAGCGCAGTTAGCGGAATGGCGTTCATGTCGGTACCGGCAGCGCCTGCACCTACAGTGCCGTTAAGGCCAAAAATAGATTGATTATGGCGGCGCTTACCGTTAACCAACACTAACGTTTGATCTGGCTGTAAGCCGCGCAGCGTTGCTGGTCTAAATAAATCAGAGCCATCAGATACTTGTGTACGAGAAAAGTTAAACGACGGGGCAGTAGCTTGCAGACTCTGCCCTAGTTCTGTAAAGCCGCCTTTGTTTAAATCATCAGCGTCTATTAAATCAATAGGTGACGAAGACTCAGTAGAGGTGCGGTTAGAAACGCGCGACCCTAATACAGAAATTTGTTCGATATTTTGTGCAGCCTCAACAGGTGCTTCTTGAGCGCTTACGATGCTTGGTGCGCTTACGGCAAACGCAACAGCGGCAGCTAATGTATTTAAACGGTATGTTGACATGGTGACGACCCTGTTTAGTGTGTTCTTTAATATTTGTTATTGCGATGTAACGCATCGCACTGGGGAACATCCTAGCAACATATGCAAATAAAAAGAAATGAAAAAAACTAAATAATAGGTCTAACTATGCAAAAAAATGTAAATACAAAAAAATAACACTTAAACTTGTTCAAAACACATACAATTAAGGATTTTAATTTCAACCCCAAATTAAATTAACACTTTATTTACAACGGGTTTATCACGCTTTCTTGTACTTTTACGGGTAACCAACAACAAATGGTAGTACCTGTTCCTAAAGTACTGCTAACTTCTATTTTTCCGCCGTGATCTTGCAAAATAAAGTTAACAACGGTCATTCCTATTCCTAATGAGTGGGCTGTTTTATGTGTAGTAAAAAAAGGCTTAAAAAGGTGCGCTTGGGTATTTTCATCCATTCCACAACCGTTATCTTTCACTTTTATACATACCCCCTCATTTTGCTGCGTTACGCTTAGTTCAATAATGGTGCCTTTTTCTAATTCATGTTCGCACGCTTGTTGAGCATTTAATAACAGCTCAACAAAAATTTGATGAATAGACGACAGCTCCCCCCAAATTAGCGGCACTTGCTCAAAATTAGTTTTTATTTCGCAGTATTTAAGCTGCCCTTGCAACACGCCTAAAGCAGAGCCTGCAACCTCGCTTACATCTAAATATTGCTTGTTATGGGTACTTGTAAATTGGCTAAGGTTTAATAAATTATGCACGGTTTGCTTTATGCGCTTTAAACCATCTAGGCTTTCGCTCAACTGCGAGTAAATTTCGTGTCCATTCCATGCCAGTTGGTATTGTTTTTTTAGATCAACCAACACGTTTTTAAATTGCCCTGCATTTAATTGGCCGTTTAAAAACTGCTCGTTATAGTGAAGAGATTTTGATAAAAGAGGGCTAACATATTGCAAGCTTTCTATATTACTAATTACATACGAAAGCGGGTTATTTATTTCATGCGCAATACTGCAAGACAAAACACCCACACTTGCCATTTTGTCGGCCTGAACAAACATTTGCTGATACAAAGACAGCTCAGCAACGTTTTTGGTTAGTTCGCCATTTAACACAACTAACAATTGGCTTTTATCGGCAAGCAGTTGCTCTGCGGCTATACGCTTTTGCTGCTCATCTAAAAAGGCTTGTTTGTAGTCGTCGGTTAAAGTGCTCATCCTATTAGCTCCATAAATACGCATCCATGTATAACGTTTAGTTTGCCATACGTAATTATGCAAACTAGGGGCAATTTTTAGGCTATGCTTATTATTTTAAAAGGTAGCACTATGACCAAACCAGCAGACGCTGCACATTCAATCACTGCCGTAGATGTACTTTGTGTTGATGACGACGAAATTGTTCTGCGCTCACTAACCTCCCTATTAAAAAATAATAACTTTAGTTTTATGACCTGCAAAAGCCCAGTGCAAGCGCTTGAGCTTTTAAACAGCCACGAATTTAGCTTAATTATTAGCGACATGAAAATGCCCACCATGAATGGCGCGCAATTTTTAGAGCAAGCCCGTAACAAAGCCCCCGAAACACAACGTATTTTATTAACCGGCTACGCTGAAATAGAAACCACCCTAGCCGCTGTAAACCTAGCGCAAATTAACGGCTACATTCAAAAACCATGGCAAAACGATATGCTTTTGCGCAGCATTAACGACAGCATCGAAAAATTTCAGCTAAAAAAACAAAACAAGCAACTCGAGCAGCAAGTAAAACAGCAAAACAAAGAACTTCTCGAATTAAATAACTCATTAGAGCAACGATTAGAAAAGCGTACAAAACAAATTAAGCAAGTACTTAAACAGCTAGAAGATGCCAACGAGCGCGAAAAACACGAACACAAAGCCACCGTAGAGCTACTTTATAATTTTATAAACGCCAATCCGTACTTAGATGGCAACAAAGCGCAAAAAATTGCCGACACATGCACCCAAATAGCACTGTACTTAAACCTCTCGCAAAAAAGTATAGATTTAGCCCCCATGGCGGGTTACTTAGCGCAAATAGGTTTGCTTGCTATGGACCCAGAGCTCTATAAAAAGCCAGTGAGCCGGCTAAGCGAGCAACAGCGCAAAGCCTTTTATACACACCCAAGCACAGCACAATTAATGCTGATGCCTGCAATACATTTACATGATGTATCTGATGCAATTTATCATCAATATGAGCGCTTTAACGGCAACGGTTTACCAAAAGGATTAGCAGCAAACGACATTCCTATTGGCGCTATGGTGCTTAGCGTTGCTCGCGATTATTGGAACGCATTTGAACAAAGCCAAAGCCCCACAGACAAAGAGCGCCATAGCGATGCGCTCGAAAGCGTTAAAATGTACAGTGGCACTTTTTACCACCCTAAAATTGTGCGCGCACTCGAGGCAAGCCATAGCAAATTAAATGAGCAACTTAATAATGCGGGCTCTATTATTATATGCAGCGCTCAAGAGCTAAAAGCTAATATGGTTTTAGGCCATACGTTACACAGCCACAGCGGTATTATGTTGTTACCTAAAGGCCATGTGTTTGGTAAAAAATCCATCGAAAAACTACAGCAACTAGAAGCCAAAAAACCGACCCCATTTAGAATAATGGTAAAAAGCGCTAAATGAGTGATCTAAACTGTGGCTTTTTTCGTTACAATTACCGTAAATAAGCTAAACTAATTCAAACAGGTACCTGTTAATCTGGGTATAAATTTTAAACTGTTTAATACCAATCCGCTTAATTAAGTAATTTATTTTGAGGGTGGAAAAACGTGTAGATAGCTAGGCAAAAAATTCGCTATTTAGTTGTTCTAAATGAGAGTTTTTTAACGCTGGTAGCGACACGTTTAGCCCCGCAAAATGATCAAGTATTATTGCGAATTGGTATCACATTGCTTTAAGGAGCACAGCGTGTCGCGATTTTCTGCAGTCACTGACAATCCCCACGACGGACGTTTTAATCAAAAAACGGGCATTTTACTTACCAACTTAGGCAGTCCAGACGCGCCCACACCAGCGGCACTGCGTACCTACTTACGTGAATTTTTATCCGATCCGCGCATTGTAGAAATTCCACGTTTAGTGTGGATGATAATACTGCACGGTATAATTTTGCGTATTCGCCCTAAGCGCTCAGCAAAACTATACGAAAGCATTTGGACCGAAAACGGTTCGCCGCTAACACATATTACCCGCCTGCAACGCGACAAACTAAACGCGCTACTCCAAGAGCAAGGTTACACCAATACCGAAGTTGTTATGGCCATGCGTTACGGTAACCCTTCAATAGAGGCGGGCCTGGAAGAGCTGCGCGATAAAGGCCTAACGCGCATAATTGTACTACCGCTTTACCCGCAATATTCAAGCCCTACCACCGGCTCAACATTTGATGCCGTATCAAGAGTATTGCAAAAATGGCGCTGGGTGCCAGAGCTACACTTTGTAAATGGTTATCACAAAAACACCGCTTACATTGATTCATTAGCTAGCAGCATAAGTGAAGATTTAGAAAAAAACGGCATGCCACAAAAATTAGTTTTTTCATACCACGGTATGCCAAAGCTATTTTTAGATAGAGGCGACCCTTACCACTGCCTATGTTTGCAAACCACGCGTTTAGTGGTTGAAAAACTAGGCCTTGATAAAGATAAAGTAATTAGCACTTTTCAAAGCCGCTTTGGTAAAGCCGAATGGTTAAAGCCATACACCGACGCCACGCTTGCATCGTTACCTGATGAAAACATTACCGACGTAGCAATTTTAAGCCCTGCTTTTAGCGCCGATTGCTTAGAGACACTCGAAGAGCTTGAAGAAGAAAATCGCGAAATTTTTGAAAACGCAGGCGGCGAAAAGTACCGTTATATAGCCGCTTTAAACGACAGAGACGATCACATTAACGCTTTATATGATGTGCTAAAACCAATGCTTTAAACGCATCTTTATTGCCTTAACGTAAAAAAGCGGTGTTAAATTTTAACACCGCTTTTTTAATTGTAAGGTAAGCATTTATTAAATGTCATAGCCACTATTTACGCGTGCAAGCTTCGCACCTACAACTTTCACTTCTCATTTAATCCTCTTTCCCTTCTCTTTGTGCATTTTTGTATTAAAGATCAATAAACCACAAAGAGGTTAAGAGCCGCTTCGCTTTAGAGGAGTAATTAGCATCTAGCGCGAGCAAGCTTCGCGCCTACAACTTTCACTTCTCATTTACTCCTCTTTCCCTTCTCTTTGTGCATTTTTGTATTAAAGATCAATAAACCACAAAGAGGTTAAGAGGCGCTTCGCTTTTAGAGAAGTAACTTGCATTTTGCGCGAGCAAGCTTCGCGCCTACAAATTTCACTTCTCATTTACTCCTCTTTCTCTTCTCTTTGTGCATTTTTGTATTAAAGATCAATAAACCACAAAGAGGTTAAGAGGCGCTTTGCTTTTAGAAAAGTAACTTGCATTTTGCGCGAGCAGGCTTCGCGCCTACCGACAAAATTAACACCGAGGTAAATTACCTTGTGGACGCGCAGCTTGCTGGCGTTTTAAAAGCAACGCTTTTACCTGTTTAAACCTATTCGTAGGCACTTTTCTTTAACTTTTACGGGTGATCATCAACGTACAAACGCCGGCAATTATTCCCCAAAACGCAGAGCCCACCGAGAGCATGGTTAAATCAGATGCGGTTACCAAAAACGTAACTATTGCAGCCTCTGTATATTGGGCTGAGCTTAAAGCTTGCTGCAAGCTATTAGCAATGGTGCCAAACAGCGCAATACCCGCTAAGGCTAAAATTAATGCCTGCGGTAAACTTGCCACTAAACCAACAAGCGTTGCCGCGCAAAGTGCCATAACAATATAAAATACGCCTGCGGCAATACTTGCCCAATAGCGTTTATCGGGGCTTTTATCGGCCTCGTCGCTCATACAAATAGCAGCGGTAATAGCGGCTAAATTAATAGAGTACGTACCAAACGGCGCAGTTAAAATATTAATAAAACCAGTTACGTTAAGCGTAGCCGAGATAGGCGCTTTATAATTATGAGCCTTTAATACAGCAATACCCGGTAAGTTTTGTGAGGTCATGGTTACTATATAAAGTGGTAAGCCAATACTTATACACGCTTGCAAGTTAAACACCGGCGCTATGTATGCAAATTCACTTATTTTCCAATGAATAGCGCCAGTATCAATATGCCCCATTTGCCACGCCAGTAGCACGCCTGCAACTAAAACACTAAGCATGGCAAAACGCGCAAAAAAACGTTTTCCTAAAAAATACATAAGCACCATTAGGCCTATAACCAGTGGTAGCTCATTCATAAAATTAAATACATCTATACCAAAGGTGACCAATACGCCTGCCAGCATGGCACAGGCAAGTTCGCTCGGTATACGGTTCATTATTTTTTCAAACCAACCGGTAACACCCGACACAAAAACCAATGTAGCGGCAAACATAAATGCACCAATAGCTTCGCCTAAATGGTAGCCCTGCGCGCTGGAAATAAGTAAAGCCGCCCCAGTGGTAGACCATGCAATTAAAACGGGCACTTTATAATAATACGACAACCCAATAGTGGTTATACCCATTACCAGCCCTAGCATTAAAAGCCAGCTTGCGACTAAATCGGGCGTGCCGCCAAGGGTTATAACAACTTGATAAATAAGCGCAATGGAACTTGAAAAACCAATAATAACAGCCACCAACCCTGCGGTTGCTCGATTAAGCAGCTGATCGGAAAACATCATAAAATCCCTCTTAATTTTAGATTTTTAAGCCCACAACATACGTTGCCTATTTACGCTTTGCAATTAGCGTTTACGCTATTAAGCGTGAAAAATATTCATTATTTTAAAATTTTTTTTACCTATAAAGATCACACCTTTCATTGCTAAATTAAAAATAAAAACAATTATTCGCTTACGCTTACACCCCGCTAAAACCCTATAAAAACCCATCCTTTTAGCTCAATAAATCAAACCCATTATAGGTAAATTGTTTATTTACAATCATTTACAATGTAAATAATTAGCACTTTTATACTAGCATCACTAACTTGATCTAATTATCTAGATGATATAAAACGTAACAATTAGTTAACCAAAAACCCCGTAAGAGAAACAAATGAAACGCGCTATTTTAATAATTGTTGCCCTTGGTCTATCTGCATTTGCTATTTATAAGCTGCTATTTAATACCGAAAAACCTCAGCAGGTAACGGCGCCTGTTGCAGTGGATATAGTGCCCGTTGACTCTCAATTTGCAGCAAATAAAAAAGCACCACAGCCCATAGATATGAGTAAAGATCCCGTTAACGTAAAACCTAAAACCATTGAGGCACCAGCGCAAAGCAACCAGTTTGAGGCTATAAACAAGGTATCTGAAAAAGCTAAAGAGGTACTTACCAACGCCAACGTACTACCAAGCGATTTAAACAACGAAGCCTACATAGAGTTCGATCTAAATACGTTACAAACCCTTGAAGCTGGCGACTCGTTTGATATTTCAATCCCGCAAACCGCCGAAACCTACAGCGCCGAAATCACCTCGTTATCAGAGGCGAGTAATGGCGATAAAAGCATATTTGGCCAAGTTATTGGTGCCAATGGGCAACTGCACACCACGGTTATGACCGTAGGAAACGATGCAATTTATGGACAATTTACCGCACCTAGCGGCAATTATGTTTTTGAAAGTAAAGGTAAATATGGCTGGATTGCAGCAAAACGCGACTTATACCAAAACCACATAGAGCATCACGTAGATGCGCCCACACCAAAAACAGATAAAACCATAGATATGTTTGCCCCAAAAAAAACTGAACAACCCAACACGCAGTAACCCAACTAAATCAATCAGCAGTAAAACTTCCAACCACTACATAAGTAAGGAAATATAAAAATGAAAAAACTAATCACTACGGCAGCCATTGCCAGCGCGCTATTTGCAACCAGTGCAGCACAGGCAGTAACGATTGATATTGGTATTTTATATACCGACCAATCGGCCGCAGCCACGAGTAATATAAACACTAAAATAAACCAGCTGATCGCCTTTAGTAACCAGGTTTATAGCCAAAATGGGGTAGACATTACACTGCGTTTAGCGGGAACAGAAAACCTAGGCGATTACGCAATTACACCGTCTGAAGATTGGTTAGATGCAGTAACTAACAGCAGCTACGTAGATGGTTTACGCACTAGCTGGAAAGCCGACATGGTTGCCGTACTTGGTACAGGCCAAAGTGCGGGTAATGGTTTAATCTCGTGTGGTTTAGCTTGGGTTGGCCAAGGCACTAACGGTAATTTATACAGCTCAATGAGCGACCGTATGTACTCTATTACTGCTATTGATTGTGGCGCAACTACGTTTGTACACGAACTTGGTCATAACCAAGGCCTAGCGCACTCACGTAAACAAGGCGATACATCGGGCGGCGTATATGTTGATGGAATGGGCCACGGCGTACAAAACGAATTCGCAAGTATAATGGCCTACCCGCACGTTTACGGTAGCGCAACGCAATACGATTACTTCTCTAACCCTAATTGGAGCGTAAATGGCTTAGCCTTTGGTGTAACTAACCAAGCGTATGCTATTCGTACGGTTACCGACACAAAAACAAGTATTGCTAACTTTAAGTAAGTAATTTAAAGCAGGCTGTATATAGCCCTTTTATAATTATTTCCCTTTAGAGCGCATTTGCGCTCTTTTTTATTTAGCTTAAGGTTTGTTGATCTTTCAAGGTTAAGTCACTAAAAGCCTAAAAGTGCGCAGCTAATTAATGCACTACTATTTTTTGTTTTATAGCAGGCATTAACGTTTTACCGTCACCATCTACTTTACTTAAAAGCTTAAGCCCCATTACTTTGGCAAGTACCGGGTAAATATCAAGATTATTTACTTTTTCAAGGCTTAGCCCTTGTTTAAAAGCAGGCCCTACTGCAATTAACGTAGCCGCCATATCATCGGTATAGGCATAGCCATGAGTACCTAAATACATTGCTTTGCCTTCGTTAGTAAATACCGCTGGCGCATTAGTTTGCACAACAATATCGCCCACCCGAGTGCCTTTATTATAATGATACCCAGCTAATTGCTCGTCGTTTAATACCGTATAACGCCCGTTTGCGGCTTGTTGCAAACGTTGTTTGTAAGTTGCAATTTGCTCGCTTGTTACAGCAGGCTTTGCATAAATAAGTAACCGCGGGCCGGTATTTTTAACTATAAAATTATCGTTTTTAGGCAATGTAGATACATCAATACTTTGCTCTGGGTTTACATGCGCCATACCGTGATCGGATACAATAACAAGGTTAATCTCTTGCTCTAGCTTGCTTAAACGGGTTTGTAATTGGCCCATTAGTTCATCTAATTGTTTTACTGCATCGCGAGTTTGCGGTGCGTCTGGCCCAAACTCGTGGCCCATGCTATCAACAAGTGAAAAATAACTTGCCACAAAACGTGGGCGCTGCGCTTTAGGTAAGCTTAGCCACTGTATTATTTGATCAACACGGCCTTGGTACTCACTGTATTTAGAATAATGAAAGTAATAGTCGGGCGTCATACCATTAAAGCGCGCATCCGACTCTGGCCAAAAATAAGTAGCCGACTTTAGCCCCTGCATTTTTGCTAAATTCCAAAGTGGAATGCCGTTTACCCACGTGCTATCGCGCATGCCTTTACCCATGCTGTAGCACTCGTTTTTACGGGCTTTATCACAAAAGTTATTATCTACAATGCCATGATTTACCGGCAGCAACCCTGTAATAATAGAAATATGATTAGGAAACGTTTTTGTTGGGTAAACAGGGATTAGTTTTTGCGCGCGTACACCTTTAGCAGCCATTGCTTTTAAATTAGGCGCGCCGTGTTTTTCTATATAATCCCAACGCATGCCATCTATTGATATAAGTACAACGGTTTGCTCTTTTGCCGCATATGCCGCTTGGCTGGTTAACACTAAAAGAGCCAACATCATGGCCTTTAAAAATACATACTTCATTACAAATACTCGCCTACATTAAAATGCGTTAAATACTGAAAAATATAGCTTTATAATACAATTGCCAGGCCTTAAATGATACAAGCACCTGTACCTAACTCGTCTAGATGTATATATTAACAAGTAAGTATTTAAAACGAATGACAACGCGCATTTACTTTGCCAGTCGTCACCACTAAGCAAGGACTCCGATGACTATCGACTTTAGTAAAAAAATAACCCCAGCGCGCATGTATCGCACGACTGCCAATTTACAAATGGCGATGGAAAGCGATCGCGGTCGTATAATTAACAGTGCAGCTATTCGTCGGTTGCAGCAAAAAACCCAGGTTTTTCCGCTAGAGCGAAACGCAGCGGTGCGCTCGCGCTTAACTCACTCACTAGAAGTTCAGCAGGTTGGCCGTTTTATAGTACAGCGTATTTTTGCAAATTTAAGCTTTGAGCAACAAACCGAGTTTGGCTTAAAAGGGCTAGAGCGCCCACTAGAGAGCCTAGTAGAAATGGCCTGCCTAATGCACGATATAGGCAACCCACCCTTTGGACATTTTGGCGAAGCTGCCATAAATCACTGGTTTAATAACAATTTAGCAAGTGTTACACCAGCGCGCTGCCAAGAGCAAAATACCGGTATAGGGGTTATTTTTAAGCACCTAGCGCACGATATTTGTAATTTTGAAGGCAACGCCCAAGGCATACGCATAATTCATTCGCTACTGGGGTTAAACTTAACTTATTGCCAAAGCGCGGGCATTTTAAAGTACACCCGCCCCGCGGGATTAAACCCAAAGGACATACCGCAAAATAAAAACTACTTAATGAAAAAAGTAGGTTACTACTACAGCGAAAAAACCTTTGTAGAGGCATTGCAAAACGAGCTGGTTATAGAGCCATACTGCCGCCATCCGGCAAGTTACATTATGGAAGCCGCCGACGATATTTCGTATTGCCTAGCCGACATAGAAGACGCCGTAGAAAAAGACATAATAACCACCGAGCTACTTTGTCAGCAGCTAAAAAGTGAATATAAAAAAGCCCTTATAAACCTAACCATTGACGACACCGAACACCTAAATTTTGTAGATAAAGCGGTAGATTACGCACTAGAGCGCGCCAACGCGCAGCCTTACAACTTTAATAGCGAATTTTTTATTTACCTACGCGTGGCCTTACTTCACCCGCTTGTAAACCACGCCGCCAAGCGTTTTATAGAGCACATTGAGCCTATTTACCACGGCGACTTTAACCAAGCCCTATTAGAAGATAACAGCCACCTACACGCCGTTACTAAAACCCTTAAACAGGTGGCGCTTAAGCATGTGTTTTCTCACAAAGAGGTAGAAAAACTCGAACTACAAGGCTATCGCATAATTAACGGCCTGCTAGATTGTTATAAACCACTGCTACAACTTAACAGCGACGATTTTAAACGCGCATTAAATGGCGACTCACGATTATTAATCGAATCGCGTTTGGTTAAAAAGCTCTCTAAAAAGCACTTAAATAGTTATCAGCACGCCATAGATGCCATGCAAGAAGAGCCCGATCACTTTGCCGCTTACGAGTTTTACTATCGCTGTAGGCTAATTCAAGATTACATAAGTGGCATGACCGACCAATTTGCCTACGACGAGTACCGCAGCCTAATGGTGATTGATTAACGAGGGAGTGCAGTTGGGTGGTTTTTACAAACCTAACGCCGCGATTTAATCGCCCTTAGATTGAACAAATTTTCAATCCACAAAGGTCAACACGCCCTTAGTGCCTAGATATATTTTAATTTTGCGCTTAAAATCAGACTATTGATACTTAAGCGCCGTGTTTTATGATTATTAGACTCTCTCAACTTATTTTTTGCTTTGCTTTATTTTACAGCAGCCAAAGTGCTGCCTATAACGAAGCCATGTGTATTTTAATTAAGCAAGAAATGCAGCAGTACAGTAATAATAAAGCCAGTGCCAAATACCGCAGCGCCGCACGCGATTTTAAAAGAAACTGTAATAAACCCAAGCAAGTACAAACAAAACCAAAACCTGTAGAGCCGCCAGTTGTTGAACAAGAGCCACAACCACTTGCCCTTACCCCCGAGCAAGAACAACAACTGCTTGAGCAAATAACTGCGGCCGAAAAAGCTATAAAACAAAGCGCAAGCAAAGCAACTACAAGCACTCAGCCTACAAACCAAATAAGCCAGCAAAACCCAGAAGTTAACGAACCTGAGTCTGCGCCAATTAATACTGTAAAGGATGCGCCAAGCACGCCTAAGGGTGAACTTGCGCCTAATAGCAGCGAGTTAACAACTACAACTAGCCAAGCGCAGCCGGTGACCACTGAAACCGCCCCAAAAGCAGCGCCTAAAATAGAGCCTAAAAAAGAGCAGCCAACAGTTAATACAACCCCAAAACCCGCACCTGTACTTATACCTGCGCCAGTTGCAGAGCCACCAAGTTCATTATTGTTACCAAGTTTGCTACTGCTTATTGTAGTATTAATTGGCGCCATGGTGGTTATACGTTTACGCCGCGCTAAACAAAATAAGCCCGAGCCGCCGGTTGCTCCACCGGCTACAGCCCCAACTAAAGCGATGACTAAAAACAACAAAAGCGCAGCGCAAGCAGCACCACCCAAAACGGCTCCAGCCCCAAGTGATGAGCTTTCAAAACCAGTTATACCAACGGTTTCGGCCCCGAGCGAGCCAGAGCCTGCAAGCTCTAATGCACCAATAAACGAGGCAATTAACGAGCCATTGCCTGCGAATACGCAAGCCACAGAGGCTGAGCCAGAACAAGCTAAACCAGAAGAAGATGCACCGGCACCTGAACCTAAAAAAGTAGCGCCAGAGCCAAACACCGCAGAGTTTGAAGCTGCCGCAAAAAATACATTAGCGCGTATTCAAAATGCAAAAGGCTTTGCAGAGCCCGAGGTAAGAGAGTTTAACCCAGACGCTCCTTCGGTTAAGCGCACGCGTAAGCACAAAGCCGCCGCAGTAGAACAGCCAAAAGCAGAGCCCATTGAAGAAGTAAAACCACAAGAGTCTACCCTTATAAAAGAACCGGCTGCGCCTAGTAACCCTATCAATGAGCCTAATACCAGCGCACAGCTGCATACAGCCGATAAAAACAGTGAGCTTGATCAAACCACGTTAAATAGCGAACACGACTTTAAAGAGCCCGAAATTCGTACCTACAATCCAGATGCGCCTTTAAAACCAAGTAAAGAACCTGCACAAGCTACAATTTCAGCAAAACCAAATAACGAACCCACGTTAGATGCGCCAATATCAACAACTCACGAACCACAGCCAGCTCAAGAAAAGCCAGCGCAACCAGAGCCTGATAGTACGCCCAAGCAAAGTGATTCTAGCAACCCATTTGCAAACCTTTCGCTAGATGAAAGCTGGGACCCAAATTCAGATAAAAAGCCCGTAATAGAGGAAAAAAAGAAAGCGCCTAAATCACAAGCCTTAATAGAGGCAGAAGAACGCGCTAAAAACATGCAAACAAAAGAATAGCCGAACAAATAAGCTTGATATTATTGCTCTATACAAATAATTTTTAACGCAGCAAGTGCGCTATTTAAAGATAAAATTGCTATTACTCAATTACCAGCACAAAAAATCGGCCACAAGGCCGCTTTGTCGTTTAAAAATATAGAGTTGTATTAATGCGCTTAATTAAGCGAGCTATTTTAAGTATGGATTTAATACTGAGAAAACGTTTTATTGCTACAAAAAATGCGTTGTTTAGTTGTTATAACTAACTAGTTGTACATTGCTGTACTTTTAGCATCTTTGTATTTTTAACACAGCTAGCGCCAAGTTTGGCCGCTCAAAATAATTAACTATTATTACGCTTAGTATTATTCGGGGGGCATGTTTTTTATATTTAAATCGTATTGTAAAATACCATCGTTATTAACCGCCACACCCGCTAATTGCACAGAGTGATTAGCAAACTCTTCAGACGCCGACAAATGCGCTAACACGCCGGCTATATCCTCGTGTTTAGGTTGCCCGTCGGTTGCCACAATGCCTGCATTACAATCGTTTTGCTTACACTCAAAGCTGTATAAAAATAGCGACTTTTCAGCAAAGCTGCTTTGCACTTTATCTAAAAACACTTGCTCTGACTGCGCTAAATCAAGCGTACTTTTAATTTGAGCAGCGCTTTCTAGTTCAGAGTATTCACCCACCTCTTGGGGAGTAATCACTATTTGCTCGGTAAGTGCAGTGCCTTCTTTATTAGTTACATCGTGGCTACTTTGCATTGCTTGTATATCTACCACCAGAGGTTGAGCAGGCTGCACAGCCGTGGTGTTAGTTATTGAGTTGGGTAGATTATTTTGAGCCAAGGCGGTCAAATCGTTTTTAAACACGTACAAAGTTGCAGCAGTGATAGCGCATGCAATGAGTAATTTGTTCATAATACTTCCCTCCTTCAACCAATTTACGCAATACAATTAAGTGAAATGCTTTTTAAGTGTAGCCAATGTTAATATTATGTTTTGTTTGGGTGTGTACTGTCAATCTTTAATACTAGACAGTGCAAATTAAAAGAACAATTTTATCAATGTTAATATTTAATGAACCACTGGTAAGCTCAGCGCGCCACATTATAATGCTAGCAATAGCTACACGCTCATTTTGCAACTAGGCAGCACGTTATTTATTTGTAACAAGCTGTAAAAAACAACTCTTTTTATGACCACACCCCAAGCAAAAAGTTTGCGTTTATTGTTACTAAAACTTAAATAAAATTACCCAAAGTAAATAACCGCATAATTAAAACCGCACACAGCAGCTTTAATTTGCTAAAAGATGCAAAGATTACATAAAGAAAGGCACCAACATGTAGGCGCGAAACTTGCTCGCACAAAATGACAGGAGCGTACCTCGCGTTTGGTATGAAGTTTTTCGCGGCATATAAAGCCGCTGCTACTAGTTAATTGCACCACAAAGGGCACAGAGGCGCTTCGCCTACACGGAGAAAACACAGGAATAAGTAAGTCACTTCTCCTGCTCTTCTCGGTGGTGACATAATCACTTTTGAACAGAACCAATGCGCGTCTACCACTAAATTAAAATACTGTTTTGTAGAGCGAATTCTTACTTATGTGATCATTTATTAAATCACTTATGCTCTAGCTCTAAAAGCGCAGCGTCTCTTAACCTCTTTGTGAATAATTGGCTTAACTTGTTTTTCACCACCGAGGGCACAGAGGCGCTTAGCGCTACACAGAGAAAATACGGGGGTTAATTGGTCACTTATCACTGGTGACATAATCACTTTTGAACAGAACCAATGCGCGCCTACAAAGTTAAATTTTACGCTGACGTGGATGTGGTGCGTAGGCGCGATTTTATATCGCGCTTGTAGATACAAGACGTTGAGCTTGCTCACGTTAGAAGCGCAGCTTCTCATTACTTAAAAAATTAACACCGTAAAAGCCCTGCTTTTAAACGAAAGCAATGTGCGTCTACAAGGTTAAATTTTACGCTGGCGTGGATGTGGTGTGTAGGCGCGATTTTATATCGCGCTTGTAGACTTCAAGATTTTCTGTTAGCACTCGATGTAGGCGCGAAGCTTGCTCGCGCTCTGTATTTTTAGTTCCTTATGTCGCGTTGGCGATGGCGTTGGCGTTAGCAACCAAGGGGCGCAAACGCATCAGAGCGCGCAAGGTAACTTTTACCCTAATTAAACTCACCTCGGCCAGTTTGTGGATTTAACTTAAAAAAACCACAAATTATGGGGCTGTCTTCTAAACCGTCAATAAATACATAAGCTTCAGAAGTCATCGTTAATCACCTGAGTTTTATTGCTTTTACGCTGTCTTGCATTATAACCGCCCACATCTGCGGCTAGCTCGTTAATTTCATCCAGCAATGAGCCTTGCAATTGAAGAACAACAAGGGCTTCAAACAATATATCGCTTTTTACTACCTCTCCTTGTTCAAGCTTTTGTACCGTGGAGCGAGATACACCAATCATCTTAGCGAACGTGCTCTGGGTATAAAGTAAAGTTCGATGCTGACGAATTAAATCACCCAAGCGACGCGCCAACTTTAATGCTTGTTCTGATCTCATAAATGACTACCTAATCGGTCATTAATAAACTAATGGTTAGTTTAGCGGTATTTAATATGATTGCAATATTATTTAAATAGAGACGTAATGAGCTTCGAGGAGCGAACTTAAAGCGCCTAGTCCCTTTTGCGTTACCTCTTCAGCGCAGCGCTTCATAACCTCTTTGTGAATAAATCACTTAAAACCATATATGCACAAAGAGAAGTGAATGAGGGTAAATGAGAAGACAGTAAGCTATGGGTAACGAGCCGCGAGCAACGGGCTATAAATTCAGACTAACCCCTAGCGCCTTTAACCTATTCCCACCGTAGGCGTTAAGCTTGCTGACGCTAAAAAAGCTAGGCTTTTAAATTGCTTTACTTTCATGCAGTGAACGCTGAACTACTTGATAACAAATCGCACGTTGCTGCTCTTGGTTTAAATTTACTTGTCGCATCGAAAGAATCGTTTTCACTATTTGTTTATGCGAAACAATTGGAAAGAGTGGGCGCTGTTTTAATTCGACAAACCAACCAGGAAAGCACAAAACAGGGAAAACTTGAGTGTTAAAACCCGTTGCCTCTTGTAGCCATTTGTTCACCCAATTAGCCTGCTTTTGGGCTTGTTCTAGCGGCTTACTTTCAAACCAAGAGGGAAATGCTAAATGATTATTCTCAAATTTAACTTTGTAATTTGTATCGTCTTTTATTCGTTTATGCCTGCCCTTTGTTTCAATAGCAAAAATACCATTTGGCCCTACCACTAGGTGATCAATATTAAACCCATCTGCTTGTATATCATGAAACACTTGGTACCCATGTGTCTGTAACTCTATAAGCTCCGAGGCAACGGCAAGCTCCGCATCTCGTCCAAGTTTAAGCTTTATCAAAAGGTTTGATTTAACCCAAAGCTTTCTTGCTACATAAACTAAACCCAATGCAATTAAAATAACCAAAAAGTAATTTAGCTCGCCGCTGGCTAATACTTCAGCAATCCCTTTAATGGCAAAAGGCATCGTAACGATTAAAGCAGATAAAAAAATAAGCCCTATTACATCAACAATCTTGTCATTTACTTGCTCACTAAGTGTTTGTGCAGCAACACGTTTAAGCTTTTTACGATCTACAGGTAGTTTTGCATTTTTTTGATGAAGCCATATTTTGAGAAACAAAACGCCTAATAAGGAATAAACACTACCTACAATAACTAAAAGGCTTAAACCTTGGTTTAATAAATCATCCATGATGGGTTCCTATAATCACAATGTTTACGTTATACCTTAAAAACAGGTACATGTCGCATTATTCAAACTCCGTACAATCTATTCAACAAATTTCACCTAAACACCTGTAGACGTAGAGCTTGCTCACGTTAGAAGCGTAGCTTCTCATTACTTAATAAATTAACACCGTAAAAGCCCTGCTTTTAAAACGCCAACAAGTTGCGCGTCTACAGGTTATATCAAAGTGTTCTGTTAAAACTCGGCGTAAGCGCGAAGCTTGCTCGCGCTAAAAGCAGAGCTTTTGAAATAATACAAACAGTTCATAAATATCGCGTTGGCGATGGCAACCAAAGAGAAGTAACCGCCGACTTCTCTTTGGAATCTCTCGGCGCCCCGAGGATCACACTATCTCCTCAATTTAAATTAATGATATGAACGTAAACGCGATGAAACACGTCCGTGTGTAAGCATCACTTAACGCGCATCCATGCGCTGCTATTACTCATCACTAATTCAATTTCGGGTGTGATCACGGGGGAGTGGCCTAAGCATCAGCCTTCAATTCAATAATGAGTTAATGCTTGTTTACAATGCACTTTTAAGTAAACTAACTGCACGCAAACAGGGAGTGGTTTTAATGCAGCAAATTGGTATTTACGAGCAGTTGATTACACAAGTAATTGAGCAAAACTTAAATCGTGAGCAATTTTATGTGGGCGAACGCCAACTAGAATCGGCAGAGGCCGCAACATGGCTTTCACGCTTTTTGGGCAAGCTTGTTGAGCATGCAATAAATGCCATTCCTAACTCTAACGAGCGTTTGCAAGAGCAAATTAGCCTAGCTAACAGTCTTGTTCTTTGGCTTAAAGATCATATTCGAGATGATGAACTGATCAACGAAAACCTTATCGATAGCCAAGGCCGAATACTTACTGCGCTGTTTAATACCCAAAACCCCATTGCTGCAAACCTTAAAGATTACTCTAAAGATATTTTTCCGCTAACAGGGCTTACCCAAAGCGAATTATTTAGCGGTGCAAATGCAGGTATATCGCTCGAAACCGAGCTAAAGCGCGAGATTAAATCGTCCGACACTATTTACTGGCTTGTCTCATTTATCAAATGGACGGGGCTGCGCATTTTTAAAAATGAGCTCGAAGCCTTTACCAAAAGCGGTAATAAACTCAAAGTAATTACTACTTCGTACATGGGTGCAACGGATGCTAAAGCCGTTGAGTTTTTAGCAAACCTACCAAACACCGAGGTAAAGCTAAGTTACAACAATCAGCAAGAACGCCTACACGCTAAATCTTACTTATTTATGCGTAACACGGGTTTTCATACTGGGTATATTGGTTCGTCTAATTTATCGCATTCAGCGCTTACCAGCGGCCTAGAGTGGAACTTAAAAATTACAGCGCAAGAAATCCCACACATAATAGCCAAAACCAAAAGCACGTTTGAAACCTACTGGCAATCGCCAGATTTCGAGTTGTTTACTGGCAAGCTTGAATGTAAAGAAAAGCTCATTAATTCACTTAACGAGCAACGCGGTGTTGGGCAATCAAGCAGCCAGTTTTATTTTGATATAACACCAAAAACACACCAGCTAGCTATTTTAGAAAAACTAAGCGTTGAACGTAGCGTACATAATCGTTTTAAAAACCTAGTGGTAGCCGCAACAGGCACGGGTAAAACAATAATATCGGCGTTCGATTTTAAAACTGTTTACGATAAAAACCCAAATGCCCACTTTTTGTTTGTAGCCCACCGAGAAGAAATACTAAAACAAGCGCAAAGCGCTTACCGCGGCGTGCTTAAAAATAACGACTTTGGTGAGCTGTGGGTAGGTAACTATAAACCGCAGCGCTACAACCAATTATTTGCATCAATCCAAACGCTGAACAGCCAAATTGAATCGCTCAATTTAACGCATGATTACTACGACTACATAGTAATAGACGAAGTACATCACGTAAGCGCGGCCAGTTATCGTGCTATTTTAAGTTACTTTACGCCCGCAATATTACTTGGCTTAACCGCCACGCCAGAGCGACAAGATGGCGCAAATATACTCGATGATTTTTGCGGCGTAATAGCCGCCGAAATACGCTTACCAGAGGCAATCAATCAACGCCATTTATGCCCGTTTCAATATTTTGGGTTAGATGATGACACCGACCTAAGTCAAATAACATGGCGAGGTGGCCGTTACGATATAACCGAGCTAAGTAACCTTTATACAGGGGAAAACAGCCGCGCTAACAAAATTATATCCAACCTTGCTGATATAGTGACGAATGTTCACCGCATTAAAGCGTTGGCATTTTGCGTAAGCCAAAAACACGCAGAATTTATGGCTAAAAAGTTTAACTTAGCAGGCATAAACGCCGATGTACTGACCAGCAAAAACACCAATGAGCGCGCGGCTAAACAGCAAGCACTACGCCAAGGCGAAATACAAATACTTTGCGTGGTTGATATTTTTAACGAAGGTGTCGATATTCCAGAGGTCGATACACTTTTATTTTTACGCCCGACCGAAAGCTTAACGCTGTTTTTACAGCAACTCGGACGTGGTTTGCGTTTACCCGACAATAGCCATAAGCAATGCTGTACGGTGCTCGACTTTGTTGGAAATGCTAATTCAGAATATGACTTTGCCAGTAAATTTCGCGCGCTTATTGGTAAAAGCAACCAACCAGTAAAAACCGAGATTGAAAACAACTTCCCACATTTGCCGCTGGGCTGCCGTATAGAGCTACAAAAGCGCACACAACAAACAATATTAAAAAATATTCAGCAAGCCATAAACACAAAGCGCCGTTTACAACAGCTGATAAATAGCTACTCGCAACATACCAATGACGCGCTAATGCTCAGTAATTTTTTACGCATAAACCCACAAGTCACGCTTGAAGATATTTACAAACCTAAAGCCGGTAGACTCGGCGGCTGGCATTGGTTAAAAGGCGATAAAATACCCGCAGAGCAAGCCGACATTTACGCCGCGTATTACCGCGCTATAAACACTCAATTACTCGTCTGCGACTCGCTCAGTTACCTATGCTTTTTACGTGATTTATGTAACAACAACTTTAGTTTTTCGCCAACACCACAAAACCAACAGTACGCGCTTATGGCGCATTACAACTTTTGGGATAACACAGGCAAAGGTCTAGGCTTTAAAACCCTTGAACAGAGCTTACAAGGCCTTAAACATAAAGAGCTACAGCACGAACTTGCCCATGTAATCGCGCTTTTAATAAACCGCATTCATCAGCAAGAAAGCGATTTAACGTGCCGGCCTAATCATGCAATAAAATTACACAGCCGCTACACGCGCCAACAAATACTCGCCGCGTTTGGCGCACACACTTTTGATAAAAAATCGACCGCCCGCGAAGGCGTTCTAGAATTTAAAAACCAAAACCTAGAGCTGTTATTTGTAACACTTAATAAATGTGAAAAAACCTACTCGCCTACCACGCTGTATCACGACTACGCAATCAGCCCTACCCTGTTCCATTGGCAAACACAAAACAGCGCCCGACCAGAACACGGCCGCGGTCTAAGCTATATTCAACACCAACAAACAGGCAAAACTATCCTGTTATTTGTGCGCGAGCAAGGCAAAGACGAAAACGGCCGAACCATGGGGTTTGTAAACTATGGCGAGGTTAAATATTTAAGCCACAACGGCAGCCAGCCAATGAATATAACATGGGAATTGACCCACCCCATGCCAAGTGAAATGTGGCATGAGGCTGGGAAGTTGGCGGTTGGGTGAACACTACAGTCTAATCTTAAACAAAGTCTACTGATTCTTATATAGGTGATTTATTTGTTTGACGAAGTCGCTTTGACCGCCATAACTGGGGTGTCTTACCTTTAAAACTTCATAATTATTGGAAAATTTCATAATTGACCTCTCAGCGTCATTGCCTACAGCTATCAGCCTTTTAGGTTTAAGTAGTTCAATAAGTAAGCTTAATACTTCTTCTCCAGCCTTACGTTCATGTGAGTTGTGGTTTCGATTTGTAAAAGGTTGGCCAGCTTTAAATGGATGTAATGGAAAGACATTCCATAGAAAGACCGGGGAATTTATATTTTCGAGCATGTCCCAAACTACCGTAGCCGTCCTCTCTTTTATAGGTTGTCCCTTCGTTATTTTTTCAGCTTTTAGTGACCACCTGCCCAAATGCTTTGACAAATTTTGATCATCGGTAAGAGCAAGCCCTGTTCTCCGCCCCCCCCGATACCCTAGATCTCTTCCAATCCAAATAGCATCAACTTCAACATGGATTGCTTCTTTCAATATGTTCTCAAGCATCAATCTACGTTGTAGCGCAGAAGCATCATAATCGTGAACCTCACAAGTATCAAAATATGGATTAAAAGTGTTATCAAATTGAAGGCTTTTTAACGCACTTATAAAAGCTTTAATTTTCATTTGAGTCTCCAATTGGTTGATAAGTTAATTTTCGTAATTCTCTATCTCCAATAATTATACCTCCATTATTCCTTTGAACTTGCCGAAAAACCGCATACCCCTGTAATATTGCATCTTCCCAAAGTTTGAGGGGGCAAGCTTCAACTTCATAGCCACTTACGAATTTTTGAATCGTTTTCAAAACATCAAATGAAATACTCGTATGGTCTTCAAAATAATTCAAACCTTTTGAATAAGAATATAGCCATGCTGTAAGTCCTTCTTCTACGACTATTGCACGTCCACTATCCTGAGCTTCATCAAAAATAGGGTCACTTTTTCTCTTGTGCTTGATAAGAGCTCTAAAAGTCGGTGACCAATGTAGTATTGCTGCATACGCTAAATGGAAAACATCATGAAAACGGTATCCATCTGGGTTTAAAATATTATCGGTAAGAGGGGAACCTAAAAAAACATTATTCCACCTTAAATAACTTTGACCGCTTTTCCTCTGCGTAATTTCAATCTTAAAATTTCTTGGTAATTGTTCTTCACTTGGAAAGTTTTTATCAAAATCAGGAAGCAAACTACGTTCAGGTGTTTTGAATCGCCCCATAGCTTTTCGCAGATTATTTCTAGCAATTCTTGCAAAAGATAGGTCAACTGAATGAATCGCCTCAATATAAGCCCTTGCGAACTTTACCAACATATTTAACTGCTCGTCTTTGCTTTCAAGCTCTATTTTAAGCAAAACAGCGGTCGCAGCTCCCAATGCAATAAGATTATTATCGGAAGTATCAACATTTTTAAGCGAAATAATATGCGATATTGGTGCCTTCTCACTATCACTTGCCGCTATTGTTTTAATATCATTTTCGCAACAAGCCTCTAAGAAGACTTTAGTTATACTGAAATCCAACCTTCTGCAGACAGCTGTGAAATACCATAATGCATCACCAAGCTCTTCTTCAACAGCCTCTTTATAACCTATATAAGCTTTTTGTTCTCTTCTATACTTTTTGGTAGCTGACATAACACTACCTATCTCTCCAAAAAGACCTAATAATATTGGAGTTAAATCATTTTCTTTAAATCTGTCTGTTTGTTTTATTTCTTCTTCATATTCAGCTAAAGGTAACGAACCACTCTTCTCTTCCATGTATAAACCTTATTTAATTCTTTGGTTATCGCATTTAATTCCACAAAATGGATCTTAGCTAATTTTTTTGAGGCCACTCAATATTAGATAGGTACACTCATCTATAAATGGAGTTTTCATTAACTGTTTGTAACTACCAACACTGAGGCCAACATTCTTAGCTAATAAATTTATATCAACGTTCTTAAGAATATTAATAATCTCATCATAATCACAATTGCAATTTTTATCCTTTGCAATTTCTTGTAGTTCAGAGTAACCAGGGGTATTTTGGATTTGCCATTCTTCGGTCAGAGTTTTTGGAACATCCTTATCTAAAATTACCTTACATACATCCCCGACAACTCCGTTGAAGCCCCCCAATAAAAAAATAGGCTTACCACAATTAATGGATAAAATAATTTCTTCGAGTACTCCTGGCATTTTTCCTTTATAACCTGCTAATTTCCCACCGACACAAATTCTAACGGAACTATTTTCTACTATGATTTTGCGCATTTCTGTGAGTGAGCGTGACCAAATAAATGAATTGTTCGGAGTAATAGGCTTTAAAAATAATTGACTATCAATACCATGAGCCACATCAGCTGGAATATCATGTTCAACGGTACGCATTAACCTACTATATTTCGCCCTCCACGCCCTTACTTCATTTGTTTCAATCGAAAGAGGCCATGCAAGATGATTCTCTACTTTTGCTTCTAGAACAGTTAATCGCTCAGTCAAGACAAGTGCTTCATCTAAAATGAATTCTGTAAGCCCATTAGGTCTTAAATCTCCGCCGTAAACTAAAGATGCAGATCGAGCTAATAAGTGTCTCGCTAGATCTTGCGCCAGCTGCAAAAGCTGATCCGGATTTAAATGCGAACTTTCAAAACTGTCCTCATAACAATCTGAAATTGAAAGTCCTACTTTTAAATGAGATAAGGAATTAATATCTGAGGGATTCCATAATGGAGTTATTGCCTCAATTTCAATCATTGCATGCCAATCAGCTTCTTCCATAAAAACTGGCGGATCTGGGTAACATACCTTTTTGACTCCTTTTTTCTTTAGCTCAAACATTTTCCTTACCTCAGGAGGGCGAAAAATTAATTTTGTCTCATCAGAGAACCAGTTTTTTTTCTGATATTCTTCTAATATTTTTTTTGAATACTGAAACCGGATAGTTTCTGTAAGTGCAGACGATAACACCCTTAGTACTTCCAATTCACTCAAGTTACTTACTGTTGGAACGCTTATACAAGGGACATTAGATGAGGCTGGGAAAATTCTATCCTCATACTCATTCAAACAATTAACAACGAGAATGGGCCTATCTTTTTGCTTGGCACTAAGTATTTCTCTTTGACACCAGTATCTAGAAAAGTACGAATCCGTTTCAAATGCAATCAAAGTAGCATCTGATATATGTTTTTCTATTTCATCTGAAAATGAAAAACCTGCAGCAATCTCTGTCACATCAAAAAAGCGCCCTATATTAGTTTGATCAATAAAGTCTTTTACTTTTTTTACATATGCCCTTCCTTCCTGCTCTGACTTAGAGTGGCTTAGAAAAATCTTAATTGAATCACTATTACCTGTCTTTTCACTTTTTCCATCACAAAGACCATGACGATATATTTCATGTGATAAAGAAACTAGTGCAATTAAATACTTATTATCAAGTTGCCAATCATAAGCTCTAATGCAATTTAACCCATTTAATGGCCCTTGGTGGTTCAATCCATAAGTATCTAGCGCTACAGGAACTATTCTTATCGATTCATCGACATGAAATGATTGAATATATTCTTTCCAAGCTTCATTACCTAATGTGTTTAAACTAGTAAAAACAAAAATTACATTGCGCTGAGCATTCGTACTAGGGATATTATTTGGAACTTTATTTCCATTTGATGAGCTATAAAAAAATAGCGGTAAATTAATAGCTCTAGAAAATGGCTTATTTTTATCTCTTGAAAAATTATTTTTTACAATATCAATAATAGGTTCAGCTAACTCTTGATCAGAAGGACTCCAAACAAAATGAATTGCAAGAGGCGCTATATAGTGATTGAACATGAAATACTCCAAATAATAAAATCAGACAACTATTTTTCCAGTATCTTGTGATACACGTTTATGAGAGATGTCAAATTGACAAGGATCTGAAACTACAACATTTAAAGATGATCTATTATTGGTATATATATTATTTATTATTTCTTTAGCTTCGTGCGAACTGTCTAAAGAAATCTTTTTAAAACCTGGCTTAGAAATATAATTCAATGAATCTAAGTCAACCTCTTTGGCTTTAGAGCCAAAATAAAAGAAGAAATCAGACAATAACACTTTCTCACAACGCCCAGTATCTCGCTGTAGATTAACGGTATTTATTGAGCCGTCAGGATTACTGTGATGTGAATTTTCTTGTATCCAGTTTTTTTTGGAGTCTTTATGATAAATATTATCACCAACCATTTTTAACTGACTCCCATTTCTGCATGGCCGTTTAAGAATATAACGTGGATCTTCCCAATACTCTTCGAAAGTCATTTTTTCTGTAACTTTCATTAGCAGTATACATTTACGATACACTCCTGCTCCTAAATTGCGACCTCCCACACCCAAAATCCAATCATTAGGCTGCGCACTTTTTCGAATGTCGGGTTTACATGTTGCCAAAGAGCAATAACCAAAGAAAGGGTTCGGAGCGAAACCGAAGTCTCTTGCTATGACATATACGTATAAATTTGAATTTTTAGATATTAACAAACTGAGTGACTCCCTTTCTTATCATCCGCGAGGCTACCATCGATATTTTCAAACCGACTTTCACCTTCTAAAGCTCCTATAATTGCATCAGAACGCCAAGCCACTCTTGAAGACTCATATTTTTCTAAGTTTATTGGAACTTCCACTTGATCTTTTAAACCATTTTCATAAACACCTACAATAGGTTTTCCTAATTTATGGGCCAGTTCAATCTCCCAGTTGACCCATGGCCTTGAATGAGTCTCTTTACCTATTACAACAATTACTTTACTTGCCCAACGCATTTTCATTCGTAGTAATCTTTTTATCGTCAAGTCACTCACTTTCTTTTCGTTCAAACGCCTTTGATTCTCTGGCTTTGCCCTTATTGAGCTATTTCTAATGTTATATTCTTTTCCAGAAAGAATCCTAGTAACGCTGTCTACGCTTGAGTCATCTTTATGATGATGACTAATAAAAACATTTCTTAAGGTAGCCATTTTTATTCCTATAAAATCTAACCTTTAGTTAATAATATTTTTAACTCTATTTCTTTGATAACGTGATAAAAATTCGAATTAAAACTTTTAATGCCTAAACTTTCATATAGTCCCGAATAAGAACATTCAAAAGTAACGACTAATGCAAGTTGCTTATTAAAAAAGGAGCATTAGCTTAAAACTGCAATATTTATAGTGGATTAAATAGGTGGTTCGATTCCATGAGATTAGCTAAACATCCTAGTTATTATTTTTTGCTACTTTGTATTAAAAATGATCATTTGGTTCTAATTACAGCCAGATCAAATTCTAGGTATAAAAACCAATAATAATCCCAAATAAAGAATTGAATGAATTTCAAGTCTGGTTGTTCTAGCGTTAGTGAAATACACCCAAATTAAGATAAGAAGACTATCCCCTATTGGCAGATTTAAGGCCCATATGTGTTAAATGCGATCTAATTGCTTCTTAGTGGCAACAATAAGTTCGTTTAT
Source organism: Pseudoalteromonas sp. 1CM17D (assembly GCF_023161805.1). Classification (NCBI taxonomy): domain Bacteria; kingdom Pseudomonadati; phylum Pseudomonadota; class Gammaproteobacteria; order Alteromonadales; family Pseudoalteromonadaceae; genus Pseudoalteromonas; species Pseudoalteromonas sp. 1CM17D. The sequence continues at coordinate 8,111 of NZ_JALNTP010000005.1, read as the reverse complement.
TGCTGAACCTTTATTTCCATCAATGTAAAGATAATCTTGTAATAGCGGAGGGATATCCTCATGTTTAACACCTAAATTAACAACAATAAGAGACTTATTTTTCTTCATACGATTACTTATAAAAAAATTTGATTCTGCTTCCGTCCACCCTGAAGACTTAGATAGAAAGCTGTTAGACATAAAAAGTACACCTAAATCGCATTCATTTAAACCTTCGTTTATTCTAGAAGTAATACTATCTCCTGGAACAATCTCTTCCTTGTCGTACCATGCTTTAAGCTGTGATTTTTGTAGTTCACTAAAGTATTTATCGACAATGCCTTTATCGCTAGATGAATGCGACAAGAAAATTTTTTGTTTTTGCATTATGGGAGCTCCCCAAACCTCATACATTTGTTTCCTATCAGGAAACAAGAATAATTCATTAGCTTCACTGGAAAAGACGATATCAACCATTTCAGAGTCACAAAAAGTAGTGATAGAGTAACCTCTCCTAGAAAACGCCGCTTCTGTGAGTTCATCCATCAAAACATTAAAAGTGCGGCTTTTATTAGGATGATGAATAGACAGCCAATGATCAAAGTCAGAATCATCTTTTTCAAAATTCAAAAAAAGAAATAACTCTAAATTGTAAGGATTGTTATTAATTAAAGCACCGCAACCTACAAGAGTTTGACTATCAAACCTATCAAGTACTTCTTTAACAAAAATCTTTTCGTCTTGCCTATTACCGTAGTCCAGTGAAAACAGATACATTTTTTGATTCATTCTTAATAATAATCCTTATAATTACCGCCGATAAACTTGGACTCTTACTGAGCATTTAACAGCGCATTACCGAGAATCCCCCTTTAGCACTTAATGTTACAATTATCAAAATACGATTTTAATAATTTAATTATTAGTAACTACATATAGCTTTACGTTCACATCAATTTTTAACTTGAGGACCCAGTGTGATCCTCGGGTGCGCCTTGGGATTCCAAAGGGTGGACGGCGGTATGCACCCTTTGGTTGTCGCCAGCAATCTGGCATAAACCTCGAATAGAGGTTATTAAATCCCTAAAGCTCTCACGTAAAAAACCTATTTTGAAAGCTTCGCTTTTAACGCCAGCAAGCTGCGCGTCTTGTATCTACACGTTAAAACGCGATATAAAATCGCGACTACACAACCACTTGTTTAAAGCGTGCGAATGTTCGCATGCTTTCATCTGCAATTATTACCTCGTAATCAGGGTTTTGAGCGATTAGCTCATATTGCCCGTTTGGTAATTTATTAACTTTGCGCAATAAATACTGGCCATCTCCGCTTATATCGTCTCGCTCTATCGCGACTATTTGGCCGCGAAGTGATCCAGCTCTATCGGAAGTTATAAGCTCAAGTAACAATAAGTCGCCATCAAGTATTGGGTGTTTACCGCCATTCATAGAGTTGCCCGATGCACGTGCTAAAAAATGCACGTTTGGATCAAGCTTGCCCGCGCCAAGTGGCGTGTCTAAATATTCAACATCGCTGCTATCGCCAGTTTTAAAATGCCCACAGGCTATTTTAATATTAGGGAAGTACGGTAGCTTTAATGCTTCATCAACTGATTTTAAACTAACGGCAGGTTCAGCAACTTGATTTAGCTCAGGCTGTGGTGCATTTGGAAACGTAAACAATTCTGCGGTTGGTTTTGCTTGTTCGAAATGGTCTTTATTGGCAATCCATAATTTAGCGCTGTTAGCTTGCGCTACTTGGTAAGCCCAATTACTTACAGCGAGAGATTTATCGGCATCGCAATGAAAATACGCACTTAGCTCATTACTAATAGTTTGGCTATTAACGACCAAATTTTGGTTTTGCCAGCGTTCACGGTGCTGCTGTGCGGCTAAAAAGTCGCGTTTGTTGTTATTACATGTGCGGTGCGCGGCCACAAAATTATGGCCAAGATCGTTTGCATAGCGGGCAAACGGTATAAAGTGATCAACCTCAACATCGTTTTTCATTGGCTTTTGGCAATAAAAACAGGTGTTTGATTGCAGCTCTACTAAAACAGGCTTTGCCTTGGTAAGTGCATTACGGTCTACCCCAAATAAAAACTCTTGCAGCTGACTTTGCGGGCCAATAAGGGCTTGGTTGTGCTTTATACTTTGAATTTTCTGAAGCCATGCATTTTTAGCCAAGTATACAACTAGGTCATAAAAGCGCCTAAAGCAGCTAGCTATACCTGCATTTAACGTAATAAATTGAGTGCTGTTTGTATGTGGGTATAAAAAGCATTCTTCTTGTTTGGCGAGAATTTGTAAGCGCCAAAGCGGCCCTGATTTTAGTGTTGCCATAGCAGCATTAAACGTGGGCTTATAAAACGGGCTTTGCTTAAGCTGGCGAAAGTTACGTATATTGTTTTGCTGGCATTCAAACAATACGCTAATTACTTTTGATTGCGCGCCTGTATTTTGCTTAAGTAAGGCGCTTTCGCCGGTGTGCTCTGACGAAAACGGCATTGCATGATGCCAGTATAAGGTAATGAGTTTATCGGCAAGGGTTGGTAGCTCTATTACTAATTCACTTTGCTCAGATAACAGCGGTTGCTCTACGCATACATCGGCAATAGCGTGTAAAAGTGCAAACTTGTAGGTAGCGCTAAAATCGCCCTCAACCAGCATGCGTTGTATGTATGCTATAAAGTCGAGCTGTTGCTGCATTGCGCTAATCATAAAATGGGAGCAGCCTTTATTATGGCATTTAGCCATACTTCGCTTTCGCGCCCTGGGCGCTGATCAACACTTTGCCAGTGCTTAATTATGCTTAATTGCGTGTGTTGATTTAATAAATTACTTAATAACTGCTCGGTTAAATCGGTGAACTCACGGCCATTATGTACACGCTCTTGCGTGCCATATTTAAACGATACATATAAAACGCCATTGGGTTTAAGCGCATTTTGTAGGTTTAAAAATACTTGAGGAAGCTCGGCCTTTGGCACATGTAACAAACTGGCGCAGCACCAAATACCGTCGTATTTATTAACACACTCAAGCTCTTGAAAGGTTTTAACCTCTACTGGTTGCTGTAAGTAACTGCTTGCAAGCTCTGCAAGTGCAGGGCTCGCATCAAAAGCCGACACACTAAAGCCTTGGCTTTTAAAATAGGCAGCATCGCGAGCTGAGCCACAACCTGCATCTAGCACATGGCCATTTTGGACAACATAAGGTAAAAACTCACGGTAAAGCGCCGACATATCAACATTAAGTGTTGAGTCGCTAAAGGTTTGTGCATTTTGGTTATAATAATTTAGTGTGGTATTGGGCACTGCTTATACCGCTCCTTGGCTTTTGCGAGTTCGCAACGTTAATACTGCATTCATGTTTGTTTAATCTACAGGAACAAGCCGATAAATTAAAGAACTTATAAGTAGGTTTTTTAGCTTAATACGCTGTTTGTATTGAATTTAGCAATAATTATCTCCTTAAAACCTTAACCCTCTCCTTTTTAGATACATTTTTTTACAACTTTAATGATTCCTTCACCATTATATTATTTTGCTAGGTTATACTGTTTTAATAACGTACAAAAAAAGCTTACCTCAGAGTCTTAATGAATAAATTAATAACCTTATTATTGTGTGTGTTGTTTAGTACCTCTTGGGGTGTGTTTGCCTGCGATAGAACGCTTAGCGTTGCCTCGCATGATGCTTTTTGGCCGCCGTATGTAATGGGCATTAGCGGCCAGTTACAGGGTAAAGAGGTAGATGCATTAAATATAATTTTTAAAGACTCGCCTTTTTGTTTTGAAATAAAAATGCTGCCTAATTCTAAACGGGCTTTTACCGAGCTGCGCCATGGCCGAATAGATATAGGCTGGGCGGCAAGTTACACCAATGAGCGGGCTAAATACGTTCACTATACAAAGGCCTACCGCACTGAGGTAATGCGTTTATACGAAAACAAAAACAATCAACACAAGGTTAAAGACTTAGCTGATATTTTTAACCAAGGTTTAACCATAGGCGCTAACTTTGGTAGTTATTATGGCGAAGAGTTTGAGCAGTATAAAAAAAGCCATAAAAAACAAATAGAATACACCAGCGCAACTAGTAAGCGCTTTGAATTACTTAATAAGCAGCGTATAGATTACGCAATAGAAGACGAGCTAGTAGGCAATTACTTTAGTAAGCGTGGTAAAAATTTAATGGAGGCGCCTACCATACCCGCTATTAATAAAGACCAAATACACCTAATGCTAAGCAAAAGAACAGTTACGCCTGATGAGGTTAAAATTATTAACGCGCATATAACTAAAAATAAAGCGGCCCTTAAGGCGCTGTTTGAATGAATGTTTTGAGCTGTACACGTGTATTTTTATTGGTGTGGGTAACGTGTTTGGGGTTATTTAGCGTTAAAGCCCAAGCATGCGATAAAACAATTAATGTAAGCACCAACGAGCGCTACTGGCCGCCATATGTGGTGCTAAAAAACAATACGTTAACGGGTGTTGAAATAGATATAATTAAAACCATTTTTAAAGACTCCCCTTTTTGTATAAATTTTACGTTATTACCTAACTCCTTACGCGCCTTAGAAGAGCTAAAACACGGCCGTGTAGATTTAATGTTTGCAGCAAGCAAAACCCGTGAGCGCCAAGCTTACGCCCACTTTAGTTTGCCTTATCGCGAAGAAGTAATGTTGTTGTATAAACATGCAGGCTCGGCAAATATTAGTTCGTTAGAGCAGTTATTTAAAAAGGGCTTAACAGCCGGCGTTAATCGCGGCAGCTTTTTAGGGCACACTTTTAAAGCGTTAAGCGATAAATATAGCAAGCAAATAGTACTTACCAGCGATGCCGATAAACGCTTTGCTTTATTAAATAAAAAGCGGGTAGATTTTGTAGTAGACGATTCGTTAGTGGCGCACCATTTTGCTAAAAAATACACGGCTATTTTACCCGTTGAGCAAGTACCGCCTATTAACGTAAATAATGTGCATTTTATGATGAGCAAAAAAACGATTACTTTAGAAGAAGTTAACACTATTAATGCGCATATTGTAAAAAATAAAGCGGCGCTTAAGGCGTTATTTAAGTAATAATACCAACCCACATTAATACTTAATCATTTTCAGGGGCTAAATGTGTCGCTATCTGCGTTAAAAAATTCTCATTTAGAACAACTAAATAGCGAATTTTTTGCCTTGCTATCAACACGTTTATCCATCCTCAAAATAGATCACTTAATTATGCGGATTGGTATAAAAGGACGTTTTATGAAAATGTTTCTGTTAGCGCTTATATTTTTGGTTGCGCAATTTAATGTGCTGGCATGCACTAAAACGTTAAAAATGGGCACCAACGAAACCAACTGGGTGCCCTATTTAATTAAACAAGGCAATACCTTTGTAGGCGCAGAGGTAGATACGGTTAACGCTGTTTTTAACGATTCGCCTTTTTGTATTGAGTGGGTTTATTTTCCGAGCTTATCGCGGGTTCAGCAAGAGCTAAAAACAGGCCATATTGATATTACCTTTGCGGCAAGTTATACAAAAGAGCGCGCCGAGTACTCTTATTTTACTGATGTTTATCGCGATGAAGTTATGCTGCTTTATAAGCATAAAAACGCCAAAGATGTAATTAATTTGACGGCGCTTTTTGAACGTGGCTTTATTGTTGGCGTTAACAGAGGCAGCTTTTTTGGCGCTGAGTTTGAAAAAATAAGAAAACACTACCCCAACCAAATAGTACTTACCGCAGATGCAAATACGCGCTTTGGTATGCTTAACAAAAAGCGAGTTGACTACGTGATTGACGACTCTGTTGTCGCAAAATATTTTGCTAAGCGCTACAGCACCATTTTGCCGGTAAAAACGGCGCCAGCTATTAATGTTAATGGCGTGCATTTTATGATGAGTAAACAATCGGTCACGCTTGAGGAAGTCGCTGTAATTAATGGTCTTATTAAAAATAATAAAGCGGCCATAGAGCGTATTTACAAACCCTATTAACCCGCGGCTTTACACTTATATAGATTCATAGCCTAACGTGCTGCCAGTTTAGGTATGTATCTTTTACCTTTCATTACCATGGGGGGATCTGTATAATTCGCCAGCTAATTTACCCTATTGCTTGGTCTTGTTTGTGGCGTTTTGCTGCAGTTGGCCCCTGTCAGTACTCATTCTAGGACTAACTTTTTGATCTCCACCGCAAATATTACGATGCAGTTTGGCGCAGAGCCGTTGTTTGAAAACATTTCAGCCAAATTTGGTAACGGTAACCGTTACGGTTTAATTGGCGCTAACGGCTGTGGTAAGTCGACCTTCATGAAAATTTTAAGCGGTGCGCTTGTGCCAAGTGCGGGTAATGTGTCGATTACGCCAGGGCTAAAAGTAGGTAACCTAAGCCAAGACCAGTTTGCGTTTGAACAATACAGTGTTGTAGATGCCGTAATTATGGGCGACGTAGAGCTTTGGAAAGTAAAGCAAGAGCGCGACCGTATTTACTCATTACCCGAAATGAGCGAAGAAGACGGCATGAAAGTGGCCGACCTTGAAAGCGTTTTTGCCGAAATGGACGGTTACACAGCCGAAAGCCGCGCTGAAGAAATACTATTAGAAGCGGGTATAGATAAAGAGTTTCATTATGGGTTAATGGCAAACGTTGCCCCAGGTTGGAAATTACGTGTGCTTTTAGCGCAGGCGCTGTTTGCAAACCCAGACATACTGCTACTTGATGAGCCAACCAATAACTTGGATATTCATACCATTACGTGGCTAGCTAATGAGCTTAATAAACGTAAATGCACCATGATTATTATTTCGCATGACCGCCACTTTTTAAACTCGGTATGTACTCACATGGCCGACATTGATTACGGTGAGCTGCGTATTTACCCAGGTAACTACGAGAAGTTTTTAGAAGCGGCAGGCTTACAGCGAGAGCAATTATTAGCCGAAAACGCTAAAAAAAGCGCTGAGATAGACGAGCTTCAAGACTTTGTTAACCGTTTTGGTGCTAACGCGTCTAAAGCTAAACAAGCCAGTTCGCGTGCTAAAAAAATGGATAAAATTAAGCTTGATGAAGTAAAAGCGTCAAGCCGTATGAGCCCATCGTTAAGTTTTGACGAAGGCAAAAAAATGTACCGCCAAGCGCTTGAAGTTAATAAACTTGGCCACGGTTTTGATGGCGAAACATTATTTAGCGGCGGCGACTTTTTACTAGAAGCTGGCGCGAAGCTTGCGGTTATTGGCGAAAACGGTGTGGGTAAAACCACCTTTTTACGCTGTTTAGTAAACGAGCTTAAAAGTAATGAAGGCGAAATTAAATGGTCTGAAAATGCGACCTTTGGCTACTGCCCGCAAGACAGCACAAAAGATTTTGATAACGATTTAACGTTATTTGATTGGATGTCGCAATGGCGTACAGCCAAGCATAACGATTTAATGGTTCGCGGCATGTTAGGGCGTTTGTTGTTTACCGCCGACGATTCAAACAAAAAAGCGCGTAACTGTTCTGGTGGTGAAAAAAACCGTTTGTTGTTTGGTAAGCTAATGATGCAAGACGTAAACGTACTTGTAATGGACGAGCCAACCAACCACATGGATATGGAAGCCATTGAAGCGCTAAACAATGCGCTTAAAGACTTTGCGGGCACGCTTATTTTTGTAAGCCACGACCGCGAGTTTGTATCGTCTTTAGCAACACGTATTATTGATATTAAAGACAAGCAGGTCATTGATTTTCAGGGTACGTTTGACGAATACCTAGCAAGCATAGAAGAGAAAAAGATCGCTTAAGTTGTAGCAGCGATTTTATATCGCGTTTGTTTTAGGTTTAAGTTATTAGGTTTAAGTTTTTAGGCTTAAGCTTTTAGGTTTCAAAAACTAAAAATAAAGCCTAAATCATTTTAAAAAGGTGCTGTTTAGCGCCTTTTTTTGTGGGTGTATGAATAGGTGGGTGCGCATTGTTTTAGCCATAATAAGCTAAACCCTGCTCTGTAGACGCACAGCTTGCTGGCGTTTTAAAAGCAACGCTTTTACCTAAGTGTAACCACCTTTTCCAAAGCCATGAGAAGCTACGTTTCTAACGTGAGCAAGCTCAACGTCTACAAGTCAAACTAACGCCGGAGCTAACCTCTACC